>JACRDC010000119.1 GCA_016218705.1 Desulfarculus sp.
CCCCCGCCGCTCCGGACCAAAGCTCGGGAAGGCCTGGGCGTACTTGCCCTCGGCGATGGCCGCCAACGCCATCAACTCCGCCGAGGTCACCGCCCCCTGACCACCGCGGCCATGGAAACGTACCTCAATCATGGAAGACTCCTTATCGGTAAATGGTCAAGCCAAACAGGACAACGAGAAGCCATTGTATTTGCACAAACAGGCGGTGTCAATCGCTCAATGAGCAGCGTTCAGCAAATTGGTCATACCGCTTACCGGCTGATTGCACAACGCCGCGGGCCGGGTCCATGGGTGGAATGCACAATTCTAACGGGGCGTTGGCGCCTGTCAACCCAGGGCCTGGTCTAGAATGGCGATTCCGGCCGGCGCCAATCAGGCGCCGGCCGGGAGGCTTATGCGGGCGGGGCCGTCTATCTGCGGTCGCCGAAGAGGCGCAGGAGCATCAGGAAGAGGTTGATGAAGTCCAGGTAGAGCTGCAAGGCCCCGAAGATGGCCATCTTGGAGACCGTGACCTCGTTGGCCGCCTCCAGGACCATGACCCGTAGGCGCTGGGTGTCGTAGGCGGTCAGCCCCACGAAGACGCCCACGCCGATGATGCTGATGATGTAGTCCATCATGGGCGAGCGGAAGAACATGTTGACCAGCGAGGCGATGACGATGCCGATCAGGCCCATGAACAAGAAGGAGCCCCAGGCCGTGAGGTCCTTCTTGGTGGTGGAGGCCCACACGCTGGTGATGGCGAAGGTGCCGGCGGTGACCAGGAAGGCCTTCATCACCGAGGCGCCGGTATAGGCCAAGAGCACCATGCTGAGCGTCACGCCGTTCAAGGCGGCGTAGACCACGAACATGGCCGCGGCGGTGCCCACCTGCATGCGCCGGATGCCGGCCGAGATGGCAATGACCAGGCCGAACTCGCCGATGATGGCCGCCCAGAACCACATGGTGGGCGCGCCCGTGCGCAGGTTGAAGAAGACGCCCAGGGCCGCCGGGCTGGTGGCCACGTACCAGGCCAGGAGGGCCGACAAGGCCAGGCCACCGGCCATCCAGTTGTAGACCTTGCGCATGAAGGCGTTGACCAGGGTCAGTTCGCCCACGCCGCCCAAGGTCTGGGGGTAGGGCTGTTGGGAATAGGGGTTCATGGCTGGCCGCTCCTTTTGCTACGTTGCGGTGCCCGGCCGGGGCCGCCGGGTTTAATCTTAATAATTATATCAGCCCTGGGGCCAAGCAAGGAGGTTTTGGCATGCCCGGCGCCTAGAGCGCGCAGGACTGGGGGGCCCCCACCCCTTCCACCACCAGGCGGCGGAAGCGCCAGAAACCGGCCAGGCGGATGACCAGGGCCGGGCCGACGACCATCAGGCCCGGCGGCAGGAAAACCTCCAGGCCGTCCAGGCGGTGGCGTTGATAGGCCCTGGCCGCGCCCTCCGGGGGAGCACCCGGCGCCACCCGCGCCGGCAGTCCGCCCCTTCAGCCCACCCCCGGCTGGGGGGCGCTCACCGTCACTTGGCCGCCCTGCTCTTTGATGTAGGCGCTGGCCTGGGGGTCAATCTGTATGCGCATGCCTGGGGCTCCTTCTTTGTGGTCGCTATAAAGATGATGTCCCCGCGCCCAATGTCAAGGGGGCGGACCCTTTGGGCCGGGGGGGCCTGGGGCTCACAGCCAGGAGGCCAGCAGCGAGACCAGCGCGCCGGCCGTCACCACCCACAGGATGTCCACCTTGAGGACCAGGGCCGTCAGGGCCGCCAGGGACAAAAGGGCCGTGGGCCAGCTCCAGTCCAAGGCCCAGGCGAAGCGCAGGGCCATGGCCGCCAGCAGGCCTACGAAGGAGGCCAAGGACCCCCGCAGCAGGCGCTGGAAGGAGGGATTGCGCCGCAGGCGCTGGAAGCGGGGATAGACCAGCCACAGGATCACCAGCGAGGGCGAAAAGACCGCCACGGTGCCCACCACCACCCCGGCCCAACCCGCCAGCAGGTAGCCTATGAAGGTGGCGGTGATGACGATGGGACCCGGCGTGACCTGCCCCAGGGCGATGCCGTCCAAAAAGGCCGGCCCGGGCAGCCAGGAGCGCGCCTGCACCACCTCGTGGTACATCAGGGGCACCGAGGCCAGGCCGCCGCCCATGGCGAAGAGGTCCACCTTGGCCATGAGCAGGGCCAGGTCCGCCAGCCGCTCATCCAGCAGGCGCAGGGCGCCCCAGCCCAGGACCAGCCCCCCCAGCACCAGCAGGGCGCCCCCAGGAAAGGCCGCCTGGGCCTCCGCCAGGGGTGGGCTGTCCGGCTCCGGCGCCGCCCCCCCCCGGTAAAGGGCCAGACCGGCCAGGGAGGCCCCGGCGATGGCCAGGATGGGGTTGCCCCCCGCCAGGATGAGCAGCCCGGCCGAGGCCGCCAGTAGGCCGTCCGGCCAGCCCTTGATGGTCTTTTTGGTGAAGTCAAGGGCCGCGGCCGCCATCAGGGCCACCACCATGGCCCTGAGTCCCAGGGCCACCACCCCCGCCGCCGGCACCTGCCTGGTCTGGGCGTAGAGCACCGACAGGCCCAGCATCAGGCCGAAGGCGGGCAGGGCGAAGGCCGCGAAGGCGGCCAGGGAACCCAGGGGGCCGCCCACCCTGAGCCCGATGTAGGCGGCCAGTTGCATCACCGTGGCGCCGGGGATGGATTGGCAGAGCGCCACACCGTCCTGGAACTCCCGGGGGCTGAGCCAGCCCCTTTGTTCCACCGCCACCCGGCGCAGAAAGGCCACCATGGCCGGCCCCCCAAAGGCGGTGAGCCCCAGGCGCAGGAAGCAGAGGAACAGCACGCGGGCGGGGACCTGGGCGGCGTGGGCCGTAATATAATCACCTCATGGTGTAGGGTGATTGATTATGGCCCCCGGCCTCGGCCAAGTCAACCGCCTGGACGGCGGAGATGGTTGGCTCGCTGGACGAATGATACCAATTTAATGCCAATCATAGAGTATTGGGTTGTTGTCCCTTGATCCGGGCATCCACTGGCCGGCGAGCTTTGGTTTTCTGGCCGCCCAAGCCCCGTGTCCCGCTCTTAGCACGGCCATTCCTAGGGCACCGGCAGGGGGCTGCTATGATCCAACCCGGCAAAGAATACGAGATACCTGCGGCCCCTGCCCACGCCAGGGCGGACAGTCCACCCCGCGCCGGCACCCGCATCGGCAAAGCCAGTATGGCCGGGCGGCTCTAGCGGGACACGAAAAGAAACCGCTTGGGCTTTCTTGGGCCGCCTATACCGTAAGGGCTGTACCCAGAGGAAACCTGACGAGAAAACCATATGTCTGATCTGAAATGCGTATTAATGGGCGGGGTTTATCCCCGCCCGTCTTACCAAAATCAAAGCATTATAATTGACGCTAAATTGGTATCAGAAGCCGGCGCGGTGCAGGGTGTAGACGGCCGCCGCGGCCAACAGGCAGTACATGCCGAACCATTGCCAGCGCCCGCCCTCCAGCCAGCGCGACAGCCAGCGCAGGGCCACCAGGCCGGCCAGGAAGCTGAAGACCATGCCCAAGAGGCTGGGATAGAACATGTCCCACAGGGCGGCGCCGGAGAGCTGGGCCGTTGACTGGGCCTTTAAAAGCCGCCACACCGAGCGCACGATCACCGGCGGGGTGAGCACCACCACCAGGGCGAAGCTGAACTCCTCGGCCCGGGCCTTGTTGATGCCCAAGAGCAGGGCCGTGCTGATGGTGGCCCCGGAGCGCGAGAACCCCCGGAAGGGCAGGCACAGGCCCTGCACCAGGCCTATTATCACGGCATCGCCGGGGAACAGGCCCAGGCGCCCGGAGCGCCGGCCCGCCTTGATCCCAGCTAGGATTATCAGGCAGCCCACGCTGGCCAGGGCCAGGGCCACCAGGCCCAGCTCGCCGAAGAGGTGCTCCACGGCGGCGTCGGCGCGGTGCCCCAGGAACACCTTCTCGATCAGGAACTTGAGCCCCAGGCCCAGCACGCCGGTGCAGGCGGTGGCGATGATGATCTGCTTGCAGAACTCCCACAGGTCGTGGCGCGAGCCGAAGTAGTTGAGCCGCCAGGCCCGCCAGAAATAGGCGATCACCGCGAACATGGTGCCGGTGTGCAGCATCACCAGCAGCATGACCATCTCCGGGCTGGTGGGGTCCAAGCCCATGAGCTTGGAGGCCACGATAACGTGGGCCGAGCTGGAGACGGGCAGGAGCTCGGCGGCGCCCTGCACCACGGCCAGGATGAGGATTTGCCAGATGCTCATGGGTCAATCCGGGCCGTAAGGAGTGAACGAACGCCCCAAGGGCGGCAGCCGCCCGCCGGGGCCGGAGGCTACCATAGTCCATAAGGGCCGGCTTGGCAACATCTCCCAGCGGGGCGCTGGGCCAGGTGGCTGGGGAAATGGAGTGCTGGATATCAAGAAACTAAAACAAAGTCATTGCGAGCGTAGCGAAGCAATCTCTATAAACCATTGAAAGAGATTGCTTCGTCGCCCCAAGGGGCTCCTCGCAACGACAAGGCAGTTGGCGGACAACCTCTCGGCGGGAGCCAGCGGCCTCGGCCCCGGTCACGGCTCGACCCCTAACAGCCTAGGGGGGAGCACTCAGGCTCCCCTTCCGAAGCCACAGACCGGGAAACGGCAGCCGTCCGCGCAGTTCTGGCAAAAGCCGCCGTGGGCCAGGGCGGCGATCTTGGGGCGGGTGAAGCGCTCGCCGGCCAGCACCCGGGGCAGGACCAGGTCCAGCACGGTCACGGGGTGGAACAGGGCGCAGGCCGGCACCCCCAGTATGGGCAGCTCCCCGGCCGGTCCGTCCAGCATGCCCACCAGGAACATGGCCCCGGGCAGCACCGGGGTGCCGTAGAGCAGGTCGCGGCCTCCGGCGTCGGCGATGGCCAGGCGGGTGACGTCGTCGGGGTCCACGCTCATGCCGGCGGTGGTGATGATGATCTGTGCCCCCGCCCGCACCAGGCCCTGGATGGCCATGGCCACGGCCAGGCGGTCGTCGGGGCAGAAGCGCACGTCCAGCACGCTGCCGCCCAGGGCCTCGATCTTGCCGGTGACGATGGGCGCGAAGCGGTCCTCGATCAGCCCGCTGGCCACCTCGTTGCCCGTGACCACCACCCCGGCCTTCAGCGGCCTTAAGGGCAGCACCCTGAGCAGGCCGCCGTCCTGGCCGGCCACCTGGCAGGCCTGTTCCACCAAGCGGCGCTCGATGACCAGGGGTATGGGCCGGGTGCCGGCCAGGGCCTGGCCCTTCTTGACCACCGTGTGGCGGTGGATGGTGGCACACATCACCTGGTCCACCAGGTTGAAGGCCATGAGCTGCCCTACGTCCAGGTCAAACAGGCCGTCCCGGCTGGCGATGAGGGTGATCTTGCCCTCGCTGGGCGGGCCGGCCGGCGCCACGCCGGGGCCGCACAGTGCCCTGGCCATGAGCTGCACGGCCTCGTCCTCGTGCATCTGGCCGGGGGCCATCTCCAGCACGTAGAGGTGCTGCTTGCCCAGGCGGGCCAGGTGCTCGAGGTCGGCCGGCCCCACCACGTGGCCCTTCTTGAAGGCCGGGCCCTTGTGGGTGCCGGGCACGATCTCGGTGATGTCGTGGGCCAGCACCAGCCCCACGGCGTCCTGAAGGTCAACCAGGCGCCCGGCCGGGGCCGCGGCGCACTGATCGCCGCAATCGTAATCGCTCATGGGGTCCTCGCGGGTTGATCCAGCATGCTGAAATAGGTCTGGCCAGCGCAGACCGCGCATAAACTTCGGCCATCCTGGCTATGCACCTGACCGCTGCGCACCAGCACTCCGCAGCCCTGGCAGGGCACCTTGGGCGGCCGGACGCCGGGCATCTCCTGGGGTGGCAGATTGACCCGCACCCATTGCAGGTCAAACAGTTCGTCGTCGGGCATCGCCCGGTAGGCGGCCACCTGGGCGGCCTGGGGGGTGGCCGCCCCTGGCGCGTACTGGGCGGCCAGGCCGCGGGCCTGGTCACGGCTGACCACCCGCACGGCCCGGCCGCTGGGCAGGTCCAGGAAGGTGACGGCCAAGAGCCCTAGGTTGATGAGCTTCAAGGAGCCTCGGCCGAAGCGCAGGCCCGTGGCCGTGGCCACGGCGTCGGCCAGGCAGCGCTCGATCTCCACGATGCCCAGCAAGTCCTTGATCTCCGGCCAGCCCAGGGGGCAGGCGTGGCCCAGGCGCCCCAGGCCCAGGATGGACATGCGCACGCCTATTACCTGGCCGGGGCAGAGGTGGCCGTGGCTGCGGGCGCTGGCCTCCACCAGTTGGTCCACCAAGGCCAGGGGAGGGCGCCGCTCGTGGACCAGACCCTGGCCGATAGTTGGCTCCTGGCCCATAGCCGGCCACTGCCCGCTATTGCCGTGGGGTTTCACTGGTTGTCTGGCCTGCTCAGCAGGGTCACCCGGCCGTGGCTGTGGGCCGGCCTGGGCGAGCGCCGGCGGCTGGCCACCGGCACCACCAGGGGCCGGGTCATGTAGCGGGGTGTCACCGCCGCCGAAACCCCCACCAGGCCGGCCAGGGGCCAGGGACCCACGCGCGCCTTGGGCCACAGGGTGGCCCCGGCCCAGATGAGGGGCACCGGCCCCAGGACCTCGCGCACCAGGCGGCGCAGGGACCACACCGCCAGGGGATGGCCGCTGGACAGGGGGTGGCGCAGGTGGGGTAGGCGCCAGGCCAGGCGCGTGGCCGAGAAGGGGTTGAAGCTGACCAGGCAGACCCGGCTGGCCGCCACCCGGGCCGCCTCGGCCAGGGCCTGGGCCCGGCGCTCCAAGAGCTCCAGGGTGTTGACCATTATCACCGCGTCGAAGCTGTTGTCCTCGTAGGGCAGGTCGTGGGCGTCGCCCACCTCCACCTCCACCTTGTCGCCCAGGCGCTGGCTGGCCAAGCGGGCCAGCACCGGCCCGGCCTCCAGGCCCTGGCACAACAGACCGCGCTCCATGAGGTGCTTAAGGTGCAGGCCCAGGCCACAGCCCACGTCCAGCACCCGCCAGCCGGGGCGGCAGTCCAGGACGTGGTCCACCAGGGCCAGGGAAGCCAGCAGATAACGCTGCCCGGCCGGGGTTTCCAGCCACTGCTCGTAGGCCGCCGCCTCCTGTGCTTCGAAGATCAGTTCCATAGCCATCAAGACTAGCGCCAGGCGTGAATAATGGCAAGTGGCGCCACCTCTGGCGTCGCGGCCTGGGGTGTGCTATTGTTTTTCAAAACAGTGCACAACCCTCGGGCCGCAGACCAGCCGCCGTCCCCAGCGGGCGTCCGGCCCCGGCCACCCCCCGCCCACGGGCGGAGCCCTAATTTTGCGGAGGAGCCTTGGGCCCCATGCGTCACCGCAACCATCGCCCCCATGGACCCGCCTTTCTGGGGCAGGCCCTGGCCTTCGAGGAGGTGGGCGAGCACCGCAACCTGACCTGCGGCCTCTATGGCCTATGCCTGCAGGTGGCGGTGCGGCGGCGCTGGCCTTCCTTCACCTGCGGGCCGTGCTCCCTGTGGCGGCGCCACCCCGGCCAGGAGACCTGCCTGCCCGGACCAGCCACGGTGCTGGTCATGCCCATGCTGGGCCGCTGAGGCCGGCGGCCAACCTCTGGCGCCCATGGCTACAACCAATTTGAAATCAAGGGTTTTTGGCCGGTGGTCCCTCCTGGGCCGCTGGCTTCGCGTGCCTCTTGACCCCCGGGGCCGGCGGGATTAGAATCGCGCCAGCACAATGCATAACCGGATGGGCGCGGGCACTTAAGCGGCTGGCGTTTTTTTATGGCGGCGCCGGAGGCCTGGAATTATGGCCGGCATACCGCCTGGCAGGGAGCAAAGCGCATGAAACCTGGGAAACTGATGGCCTGGGCCGTGGCCGGCCTGCTGATCGGTCTTTTGGCCCTGCCCGCCACCGCAGAGGATGTCACCAACGCCAAGGACCACCCCCTGTTCTCGCGCATGCCCCGCTTCGCCATCACCAGCTTTGATTATAACTTCGACGCCGTGGAGTTCCCCACCGGTCCGGATGGCAACGTCACCCTGGAAGGCCAGAAGACCTATCTGGAATACTGGCTGAGCGATGGCTCGCCGCGGCCCAGCAGCCTGCAGATCATCCGCAACTACAGTAACGCCGCGAAAAAGCTGGGTGGAGAGGTGGTCCACGAGAGGGTGGCCGGCGAGGGCGCCCGTCAGGGCGTGTACAAGCTCAACAAGAGCGGCAAGGAAATCTGGGTCTGGGTGGTGCCCATTGACGATGGCCAGGGCTACCGCCTGACCGTGCTGGAGGTGGGCGAGATGCCCCAGGAGGTCACCAGCGGCGAGCTGATGAACGCCCTGGAGAAGGACGGCCGCGTGGCCCTGTACCTCAACTTCGACACCAACAAGCACGACCTCAAGCCTGAGGCCAGGCCGGTGATCGAGAAGGTGGTGGCCCTGCTCAAGGAAAACCCCGAGCTGCGCTTGAGCGTGGACGGCCACACCGACAACCAGGGCGACCCCCAGCGCAACAAGCTCTTATCCGAGCAGCGCGCCCAGGCGGTGGTCAAGGCCCTGGTGCGGGCCGGGGTGGACCAGCGGCGCCTGAGCGCCCGGGGCTTCGGCCAGGAGGTGCCCCTGGCCGGCAACGGCGACGAGGAGGGCCGGGCCCAGAACCGGCGGGTTGAGCTGGTCAGGCAGTAGGACCGGCGGGTAGGCAGCGGCGCGCGGACCACTTACACCAAGTTGCGATCAAACGAACAGTGTGATCGCAACTTGGTATGCTGGCCAGGTATCCACCCCAAGCAAACTGCGTTTGCTTGGGGACCCCGGGGGTTGGCCCGCCGGGCGCGTTAGCGCCCGGGAGGCCGGGCAAAACCCGGGGCCCCCACAAAGCGCCAGCTTTGTGGGGTGGAGTCACTCTTTTGCCCGGCCGATTAGCAACCAAGAGCCATGGATGGCTTTGGTTGCATATGGGTACAGGGGAGAGCGCTTGGACAAGGCTTGTCAGCGAGGCGGGGCCGTGCTGGCCCTGTTTGTCCTGCTGGGTTTGGCCCTGGCCGGCCAGGCCCTGGCCCTGGGCCAGCCCGTGGCCCCCAGCGCCGAGGAGCGCGAGGCCCTGGACTCCCTCAAGGGCGTCACCCAGGGCGAGATAGTCTTCTCCTCCCGCCGCGACGGCAAGTGGAGGCTCTTCCGCGTCTACAGCGACGGCAGCCACTTGGTGCGCCTGTCCTCGGGCATCGCCAACCACACCCGCCCCGTTTTTGTGCTGGGCGGCAGCCGGCTCGTCTACCAGAGCGACGAGGAGGGGCCGGTTCAGATATGGATGGCCGAGCCCGACTTGTCCTCGCCCCGGCGCCTGTCGCCGCCCGGGCGCCAGGAGTGGTTCCAGGGACTTTCCGCCAACGGCAAGGTGATGCTGGTGGCCCGGAGCCGCCACAAGAACGAGTACTTCCTGCGCCGCCTGGGCAGCGGCCTGGAGGTGCCGGTGGTCTTTGAGGACCGCCGCCTGGGTGAAGGCCACCTGGAGGCCACCCTCTCTCCCGACGGCCGGCGCCTGGCCTATTTCTACAAGGACGACGCCCCCGGCGGGCCTGAGCGGGGCATCTACGTGGTGGACCTGGAGCCCGACGGCCGCACCGCGAACACCCGCTACATCTCAGACGGCTGCTTCGTCTCCTGGCGCGCCGACTCCCAGGCCTTCCTGGCCTCGCGCTTCCTCACCTTTCGGGGCGGGCCGGGCACCGAGATCTGGCTATGCGATCTGCAAGGACCCCGCGAGAAGCTCACCCGCAACCTGGACTGGAACTACCAGGCCGTCTTTTCGCCCGACGAGCAATGGATGGCCTGGGCGGCCAGCCCCCTGTACTCCCACGACATGGGCACCGGCAAGTACGACATCCACGTCAAGCGCCTGTCCGACCGCTCGCCGGTGCGCCTGACCTTCCACACCGCCCCGGACATGGAGCCCACCTGGCGGGCGCAGCGCAGCCGCCTGCCCGCGGCCCGGCCCGACTTTGTCTACGAGGCCGAGGACTTCACCCACGAGCCCGCCAGCGTGTCCGAGGAGGGCGGGGCCAGCGGCGGACGGGTGTCCCTGGCGCGCCAGGACGCGCCCAAGGCCGGGGCCGTGGTCTATGGCCAGTATGACGTGTTGCCGGCCGGCTACTACGTGGCCCGCTTCCGCCTCAAGCTGGCACGCCCCCTGGGGCCGGGCCGGGTGGCCGAGCTGGACGTCAGCGTGGAGAACGGCCAGCGCATCCTGGCCAAGCGCGAGGTGCTGGCCGAGGAGTTCGTCTCGGGCAAGTTCCGCGACTTCGACCTGGCCTTCAGTTCCGAGCAACTGCTCACCGCCCTGGAGTGCCGGGTGTCCTTTTTTCCCGGCGTGGCCGACCTTTTGGTGGACGTCATCACCGTCAAGCCCGCCGCCCCGCCTCCCTGGTACCAGCCCTTCGTGGATATCTTCTCTTTCCTCGGCAACTAATACCAATATGCAATCAAAGCCATCCATGGCTTTGATTGCTGCTCGGCCGGGCAAAAGCGCGGTTTTGCCCGGTCTCCCGGGGGCTTACGCGCCCGGCGGGCCATCCATGGCCCGCATAGCAAGTTGCGATCAAACTACTCGTTTGATCGCAACTTGGTATAAAGCGGCTGCCGGGTTGGCTGGTGGCGGCGCGCGGGCGTTGCCGTTGGGGCGGTGACCGGTTTAGAATTGAGCCAGGGTTGCGTCATCAAGCAGCGGGGGAGGGCGGCCATGGCCGGGATGGGCTACGACATAGTAATACTGGGTACCGGGCCGGCGGGGCTGCAGGCGGCCATCCACGCCGCGCGCGGCAAGGTCTCGGTGCTGGTCTTGGGCCGGGACCAGCAGAGCAGCCTGTACAAGGCCCACGTGGAGAACTACTGCTGCCTGGTCCCCAGCTTTTCGGGCATAGAGATGCTCAGGGAAGGGCGCAACCAAGCCGCCCAGGCGGGGGCCCAGTTCCGCGAGGAGGACGTCATCGCCCTGGAGCCGGCCCCGGGTGGCGGCTTTGTGGTGCGCCTGGAGAGCGGCCAGGAGATCGCCTGCCAGGCCCTGATCCTGGCCATGGGGGTCTCGCGTAACCGCCTGGGCGCCCCCGGCGAGAAGGAGCTGCTGGGCAAGGGGGTGAGCTACTGCGTGGACTGCGACGGCGGCTTTTTCCGGGGCCAGCCCGTGGCCGTGGTGGGCGGGGCCAGCGCCGCCGTCTCCGGGGCCTTGACCATGCTGTTCATGGCCAGCCAGGTGCACCTGATCTGCCAGGAGCTGGCCGTGGGCGAGGTATTAAGCGAGAAGCTGAGACAGAGCGCCATCGTTCTGCACGAGGGGCGCAAGATCAAGGCCATTCGGGGCCAGGACCAGGTACAGGCCCTGGACCTGGACGACGGCACCAGCCTTGCCGTGGCCGGGGTTTTCATCGAGCTGGGGGCCAAGGGCGCCGTGGAGCTGGCCGGCGGCCTGGGGGTCCTTTTGGACAGCGAGTCCTTCAAGTACATCGCCACCGACAAGAAGCAGGCCACCAACCTGCCCGGGGTCTTCGCCGCCGGCGACATCACCGGCCCGCCCTGGCAGATGGCCAAGGCCGTGGGCGAGGGTTGCGTGGCCGGCCTGGAGGCGGCGGCCCATGTCAAGCGCCAGCGGTGAGGATCTGTGAATGATTGTCCCTGCTTGATTTACCGGCCCCCCACGGGGTATGACCTGCCCTAGGCCCTTAACCCCGGTCCCCCCACATGCCCGAAAGGAGGAACGCGCCATGTCGCACAAATCGGCCCTGCTGAGCCGCGAGGACTGCGTCCTGGTGGTGATTGACGTCCAGGAAAAGCTGATGCGGGTCATGTCCGAAAGGGACAAGGTGGCCGAGAACGTGCTCAAGCTGGTGCAATTCGCGGGGATCATCGGCCTGCCCGTCATTTTCACCGAGCAGGAGAAACTGGGCACCACCCTGCCGGGCATCCTGGCCGAGGCCCCGGGCGCCCAGCCCGTGGGCAAGATCACCTTTGATTGCTTCGCCAGCCAGGAGTTCCGCGCCCGCCTCAAGGACCTGAAGCGGCGCACCCTGCTTTTGTGCGGGGTGGAGGCCCACATCTGCGTGGCCCAGACCGCCCTGGGCGGGCTCAAGGACTACGAGGTGCAGGTGGTCAGCGACGCCATCTCCTCACGCTCACTGCACAATTGGGTCATCGCCGTGGAGCGCATGCGCTCATGCGGCGCGGTGATAACCTCCACCGAGATGGCCATGTACGAGCTTCTGCGCCAGGCCGGCACCGAGGAATTCAAGGCCACCCTGCCCCTGGTGAAATAGCCAGGGGGCCGGCAGGGGCGGCGGGGCACGCCAGGGGCGAGGGGCCGACGTTGGCGTACCCTACACTCACTAAGGCGGAGGGCGGTGCCCGTCAAGGCGGGAAAAACATGCAAGTCAGGGCCGTTGGATGCAAAAACATCCTTGACTTGCCAGCCCGGCTGTGTTGAACTAGGTTACAATTCAGCTACCGGGAGCGGGCGGCGCCTAGCCGCCATGCCCCCGCGCCTGCGCCAAGGGCGGGGGGACCGGGGCTGAAGCAAGGCAATAGGCGCCCCCCGGGGCGCTGAAGGCAGGGCCGGACCCTTGAAGGGTCTGGGGTGAGCCCCCCATAGGGTGCGGCCCAATACATGGCCTGGCCAGGCCGGCGGGGAAAGCTGGTTGTCGTAAGCCGAGCATGGCCGGGCGAAATCTGAAAAGGAGCAAAGGGAATGAAGAAGTTTTTCGCGATCATGATGGCGCTGGCCGCCCTGGTGGTCTTCACCGCCCCGGCCTTCGCCGCCGATGAGCCCGGCCCCAGCTTCGTGGTTGGCGGCCGCATGCTGACCGACGTCGGCTACAACAGAATGAGCAAGGAACTGACCAGCAACAAGAAAGAGGACGTGACCACGGCCTTCGTGAACCTGGCCGCCCACTCCTATCTCAACGCCAAGTTCACCAGCGTGGACAAGACCACCGGTGGTTTCGTCGAGCTGGGCCTGTCCTCCAAGATCAACAACTCCGAGGGCGTCAGCCTGCGTTACGCCTACGGCTGGTGGAAGGTCGGCAATTGCAAGCTGCTGGCCGGCCAGGACGACGGTTGGCTGGGCTCCCTGGCCTTCGCGCCCAAGCAGTACCTGGGCCTGAGCCAGTCCGCCAAGCTGCTGCTCTCCAACTGGGGCTACACCTACAGCGGCCGTCATCCCCAGGCCCGCTTTGAGTGGGAAGCCGGCATGTTCGGCTTCTCGCTGGCCGTGGTGCAGCCTGGCGCCGAGAAGGTCCCGACCCTGGCCACCGGCACCGATGCCTACGCCAACTTCCCCCGTTTTGACCTGGCCACCAAGATCAAGGCCGGTGGCTTCCTGGCCATGCCGGCTTTCGGCTTCTCCCAGTTGAAGGTTGAGGGCGTCGCCAGTGGCGCCGACAACACCATCAATTCCTGGATGGCCCTGCTGCCCGTGAAGTTCGCGGCTGGCCCCTTCACCGCCAAGGCCGAGATCCACTACGGTGTCAACAGCGAGATCGAGTGGAACGGTGTTGACAGCGGTCTGCGCACCCTGCCCCGCAACTCTCCTTACATCGGCAGCAACGGCAAGATCGAGGACACCAAGATGGTGGGTGGTTTCGTCGCCCTCGAGTACAAGATCCTGCCCGTGTGGGAGGTCACCGCTGGCTTCGGTATGGAGAAGCTGACCAACGACGCGTGGAAGAAGTCCGCTGCTCATGGTGGCGCTGGCTACAAGAACGACGACTACACCCGCACGGCCTACTTCGTGGCCCTGCCCTACACCGTCACCAAGAACTTCTCGGTTCACCCCGAGTTCTCTTACTTCAACTACGGCGACAACATCGTGGACAACAAGGACTCCGGCAACGAGTGGTTGCTGGGCCTGCAGTTCCGCTTCGTGTTCTAGTCGCCTGACCGCCTGAATCACCCCAGGGAGGGCCGGGGCCGCAAGGCTCCGGCCCTCTTCTTTTGGCGATTGCCGGCGTGCCCCAAAAAGACGGGAGGGGATAATACCAAGTTGCGATCAAACGAATAGTTTGATCGCAACTTGGTATGCGGGCCGTCCATGGCCCGCATCAGCCGCTGGGCTGCCACGCGTGTGTTTCACAAGTTACCGCCTGTTTTTACTGCTATATTGGTGTTTCACCGTGCAGCGGCCTCCCCCCACGAAAATCAAAAAACGATATGCCTTGCTCAGGCCCCGCCGCCGCCGGCCTTGAGTGCCGCGGCGATCCTGGCCACCCTTTGCCCCTGGTAGCGGGCCAGGTCCAGCTCGCCGGGGCTGGGCTGGCGGGCGCCGTCGGGCGCCGCCAGGGTGGTGGCGCCATAGGGGCTGCCGCCGGCCATATCGCCCACCACCGACAACTGGGGCTGGCTGTAGGGCACGCCCACCAGGATCATGCCGTGGTGCAACAGGGTGGTGTGAAAGCTTAGGATGGTGGACTCCTGGCCGCCGTGCTGGGTGTTGCTGGAGGTGAAGACGCTGCCCACCTTGCCGATCAGGGCGCCCTGGGCCCACAGCCCGCCGGTACGGTCCAGGAAGCTGCGCATCTGGGCGCACATCATGCCAAAGCGGGTGGGCGTGCCGAAGATCAGGGCGTCGGCCTGGGGCATGTGCTCCACCGAGGCCAGCGGGAGGCTGGCAAAGGCCTGGCGGCTCTCCACGGCCCCCATCTTCCCCAAAACCTCGGCGGAGAGCAGCTCCGGCACCTGCAACAGCTCCACCTCGGCCCCGGCAACCTGGGCCGCGCCCTCGGCCACCGCCTGGGCCATTTTGTGGATATGACCATACATGCTGTAGAAGATAACCTGCACCTTAACCGGCATGGCGACCTCCCCTTGTGGGTGACATTGGCTTGTCGGGTAATATTTATTATGATACCCCAGGCCGAGGGGCCGCCAAGCGATAGTTGACCCGGGGCGGACCGCGACCGCCGGGAAAGAAGCGCCAAATTGGATATCCTGGGTTTCTTGCTAAAAAAAGTGGTGTCGCGCCTGCTGTTCCCCGTGGAGCTGATCCTGGGCCTGGGGCTGGCCGGGCTGCTCTTGCTGGGTTGGCGCCGCCGCGCGCGCTGGGGTCTGGGGCTGTTGTGGGCGGCCTGGCTAACGCTGTTGCTATTGTCGGTGCCGGCCCTGACCTATCTGCTGCTGGCCCCCCTGGAGGAAGCCGCCGGCGATTACGCCGACCCGGCGCGCCTGGCCGCCGCCGGGGTGGAGCACATCGTGGTGCTGGGCGGCGGCGTGGGCCAGGGCCAGTTGACGGTGGCCGACCGTCTGCACGGGGCCAGCATGCTGCGCCTGATGGAGGGCCTGCGCCTGTTCAAGGCCCTGCCCGGCGCCAAGCTGGTGATTTCCGGGGGAGGCCACCGAGAGGGTGTCACCGTGGGGCAGGCCATGCGCGGCCTGGCCCTGGAACTGGGGCTGCCCGCATCCTCCCTGTTGCTGGAAGACCAGTCCTGGGACACCGAGGACCAGGCCCGCCTGCTGGCCGGGCTGCTGCAAAAGCGCCCCTTCGCCCTGGTCACCTCGGCCTATCACATGCGCCGCTCCCTGGCCTTCTTCAAGGCCCACGGCCTCAACCCCTTGCCGGCGCCGGCTGACTTCCGCACCCGGGGCTTCCGCCTGGACTTCGACACCCTGTTGCCCTCCACCGGCAGCCTGCACGGCGCCGAGATAGCCTTCTACGAGTACCTTGGCCATCTGTGGCTCAAGCTCAAATACTTGAACGGCACGCCGGCGGCCGCGCCGGCCCCGGGCGGCCCGTGAGGCGTCAGCCCCGCACCTTGCCGGGGCGCCTGGGCCGTGATAGCCTTGCCCCGGCTGGCCCCAGCGGGAAGCGGGCCACGGGTAATCAGGCTGGGCGAGGGGCTTAGTGATTGACCAAGGCGAAAACTTCGAGGTGATCGTGGTGGGGGCAGGCCACGCCGGCTGCGAGGCGGCCCTGGCCGCCGCCCGCCTGGGCCGTCGCACCCTGTTGGTCACCCTCAACCTGGAGCACCTGGGGGCACTGTCCTGCAACCCCGCCGTGGGCGGCCTGGCCAAGGGCCACCTGGTGCGCGAGCTGGACGCCCTGGGCGGCGAGATGGCCCTGAACACCGACGCCTGCGGTATTCAGTTTCGCCTGCTCAACCAGGGCAAGGGGCCGGCGGTCTGGTCCAGCCGCGCCCAGGTGGACATGGACCTTTACCCCCGCCGCCTGCGCCAGGTCTGCCAGGAGCAGCCGGGTCTGTGGCTGTTGGAGGCCGAGGCGCGGGGCCTGTTGACCAGCCAGGGCCGGGTGGAAGGCATCGTCACCACCCTGGGGCAGGAGATCTCCGCCGCATCGGTGGTGCTCACCACCGGCACCTTTCTGCGGGGGGTGATCCACGTGGGCCTGGAGCAGCGGCCAGCCGGCCGTCTGGGCGACCCGCCCAGCAACGCGCTCTGTGATCAACTGCGCGAGCTGGGCTTCAACCTGGCCCGGCTCAAGACCGGCACCACCCCGCGCCTGGACCGCCGCAGCCTGGACCTGGAGGGGTTGCCTCTTCAGGCCGGCGATGAGCATCCGCGCCTGTTCAGCTTCTTGAGCCAGGGGCCGCCGCCGCTGAGTCAGGTGGGCTGCTGGGTCACCCGCACCACCGAGGCCACCCACCGGGTCATCCGCGAGAACCTGGGGCACTCGCCCCTCTACGCCGGGGTGATAACCGGCGTGGGCGCCCGCTACTGCCCCTCCATCGAGGACAAGGTGGTGCGCTTCGCCCAGCGCGAGAGCCACCAAATCTTCCTGGAGCCCCAGGGGCTCAAGAGCAACCTGATCTACCCCAACGGCATCTCCACCAGCCTGCCGCTTTTCGTGCAGATGGCCATGGTCAGAAGCCTGCCGGGCTGCTCCCGTGCCCACATCGTGCGGCCGGGCTATGCCATCGAGTACGATATGTCCGACCCCCGCGACCTGACCCCGGACCTGCAATCCAAGCATCTGGGCGGGCTGTTCCTGGCCGGGCAGATCAACGGCACGTCGGGCTACGAGGAGGCCGCCGCCCAGGGGCTGTTGGCTGGCATCAACGCCGCCCGCCAGGCCATTGGCCAGGGGCCGTTCATCCTGGACCGCTCCCAGGCCTACCTGGGGGTGCTGGTGGACGACCTGGTCACCCGGGGCACCAGGGAGCCCTACCGCATGTTCACCTCCCGGGCCGAGTACCGCCTGAGCCTGCGCGAGGACAACGCCGACCTGCGGCTCACCCCCCTGGGCCGCGAGCTGGGCCTGGTGGACGACGCCCGCTGGGCCGTCTTCACCGCCAAGCGCCAGGCCATCGAGGAGGCTTGGGGGCGTCTGGAGGCGGTGCAAGTGCGCCCCACGGCGGCCAGCAATGAACGCCTGGCCGGACTGGGCAGCGCGCCGCTCAAGCGGCCCCTGGCGGCGTCTGAGCTTTTGCGCCGGCCCGAGCTGGGGCTAGGTCAGGTGGCGACCCTGGACCCGGCCCTGGAAGCCCTGGCCGGCCTGCCGGCCCCGGTGGCCGAGCAGCTAGAGATTCGCGCCCGCTACGCCGGCTATGAGGAGCGCGAGCGCCAGCAGGTGGAGCGCTTCCGCGCCCAGGAGGCCGTGGCCATCCCGCCGGACATGGAATACGCTGGCCTGCCCGGCCTGAGCCGAGAGGTACAGGAGAAGCTAACGCGCATCAGGCCGGCCAATCTGGGCCAGGCCGGGCGCATCAGCGGGGTGACGCCGGCGGCCCTGGCGGTGGTGAGCCTGCACCTGCACCGCCTGGCCCGTTCGGCCGGCGCGAGGGCCTGATACCAGGCCGGGGCCATACCGGCAGCCTAGTCACAACTTGGTAGCAAGCCGTGCCGGCCTTTAAAGCTTGCCGGGTGGCCCAGCTTGGGATATCATGCCTAACGCGGAGGTAACCTGCTTAAATCAAAGGAGGCTTGGCCCTTGAACCACCAGGGGGCACCACAAAAGGGAGCTGCTTTGGGGGCCGAGGCCGTGGCCGCTTCCGGCCCGGCTGGCGGAGGCCCGGCCGGGCCCGGGGGGCTGGCGGTGTGGATCGTGGGCCTGGTGCCCGCCTGGATCACCCCCAACCACCTGACCATCTTGCGCATGGCCGGCACGGTGGCCATCCTCTTCCTGGGCTTGAGCCAAGCGCATCTGGGCTGGATAGTGGCCGTGGGCCTGCTCTCGGGCCTGAGCGACAACCTGGACGGCGCCGTGGCCAGGGTGCGCGGCCAGGTCACCGAGCTGGGGGCCATGCTGGACCCCCTGGCCGACAAGCTCTTCGCGGCCGTGCTGATGGTGGTGCTGTGGTGGCGGGGCATGGCCGATTGGCGGCTGTTGGCCCTGGCCGCGTCCATGGACCTGCACGCCCTGGCCATCCCCTTGCTGGTGTTTTGGCGGCGCTGGCGCCAGGGGCGGCCGCTCAGTCCCGCCCCCAAGGTCAAGGCCAACACCTGGGGCAAGTACAAGACGGCGGTGCTGGCCTGGTCCATGGGGTTCATAGTCATGGGCCACGCCTTTGGCCAGCCCTGGATGTTCATCTTGGGCACCTACACCATCTGGCTGGCCGTGGGCCTGGGCCTGGTGGCCATGTTCCGCTATTTCGCCGCCTTCGCCGCCGGAGAGTTCGACTAACCGGCCCAGCGGGCTTGTCCCTCGATCCCTGTGAGGAAACGACCATGGCCCAGACCCCGGAAATACCCCTTGGCTACTACGTGGAGCGCATCAAGGGCAAGGTGGGCACCGGTGACACCTCCAAGAACGCCACCATGGAGAACTACTGGCTGGCCAGCGAGGTGAACCAGGGCACCGTGCGCGTGGAGCTGTTGGACATGCACGACTCGCCCACCGGCTTTGTGGAGTGGGTGCCCTTTGATGAGTTTATAAAACGCTTTGAGTACGCCCCCGAGTTCTCGCCGCGCAAGGTTTCCCTGCGCCAGCAGCAGGCCGACCGCGTGGCGGCCCGGGCCGAGCGCCACCTGGAAGCCAAGGAGTATCTCTCGGCCGAGTTCGAGTTCAGCAACGCCATCAAGCTGGACGAGCAGAACGTGCGCGCCAACTTCGGCCTGGGCAAGACCTACCTGGCCACCGGCCAGCCCGAAAAGGCCGCCAACATCTTTCGCAAACTTGGCACCATCGAGGCCGTGCTGGAGCCCGAGAACAAGCACATCTTCAACGAGTTCGGCATGAGCCTGCGCAAGATGGGCCTGCATGCCGAGGCGGTGCGCCACTATCACCGCGCCCTGACCCTGGCCCCCGGCGACGAGAACCTGTGGTTCAACCTGGGCCGCGCCCTCTACGAGGGCGGTCAGCTCAAGCAGGCACTGGGGGCCGTCAAGAGGGCCCTGGACATCAACCCCAATCTCGAGGCGGCCCGCCAGTATTTGCAGGCCATGAGGCAACAGGCAAACTAAGCCAGCAACCGCGAGGGAGACGAACATGGAAGTACGGACAATAGGCGTGGTGGGCGCGGGGCAGATGGGCAACGGCATCGCCCAGGTGGCGGCCGCCGCCGGCTATAACGTCATCATGAACGACATCAAGGACGAGTTCGTGCGGCGCGGGCTCTCGACCATCGAGACCAGCCTGGGCCGCCTGGTCAAGAAGGAGAAGCTCAGCCAGGCCCAGGCCAGCGAGATATTGGCGCGTATCAAGCCCAGCGTCAGTCTGGACGACATGGCTGCGGCTGACTTCGTGGTGGAGGCCGCCACCGAGAACGTGGCCCTCAAGCTGGACATCTTCCGCAAGCTGGACGCCATCTGCCGGCCCGGCGTGGTGCTATCGAGCAACACCAGCAGCATCAGCATCACCAAGATCGCCGGGGCCACCAGCCGCCCCGAGCTTATCATCGGCATGCACTTCATGAACCCCGTGCCCCTGATGCAGCTCGTGGAGGTGATCCGGGGCCTGGCCACCAGCGACGCCTGCTTCGACCTTACCGTGGATCTGTCCCGGAAGATGGGCAAGACCCCCGTGCCGGCCAACGACTACCCGGGCTTTATCGCCAACCGGGTGCTCTTGCCCATGATAAACGAGGCCATCTACTGCGTGATGGAGGGCGTGGGCCTGCCCGCCGACGTGGACCAGGTGATGAAGCTGGGCATGAACCACCCCATGGGGCCGTTGGCCCTGGCCGACCTCATCGGCCTGGACACCTGCCTGGCTATCCTGAATGTGCTGCACGACGGCCTGGGCGACAGCAAGTACCGCCCCTGCCCCCTGCTCAAGAAATACGTGGACCAGGGCTGGCTGGGGCGCAAGACGGGGCGGGGCTTCTACCAGTACTAGCGCTTAGCACGGCTGCCCGCTGGTGGGGCCGGCGGGCAGCCGGAATATAGTTGGGGAAAGGGGATTGGGGGGGATGATGTTAAGCGCGCGCATGTTGCGGCTGGCTGGGTGGTCAGCGCTAGGTACCATAATACTAGCTTTCCTTGTTCTGAGTGGGTTAATTTATTTCAAAGTGAACGAATTAGTGCATCGTGATATGGCGGAATGGTTTCGTGATGATTATGGGCGATTACCTTTGATGGTGTTTATAATATCTGCTTCAATTCTTGAATACCTCATGATGCTATTCCAATTATATGTAATTAGAAATTATTATAAGTTGCGTCTAAGATATAGTAAATACGATATACTATTGCTGTTGGCTTGCCTATTGGCTTTTATTTCTACCTTGCTATACGTCAGGCATATTCTTGATGGTTCTGGCCTGGAATCTCCAGCGCCGTATACGGTAATTATCTCTTGTGTTGTAGCACTGTTGGGAGGGATATGGCTACTTTTAGTTCCGGGAAATATGTTTAAATTAAAAAAACCTTTGGCCTGGACCTGTATTTTGTATGGAGTGCTTTCTGTCGTTATATATTTGGAGGTTGTTGGTTTGGTGTTTGGGTTGGTTCATTATATTTTACTCGTGAAGTTTTTCTTTAGGGCTGCCAAAAATGAAGAATGGTTGGCCACCCAGCAGCAGACAACCTAACAACTAGCATAACGAGAAGAACCAATCGTGATCGCCATCATCAACTACGAGGCCGGCAACCTGACCAGCGTGCAGCGGGCGCTCACGCACCTGGGCGCGGCCTCGGTCATCACCCAGGACCTGGGCGAGATCGCCCAAGCCGAGCGCGTGATCTTCCCGGGCGTGGGCGCCGCCGGCGCGGCCATGGGCTCGCTCAGGCGCCTAGGCCTGGATGAGGCGCTCAAGGACGCCGTGGCCAGCGGCAGGCCGGTCCTGGGCATCTGCCTGGGCACCCAGGTCATCTTCGAGAGCAGCCAGGAGGACCTGGCCTCTTGCCTGGGCATCCTGCCCGGCCAGACCGTGCGCTTCCCCCTGGAGCACCGGGACACCGGCGGCGCGGCCTTGAAGGTGCCGCACATGGGCTGGAACAAGGTGCGCTGGCTCAAAAAGCACCCGGTCTTCGCCGGGCTGCCCCAGGAGGCGGAGTTCTACTTCGTGCACTCCTTTCACCCGGCCCCGGCTCGCCAGGCCGACGTGCTGGGCGTGACCGAGTATGGCTACGAGTTCGCCTCGGCGGTGGCGCGCGGCAATCTGGTGGCCGTGCAGTTCCACCCCGAGAAGTCGGGGCGGCCGGGCTTAAGCATCCTGCGGAACTTCATCGCCTGGGACGGCAAGGAGGGGGCCGATGCTTAGCAAGCGGATCATCCCCTGCCTGGACGTGCGCGACGGCAAGCTGACCAAGGGCATCAAGTTCAAGGGCAACATTGACATCGGCGACCCGGTGGAGATGGCGGCCTTCTACTACGAGCAGGGCGCCGACGAGCTGGTTTTCTACGACATCACCGCCAGCAGCGACGCCCGGGGCATCATGATCGAGGTGGTACGCCGGGTGGCGGCCACCATCTTCATGCCCTTCTCGGTGGGCGGTGGCCTGCGCACGGTCGGCGACATGTACGCCGTGTTGGCCGCCGGCGCCGAGAAGGTCAGCGTCAACTCCTCTGCCGTGCAGGACCCGCAGATCATCAGCGAGGGCGCCAAGCAATTCGGCTCCCAGTGCGTGGTGCTGGGCATGGACGTGCTCAAGGTGGGAGTGACCCCGGCCACGCCATCGGGCTACGAGATGGTCATCCACGGCGGGCGCAAGCGCATGGGCCTGGACGCCCTGGCCTGGGCCAGGGAGGCCCAGGAGCGCGGGGCCGGCGAGATATGCTTGAACAGCATTGACGCCGACGGCACCCAGACCGGCTACGAACTGACCCTGACCCGCATGATAAGCCAGGCGGTGAGCATCCCGGTGATCGCCTCGGGCGGGGCGGGGGTGCCCCAGCACCTGGTGGACGTGCTCACGGTCGGCCAGGCCGACGCGGCCTTGATCGCCTCCATGACCCACTACGGCCACTACACCGTGGCCCAGATCAAACAGTACTTGAGCGGCCAGGGCCTGCCGGTCAGGCTATACTGGTAGGGTACAGCCGTACCCGGGCGCCCCCGGACATGGGCGGCGCTGGCGCGGGCGGCCACAGGCAAAGGATTTGGACATGGTAGCGCCCAAGGACCTCTTCGAGATGGAGGGCCTGACCCACGCCTCGCTCTTCGAGGGGCTGGATTATGTCTGGCAGGCCCTGGAACGCATCACCGAATACACCCGCCAGGCGGTGGCCATGGCCGGGGCCACGGCGCCCCTACTGCGCCAGCGGGGCGGCGACCTGTTGGCCCAGACCGTGGTGCTGCATCGGGGCCGGGTCCATGACGCCGGCTTCACCTTGCTGGGCGGCGACCCCACCAAGGGCAAGATGCGCGTGCGCCTTAATGGCCAGGAGGTGAGCGACGCGGCGGTGATCCACGCCGGCGCGGTCTTCATGGACGACCAGGTGCACATAGCGCCGGGGGCGGTGGTGGAGCCGGGCACCTTGTTCAAGGGGCCCACCTTCATCGGCCCGGGCACGGAGGTGCGCCAGGGGGCCTATCTGCGCGGCGGCTGCCTGGTGGGCAAAGGATGCGTGGTGGGGCACACCACCGAGATCAAGAACTCGGTGATGCTGGACGGGGCCAAGGCCGGGCACTTCGCCTACCTGGGCGACTCCATCCTGGGGCGGGAGGTGAACCTGGGGGCCGGCACCAAGTTGGCCAACCTCAAGATCATTGACCGGCCCTTCCACATCAAGGTGGGCGAGGCCACTCACACCATCGAGCGGCGCAAGTTCGGGGCCATCATGGGCGACGGAGCCGAGACCGGGTGCAACAGCGTCACCAACCCAGGCACGGTGCTGGGCAAAAGGGTCCTGGTGGCCCCCTGCAAGTCGGTGCCCGGCGGCTTCCACCCGGCCAAGAGCATCATTCGCTAGACCCTTGACCAACTCCGGCCTTACCCTGACGCGGGCCGGCGACTCCGGTCCGCGTCTGTTGTTTATCGAGCCCTATGCCAACGCCTCCCACCGCGCCCTGCTGGAGGGCCTGCTGACCCATGTGCCGGCGCGCTGGACGGTGTTGACCCTGCCGGGGCGGCATTTCCGCTGGCGCCTGCGCGGGGCGGCCTCGTTCCTGGCCAGCGAGGCCGCCGGCCTCCTGCGCGAGGGCTGGGACGGGCTCATCTGCTCCTCCATGCTGAACCTGGCCGAGCTAAAGGGCCTGTGCCCGGCCCTGGCGGCCACGCCGTGCCTGGTCTATTTCCACGAGAACCAGCTTTGCTACCCCGCGCCCGGCCAGGCCGGCGAGGAGCAACAAGAGCGCGATCTGTTCCTGGCCTTCAGCAACCTGAGCAGCGCCCAGGCCGCCCAGGTGGTGGCCTTCAATTCGGCCTATCACCGGGATGAGTTCTTGAGCGCCGCCCGCGGCCTGCTATCCCGCCTGCCCGACGCGGTACCCGCCGGGCTGGTGGAGGAGATAGGGCGCAAGGCCCTGGTGCTGCCGGTGCCCCTGGAGACCGGGCCAGCCGCCGGGCTGGAGCGGGAACCACGCGGCGGCCTCCTGCGCCTGCTGTGGAACCACCGCTGGTCCCAAGACAAGGACCCCGAGGCCTTTTTCGCGGCCCTGAAGGCCTTGGCCGCCGAAGGTCTGGCCTTTGAGGTGGCGGTGCTGGGGCCGGCCTCGGGCCGGCCACCCAAGGTGTTCGCCCTGGCGCGGCAGGAGTTGGGCGCGCGCCTGCGCCAGTGGGGCCTGGTGGCGGAGCGCCGCGAGTACTGGCGCTGGCTGTTCTGGGCCGATGTGGTGGTGAGCACCGCCCGGCAGGAGTACCAGGGCCTCAGCGTGGCCGAGGCGGTGTGGGCCGGCTGCCGGCCGCTGTTGCCTGCCGCGCTGGTCTATCCCACGCTGTACCCGGCGCGCTATCTGTACGAGCCCGGCGGCCTGGCGGCGGCGCTAAGGCCATTGGTGGCGGAGCCGGCCCTGGCGCGGGGCGAGGAGACGCGGGCATTGGCGGAGGGGTGGACGTGGGCGGCGCGGGCGGTGGGCTGGCGGCAGGCGGTCGGCCAGCTATGCGGCCCAGCCTGACCGAAAGTGGGCTTTTGAACTGCTTGTCAGGTTGTGTCCTTCATCTGTCATCGCGAGCGCAGCGAAGCAATCTCTTGTTTTGGTTAAGCCAAGAGGTTGCTTCGTCGCCCTGCGGGCTCCTCGCAATGACTCACAGTGCTATGGATTGCTCAGGGGCGGGGTTTACCCCCGCCCGTGTATTTCCTCACACCAGCGCCACCCGCAGCACGTCGTAAAAGGCGTCGGCCTTGACCACCTTTATCATCACCTTCTGGCCGGGCTCCAGCTTCTGGCCGGCTTCCACGGGGATGGTGGTCAGGAGCATGATGTCGGTGATGAGCAGTTGCCAGCGCTTGAGCTGGTGCTCCATGACCAGGGCCTCCAGGGGCTCGTCCCCCCTGGCCCGCAGCCAGCGGATGAGCCAGTAGCGCTGGCGGGCCTGGCGTATCTTCATGCCCTTGCGCACCACCGGCTCCACGCGCATGGCGTAGTCCTTCAGCCCGGCCTCGCCGAAGGGCGGGGCCTGGCCGTCCAGCACGGCGCCCACCTGGCGCTGCATCACCAAATCCAGGTAGCGCCGGATGGGGCTGGTGGCGTGGGTGTAGTTCTCCACCCCCAGGCTGGAGTGGCGGCCGGGCTTGGTGGAGATGTCCACTCGGTTCAAGAGCCGGCGCTGCCGAAAGTGCAGGAACAGGTCGCTGGGGTCGCCCTCCTCAAAGGGCTCGCGGGGCGGGGCCTGGATGCGGTACAGGGCCGGCACCCCCTGCTGGGCCAGGTACTGGCCGCAGAGGGTGTTGGCCAGGATGGCCGTCTCGGCCACCATCTCCCGGGAGGGGCCGTCGCGGTCCAGGCGGCGCACCCACACCTGGCCCTCCTCGTCCACGCCCATGATAACCTCGGGCAAGGGCAGGAAGTAGGCCCCGGCCTGGCCCCGGCGCTGGCGCGAGGCCAGGCAGGTCTCGTACAGGCCCTTGAGGCAGGGCTCAAAGGTTATGAGCTGGTCGGCCTCGTCGTAGGTCAGGCGCTTGTGCACCTTGAGCCGGCTGCGGCACAGGCGGTAATCCAGGATTTGGCCCTGGCCGTCCAGGCGGGCCAGGAAGCTGATGGCCGGGCGATGCTCGCCCTCGCGCAGGCTTAGGGCGTCCTCGCTCAGCCTGGGCGGCAGCATGGGTATGCGGGCGTCGGGCAGGTAGATGGAGCTGCCCCGGCCCAAAGCCTCCAGGTCCAGGGGGCTACCCAGGGGCAGCACCGCCGCTGCGTCGGTGATGTGCACGCCCAGGGTGCCGCCGCCCTCGGGGTGGGGCTCGAAGCTTAAAGCGTCGTCAAAGTCGGTGGTGTACTGGCCGTCAATGGTGAAGGTATACAGCTCGGTTAGGTCCTCGCGGCCGCCGTCCAGGCCGGCGAAGGGGGCCAACTGGCTGGCCTGGATTTCCAACTCAGCCCCAAAGGCCTGGGGGATGCCCTCGCGCCTGAGCTCCAGGTTCTCATGGGGCGAGAAGACCCCCAGGCGCACCAGGAGGTCGAAGACCTGCCGCTTGCCGCCCAGGTTGGCCAGGGCCGCGATCTCCTTTGCCTTCTTGGCGCGGGGCGCCTCGTCCTCCCAGACCACCAGTTCGATCAGCAGATCATAGAGCCCCGCTGGTGGCTCGCCGCTGGGCGGGCCGGAGGCCGGCAGGGACTTTAGGAAGCCCACGGCCTGGTCCAAAAGGGCCTGCTGGCTGGCCTCGCGCTGGGCCTGTTCCAGCTTTTGCCGCAACTGCTCGGCGGTCAGGGGCAGGAAGGCTCCGTCAACCAGACGGAAGTGAAGCCTTTCGTTGAACAAGGCCCGCAGGGTGGCAGAGAGGTGGTCGCTGCCCGCCTCCTGGCCTAAACAGAGCTGAGCCAGGTCCTTAAGGGGCAGGGGTTCCTGCTCCTCGTGCACCAGCTCCCACAGCTCGGCCACGTCCACGCCAGCGGCCAGCTCCTCGCGGCGGGCCTCCACCTTGCGCATGTACTCCACCTGGCTGGCGCGGGGGCGGTCCGGCGAGACGGCGGCCGGGGTCATGAGCAGGATGCGCCCCTGGGGGAGGGCCTCCTGGCGGTCCTGGGCGGTCCACAGCCCCAGGCGGCCCTTTTTGTTGGAGTTGACCAAGCCCAGGACGATGCGATTTTTATCTATATATTCGACTAGATGTCCCGTGGGGTCGGTCATGGGGCCTTGGTCCTCGGCCTGGAGGCGAGCTTGGGGGCCGCCGGCACGGCCCTCGGCGCTGCTGGGCGCCGCTCATGGTCATGGCCGGCGAGGGGGCACTGGTCTATGGGGATTCACGCCGACACCCGTGGGGCATCCCCGGAAAAACCCAGAAGTGCCAGGTTATTCAGCGTGAGTTAGCATACCGGCCCCCCACCCGGGTGTCAACTTGCCCCGGGCCGGTTAAATGGTATTATGTGTTGACGTTCTAACCGGGAGTCGCCCATGATCCGCAAACGTGCCGCCCTCCTGTTCCTTCTGTCCATATGCATGATATTGCTGCTCAACTCTCCGGTGGCCCTGGCCCAGGGCAATCAGGCGGTGGACTTCAACCTGCCCAGCATCTACGGGGGCAAGCTGAGCCTGTCGGACTTCAAGGGCCGGGTGGTGCTCCTGGATTTCTTCGCCACCTGGTGCCGCCCCTGCAAGGACGGCATACCCAAGCTGAACAAGCTCCAGCAGGAATACGCGGGCAAGGGCGTGAGCGTGGTGGGCTTCTCCCTGGACACCGGCGGCCTGTCGGTGGTCAAGCCCTTCGCGGTGCGCAACAACGTGGAATTCCCCGTGGTCATGGGCGACAAGGACCTGGCCATCAAGCTGGGGCAGGTCAAGGTACTGCCCACCACCCTGGTGATTGACCCCCAGGGCCGGGTGGTGGACCGCTTCGAGGGCCTGGCCAGCGAGGAGAAGCTCCTGGCGGCGGTCAAGCCCTACCTCAACGCCTCGGCGCCTCCGGCCCCCACGGCGGCCATGGTGCGCAACCGCCAGCCCAACGAGCCCCGCTTCACCTCGGTGTACGTGGAGGACAACCACGAACTGGGCGGCGCGCGGGGCCTGGCGGTGTACGTGCGCGCCGAGGTCACCGACCTGGTGCCCGAGCAGGGCCTGTGGCTGCGCCTGGACCTCCAGCCCGTGGGCAAGGGGGCCGGGGCGGTCAAGTCCCTGTACCAGCGTATAGAAGACGGCACCAAGAACCGCCACGTGCTCTTCGTGCGCTGCGACCAGTTGCCGCCGGTGCCGCCGGACGGCCAGCTCAAGGCCTCCCTGACCATCCTGGGGGCCGGCCAGAAGCCGGTGGAGAAGAGCCCCGAGGTGGAGGTGCCCCGGCCCTGCCAGTACGGCCAGGGCCTGGCCAGCCGCTCGGAGGGCGGCCGGGACCATGTCTCGATCCCCTCCAAGGAGGGCGACAGCGCTCCGGCCTGGGGCAACAACGACGAGAAAGGTCAGCCGCGCTTCCAGCGCATCTGGGTCAGCGACGACAGCGAGGGCGCGGGCAAGCCGGGGCTGTCGGTGCACGTGCTGGCCGACCTGAGCGACCTCAAGTCCCAGAAGGCCTTGTGGATGCAGCTCAACCTGCAACCCGAGGTCCGCTCCAAGAGCGGCGACATGACCCCGGCCGGCGAGCCCAAGGCCCTCTACGTGCGCGTGGAGGACCCCACCCGCCAGAACTTCCAGCTCTACGTGCGCTGCGACCAGTTGCCCAAGGTGCCCGACGGCGGGGCCTTTCGGGCCTGGCTGAACATCCTGGGCGGCGACAAGCAGTCCCTGGAGAAGAGCAACGACTTCATGATCCCCGGTCCCTGCCAGGTGGCGGCCCGCGCGAGATGACCTTAACCCGCGCCGGGGGGTAACGGCCCATGGCCAACGGCTGGCGGCTTCTCAAGGACCTGGCCTGGGAGCGCCGCTGGGCCATCGCCGTGGGGCTTGCGGCCCTGGTGGCCGTGGACTTCTTGCAACTCTGCGTGCCCCGCCTGATCAAGTTCGCCGTGGACGACCTGGCTTCAGCCCGGGCCACCTCCATCTCCCTGCTCTGGCAGGCCGCCGGAGTGCTGGGCCTGGCCCTGGGCATGGCCTGCTTGCGCCTGTTGTGGCGGCCCCTGCTGATGGGCTTTTCACGCCAGGTGGAACGCGGCCTGCGCCAGCGGCTCTTCGAGCACTTGCAGGACATGCACCTGGGCTACCTGGTGGACCACTCCCCGGGCGAGCTGATGGCCCGCTCCACCAACGACCTGAACAACATCCGCATGGCCACCGGCATCGGTCTGGTGGCGGCCATGGATGGCCTGGTGCTGGGCACGGCGGCCCTGGGCTTCATGCTCTACATCAGCCCGCTCCTGACCCTGCTGGCCGTGCTGCCCATGCCCCTGATCGTGGCCCTGACCCGCGTGCAGTCGGGCCGCCTGCACCGCCGCTACCAGGAGGTGCAGGAGGCCTTCGGCCAGATCACCGAGCAGGTGCGCGAGGTGATGAGCGGCATCGGCCTCATCAAGGCCTATGCCCTGCGTGAGGGCCAGGAGGCACGTTTGGCCACGGCGGGCCGGGGCTACCTGGAACTGAACATGGGCCTGGCCAAGCTCCTGGCCCTGTTCTTCCCCCTGATGATCTTTTTCACCAACCTGAGCCTGGCCGTGGTGCTGGGGGCTGGCGGCTGGCTCACGGTGGGCGGGAGCATCACCGCCGGCGACTTCGTGGCCTTCGCCGCCTACCTTAGCCTCTTGACCTGGCCCATGATGGCCCTGGGCTGGGTGGTTAGCCTGGTGCAGCGGGCCAAGGCCTCCCTGCTCAGGGTGGAGGAGGTGCTCTCGGCCCGGCCCCAGGTGCAGGACCCCGCGCGGCCGCGCTTCATCGCGGCCGGCGCGCCCCTGGGCCTGGAGGTGCGCGGGCTGACCTTTGCCTACCCCGGCCAGGCCGCGCCGGCCCTGCAAGACGTAAGCCTCTTGGTGCCCGACGGCCAGACCACGGCCCTGGTGGGGCGGGTGGGCTCGGCCAAGTCCACCCTCCTGGCCCTGCTCTGCCGCGTCTATGACCCGCCGGCCGGCAGCGTGCTCCTGGCCGGGGTGGACGTGCTGGAGTTGAGCCAGGCCCACCTGCGCTCCCTGGTGGTGCAGGTGCCCCAGGAGGCCTTTCTGTTCTCGGCCACGGTGCGGGCCAATCTGCTCCTGGGCCGGCCCCAGGCCAGTGAGGAAGAGATGTGGGCGGCGCTCACCGCCGCCGAGCTGGCCGGCGAGGTGCGCGCGCTGGAGCAGGGCCTGGACACCATGCTGGGCGAGCGCGCCCATACCCTGAGCGGAGGCCAGCGCCAGCGCCTGGCCCTGGCCCGGGCCTTGATCCTGGACCCGCCGGTACTGGTGCTGGACGACCCCCTGAGCGCCGTGGACACCGAGACCGAGCAGCGCATCCTGCACAACCTGGCGGCCCTGCGCGCCGGGCGCACCACCCTGGTGGTGAGCCACCGCCTTAAAAGCGTGGCCTTTGCCCAGCGCATCTACGTGCTGGACCAGGGCCGGGTGGTGGAAGAGGGCCGCCACCAAGACCTGATGCGCGCCGGCGGGGTGTACCAGCAACTCTTTGCCGAGCAGGCCATCCTGGCCGAGCTGGAGGCCTGAAGCCCATGCCGCCCATGGACTACGGCTACATGGAGGGCGATCACCTGGGGCGGCCCTATGACCTGCGCCTGCTGGGGCGCCTGCTGGCCTTCTCGCGCCCCCACCTGCGGCGCATCGCACTGGCGGCGCTTCTGATTCTCTTAAGCACCGGCCTGGAACTCTTGCTGCCCTACCTGACCCGCCTGGGCATAGACCTGTACATCGTGCGCCAGGTGCAGGAAGTGGACCTGTCCCGCCTGCCCGGCGAGCTGGCGGAGAAGCTGACCGCCCAGGCCGGGCCGGCGGCCTGGCCCCTGGAGGGCCAGAGGCTTCTGCTGCCCGCCGAGACCTGGCGCGGCCTGGACCCCAAGCTCTCCGAGGCGGTGAGGCAGGCCGGGGCACTGGCCGGGCACGCCTGGTACCAGGCCCCGCCCGGACCCCAGGCCCAGGAGGTGGCCGCGGCCCGGCCCGAGCTGTTCATAGGCTCCGGGGACCGGCTGTTGATACGTGGGGACCACCTGGCGCGCCTGGACCACGAACAACTCATGACCCTGCGTGGCGCTGACGCCTGGGGGCTGGTGCGTCTGGCCCTGGTGTTCACCCTGGCCGCGGCCCTGGCCTTTGCCCTGGGCTTTGGCCAGCAGATGCTCCTGGAGCGCACCGGCCAGGAGATCATGTTCAGCCTGCGCCAGGGCCTCTTCGGCCACCTGCTGGGCCGCTCCCTGGGCTTTTTCTCCAAGAACCCGGTGGGCAAGCTGGTCACCCGCCTGACCAACGACGTGCAGAACCTCAACGAGCTCTACACCTCCACCCTGGTGGCCATGTTCCAGGACATGTTCCTCATCGGCGGCATCGTGGTGGTGCTGTTGATGCTCAACCAGCGCCTGGCCCTGGTCTGCCTGGCGCTGACCCCGGCCATCGCGCTGATGGCCTGGCTCTTCTCGCGTCTGGCCCGCGAGGCCTTCCGCGACCTGCAAGGCCATCTGGGGCGCATCAACTCCCGCCTGAGCGAGACCCTCTCCGGCCTGCTGGCGGTCAAGCTCTTCCGCGCCGAGGAGCCGGGCCGGCAGGAATTCCAACGCCTCAACGACGACTACTACCGCGCAGGCATGCGCCAGATCAAGGTCATGAGCGTCTTCATGCCGCTGACCGAGCTGTTCTCCAGCCTGGCCGTGGGACTTATCCTGTGGCACGGCGGCGGCCAGGTGGTGCAAGACACCCTGAGCCTGGGCACCCTGGTGGCCTTCCTCACCTACATGCAGATGTTCTTTCGCCCAGTGCGCGACCTGGCCGAGAAGTACAACATCCTGCAGGCGGCCATGGCCTCGGCCGAGCGCATCTTCCACCTGCTGGACAACGACGAGGCCTTGGCCCCACCAGCCGCTGCCGTCCTGGAGCCGGGTCCGGGGCTGGGCCAGGTGCGTTTCGAGAACGTCACCTTTGGCTACCAGGAGGGCCAGCCGGTGCTCAAGGGGGTGGATTTCACCATCCCGCCCGGCCAGACCTGGGCCGTGGTGGGGGCCACCGGCGCCGGCAAGACCAGCCTGGTCAGCCTGCTGATGCGCTTTTACGATCCCCAGCAGGGCAGGGTGCTCTTGGACGGGGTGGACCTCAGGGACCTGGACGAGAGCGCCCTGGCCCGGCGGGTGGCCCTGGTGGCCCAGGAGGTGTTCCTCTTGGCCGGCACCGTGGAACAGAACATCACCCTGGGCCGGCCCTGGGTGACGCCCCAGCTCTTGCGCCAGGCCCTGGAGGTCAGCGGCGCCCAGGGCTTCGTGCAGGGCCTGGAGCAGGGCCTGTCCACCCGCCTGGGCGAGGGCGCCCGCAAGCTCAGCGCCGGCCAGCGCCAACTGCTGGCCCTGGCCCGCGCCCTGGCCGGTGGCCCCCGGGTGCTGGTCCTGGACGAGGCCACGTCCTCGGTGGACCCCGAGTCCGAGCGCTTGATACAACAGGCGCTGCCCCGGGTCATGGCCGGCCGCACCTCCTTGGTGGTGGCCCACCGCCTGACCACGGTGCGCCACGCCGCGCGCATCCTGGTGCTGCACAAGGGGCGCGTCGCCGAGCAGGGCAGCCACGAGGAACTCATGGCCCTGGGGGGCATCTACGCCCGCCTGGTGCGCTTGCAGGCCCTGCGCCAGGGCCTCGACCAAGAACCGCGTTAGGGGGAGGTTTTCATGGACATGGGCATCAAGGACCGCGTGGCCTGCGTGGCCGGGGCCAGCAAGGGCCTGGGCCGGGCCGTGGCTTGGGGCCTGGCCGCCGAGGGCTGTCACCTGGCCCTGTGCGCGCGCAACGGGGCGGCCCTGGAGGCCCTGGCCGCCGAGATAAAACAGGCCCACGGGGTCAAGGTGCTGACCCGCGGCCTGGACCTCTGCCAGCCCGGCCAGGGCGAGGCCTTCTGCCAAGAGGCGGCCCATAACCTGGGGCGGCTGGACATCCTGGTGACCAACTGCGGCGGGCCGCCGGCTGGCGGGTTCGAGGACTTCGGCGAGGATGACTGGCTCAGGGCCGTGGGGCTGATCCTCTTTTCGGCCCAGGCCCTGGCCCGCGGCGCCCTGCCGGCCATGCGCGGGCAGGGCTGGGGGCGCATCGTCAACCTGACAAGCGTCTCGGTAAAGCAGCCCCTGAACGCCCTGATTCTAAGCAACAGCATCCGGGCGGCGGTGATCGGCTGGGCCAAGACCCTGGCCGACGAGGTGGCCCCGGCCGGCATCACGGTCAACAACATCTGCCAGGGCTGGATACTCACCGAGCGGGTGGAGGAGCTATTGGCCCACCGCAGCCAGGCCCAGGGCATCAGCCGCGACGAGGCCCTGGCCCAAGCCGTGGCCGGCATACCCCTGGGGCGCATCGGCCGGCCCGAGGAGATGGCCGACCTGGCGGTGTTTCTGGCCTCGGAGCGGGCCAGCTACATCACCGGCGCCAGCTACCTGATTGACGGCGGGCTGTATAGGGGGCTGATGTAGCCGCGAGCCACGGCGGGCGTATACGGGCCGAGGGGCGCTCTACCCCAGGCCGGCGCTGGCGGCTTACCACGTTGTCTTAATGCAGGGGCGGGGTTTGTCCCCGCCCGAACAGTCTGGATATGCAGCGAATTGAGTCGGCTCAATCGCCCCCGCCGCTGACCATCTGACCCAGCTTCTGCATGGAAGCGTGGGAGCCCAGGGCGATGAGAGTGTCATCCTTCTCGATGACGGTGCCGGCCGGCGGGTTGAAGATCATGTGGTCGTTGGGCTTTTTCACGGCCAGCACGATCAGGTCCAGCTTCTGGCGGATGCCCGAGTCCTTGAGGCTGACGCCCACCAGGTCGCTGCCGGCGTCCACCTGCACCTCTTCCATGAGCAGGGCCACGTCGGTGCTGTGGAAGGTCAGGTCCACGAAGTCGGCCACCGAGGGGCGCAGCACCGTCTGGGCGATGCGCCGGGCGCCGATGAAGTAGGGCGAGACCACCTTGTCGGCCCCGGCCCGTTTGAGCTTGCGCTCCGAGCCCGGCTCGGTGGCCCGGGCGATGACCAACAGGTCGGGGCGGATGCCCTTGGCGGTGAGCACGATGTAGACGTTGTCGGCGTCGGAGTTGACCGTGGCCACCAGGCCCTTGGCGCGCTCGATGCCCGCGGCCAGGAGGCTCTCGTCCTCGGTGGCCGAGCCCAGCACGTAGTGGATGCCCTCCTGGCCCAACCGGCGGGTGACCTGCTCGTCGCTTTCGATGACCACCATCTCCACCGACTGCTCGCGCAGCATGTCGGCCACCAGGGCGCCGATGCGCCCGTAGCCGCAGATGATGTAGTGGTCCCTGAGGGAGCGTATCTTGCGTTCCAAGCTCCTCCTCCCCATTACCTCCCTGAGCTTGCCTTCCACCACCACCTGGGTGAGCATGCTCAGGATGTACAGCACCACCCCCACGCCGCCCAGGATGAGCATCATGCTGAAGGAGCGCCCCGCGCGGGTCATGGGGTGCACCTCGCCGTAGCCCACGGTGGTGACCGTGGTGACGGTCATGAACAGGGAGTCGTGGAAATCCCAGCCCTCGATGAGCATGTAGCCCAGGGTGCCGCCGCCCAGCACCAAGGCCGCCAGGGCCGCCCCCGCCACCATGCGGCTTTGCATGATCTTGGCGAACACTGGCTACATGCCTGGGGACGCCGGGGTCTTCAACGCGCGGCCGGCTGCTGGGCGGCGGCCTCGGAGCCCACCACCTCGGCGGTGAACTCCGCCAGGTTGGCGGGCAGGTTGGCGAAGACGATCATGAAGGGCTGGGTGGCCCCGGGCTTGACAGTGACCTTGGAGCCGTCGGGACCCTCGGGCTTGCCCAGGCGGGTCTGCAACTCGGCCAGGGGCATCTGTTGCAGCTCGTCGGGGTTGAAGACCTGGCCGGCGTAGACCACCTCCTGGCGGGCCACCTGGCCCTGGGTGTCGGTGAGCCGTCCGCGCACCATCACGGCGGTGCGTTCCTGCTGGCCCTGGTTCTCCACCAGGCCCTGGATGACGAACAGGCGCCCGGCGGCCTGGTTGACGCGGAAGTAGCCGCGCACCTGGTTGAGCAACAGCCCCTGGTACTCGGCCTCGGCGGCGGTCTTGGCGGCCTTGCCCGCCCCGGCTTGGGACAACAGCAGGCTTAAGACCGGCAGGCCCCGGAAGCGGTCCACCAGCTTGGGCGAGAGCCCCAGGCGGTCCAGGGTGACCAGACCGCCGGCGGCCAGGACCGCCAGGGTCAGGGGGATGGCCAGCAGCCAGAAGACGATCTTGAAGCCCTTGCCCCGGCCCTTGGCCTTGGCCTTGGGGGCGGGGGCGTCCAGGTCCAGGCCGAAATCGGCCGCCTCCTCGGCGGCGCGGGCCTGGCGGGGAGCGCTACGGTCCAGTTCCAGGGTCTGGTCCGGGGGCTGCGGGGCCATCTGGGGCGCGCCCGGGGGCAGCACCTGGAAGACGTCCTGGCACTTGCCGCAGCGCACCCAGGAGCCGGCCGGGTCAAGTTTGCTCTCGTCCAACCGGAACTTGGTCTGGCAATTCTGGCACTGCACGATCATGGTATCAGTCCCAAATCCTCGGCTGGTTAGTGCTCCACCAGGATTTCGTACACACCGGGCAGGTGGCGGTACTGCTCGTTGAAGTCCAGGCCGTAGCCCACCAAAAAGCCCTGGGGCACGTGGAAGCCCACGTAGTCAATGGCCAGCTCCACCTCGCGGCGCTCGGGCTTGTCTATCAGGGCGCAGACCTTGATCACGCTGGGACCCAGGCCGGCCAGGTGCTCCTTGAGCCAGGCCACGGTGCGGCCGGTGTCCACGATGTCCTCCACCAGCACCACGGCCCGGCCCTTGAGGTCCAACTCCGGGGCCTTGGTGAGCTGGATGTTGCCCGAGGAGACGCTGGAACTGCCGTAGGAGGCCACGCGCAGGAAATCCACCTGCACCGGCACGGTCATGCAGCGGGCCAGGTCGCCTAAAAAGACAAAGGCCCCCTTGAGCACGCCCACCAGCACCGGCTGGTCACCCAGGTCCCGGGATATCTGGCCGCCCAGTTCGCGCACCCGGGCCTGTATGCGCTCGGGCGAGAGCACCACGGTCATGGCGGGGAGGGTGTTGGTCACGTTGGGTTGCGAAGCCTCCTATCGGGTGGACTGGGCGGGGCCGCCCGGCGGCCGGATGGCCCCAACCCCAAAAATATCCCGTTTTCCGCGTGGTTGTCAAACAGAATATCCGGCGCCCTGGCCTGGGTGGGGTAAAAGAGACCCCGCGCCCCCTTTGGGGACGCGGGGTAGGCAAGGCCAGGCCGGGCTGAGGTCGGCTAGCCTTTACGCTTGAAGATACTCTTGAGGGCGATGAAGCCCATCTTGCGGCGCAGGAGGCCCAGTTGGTCCTGCAAGGGTATGGAGCGCGGGCAGACGTCCTCGCAGGCCAAGAGGCCCATGCAGCCGAAGATGCCCTGGTCGGTGCCCACCACCTCGAAGTAGTCGGCGTCCTTGCGCTTGTCACGGGGGTCCATGATGAAGCGGGCCATGCGGTTCAGGGCGAAGGCCCCCACGAAGTCCTCCCGCATGTTGGCCGTGCCGCAACTGGCCACGCAGCAGCCGCACTCGATGCAGCGCTCCAGCTCGAAGATGGACTCGGCCAGGGCGTTCTCCATGCGTTCCTCGGTGGCCTGCGGATCGAACTCCTGGTCGGTGTGGATCCAGGACTCGATCTTGCTGTTGGTGGCCCGGAACCAGGTGCCGGTGTCCACCGACAAGTCGCCCACCAGCTTGAAGACCGGCAGGGGCATCAGGGTGATCTCGGCCGGCAGATCGCTGGTGAGCGTGCGGCAGGCCAGGCCGGGGCGGCCGTTGATGACCATGCCGCAGGAGCCGCAGATGGCCATGCGGCAGGCGAAGTCGAACATCAGCGAGGGGTCCTGCTCCTCGCGCAGCTTGTTGAGCGCGATGAACAGGGTGAGGCTGGGGGTTTCCTCCAACAGGAAGGTGTCGGCGTGGGGCACCGAGGCCGGGTCCTGGGGGTTGTAGCGGAAGATATTGAATTTCAGTTGTCTACTCATGCCTCACCTCACTCGCTCATTTCTTCGCGGCAGATGATCTCGCACTTGCCATAGCCGCGGTCGCCCGGAGGCAGGTGGAAGACCTTGGTGGCCGGCTCGTACTCCAACTGGGGCAGATCGCCGTTGGGATCGCGCCAGTAGGCCAGGGTGCGGGTGAGCCAGTCGCGGTCGTTGCGGGCCGGGTAGTCCTCGCGGGCGTGGGCCCCGCGGCTCTCGGTGCGCGTGAGGGCGCCGTAGGCCACGCACAGGGCCAGGCGCAGCATGCCCGAGATCTTGATGGCCATGGCCAGTTCGGGGTTGGCGCCGATGCCGCTGCTTTTCAGGCCCACCTTCTTGGAGCGGGCGTAGATGACCTGCAGATCGTCCACGGCCTTTTGCAGGTCGGTGCCGTTGCGGAAGATGCCCACGCCCTCCATCATGACCTGCTGCATGGCGTTGCGCACCTCGTAGACGCTTTCCTTGCCGTCGCTGCCGGCGATGATGCGCTTGATGCGCGCCTCGTCCTTGGCCACGGCCTGGCGGGCCAGGTCGGTGCGCAGGGTGGCCTCGGCGCCCTTCAGGTACTCCACCAACTGGCGGCCAATGTGGCGGCCGGCCACGATGGTCTCGGCGAGCGAGTTGCCGCCCAGGCGGTTGAAGCCGTGCATGTCCCAGCAGGCGCTCTCGCCGGCCGAGAACAGGCCCTTGAGGCCGTAGGCGTAGCCATCTTTGTTGATGCGCACGCCGCCCATGGAGTAGTGATGGCAGGGGCGCACGGGGATGAGCTGGGTGATGGGGTCCACGCCCAGGAAGTGGCGGCAGGTGTCGTAGACCTCGCGCAGGCGGGTGGTGATGTGCTTCTCGCCCAGATGGCGGATGTCCAACCACAGGTGGGGGCCGTAGGGGCTGGGCACGCCCTTGCCCTCGCGGATGTGGTGCATCATCCAGCGGCTGACCACGTCGCGGCTGGCCAGCTCGGCCTTCTCGGGCTCGTAGATGTGCATGAAGCGCTCCTGGTTGACGTCCAGGAGGGTGCCGCCGTCGCCGCGGCAGCCCTCGGTCACCAGGATGTTGGTGGGCACCACGCCCGTGGGGTGGAACTGCACGGCCTCGGGATTGCCGAAGGGCACCAGCCCGGTGTCCAGGGCCACGATCTGCCCGCCGCCCTCGTTGATGACCGTGTTGGTGGTCTCGGAGTAGAGCTTGCCGTAGCCGCCGGTGGCGATGAGCACGGCCTTGGCCAGGTAGACCCTAAGCGCCCCGGTCTTGAGGCAGCGGGCCACCACGCCCTGGCAGGTTTCACCGTCGTGGATCAGGCTGACGGCCTCCACGCGGTCGTGCACGGTGATGCCCAGCTCGGTGACCTTGTTGTCCAGGGTGTAGAGCAGGGTGTGGCCGGTGCCGTCACTGGTGTAGCAGGTGCGCCATTTGGCGGTGCCGCCGAAGGCCCGGGCGGTGATGAGCCCTTGCTTTTCGGGCTTCTCGTCCACCTCGAAGCAGACGCCACCCTTGAAGCACAGGGCCTTGCCGGCCTCCACGCGGTTCCAGGGCATGCCCCAGTGGCCGGCCTCGCGCACGGCGATGGGCGCGGTGTCGGCGAAGATGCGGGCGCACTCCTGGTCGCAGCCCCAGTCGGAGCCCTTGACCGTGTCGGCGAAGTGCACGTCCGGGCTGTCGCCCTCGCCCATGGCGCAGTTGCCCAGGGCGGCCTGCATGCCGCCCTCGGCGGCGCAGGAGTGGGAGCGGCGCGGCGGCACCAGGCTCAGCAGGATGGTCTTGAAGCCGGCCGCCGCCGCCTCCACGGCCACGCGCTCGCCGGCCAGGCCGGCGCCTATGCAGACCAGATCGCTGTAAAAGGTTTCATGTGGCACGGGCGACCTCCTTACACGGCCAAGGTGGCGAAGCGGATGATGGTGACCAGGCCGATGAAGATCATGATGGCGGTCAGGATATTCTCCGAGCGCTTGAACTTCTTGCGGCCGTCCCGCTTGACGAAGCCCCACTTGACCCCGATGCGATAGAAGCCGATGCCCACGTGCAGCTCCACCATGGGCAGCAGGATCAGGTAGAAGACCATCCAGAAGCCGCCCTGGATGCGCAAGGCGCTCTTCTGGGCGGTGATGGGCAGGTCGGTGAGCACCGTCCACATGTGGATGGAGCCCATGATGAGGATGATCATGGCCGTCACGGCCTGCACCACCCACATCCAGGTGTCCTGGTGGTGCAGCATCTTGGCGTGGCGCCAGATGGAGCCCTGCTCGCTGCTGGTGAAGGGTATCTTGCGGGCGGCCAGCACGAAGTGCAACAGCATGGTGGCGCCGATCATGGGCCCGCCCACCTGGGCCATGTAGGTGGCCTCGAAGAAATGGGCGATGAAGTTCATCACGTTCACGCCCAGGTTGACGCTGGCCACCAGCACCATGTGCGACCACATGAAGGCGATGAGCCCGGCGCCGGTGAGCATTTGCAGCCAGTCCAGGTAGGCGCTTGCCCGGCTGGGCGGCTTGACGTAGATGGCGGTATCTATGCTGGCCATGGCAACTCCCAGATAACGGTTGGGCGGCGCCGCGCCGCGGGAGGGTGGCGCCGCCGGTGATTATGAAAAATGCGTCTAGCGCTGATAGGCCCGGCGGCCCTCCAGGTAGAGGTCGCCACCGTGCGTGTCGTTGACGCAGACCAAGGGCATGTCCTTGACCACCAGGCGGCGCACCGCCTCCGGCCCCAACTCTGGATAGGCGATCACCTCGGCCTCCACGATGGCCCGGGCCATCAAGGCCCCGGCCCCGCCGATGGCCCCCAGGTACACGGCCTTGTGCTGGGCCATGGCCGCCTTGACCTCGTCGCCCCGCTTGCCCTTGCCGATCATGGCTTTCAGCCCCTGGGCCATGAGGGTGGGGGCGTAGGCGTCCATGCGGTAGCTGGTGGTGGGGCCGGCGGCGCCGATGACCCTTCCTGGCGGGGCCGGCGAGGGGCCAACGTAGTAGATCACCGCCCCCGCCAGGGGGAAGGGCGGCTCCTGGCCGTTGGCCAGGGCCTCCACGATGCGCTTGTGGGCGGCGTCGCGGCCGGTGTAGATGGTGCCGCTGATGAGCACCCGGTCGCCGATCCTAAGCGCCGTGGTGTCGGCGTCGCCGAGCGGCGGGGTGAGGCGGAAGGTACGGCTCATAGCACCGCCTCCTTGTGCCGCGCGGCGTGGCACTGCACGTTGACCGCCAGCGGCAGGCTGGCGATGTGGCAGGGTTTGATGTCCACGAAGACCCCCAGGCAGGTTACGCGGCCGCCCAGGCCGGCCGGGCCAATGCCGGTGTTGTTGACCATGGTCAGGAGTTCGGCCTCCAGGGCCGCGGCCTCGGGGTCGGGGTTGACCGAGCCCAGCTCCCTGAGCAGGGTGCGCTTGGCGCGCAGGCAGGCGTCGTCAAAGGTGCTGCCGATGGCCACCCCCAGGATGATGGGCGGGCAGGGGTTGGGTCCTGCCGCCTCCACGGTCTCCAGCACCCGCTCCTTGACCCCGGGCAGGCCCTGGGCCGGCGTGACCAAAAAGACCTTGGACATGTTCTCGCTGCCACCGCCCTTGGGCACCACCCACAGGTGCAGCCGGTCGCCGGGCACGATGCGCACGTGCACCACCGCTGGGGTGTTGTCGCCGGTGTTGGCCCGGGTGAAGGGGTGGCAGACGCTCTTGCGCAGGTAGTGCTTTTCGTAGCCCCGGCGCACGCCCTCGTTAACCGCCGCCACCAGGTCGCCGCCGATGAGGTGTAGGTCCTGGCCGATATCCAGGAAGACCACCGCCAGGCCGCAATCTTGGCAGATGGGCATGGACTCGGCGGCGGCGATGTCGGCGTTCTCCAGCAGCCGCGTTAGTATCTCCTTGCCCACCGGCGACTCCTCGGCCGCCAGGCCCTTCTCCAGGGCGCGGCGCACGTCGGCTGGCAGGAGCAGGTCGGCCTGGCCGCACAGATCGGCCACGGTGTCGCGGATGAGCGCCACGTCTATGGTTCGCAAATTGGACAAGGCAATATTCCTCCTCCCCGCCGCGCCGAGGCGCCGGCCGGGCAGTGGCTAGATGGTAGTTACTTTTTATGCGGGTGGCGCACCCCTGTCAACCCCAAGCCCCTGAATATCGCGTAACAATGTTATGGATAAAGGCTCAATCCTGTATTTACACAAAGTTGGCCTAATATTTAGTGCAGCTCAACCCCGGTTGTCAAGGCATATTTGGGAAATAGAGTAACGTTGTTTTCGTGAAAACGCGCACTCTGTGCCCTGGTGGCCGCTGGCCGAATGGCCGTGCCCAGGTGTTAGGGTAGGGGCTTGGTCCCGCCCTGGTACCAACGCCGCAAGGTGGCGGGCGGCACCCCCAGGTGGAAGCCCAGCACGATCAGTTGATTGACCAGGGTGGTGCGGATGAGCCCCAGTTGACGCCAGCGCCGGCCCGAGGTGCTGGCCTTCAGGCCGGCCTGGACCACCCGCCCCTGGCGGCTTAAGCGCCGGACCAGCTCGTAGTCCTCCATGATGGGCATTTCGGCATAGCCGCCGGCCTGGGTGAAGCGCTCCGCCGTCAGGAAGAGCCCCTGGTCGCCGTAGGGCAGGCCCAGGCGGCGGGTGCGGTAGTCTACCATCCTTTCCACCAGGGCCGCGCCCGTGCCGCCCTGGTCCAGGGCGAAGCGGAAGCAGCCCAAGGCCACGCCGGGCTGGGCCAGCACCCGGCGCGCCTCGGCCCGCCAGCCGGCGGGCAGCCTGGTGTCGGCGTGCAGAAAGAGCAGGAGGCCCCCCCGGGCCAGGGCGGCGCCCAGGTTCATCTGGCGCGCCCGGCCCCGGAAGCTGAGCAGGGCCTCCGCCCCCAAGGCCTGGGCCGTCTCAAAGGTGCCGTCGCCGCTGCCGCCGTCCACCACCAGCATCTCTACTCCTGGCAGGCCCAGCAGGGGCGCCAGGGTGGCGGGCAGGCCCGCGGCCTCGTTCAGGGCCGGCATCACCACCGAGATGAGCCCGGGGTCCGGTTCCAGCCGGGGAGGCTGGGGGGCTTCCTTTAGGCTGGGCAAATCCTCGGGGCGGTCAATATCGGGCAGGGTGGCCAGCAAGTGGGTACTCAGGCCGGCGCGCCCAGCCGCGTCCAGGGTCTGCCGCAAAACCTCCGGTCCGCCCCAGGAGATGCCCTGGAAGATGGCCGGCGCCGGCTGGCGCAGCCCCACCAGGTAGTAGCCCCCATCCTGGGCTGGCCCCAGCACCAGGTCATGGCTGGCCAAGGCCTGGAAGGCCTGAGACATCAGGCGGTCGTCGCGCCGGGGGCAGTCAATGCCCACCAGCACCACCCGCTCCTCGCCTTCTTGCAGGGCCTGGTGCAGGGCCCGAGCCATGCGCTGGCCCAAATCGCCCTCGCCTTGGGGCCGGTACAGGGGGGCCAGCCCCAGCCAGGAGCGCATGGCCGTCTCGTCGCCTCCCGCGAAGCGCACCTCCAGGCGCACGGGCTCTTGCCGGGCCAGGGACATGCCCCAGGCCAGGGTGTCCTGGGCCAGGCGGCGGGCCAGGCCGGCGGCGCCCTCCTCCCCCAGGGCCGGGATTAGCCGCGTCTTGACCTGCCCCGGCTCTGGGTAGCGAGTGAAGATGATTAGGCGTTGGGCTTTTGCCATGGCTGGCTGTCCTGGGGCCTGAACTCAGGCCAGGATGGCCCCGCCTCAGGTGAAGCCGGCCCCGGCGGTGCAGGTGAAGCAGTGCTCGCCCACGGCGATGGCCTGGCCGGCCGGCGGCGGCCCCTGCATCTGCGAGAGGTGGGTCCTCTGCCCGCCCAGGGGCAGGCCGGCGGCCTGGTTGAAGTCGCAGTCGTAGAGAAGGCCGTCCCAAGCCACCGAGACCAGGCCTCGGCACATCACCCCCGGCAGGGCGCAGGGATTGAAGCCCTCGGCCAGGCGGCGCACATAGGCCTCGTAGCCGCCCGAGGCCATGAGCCAGTCCTTGAAGCGCCCCAGGGGCACGTTGGCGAAGACATAGAGGCGGTTGAAGGCGATGCCCCAGCGCTGGGCCAGCACCTGGTGAAAGCGCTTCTCGGTGGGGGCCTGTTCCGGGGGCTGGAAGGCCCCGGCCGGGTTGACCACCAAGTCCAGTTCCAGGCCCGTGCCGGGTTGGCCATAGCCGGCCTGGTTTAGCAGGCGCATGCATTCAAGAGAGCGCTCGAATATGCCCTGGCCCCGCTGGGCTTGGGTCTGCTGGGCGCTCAGCGAGGGAAACGACGCGGTTATGGCCACCTGCTCGGCCGCCAGCCGGGGGATCAGCCCCCGGTATGGGGGGCTCAACAAGGCCGTGAGGTTGGCCCGCAGAATCACCCGGCAGGCCAACCCGCGCAAGCCATCCAGCAAAAGCTCCAGGTGGGGGTTGAACTCCGGCGCCCCGCCGGTGATGTCCACCGTGCTGAAGCCACCCCGCCGGGCATAGGCCAGCACTTCTTGCACGGTGGCCGCGTCCATGACCTCGCCCCGGCCGGGTCCGGCCGAGAGGTGGCAATGGCGGCAGGCCTGGTTGCACTTTAGCCCCAGGTTGACCTGCAACACCGTGGTCTGCCCCCTGGTCAGCTCCAAATGGTGCCGGCGCAGGGTCTGGGCAAAGGTGGGCGCCATGGGCATGGGGTCGGCGGCCCTAGAAGGAAACCTTGGCGGCCTGCTTGCGCATCTGCACCCCGTGCACCAGGGCCGCTCCGCCCCTGAGCGCGCAGGCCACGTGCACCGCCTCGGTCATCTCGGCCAGATTGGAGCCCTTCTCCAGGCAGGACTGGGTATAGGCGTCTATGCAATAGGGGCATTGCAGGGCATGGGCCACGGCCAGGGCGATCAAGGACTTCTCGCGGGCGCTCAACTCGCCCTCGGCAAAGACCGCGCCGTAGTAGTCAAAGAATTTCTGGGCCAGGTTGGGAGCCTCCTGGCCTATTTCGGCGAAGCGGGGCAGGTCCTGGGGATCGTAGTAGGTGCTCATGGGGTTCCTCGCTGGTTGGGGGGGCAAGGGGCCGCGCGCTGGTCTGGCCCGGGCGCCAGGGCCGGTTTACATCAATCATAGGCATTGGATTCGGCCTTGTAAACCGACAGATTATCAATGAATATCGCGAATAAACCTCGAAATGGCCGATGGCTGATTGTCTGCTTGCCTGGCGGGCCGGCCCCACTTCATACTATTGGCAGGCCCTGGCCGGAAACCCCGCGTCCGGCAATGGTCCACAGACCTGGTCCTTGGGATGCCTGCCCCAGCCCGCATGTCATGGCCACCAGGTAACCAACAATTTAATCGCGGCCGGGCAGGTTCTCCGCCAGCCGGGCCGGGGGCGCTGACTTTTCCCCGGGGCCGGGCAAGGCCCCCGGGCGGGGGGAATTAGATCATGGCCATACATCCCTTGAACGCCCCACCTCGCCGCATCGCCGAGGGGGTGCACATGGTGGGCGGGCCGGACCTCTCCGATCCGCGGGATTGCCTCTGCTACCTGGTGCAGGGCCCAGAGGCCCGGGTGCTGATTGACTGCGGGGCCGGCCCCAGCGCGGCGCGCATCCTGGAACTGGTGGGCCAGGCCGGCGGCCAGCCGCCCACCCACCTGCTCATCACCCACGCCCACATTGACCACGCCGGCGGGGCCGCCGGGGTGCGCCGGCTCAGCGGCTGCCAGATAATCATCCACCAGGACGACGCCCCCACCCTGGCCCAGGGCGACCCCCTGCGCAGCGCCGCCCAGTGGTACGGGCTCAAGCTGGAGCCGGCCCAGGCCGACCTGGTGCTGGGCCAGGAGCACAGCCTGGACCTGGGCGGGGGGCAGGCCCTGAACATCCTGCACACCCCCGGCCACACCCCGGGCTCGCTCAGCGCCTGGTGTCAGGCCGAGGGGCAACGGGTGCTCTTTGGCCAGGACATCCATGGCCCCTTCTCGCCTTCCTTCGGCTCCGACCTGGGGCTGTGGCGTGAGAGCATGCAAGCCCTGCTGGCGCTCAACTGCGACATCCTGGCCGAGGGGCACTACGGCGTCTTCCGCCCGGCCCAGGAGGTGGCGGCCTTCATTAACAAACAACTGGGCATGCACTGATACCAATATGCAATCAAAGCCATCCATGGCTTTGATTGCTGATCGGCCGGGCAAAAGCGTGATTTTGCCCGGCCTCCCGGACGCTTACGCGCCCGGGGGGCCGTCCATGGCCCGCACACCAAATTGCGATCAAACTATTCGTTTGATCGCAATTTGGTATGAGACGGGGTGACCTTGAAGGTTCGCTAATCTGGGCGCCAGCGGCCCTGGGGCCTGGCTGCTCAAAGCCGGGGGGGGGTAAACCCCGCCCCTACGTTAAGACATCAATCTGCCAAGCTTTTCTTCATGTAGGGGCGGGGTTTATCCCCGCCCTCTTCGGGTATCCGGGGCCTCGCCCTAGCGAAAATGGCAGGCGCACCAGTGGCCGGGCTCGAGCTGGCGCAGCTCGGGCATTTGGCGGGCGCAGATCTCCTGGGCCTCTGGGCAGCGGGTGTGGAAGCGGCAGCCCGGTGGCGGGGCGATGGGGCTGGCCACGTCGCCCTTGAGGGCCGGCGGACGCATCCGCCGCCGGGGGTCGGCCACCGGCGCGGCCAGCAAGAGGGCCTCGGTGTAGGGGTGCAGGGGCGGCGTCTGGAAGCGGCCGGCTGGTAGCACCTCCATGATCTTGCCCAGATACATCACGGCCACCCGGTCGGAAAGGTGGCTGACCACCGACAGGTCGTGGGCTACCAGAAGATAAGTCAGGCCGAAGCGCTCCTTGAGGTCTATGAGCAGGTTGATGACCTGGGCCTGGATGGAGACGTCCAGGGCGCTGACCGGCTCGTCGGCCACCACCAGGCGGGGGCGCAGGGCCAGGGCGCGGGCTATGCCGATGCGCTGGCGCTGGCCGCCGCTGAACTGGTGGGGGTAGCGGTTGGCGTGCTCGGGCCGCAGTCCCACCTCGTGCAGAAGCTCCTCCACCCGGGCCTGTATCTGGGCCTGGTTGCCCATGCGGTGGATGCGCAGGGGCTCGGCCAATATGCCGCCCACGGTCAGGCGGGGGTTGAGGCTGGTCACCGGGTCTTGGAAGACGATCTGCATCTGGCGGCGCAGGCCGCGCATCCGCGAGCGCCCCAGCCCGCTGATCTCCTGGCCGTCGAAGAAGACCCGCCCGGCCGTGGGCTCGGCCAAGCGCAGGATCAGGCGGCCCAGGGTGGACTTGCCGCAGCCGCTCTCGCCCACCAGGCCCAGCGCCTCGCCGGCCAGCACGCTCAAATCCACCTGATCCACGGCCTTGAGCACCTGGCGGGTGGCGCCCAAGAAGCCGCCGCCCACCTGGTAGTGCTTGGTCAGCCCCTCCACCCTGACCAGTTCCTGGGCCTGGGGGGCGCTCATGCCGCCGCCCGCTTCTGGCGCCGGGACAGGCGGTGGTGCAGATAGCAGCGCACGCCATGCCCCGGGGCCACCTCCACCAGGGCCGGCTCCTCCTCCTGGCAGGGGGCGAAGCGTTCCGGGCAGCGGTCGCTAAAGGCGCAGCCCGGGGGCAGGGCGTCCAGGGGCGGCACGATGCCGGCGATGGTGGGCAGGCGCTGGCCCCGGCCCGGGGAGCGCGAGGGCAGGCAGGCCAGCAGCCCCCGGGTGTAGGGGTGCAGGGGCTCCTGGAACAGCTCGCCCACCGGGGCCTGCTCCACCAGGCGGCCGGCGTACATCACCGCCACCCGGCCGGCCATCTGGGCCACCACGGCCAGGTTGTGGGTGATGAGCAGCACGCTGGCCCCGCTTTGCTCCTGCAGTGAGCGCAGCAGGTGCAGTATCTGGGCCTGGATGGTCACGTCCAGGGCCGTGGTGGGCTCGTCGGCCATGACCAGGCGCGGACTTAAGCCCAGGGCCATGGCGATCATCACCCGCTGGCGCAGGCCGCCGCTGAGCTGGTGGGGATAGGCCCTGGCCCTTTTCTCCGGCTCGGGGATGCCCACCTGCCCGAGCATCTCCACGGCCTGGTCCCAGGCCTCCTGGGAGGAGACGTCGCGGTGGGCCGAGACCAGCTCGGCCACCTGGCGGCCCACGGTGAAGACCGGGTTGAGGCTGGTCATGGGCTCCTGGAAGACCATGGAGATGCTGGCCCCCCGCAAGGCGCGCAGGCTGGCCGGGGCCAGGGTCAACAGGTCCTGGCCCGCGAAGAGCGCCCGCCCGCCGGCCACCCTGCCCGGAGAGGGCAACAGGCCCAGCACCGACAGGGCGGTCACCGACTTGCCGCAGCCGCTCTCGCCCACCAGGCCCAGCACCTCGCCGGCCCGGACCTGGAGTTCCAGGCCGTCCACGGCCTTGAGCTCCCCCGCCGGGCCGGGGAAGACCGTGGTCAAGTCCTGGATGTCGAGCAGAATCTCGCCAGACACGGCCTGACCTCGCGCGGGTGAAGAGGGATGAGCCGGTTTGATTCTAGCACGGCCTGGGGCGTGGGCAAAGCCAGGGTGGCGTGGGCTGGGCTGGCCTCTTACAGATGGTTGAATCGCCCGGGGCCTTCCAGCAGGGGGTCGCTGGCCTCCTGGCCCAGCAGGGCCTCGGCGGCCAGGAGCAGGAGCGCCGGGGTGACGCGGGTCAGGAAGCGGCCGTCCCAGTCGGCCCAGGTGAGCATGCAAAGGCCTAGTTGCATGAGCACCACCATCCAGGCCAAGGCCCGCTGGCGGCCCCCCTCCCCGCCGGCCAAGGCGCCCCACAGGGCCAGGCCCAAGAGGAGCAGGCTGGACAGCCCGGCCCAGAGGTTGTGCGCCAACGAGTAAAAGGGCCGGGCGTGGACCAAAAACCAGAAGGCCCGCTGGCCCATGGCCACCAGGAGGTTGTAGGTGTCCCGCCACAGGGCCGCCCACAGCCAGCCCATCAGGGAGTGGCCAGCCGTGGGCAGGGCCGGGGGGTGGTCCAGGGCGGCATGGCCCCAGATCACGGTGCCCCGTCCCCAGTGCTCCAGGATCTCGGCGCTGGTGGCCGGGGAGGGTCCCTTGAGCAGCAGGGCCAGGCCCAGGCTGGCCAAGAGCAGCACCGTGGCCGCCGGCCCGCGGTTCAGCCCGAAATAGGCCGCCAGGGGCAGCAGGAAGAACAGGCCCTCGGGCCGGGTGAGCACCAAAAGGCCCAGGACTGGAGCCAGGGCCAGCCAGTACCAGGGCTGGCGGTTGCTCAGGAGGGCCAGGCCCAGCGAGGTGGCCAAGAGGCTGTTGAAGGGGCCGTCGCTCAGGATGTAGCAGTTCCAGCGTTGCAGGTCGGGCCAGAGCACATAGGCCAGGGCCGCGGCCAGGCCGGCGGTGGGGCCGAAAGCCCGGCTGGCCCCCAGGAAAAGCGCCAGGCCGGCGGCCAGGGACATGAGCCCCTGCACCACCACCACCCCGGCCTGCCCGCCGTCCAGGGACAGCACCGCCGCCACCAGCCAGCCGTAGGCCAGGAAGTCGGCCTGCTTGTCCACCAGGGGCAGCCCGGCCAAGAGGCGGGCGGCGGCCTCCAGGTAGCGGGGGCTATCGCCGCCCAGGCGCGTGCCCAGCACCAACCAGTGGGCCGCCAGGCTCAACAGGCCCACCAAGAGCAGGAGGTAAATCCCCCGCCGGTCCCCCCAGGGGGAGCGGGGGCGCCCGCCCAGGGGGGTGAACTCGCTGGCCTGGTTCAGGTGCAGGATGTCTATCTTCAGGGAAACCTCCCCCCAGGGACCGCACGCTGGTCGCCCGCCCCGGACAGGCGGGCGTCCGGGCGGCGGGCGGCCAGGTAGCGGCGCGGCCCCGGCGCCCCTAAAATATCAGAAACCTTGGCCTGTCTTCAAGATGCCCCTAGCGGCGCGGTAGGCAAGGCGCGCGTTGCAGCAGAGGGCGTTTTGCGCTATGACTGACCGCATGCGCGCAAGCACCCTGATATTGGGCGGGGCCAAGAGCGGCAAGACCGCCCTGGCCCTGCGCCTGGCCCAGACCCTGGCCCCCAGCCAAGGCCGCCTGGTCTACATCGCCACGGCCCAGGCCCTGGACGGCGAGATGACCGGGCGCATCCGCCGCCACCAGGAGGAGCGCGGCCCCCGCTGGACCACCCTGGAGGAGCCCCTGGACCTGCCCGGCGCGCTGGCCCAGGCCGGCGGCCCGGGGGACGTGCTCCTGGTGGACTGCCTGACCCTGTGGCTCAGCAACCTCTTGACGTGCGCCGGCCTGGAGGCCGGCGCCGTAGAGGCCCGGGCCGGCGAGCTGTGCCGGGCGGTGGCCGCCTGCCAGGCCTCGGTGATCCTGGTGGCCAACGAGGTGGGCCTGGGCATCGTGCCCGACAATGCCCTGGCCCGGGCCTTCCGCGACCAGGCTGGATGGCTCAATCAAAACCTGGCCCAGGTCTGCCAAAACGTTATCCTGGTGGCGGCCGGGCTGCCCCTGGCCCTCAAGGGCGCGCCACCCATCCAACCCCACGGAGACTCTTAGGCATGCAGCGACTGCACCAACTGCTGGCGGCCATCCCGGCCCCTGACCTCTCCCTGGCCCAGGCCGCCCAGGAGCGCCTGGACAACCTGACCAAGCCCCGGGGCGCCCTGGGCCGCCTGGAGGAGCTGGCCCGCGAGCTGTGCGTGATGAAGGGCGGCCTGGAGTTGACCCAGCCTAAGGCCGCGGTGACGGTGTTTGCCGCCGACCACGGCGTTACCAGCGCCGGGGTGAGCCTGTACCCCCGGGAGGTCACCGCCCAGATGGTCTTCAACTTTCTGAACGGCGGCGCGGGCATCAACGTGCTGGCCCGCCAGGCCGGGGCCGCGGTCAAGGTGGTGGACGTGGGCGTGGACTTTGACTTTGCCGACCTGCCCGGGCTGGTGCAGGCCAAGGTCATGCCCGGCACGGCCAACATGCTGGAGGGTCCGGCCATGACCCGCGAGCAGGCCCTGGAGGCCATCCTGGCCGGCGCCACGGTGGCCATGGGGCTCATGGACCAGGGTATGGACCTCCTGATTCCCGGCGACATGGGCATCGGCAACACCACGGCCAGCGCGGCGCTCACGGCGGTGTTCTGCGGCCTGGCCCCGGCCTTGGTTACCGGCCGGGGCACTGGCCTGGATGATGCCGGCCTGGCGGCGAAGGTCGCCGTGTTGGAGAAAATCCTGACCCGGCGCCACCCCGACCCGGCCGACCCCCTGGGGGTGCTGGCGGCCGTGGGCGGCCTGGAGATCGCGGCCATCTGCGGCTATTGCCTGGCCGCCGCCGGCCGCCGGGTGCCGGTGATACTGGACGGCTTCATCTCCACCAGCGGGGCACTGGTGGCCGCCCGCCTGGCGCCAACGGCGGCCCATTACTTCATCGTGGGTCATTCATCCCAGGAGCAGGGACACCGCGCCCAATGCCAGGCCCTGGGCAAGCGGCCGCTGTTGGACCTGGACCTGCGCCTGGGCGAGGGCACCGGCGCGGCCCTGGCCCTGCACCTGGTGCGCTCGGCGGTGGCCATCTACAACGAGATGGCCACCTTTGCCTCGGCTGGCGTCACCGGCGAGCCGGAGCAGCGCTAGTGACGGCCTTCCTGCTGGCCTTGCAGTTCCTCACCGTGGCCACGCTACGCTCGGACCTGCGGGCCGGCCCCGAGGACTTGCGGCGCTCGCGGGCCTGGTACGCGCCGGTGGGGCTCCTTTTGGGGCTGGTGCTGGCCGGCCTGGCCTGGCTGTTGGCCTGGCGGCTGCCGCCCCTGCTGGTGGCGGGGCTGATGGTTGTGCTGTGGGGGGCGCTGACCCGCTTTCTGCACCTGGACGGGGTTTCGGACACCGCCGACGCCCTGGTGCACATCACCAGCCGTGAGCGCGCCCTTCAGATCATGAAGGACTCGTGGGTGGGGGCCTTCGGCCTGTGCGCGGTGGTGGGGGTGCTCCTGGTCAAGTTCGCGGCCCTGGCCAGCCTTCCCACCCCGCGCCTGTGGGCCGGGCTGGTCCTGGCGCCGGCCCTGGGGCGCGGCCTGGCCGCGCTCATGGCCGCGCTGTTGCCGCCGGCCCGGCCCCAGGGCCTGGGCGCCTCCGTGGCCGGCGGCGCCGGTCTGTGGCCCGAGTTGGCCGGCGCCGGCCTGGCCCTGCTGGCCGCCGGGGTGGCCGCCGGCCGGGCCGGGGTGGCGGCGGCCCTCTTGGTGGGGCTGTGGGGCCTGCTCTTGGGGCTGTGGTTTCGCCGCCGCCTGGGCGGGGTCACCGGCGACACCCTGGGCGCGGCCATCGAGAGCGCCGAGGCCCTGGCCCTGGTGGCGCTGACGGCTTTTTAATGCTGATTTGCAACCAGTAGATAACTAATCAGCATAAAGAGCGGGCCATGGATGGCCCGCCGGGCGCGCGAGCGCCCGGGAGGCCGGGCAAAACCGCGTTTTTGCCCAGCCGAGTTGCGGTCAAAGCCATGGATGGCTTTGACCGCATGGCGATATCAAATGCCTTGCCACCACCAACGGCCTGTGCTATGACCGACAGCGGAAAGTAATACACTTTGGCCCATTGCGGCCCCAGTACATAGCCTCAAGGAGCGTGCCATGAGCGTGGCCCAGGACATATCCAAGCAGATGCCCGAGGACGTCACCCCCGAGATGCTGGCCCAGTTGGACGATATCTGCCAAAAATACCGCGGCAAGCCCGGCGGGCTCATCCCGGTCTTGCAGCAGGTGCAGGGCGTGGTGGGGTATCTGCCGGTGGCAGTGCAGGACCGCATTTCCCAGAAGCTGGGCGTGCCCGGCCACGAGGTCTTCGGCGTCACCACCTTCTATTCCTTCTTCAGCATGACCCCCAAGGGCCGGCACACCGTGCGCGTGTGCATGGGCACCGCTTGCTACGTGCGCGGTGGCAAGGAGGTCCTGGACCGCCTGGAGCGCCACCTGGACATCCCGGTGGACAGCACCACGCCCGACCGGCGCTTCACCCTGGAGCAGGTGCGCTGCCTGGGCGCCTGCGGCGTGGCCCCGGTGGTGGTCGTTGACCAGGACACCCACCGCAAGGTCATGGCCGACACCGCGGTGGACCTGGTCGAGCGCTACCAGTAGGCCGGTCACGCCCTTGCCGGCCAGCCTGGCCCAGGTGGCTCAGTGGCTTAGGGCCGACGTGCTTTGTTGCGCCCACGTCCTGGACCGCAGCATCACCATGTGCCACGGCTCCGACCTGATGAGCGACGTGCTGGCCTTCAGCCACCCCAACACCCTGCTGCTGACCGGCCTGACCAACCCCCAGGTGGTGCGCACCGCCGAGGTGGCCGGCATCTATGGGGTGGTCTTCGTGCGCGGCAAGCGCCCCCGCGAGGTGATGGTGGCCCTGGCCGAGGAGTATGGCCTGCCTCTGATGGTCTCTCCCTATGCCATGTTCGACGCCTGCGGACTGCTCTTTAGCCAGGGCCTGAGGGGTTGGTCCCTGTGCGGGCCGGGGCAGCGGCCATGAGCGCCGGCCTGGCGCCCGAGGGTGGCGAGCCCGAGTTTCTGCGCGCCTTCGACATCCAGGCCGGCGACTTCGCCGGGGCGGGCAACGTCTCCATCGCCGTCAAGAACCTGCTCAAGGAGCTGGGCTTCGCCCCCGAGGTCCTCCGGCGGGCGGCCATCGCCGCCTTCGAGGCCGAGATGAACGTGGTGATGTACGGCGGCGGCGGCCACATGGAGGTCTTCATCGCCCCCCGGGCGGTGCGCCTGGTCATCAGCGACCACGGACCGGGCATCCCCGACCTGGATTTGGCCATGCAGGAGGGCTGGTCCACGGCCACGCCGGAGATGCGCGAGATGGGCTTCGGGGCCGGCATGGGCCTGCCCAACATCAAGCGCAACAGTGACCAATTGCGGATCACCACCGCCCCTGGCCAGGGCACCCGCCTGCAAGTGGACATATTCCCCAGATAGTCTAGAATCCAGACACAGGGCCAGGTTCGCGTTAAGTTAGCTCCCGGAGGGGCATGGCGCACGACAATCACCAGCGGGGGGGCCAGGGCAACGGCAACGGCCAGGACCTGCCCACCATGTGGATAGACCCCCAGGCCTGCCAGGGCTGCGTGCTGTGCCTCAAGGCCTGCTCGGCCAAGGCCATCCGGGTGCGCGGCGGGGTGGCCCACATCCTGCCCCAGGCCTGCGTCAACTGCGGCGATTGCTTCCGGGCCTGCCCCCACATGGCCGTGCGCTGCCGCACCACTCCCCTGGAGCACATGCGGCGCTTCCAGCACCCCGTGGCCGCGGCCAGCCCCACCCTGTTCAGCCAGTTCGGCTACCGCACCACGCCCAACCAGATACTCCTGGCCCTGGAACGCCTGGGCTTTCAGCAGGTGATGGACATGGGCTGGCTGTGCGAGATGAACTCGGTGGCCATGGAGGAATACCTCCTGGCCCACCCCGAGCTGCGGCCGGGCATCAGCCCCAGTTGTCCGGCGGTGATACGGCTCATCGCCGGGCGCTTTCCCAGCCTGTTGGGCAACGTGCTGCCCATCCTGCCGCCCCGGGTCTTCGCCGGCAAGGTGGTCAAGGAGCGCCTGGCCCAGAGCCAGGGCTGGGACCCCCGCGAGGTGGGGGTGTTCCACATCGCCCCCTGCGCGGCCAAGATGGTGGGACCCCATGACCCGGTGGTGCTGGACCAGCCCTACGTGGACGGGGTCTTCAGCTTCCGCGAGATTTATGGCCCCTTGCTTCAGGCCCTGCAGGGCCTGGAGGAGGACCACACCCTGCAGAAGTGCTCGGGCGCGGGCATCGCCTGGGCCATGAGCGGCGGCCAGGCCGCGGCGGTGGACGTGGAGCACACCCTGGACGTGGCCGGCTTCGACGAGGTGGTGCGCATCCTGGAGATGCTGGAGGCCGGCCGCCTGCGTGACCTGCGCTTTCTGGAGGCCCACATCTGCCCCGACGGCTGCCTGGGTGGACCCCTGGTGGTGGAGAACCACTACCGCGCCAAGAGTGTCACCCTGCGCCAGATGCGCCGCTTCGGGGCCATGAGCCGGGTCAACCGGGCCAAGATCAAGCAGTTCATGGCCGAGGGGCTCTATGACTGGCGCCAGGAGGCCCGGCCCTGTCCCCTGCCGCCCCTGGACCCCGACACCAGCCAGGCCATCGCCAAGATGAAGGCCATACAGTCCCTGACCGCCCGCCTGCCGGGCATTGAGTGCGGGGTCTGCGGCTCGCCCGACTGCCAGACCTTCGCCGAGGACGTCATCCTGGGCCGGGCCGGCGAGGACCTGTGCCCCTTCACGCTTCAGCGCGGCGGTCCTCATCCGGCCCCCGCCGGGAGGCAAACCGTGACAGTCAAGGACCTGGTGGACAAACTGGGGCTAGAGGTGGCCGCCGGCGCCGGCGGTCTGGGGCGCGAGGTCAAGGGCGGCTACATCTCCGACCTCTTGTCGGACGTGATGGCCAACGCCCAGACCGGCGCGGTGTGGCTGACCATCCAGGCCCACCAGAACGTGGTGGCCGTGGCGGTGCTCAAGGAGCTGGCGGCGGTGATCCTGGTGGGGGGCCGCGCCCCGGCCGAGGAGACCGTGGCCAAGGCCGAGCAGGAGGCCGTGCCGGTGCTGGCCGCGCCAGACGACGCCTTCACCCTGGCCGGCAGGCTCCATGCCCTGGGGCTCTAGAGCACCCCGGCCATGAGCCTGGTCAAGGCTGATCTGCATATGCACTCCTGCCTGAGCCCCTGCGCCGGCCTGGACATGACCCCCAGCGCCATGGTGGAGCGCGCCCGCGACCTGGGCCTGGGGCTGATGGCGCTCACCGACCACAACAGCGCCGAGAACGTGGCCGCCCTGCGCCAGGCCGCCGGCCGCCTGGGGCCTGGGGCGCCGGTGGTGCTGGCCGGCCTGGAGGTGACCACCGCCGAGGAGGCCCACCTCCTGGCCCTGTTCGAGGACCTGCGCGCGGCGCTCACCATGCAGGCCATGGTCTACAGCCACCTGCAGCCGGGAGTCAACGACCCCGAGGTCTTCGGCTACCAGATCATCGCCAACGCCGACGACGAGGTGGAGGAGTTCAACCCGCGCCTCTTGATCGGCGCCACCGACCTGCCGGTGAACAACCTGGTGCGGCGCATCCACGGCCTGGGGGGCCTGGCCGTGGCCTGCCACGTGGACCGGCCCGCCTACAGCCTGGTGGGGCAGTTGGGCATGATTCCCCCTGACTTGGCCCTGGACGCCGTGGAGCTTTCCTGGCTGGCCGGCCCGGCCACGGCCGGCCAATACCTGGGGGGGCTGAATCTGCCGGTGGTCAGTTCCTCCGACGCCCACGGGCTGGATGACATGGGCCGGGCCTGGACCGAGTATGAAATCGAGGCACCCACCCTGGCCGAGCTGGGCCTGGCCCTGGCCGGCCAGGAGGGCCGGGGCATCGTGGCCATCCAACGGCGGGGGGCCTGAGCCATGGAGGACCTGTCCCTGCACATCCTGGACATCGTGGAGAACTCGCTCATGGCCGGGGCGCGCCTGATCGAGGTGGCCATGGAGGAGGACCCGGCCGGCGACTCCATGACCATCACGGTCAGCGACGACGGCCAGGGCATGGCCCCTGAATTCCTGGCCCAGGCCACCGATCCCTTCGTCACCACCCGCACCACCCGGCGGGTGGGCCTGGGCCTGAGCCTGTTCAAGGCCAACGCCACCTCCTGGGGCGGCGGCCTGGAGGTCAAGAGTCAGCCCGGGGCGGGCACCACGGTGCGCGTCTGGTTCCAGCGCGGCCACCTGGACCGGCCGCCCCTGGGTGACTGGCCGCGCACCCTCTGCGGCCTGATTCTCACCCGCCAGGAGGTGGACTTCCGCTACCTGCACCGGGTGGGCGACCAGGAATTCGAGCTGGACACCCGCGAGCTTAGGGAAGAGCTGGGGCCAGAGGCCCTGGCCGACCCCCAGGTCATGGCCCTATTGCGCCAGCAGATCGCCCAGGCCCTGGACCAGATCGGAGTGGCGCAGGTGCCGGCCCCGCCCGGCGGTTTCTAGCGGTGGCGGGTGCTCGCTGGGTGTACCCTGCCCGGCCTCGCCGGGGGTTGGGCCACTTTTAGGTTCACCAAGCGTCTTCTCGGGTTATCCTGTAGGTGAGCGGCCCGGGGCGCCGTGCCCACTGGCGCGGGGCCGGGCCAGACCAGCGCCAGGAGGCCCCCATGAGCACCCCGCCGGACGCCCCCGCTTCCCCCCTGGGCCTGGACTCCCTGCCGCCGCCGGAGATGGCCCTCAAGGCCGAGCAGGTGGGCCTGGCCAAGGCCTCCATGTCCTTTACCAAGACCTTTACCCTGGCGGTGTTGGCCGGGGCCTTCATCGCCCTGGGGGCTGTGTTCTGCACCACGGTCACCACCGGGGCGGTAGCGTTGCCCTATGGCGTGGGGCGGCTGCTGGGGGGCCTGGCCTTCTGCCTGGGGCTGATCCTGGTGATCGTGGCCGGGGCCGAGCTGTTCACCGGCAATGCCCTGATCGTCATGGCCTGGGCCGGCGGGCGCGTGAGCACCGTCCGCCTGCTGCGCAACTGGCTGATCGTCTACCTGGGCAACTTGGCGGGGTCCCTGGGCACCGTGGCCCTGGTGCTGGCGGGCGGGCAGTACGCCATGGCCGGCGGGGCCGTGGGGCTAAACGCGCTCAACCTGGCCCAGGCCAAGTGCTCTCTGGAATTCGTGCCTGCCCTGGCCCTGGGCCTGCTGTGCAACGCCCTGGTCTGCCTGGCGGTCTGGCTGTGCTTCAGCGCCCGCACCTTGGGCGACCGCGTGGCGGCCATCGTTTTTCCCATCACGGCCTTCGTGGCTTGCGGCTTTGAGCACAGCGTGGCCAACATGTACTTCATCCCCGCCGGTCTGGGCGTCAAGGCCCTGGCCGGCCAGGATTTCTGGCGGGCCATCGGGCGTGCGCCGGCCGACTTCCCCCTGCTCACCTGGTCTAATTTCCTTCTGGCCAACCTGCTGCCCGTGACCCTGGGCAACATCATCGGCGGGGCGGTCCTGGTGGGGCTGGCGTACTGGTTCGTGTTCCTGCGGGGCCGGGCGCGAGACCGCCAATCTTGAGGCGGCGCGCCATGTTGAGGGCGGCCAGCCCGCCCTGGCCGCCCCAGGCCAGCCCCGGGGGATGGCGCGCAAAAGACGTGGACTTGCCTTATATATCCTGCTAGTATGCCCAAGCGAAAATCACCCCACAGATCAAGGGTTCGGGGAGGATGAATATGGCCAAGCTGAAGATCAGCGATCTCGCCAAGATCAAGGAACAGGTCACCGCCAGCACCAGTCTGCGCGAGGGCGGGGCCTCGGTTAAGGTCACCGTGCACATGGGCACCTGCGGCATCGCCAGTGGCGCCCGCACCGTGCTCAACGCCGTGATGGACGAGCTGGAGAAATCCGCCCGCAAGGACGTGATCATCACCACCAGCGGCTGCATGGGGTTGTGTAGCGCCGAGCCCCTGGTCACGGTGGAGAAGCTGGGCGAGGAGCCCATCAAGTACAGCTATGTGGACGATCCCAAGATGCGCCAGATCTTCAACCGCCACGTGCTGGAGGGCGAGATTCAGACGCAGTGGGTGCTGGCCAAGGGCAGCGAGCAGTAATAGGGGGCCTGTCATGAAAAGATTCCGTCAGCACATGCTCATCTGCGGGGGCACCGGCTGCCAGGCCGCCGGCTCCGTGGCCGTCAAGGATGCGCTGGTAAAAGAAATCGCCAAACAGGGCATGGCCGACGAGGTGGCCGTGGTGGAGACCGGCTGCAACGGCTTCTGCGCCATGGGGCCGGTGATGGTGGTCTATCCCGAGGGCACTTTCTACGTGGCCCTGGAGGAGAAGGACATCCCCGAGCTGGTCAGCGAGCACATCGTCAAGGGGCGGCCGGTGGAGAGGCTCTTCTACAAGGAGCCCAAGACCAAAGAAGTCATCCCCGACATGCTGGACATCCCCTTCTTCGCCCACCAGCAGCTCATCGCGCTCAAGAACCGTGGCATCCTGGACGCCGAAAGCATAGACGAGTACATCGCCCGCGACGGCTACAAGGCCCTGGCCAAGGCCCTGACCGAGATGACGCCCGAGCAGATCATCGCCGAGGTCAAGACCTCGGGCCTGCGCGGACGCGGCGGCGCCGGCTTCCCCACGGGGCTCAAGTGGGAGTTCTGCTCCAAGAGCGCGGGCGAGGTGAAGTACGTCTTGTGCAACGCCGACGAGGGCGACCCCGGCGCCTTCATGGACCGCTCCATTCTGGAGGCCGACCCCCACTCGGTGGTGGAGGGCATGACCATCGCGGCCAAGGCCATCGGCTCCCACGAGGGCTATGTCTACTGCCGGGCCGAGTACCCGCTCGCCGTGTACCGCCTGCAACTGGCCATCGAACAGGCCCGCGAGTACGGCCTGTTGGGCGACAACATCCTGGACACCGGTTTCGCCTTTGACCTGCACATCTACCAGGGCGCCGGCGCCTTTGTCTGCGGCGAGGAGACCGCGCTGATGCGCTCCATCGAGGGCAAGCGCGGCATGCCCCGGCCCCGGCCGCCCTTCCCGGCGGTGGCCGGTCTGTGGAACCGCCCCACGGTGCTCAACAACGTGGAGACCTGGGCCAACATCCCCCAGATCATTCAGAACGGCGGCGCCTGGTATGCGGCCATCGGCACCGAGGGCTCCAAGGGCACCAAGGTCTTCGCGCTCACCGGGCACGTCAACAACATCGGCCTGGTGGAGGTGCCCATGGGTACCTCCCTGCGCTCCATCATCTACGACATCGGCGGGGGCATCCCCAAGAAGCACCGCAAGTTCAAGGCCGTGCAGTTGGGTGGCCCATCGGGCGGCTGCGTGCCCGAGGCCCACCTCGACACCCTCTGCGACTACGAGGCCATCGCCAAGGTGGGCGCCATCATGGGCTCGGGCGGCATGATCGTCATGGACGACAGCACCTGCATGGTGGACATGGCCCGCTTCTTCATGGACTTCGTGCAGGAGGAGTCCTGCGGCAAGTGCACCCCCTGCCGGGAGGGCACCCGCCGCATGCTGCAGATCCTGGAGAAGATCGTGGAGGGCCACGGCGAGCCCGGCGACCTGGACACCCTGGAGGAGCTGGCGCCCATGATCCAGACCTCCAGCCTGTGCGGCCTGGGCCAGACCGGCCCCAACCCGGTGCTAAGCACCCTGCGCTACTTCCGCCACGAGTACGAGGCCCACATCCACGACAAGAAGTGCCCGGCCAAGAGCTGCGTGGCCCTGTTGGAGTTCAAGGTCAACGAGGAAAAGTGCAAGCAGTGCGGCCTGTGCTTCAAGAATTGCCCGGTGGACGCCATCACCTGGGAGAAGAAGCAGCCGGCCGCCATCCACCTGGACAAGTGCATCAAGTGCAAGACCTGCTTCGAGAACTGCAAGTTCGACGCTATCGACTAAGCTAAAGGGCGGCGGAGCCGCATCCGGTTTAAGCAATCGCCCCCTCCGTCAGCCAACGGTGGGGGCGATTGTTTGTGGGGCCTAGCCAAACCCATCAATAAATTATAGCTACTTTCCCGGTATGGGCATGGAGGCCGCCGGCAGGAGTATCACCCCCCGCTCGGGGTCGGGCACCACCTGGAAGACCAGGTCCATCTCCTTGCGGGTGCCGGGGGTGAACAGGCCGCCGAACTGCTCCCAGAACTGGCGGTCACCCTTGGCCAGGAAGACGTAATCGAACTTCTCGTCCTTGAGCATCCTGGCCCAGGCCTCGGCGGAGAGCGGCTCGGTCCACACATCGCCCTCGAAGTAGGGCTTGCCCAGGGAGAAGAACCACTTGTTGGCCGGGCGCGGGGTGATCTCGTAGCGGATGATGTGGAAGTTGCGCCCCGAGGAGTTCTGCCAGACGATGAAGACCCGCTTATCCAGGGGCACGGCCTTCTTGACGATCTCCACCATGGGCGTGATGCGGGCGCGGTCGTCGCTGGCGTCGCCCTTGGCCAGCCACTTGGGCATGCCCGGCCAGGAGGGCGCCTGGCTGGTCAGCAGCAGGGCGAAGGCCAGCAGGCAGGCGCCATGGAGGCCACGCCGCCAGCCGGCCAGCACCTGGTCCCCGGCGGGGCCGCGGCGCTCGGGCAGGGCGAAGCCCCAGGCCACCAGGGCCAGGGGTATGAGCATGGTGTTGACGTAGCGCACGAAGCTGGCCAGGCGCGGGCCCTCGAACTCCGAGAACGAGAACATGTACAACAGGGTCAGCCCCACCAGGTAGAAGGCCCCGAAGAACAGCAGCAAGGCGTACACCGTGGCCATGTGCCGGCGCTGGGCGGCCTCATGGTGGCGCAAGAAGCCAGCCAGGATCAACAGGCCCACCAGGCCCAGCCAGGGCATGAGGCCCAACCCCGGCACCAGCTCCTTGAAGGGCAGGCCCAGGCCCTGTTGGAGCCAGTGCACCAGCGAACGCTCCTCCTCCACCCGGTAGTTGGAAAGGGACTGGCTGAGCAGGGCCTCGCCAAAGCGCTGGCGGATGAGCTTCTGTTTTTCCGTGGCCTGCCCGGAAAAGGCCTGCCGGGCCGTGGGCCAGTCTATCTTCTGGGTCTGGAAGGATTGGCCGATGTCCAGCTCCAGCAGGCGATGCTTCCAGGTCTGGCCGGCGGTAAGCGGCGCGGCCAGGAGCAGCACCAGGGCCAGGCCCATGAGCCAGGCCGGGGTGGCCCGGGGGGCGGGGCGGGTTTCCTGGAGATGCACCTCCAACTCCACCAGGGCCACCCGAGGGGCGGTGTCCGGTTCGGCGGGCGGCGGCGCGGCGGCGGCCCGGCGGCCGGCCCGCCAGCGGGCCAGGCCCTCCACCAGGCTGTTGACCAGGATGAGGCTGAAGATCATCCAGGCGAAGAGGATGCCCGTGGACTTGATCAGCGGCAGGGCGAAGAGCACCGGAACGAAGAGGATGACCTGGCGCTGGGTCAGGTCGCAGCGCGCGGCCAGGAACATGCCCGCCGCCAGGTAGAGCCCCAGCACCACGTCCACCATCAGCGAGCAGACAAAGACGCTCAGGGTGACCACCAGGGCGCAGACCATCAGCAGATTGGCCAAAAGCCACCAGGGCCGGCGCCAGCCCAGCGGAGCGAAGAAGGCCGCCAGGGGCGCGGCCAGCAGCATGAAGTGCCCCAGGTAGTAGGAGGCCTCGCTGGGGGTGGAGTTGACGGCGGCGAAGTAGTGCAGCAGGTTGACGCCGGGCGGGTAGTCCTTGAACATCACCGCGCCCTGGGGGCCGGGCAACTGGTTGGTGACCAGCATCTCCTTGGTCATCACTCCCCAGTGGGAGAACTCATCCCACAACTGCATGGTCACGTCGGGGAAGATAAGGTGGTAGCCAAGGGTGGCCAGCAGGAACAGGGTGACGCCGGGGGTGAGGAAGCGCCCCAGCCAGCGGCCATGGTCGTGGTGGCGCCAGGCCAGGAACAGGCCCCAGGCCAGGCAGACCAGCCCGCCGTAGAACACGCACACCGCCCCTTCCAGCAGCATGCCGGCCAGGGCCGCCATGTACAGTAGCCCCATCACCCCCGAGATGGCGGCCAGCAGGCACAGCTCGGCCTGGCGGCGCCAGCCGGTGTGCAGCACCAGGGCGTAGCCGATCAGGCTCAGGGGCAGGAGCAAGGCCACCGGGGGCACCTACCTTTGGAGGGCCGGGGCGGTTTGCGCCGCGCCCGTCTTTATCACCACCAGGCCCTGAGTATAAACGATGGGCCAGATGATGTCTTGCTCAACCACCTCGCCCTTGCCCTCCAGGTCCTGGAGCACCTCGGCCATCTGAAGGGGGCGCTCATCGGGGAACCGCCACAGGCGCAAGGCCTCGGCCAGGCGGCGGGCCAGGCGGTAGAGCCAGGTGGGGGTGGGGAAGGTGATTATCACCAGCCCCCCCGGCGCCGCGTGGGCGAAATGGGTGTCTATGACCCGGCGGGTGTCCTGGGGGGTGAAGTGCTCGATGAGCCCCACGCTGAAGACCAGGTCGGCCTTGAGGGGCAACCGGCAATCGCGCACGTCGCAGACGTGGCAGAACACGGCCGGGTCGGCCAGGGGCGCCGAGCCCAGGCTGGTCAGGCCGGCCAGGCTGCGGTCGGCCAGGTGGTGGCGCAGGGGCCGCAGGCGGCGGCTGATGATCTCGTGGAAGCTGCCGCCGCCCCCGCCCAGTTCCAGCACCACCATTTGGCCGGGCGGCTGGGGCGGCAGATGGCGCCGCACGGCCCCCAGCAGGCGGCGGCCGGTGATGGCCCGGGTGAGCAAGGCGGTGGCATGGGGGCGTCGGTAGTATTGCTCCCAGTCGGTTTTGTCAGGCCGCGTCATGCTTGCGGAATATCAGGGTGCGCTGGGTGGCGAAGTTGATGAGATACAGCCCTGTCTCGGCCAGGATCTTGGCCGGCACCACGCCGATGCCGGTCTGGTCCACGATCAGGCGGATGAGCGAGTAGGAGACCGCGCCCATGACCACCACCAGGGCCAGGTACTTGGCGAAGGCCCGCCACTTGTCGGCTTGGTGCTTGAAGACGAAGTTGCGGTTCAGGGTGAAGTTGACCACCGTGGCCACGCAGCGGGCCAGGGCTTGCCCCAGCAGGATGTTGCCGCTGGCGTTGTAGACCAGGATGAAGACGATGTTGTCCACCAGGGCCGTGAGCAGGCTGGAGCCGATGAAGCGCAAGAAGACCAGGTATATCTTGGCCGAGTCTATGATGGGGTTGAAGTGGGAGGAGCGGTTGTCGTCAATGTAGACCGTGGCGATGGGCACCTGCACGATGGGGTGGCGGTTGGTGGCGCACTGGATGAGCATGTCCAGCTCGTACTCGTAGCGATTGGCGGTGATGCGCAAGAAAACCGGGATCAGGGACAGGGGCACCCCGCGCAGGCCGGTCTGGGTGTCGGTGATGCGCTCGCCCACCAAGAAGCGGAACACGGTCTGGGTCAGGGAGTTGCCGAAGCGGCTGCGGAAGGGCACCTGGCCCTGGAAGGATCGCACCCCCAGGATGAGGGCCTCTTGGTTCTCGGCCAGGGCCTGGGCGATACCCGCGATGTCGGCCGGCAGGTGTTGGCCGTCGGCGTCGGCGGTGACGACCCCCAGGTAGCCGGGGTCGTGCTTGTGGGTGTTGTGGGCGTGATTGAAGCCCATGCGCAGGGCCGCGCCCTTGCCCAGGTTGACCGCGTGGCGCAACAGGGTCACCTGCCCCGCCTGCTCCAGGCGGGTGAAGATGGGCTGGCTGGCCTGGTGGCTGCCGTCGTCCACCACCACGATGTCGCTGAAGCCGGCCTGGTGAAGTTGTTCCACCAGGGACAACAGGGTTTCGTTGGGGTTGTAGGCCGGGATGAGCACGGTTACGTTCATGGGCTTGGCGACCTTGTCAGGGTGGAGGCGGCCCGGAGTCCCGCGGTTGCGGGCACAAGGGGAATATTAGCACACCCGATCCCCAGTCTCCATGGCCCTCCTCCCTGGTCATAAAAAGCACACCGGCCAGCCAGGCCCGGTGGGGTTTGGCTGGCCGGGGCGGGCCGCCGGGTGGCTTTAGCCCCTGTCTACCACCAGGGCTTGGGGTAGGGGGCCCGCTGTTGCTCCTCCACCTGGGCGGAGTCCTCGCCCAGGGTGCCGGTGACCCAGACCAGGGTGACCTTGGCCACCAGGTAGTCGCGCTGGGCCCGGGCCAGGTTGCCCTGGGCCTGCTGGAGGTTGAGCTGGGCGTCGTCCACCTCCAGGCGGGTCTTGACCCCGTACTCGAAGCCCTTCTCGGCCATGAACAACAACCGCTGGGCCTGCTGCACGGTGCCAGAGAGGCCCTTGACGATCTCGCCGGCCTCCTCAACCTTGTTCACGGCCTCGGTCACCTGCAGGCCGATGTTGTCCTTGAGCTGGGCCTCCTCGATCTTGAGGCGCTGGTGGTCGCTCTTGGCCTGGCTGACCTTGCCCCGGGTCTTCAACCCGTCGAAGATGGGCCAGGTGAGGAAGACCCCGGCCATGCCCGTGGTGCCCTCCTCGCTGGTGGTGTAGACGTCCATGTTGCGCTGACCGTAGGAGGCCTGCAAATCCACCCTGGGCTTGTCGCCGGCGTCGTATACCTCCACCAGGTAGCCGGCCATCTGCTGGCGGTGCCTGAGGTCCATCAGTTCGGGGCGGTATTTCAGGGCCTGGCGCAGGGGCTCGTCGTAGCCGGGGTAGGCCGTCACGTCGCTGGCCAGCCCGCCGGTGACGTCCAGGAAGCGGCCGTCCTTGCCCAGCAACAGGCCCAGGCGCTCGCGGGCGGTGCGCACCAGGTTGTCGCTGCGTATCACCTCGGGTAAAGCGTTGGCCAGGGCCACCTGGCTGGCCAGCACGTCGTAGTCGGTGGCCAGGCCGGCCTCGAACTTGCGTTGGGCCTCGTCCAGGTGGCGCTGGCGCTGCTCGTGGTTCTGGCGGGCGATGGCCAACAGTTCCTTGGCCAGCAGGATGTCGTAGAAGCCGGCGGTGACGTCGCGCCGCACGGCCTGGCGAAACAGGCGCAGTTGGTCGTCGGCGGTCAAAAGCCCCACCTCGGCGCCCTTGATGGCCGCGCCGATCTGCCCCCAGGTGTACAGGGCCTGGTTGAGGGTGATGGCCACCTGGGTGGTGTCCTTCTGGATGGGCATCTGCCCCCTGGTGAGCGCCCGCTGGCTCTCGTCGCGGTCGCGCAGCACCCCGGCGCTGCCGGTGAAGTGGGGCAGGGCGGCGGAGCGCTCCTCCACGTAGCGGCCCTCCACCAGGTTGCGGTACTCCTTGGCCTTGGCGATGTCCTTGTTCTGCTCCAGGGCGATGGCCAGGGCCTGCTCCAGGGTCAGAACCTCCACCTGGATGGTGGCGGAATCGCCGGCGGCGGTCTTGCCGGCGGCGGGCGGCGCCTGGGCCTCGGCGGCCGGGGCGGCGGCGGGCCAGGCCGAAAGCACGGCCAGCAGTAGCCATGACAACAGGGCTGGGACGATCATGCGGGGCTCTTTCATGCCCGCACCTCGCTGGCGGCCTTGGCCTTGCGCGAAAGCTTCAACTTCAGGTCCTCCAGTAACGTGTACACCACCGGCACCACCAGCAGGGTCAGCAGGGTGGAGGTGATGAGCCCGCCCACCACGGCCCGGGCCATGGGGGCGCGCATCTCGGCGCCGGCCCCCAGGCCGAAGGCCAAGGGCAGCATGCCGAAGATCATGGCCAGGGTGGTCATCATGATGGGCCGAAGCCGGGTGCGGCCGGCCTCGATCAGGGCCTGGCGCCGCTCCATGCCCCGCGCCCGCAGCACCTTGGCGTAGTCCACCAAAAGAATGGCGTTCTTGGTCACCAGGCCCATGAGCATGATGAGCCCGATGAGGCTCATGATGTTGATGGAGTCGCCGGTGAGGGTGAGCATGGCGGCCATGCCCACCAGGGACAGCGGCAGGGAGAGCATGATGGACAGCGGGTCCACGAAGGACTCGAACTGGGCGGCCAGGATCAGATAGACGAAGACCACGGCCAACAAGAGCGCCTCGGCCATGTAGCCGAAGGCCTCCACCATGTCCTCGGCCTCGCCGGCGAAGCCCACGCGGTAGCCGGGCAGCATGCCCAGCTCTTCGCCGGCCTTCTTGACCCGCTGCATGGCCTCGCCCATGTCCAGGCCTTCCAGGTTGGCGGTGACGACCACCTGGCGCACCAGGTCGCGGCGGTCAATCTGGGAGGGGCTGGCGCTCATGCGGTAGGAGACCAGATCGCCCAGGGGCACCAGGGCCGGGCCGGCGGCGCCGGGCCGGGGCACGGCCAGGCGCAGGCGCTCCACCTGGCCGGGGTCCTGGCGCAAGGGTTGGGGCAGGCGCACGCGCACGTTGACCGCGTCGCCGTCCTCGTCCTCGTAGGTGGTCACGGCCTGGCCGCCCACCATGGCCCCGATGGTGCGGGCGATCTGGGTGGTCATCACCCCGGCGTCCACGGCCCGCTCGCGGTCCACGATGATGCGGAACTCGGGGATGTCCTGCTCCAGGGTGACGTCCAGGTCCACGATGCCGGACATGTCCAGCATGACCTTCTTCATGCGCGCTGCGTATTTCTTGAGCAGGTCAATGTCCTCGCCGCGGATGTCCACCTCGAACTGCTTCTCGCCGTGCATGCGCCCCACCTCCACGATGGCGGGCCGGATGCCGGGGATCTCGTCCAGGCGCAGCCGCACCTCGTCCTGTACCTGGAACTGGCTGCGCGGGCGGCTGCCCTTCTCGCTGAGCTTGGCGTACACCTTGCAGTCACGCACCGTGCCCTGGTCGCCGGCGCCGATGGTGGAATATGTATGGTGGGTCTCGGGCAGCTTCTCCAGCATCTCCACCACCTCCTTGACCCGGCCCCGGCTTTCCTCCAGGGAGGCGTTGGGCGCGGTGGTGAAGTTGATCTGGAACTCCGAGCGGTCGTACCTCTGCATGAAGTTGGAAGGCAGGCTGCCAAAGGCCCCCAGGCCGGCCACGAAGGCCAGGCCGGCGGCGGCCATGACCATCCAGCGGTGGTCCAGGGCCCAGGCGATGACCTCCCGATAGCGGTCGGCGCTCTTGTCGAACCAGTCGTTGAAGCGGTCCAGGATGCGGGCCAAGAGATGGCGCCTGCCGCTGCGGTCAATATCCGGATCGTGCCAACGGGAAGAGAGCATGGGGTCCAGGGTAAACGAAACAAACAGGGACACCAGCACCGCGAAGGTGACCGTGATGCCGAACTGGAAGAAGAAGCGTCCCACGATGCCCTTCATGAAGGCCACGGGCACGAAGACCGCCACGATGGAGAAGGTGGTGGCCAAGACCGCCAGGCCGATCTCGGCCGTGCCCACGCGGGAGGCCTCCAGATGGTCCTTGCCCTGCTCCAGGTGGCGCACGATGTTCTCGCGCACCACGATGGCATCGTCAATCAAAAGACCGATGGCGAGGGACAGGGCCATCAGGGTCATGACGTTGAGCGTCATGCCCATGAAGTTCATGGCGATGAAGGCGCTGATCACCGAGATGGGCAGGGTGAGGCCGGTGATGACCGTGGAGCGCCAGGAGTTGAGGAACACGAAGACGATGAAGATGGTGAGGATGCCGCCCAGGACCAGGGTGTGCTCCACGTCGGCCACCGACTCGCGGATCATGATGGAGCCGTCGCGCACCATGTCTATGGTGGTGCCGGGAGGCAGCTCGGCCTGCAAGCCGGCGATGGCCTTCTTGACCGTGTCCACCACGGCCACGGTGTTGGCCCCCGACTGCTTGAGGATGTCCAGGCCCACGGCCGGCAGATGCCCCACCAGGGCTAGAGAGCGCTGCTCCTCGATGCCGTCGGTGACCTTGGCCACCTCCGAGAGCTTCACCGCCCGCCCGCCCGACTGGCCGATGACCATGCCCTGGAACTGCTCCACCACGTCGGGCTTGCCCGAGACGCGCAAGGGGTACTCGGAGCCCTCCTTGGTCAGGCGGCCCAGCGGGGTGTTGACGTTCTCGGATTTCAGGCCCTCCAGGACCTGGTCCACGCCCATGCCCATGGATTGCAGGCGCTCGGGGTCCACGTTGACGTTGACCTCGCGCTTGCTCTTGCCCACCAGGTCCACCTTGCCCACCCCGGAGATGCTCTCCAGGCGGCGCTTGACCTTTTTTTCCACCAGGGTGGTGAGGTCGCGGGCGTTAAGGGTATCGGAGCGCACCGCCAGGGAGACGATGGGCATGGCCTGGAAGTCCAGCTTCTGGATGATGGGCTCCTCGATGGCCTGGGGCAGGTCGCCGCGGATGGCGTTGATCTTGGCGCGGGCCTCCTGGGAGGCCTCGTTGATGCGTATCTCCAGGTGGAACTCCACCACCACCTGGGAGACGCCCTCGCGGGAGACGCTGATGACGTGCTTGACGCCGCTGATGGGGTTGACCGCCTCCTCGATGCGCTTGGTGACCTCGCGCTCCACGGTCTCGGGCGAGGCGCCGGCGTACTTGGTGATGATGGAGACCACGGGGATCTCCACGTCGGGGAACATGTCTATGGCCAGGCGCCGGTAGGAGAACATGCCCAGGGTGACGAGCGCCAGCATCATCACCGTGGCCAGGATGGGGCGCTTGATGGATAGATTGCTCAGGAACATGTGCTAGGCCCCGTTGCCGGTGACCACCTTGACGCGGTCGCCGTCTTTCACGTTGAAGCCGCCCCGGGTGATGACCTCCTCGCCGGGGGCCAGGCCCTCGCTGATCTCCACCAGGTCGCCCTTGACCACGCCGGTACGCACGCTACGGCGTTGGGCGGCCTGGTCCTTGTGCACCAGAAGTTCGGCCCGGCCCTGCACCACGTCCCAGGTGGTCAAGGCCGCGCGGGGCAGTTGCAGCACCCCCTGGCGCACGCCGGTGACGATGCGCCCCTTGACGAAGAGCCCGCCCTTCAATATCTCGTCCTGGTTGGGTACCTCCATCACCACCTTGACCGAGCGGTCGGCCTCGTTGACCGTGGGGTTGATGAACATCACCACGCCCGAGAACCCGCGGCCGGGATAGGCGTCGGTGGTGAACTCCAGGGGCTGGCCCAGCTTGATGGCGGCCATCTCCCGGGAGGGCACGTTGACCGTGATCTCCAGCAGGCGGGTGTTCACCACCTTGAACATGATCCTGTTGTTGCCGGCCTCGCCAACCATGTCGCCCACGTTAACCCCCCGGTAGGCGATGACGCCATCCAGGGGCGCCAGGATGTGGGCCTTGCTGTAGCGGGTACGCACAAAGGACAAATCGTCCATGGCCACCTTGAGCTGGGCCTTGGCCGCCTCCACGCGGGCCTGGTTGGCCTCCTCGTCGGTGGCCACGTCGTCCAGGTCGCGCTGGGTGACCAGGCCCACCTCCTTGAGCTTGAGCAGGCGCTGGTGCTCGCGCACGGCCCGGCGCTGGCCCACCTCGGCCTGCAACAGACCGGCCTTGGCGGCATCCACGGCGGCCTGGGCCTTGCGCACCAGGGCGTCGGCCTCGCGGGTGTCCAGGCGGGCCAGGGGCTGGCCCTTGGTCACCCGCACCCACTGGTCCACCAGCACCTCGGCCACGATGCCGGCGTATTCGCTTTTGACGGATGCCTCGTACTTGGGGGCCAGGGAGCCCACCACCTCGATGCCCTCCACCAGGTCGGCGGGGACCATCTTCATGGTCTCCACGGCCACCGGCGGCCGCGCGGCGGCCGTGCCGCCCTCCTTGGAGGCCTGGCCGTCGCTGGAGCAGCCGGCCCCCAGGGCCAGGCCCAGGCACAACAGGCCGGCGGCCCCCAATCTTGTCAAGGATTCCATTTTCATGAGGCTAGCCCCCTATGGTTTTGCTGGCGGCGATACCGTCAAGAGTGAGGTCGGTGACCTGGCGCAGACCCTCCAGGCCCATGCGCTGGCCGGGCATGCACAACTCCAGTTCCATGGCCAGGTGCTCGACGCCCAACAGGGCCCAGGCCATGACCTGGGCGTCGCCGGCCCTGAACTCGCCATTGGCCATGCCCTCTTGCACCAGCCTGACCAATTCGTCCTGGAACTGCTCGTGCAGGGCGTCGAAGTCCACGAAGGGCGCCCCCTGGGGCGGCCCGTAGTAGATGGCGTGCATGATCTTCATCACCTGGAGGTGCTCGCAGAAAAGCTGAAAGGCCATCTCGCCCAGGCGCACGATGCGCTGGCGGGCCGTGGCCCCGGCTGGCGGGGGCTCCTTCAGGATGCCCAGGAAGCTTTTGGTCACGCTGCCCATCAGCTCCAGGTACAGGCCTTCCTTGCTGCCGAAATAGTAGTAGAGCACCGGCTTGGTGACCCCGGCGGCGGCCACGATCTCGCGTACCGTGGTGGCCGCGTAGCCCTTTTGGGCAAAAAGCTCGCTGGCGGCCCGCAGCAGGCGTTGGCGCACCGCGCCATCGGGCGTCTTGACCTTGTTGGTCTGGGCCATCTGGCACTCTCCCAAATTGGAGTGATGGGGCGCGGGGTGTTTGACTTACCGGTAGGTAAGATATCCCAGGGGGTAGAGGTGGTCAAGGGCTTTTTACCTACCGGTAGATAAAGCGGGTGGAATAAGGCGAGGGGGGTAAGTTTTTGCCTTTCAAGGCGCAAAAGCCCTCAGCCCGCTGGAGGGGCAATGCTAAAATTGAATTACTTGCTCACAACCAAAGGGGGAGGTGCGCCATGGCGGCTGGGCTGGACGTGGTGGTGCTGGATGACGATCCCGATGTCTGCGATGTCCTGGGCCATATGGTGCGTTCCTTCTACACCCAGGGCCAGGTTCATACCTTCAGCGACTTCCTGGAGGCCCGCACCTTCTGCTTCAAGCGCGGCCCCTCGGTGGCCATCTTCTTGCTGGACGCCTTTTTGGGGCAATACACGGCCTTTGACTTCATTGAGGCCATCACCGTGCACTACCCCATGGCCGCCGAGGACACGGTGGTCATCACCGGCCGGGCCAGCGACCAGGTGGTGGAGCGCTGCCTGGCGCTGGGGGTCAACCACCTGCTGGAAAAGCCCATCCTGCCCTATGCCCTTAAGTTGGCCATCCGCTCCATCGCCGGTAAGTATCTGCGCTTTGCCCCCCGGCTTAACCAGGACGAGGCCTTTGCCCGCCAGGTGGGCTTGCTGGGCGGCGACATAAAGCCATAACCAGCTATAATTAATCAGGTATATCCTGGCAAGCCCGCGTTGGGTCCGGGGGCGGGAGCCGGGCTTGACGGCTGTGCCACCTTGGGTTAATATATGAGCAAATGTTCATATATTAAAAAGAGGTCAACATGCCCCAACGGGCCACCCTGATGGAAGAGCAAGGATGCAGCGTGCGCGTGGTGCACCTGGAGCGCCTGGTCCAGGCCCGCGCCGGGGCCTTGTCCCCCCGCCAACTGGAGCGGCTCAGCGCCCTGTACCGGGCCATGGGCGATCCCGGCCGGCTGGGCATACTGCTGGCCTTGGCCCAGGGCGAGATGTGCGTCTGCGACCTGGCCGCCCTGCTCAAGGTGAGCGAGTCGGCGGTCTCCCACCAGTTGCGCCGCCTGCGCGATCTTTTTTTGGTCAAGACCCGGCGCGACGCCCAATGTCTCTATTATTCCCTGGACGACCTTCACGTTAACCAACTGCTGGCCGTGGGCCTGGCCCACGTAGAGGAGTAGACAAGGCGAGCATCATGGAATTTATCAACATAATCTGGCAGGTGCTGCGGGCCTCCGGGGACATCCTGGCCGATTCCTCGGTCTACGTGCTTTTTGGCCTGGCCATCGGCGGCCTGCTCAAGGCCTTCCTGAGCCCCACGGCCATTGCCCGCCACCTGGGCCGGGGACGCTACGCCCCGGTGTTCAAGGCCGCCCTGTGGGGCATACCCCTGCCCCTGTGCTGCTGCGGGGTGCTGCCCGCCGCCGCGGCGCTCAAGAAGGAGGGCGCCAGCAACGGCGCCGTGACTTCCTTCCTCATCTCCACGCCAGAGACCGGCGTGGACTCCATCGCCGTCACCTACGCCCTCATGGACCCGGTGATGACCCTGGCCCGGCCCCTGTCGGCCTTTGTCACCGCCTCGGCCACGGGCCTGGCCCAGAGCCTGCTGGAGGACCCCAGGCGGCCCGCCGCCGGCGCCCAGGACCTCAAGGCCCTGGCCGGCCACGAGCATGACCATGACCACGACCACCCCGAGGATCACGCGGGCGGCGGCTCCCTGCCGGGCCGGCTGCGCCAGGGCCTGGCCTATGCCTTTGGCGAGCTGTGGGGCGACCTGGCGGGCTGGTTCCTGGTGGGCCTTGTGTTCACCGGCCTGATAACCGTGCTGGTGCCCGAGGACTTCCTGGCCCGGCACCTGGGCGGCGGTCTGGGCACCATGCTCATCATGCTGTTGGTGGGCGTGCCCCTGTACATCTGCGCCTCGGCCTCCACGCCCGTGGCGGCGGCCCTGATCCTCAAGGGCATCAGCCCCGGCGCGGCCCTGGTCTTCTTGCTGGCCGGCCCGGCCACCAACCTCACGGCGCTGACCGTGCTGTGGAACTTCATGGGCAGGAAGGCCACGCTGGTCTACTTGGCCGGCATCTCGGTCATGTCGGTGTTGTGCGGCCTGGCCCTGGACCAGATCTACGCCTGGCTGGGCATCTCGCCCCGGGCCTTGGCCGGCGCGGCTGCCGAGTTGGTGCCCGCCTGGGCCCAGGTGACCGGCGCCCTGCTCCTGCTGGGGCTTTCAGTGCCCCACATCCTGCGCCGCTGGTGGCGGCCCAAGGCCGTGACCTTGGCGGCCACCCCGGAGGCCAGCCCTGGCCAGACCTGCTCCGGCCCCACCTGAGCCTGCCGGCCAGGGCCGGGCCGGTCCTGATTCGCCGACTACATCACCTCGCCACCGCCCCGGGGCGCCTCTCGGCCCCGGGGCGCCCGCCTGACCGAGAAATGGCTCTCGATAGGGCTGATACCAAGTTGCGATCAAACGAGTAGTTTGATCGCAACTTGGTATGCGGGCCATGGATCCACCCCAAGCAAACTGCGTTTGCTTGGGGACCCCGGGGAATGGCCCGCCGGGCGCGAAAGCGCCCGGGAGGCCGGGCAAAAC
>JACRDC010000120.1 GCA_016218705.1 Desulfarculus sp.
ACTTCCAGATTAGAAAGGCTGACGTTACCCCGCTGACGAGGGAAACAGTACGCGATAGCCAAATATTGTTTTTTGGTGATTTCCATGCGCTAATTATCGCGCATTATTAACCAAAATGCAATTAGTATGAACAGGCCCTAGTCAAGACAGGTGGCTGGCCTGCCGATAAACTAAGAAGACTAGGGGTGTGCCAGCCGCCGCCGAGCCCCGCCCAGGCGGATGGCACCTGGGGGCTGTCCCGTCCAACTGCTTGCGGTAGCTAAAAATGGACTTTACTTTGTCACCGGCGTTGTGGTTGTAATGTGAATTAGCCTGTGCGTCAATCAACCAGTTGCAGGGCGCCCACCCATGAATACCTCGGCCCAGAAGCGCGCCAGCGAAGTGGGGTACCTGTCCCTACCTGCCAAGCCCGCTCCCGTTGAAGAAGGCCTGCCGGAGACCAGCGAGGACCACGACCTGCCCTCCCTGGCGCCGTCCATCCATCAGGACCGGCGCCTAAGGCGCTCCATGGACCGCGCCACCATCGTGGGCCTGACCAGCGCCTTCGCCCTGGTGACCATCGCCATCTTCATGGGCGGCAACCTGGCCATGTTCTGGGACCTGCCCAGCGTGTTCATCGTCTTTGGCGGCACCCTGGGCGTCACCCTGGTCAACTACCCCCTGCGCGATCTGGCCATGCTCATGTCGGTGGTCAAGCACGTCTTCATGGAGACCATCGCGCCCGCCCCCGCCCTGGTGCGCCAGTTCGTGGAATTGTCCTACCAGTCCCGCAGAAGCGGCATCCTGTCCATGGAGCCCTCCCTCAAGGGCCTGGCCGATCCCTTCATGGCCCAGAGCCTGCAAATGCTGGTGGACGGCGTGGAACTGGCCACGGTCAAGGAAATCATGGAGACCGAGATAGACGCCGCGGTGGAGCGCCACCAGGTGGGGGCCGAAATCTTCACCTCCATGGGCACCTACTCGCCGGCCCTGGGCATGATCGGCACCCTCATCGGCCTGGTGCAGATGCTGCGCACCATGAACGACCCCTCCTCCATCGGCCCGGCCATGGCCGTGGCCATCATCACCACTTTCTACGGCGCCGTGCTGGCCAACCTGCTCTTCTTGCCCATGAGCGGCAAGCTCAGGAATCGCTCCGCCGAGGAGGTCATGACCAAGCGGCTGGTCCTGCACGGGGTGGTGGCCATCGCCCAGGGCGACAACCCCCGCATCCTGGAGCAGAAGCTCAACAGCTTCGTCTCCCCCTCGCGGCGCGTCTCGGCCTTCAGGTAAGGGGACAGGCCATGCCCCGCTTCAAGGCCAACAGCCATGCCAGCCCCTCGCGCGGCGTGGTCATCACCTACACCTCCCTGTTCCTGCTGCTGCTCACCTTTTTCATCCTGCTCAACTCCATGGGCCGCGTGGAGGAAACCCGGCTGCAAACCGCCTTCCAATCCCTGCAGGCCAGCTTCGGCTTCCAGGAGGGCGGCCAGCGGGGCTCGGGCATGCTGCCGTTATTGACTCCCGTGGAGCAGGATTACCACTACCTGCGGGGCCTGACCGAGGGCGAGCACCAAAGCGGCGGCATCATGATGCTGCGCTCGGGCGGGCAACGCACCATGGCCGTGGGGCAGGCTTTGCTCTTCGAGGGCGAGGGCGCCGAACTGAGCGCCGAGGGGCGGGAGTTTTTGGCCAGGGTGGCCCTGGTGGTCAAGGACCGGGGCTATCCGCTGGTCATCGCCGGCCACCTGGACCCGGACCAAGCCATGGGTGACCCAGGGCGGGAGGCCCTGACCCAGAGCGGCCGCCGGGCCTTGGCGGTGCTGCGCCTCTTGGTGGAGCAGGGGGTTGACCCCACCCGCCTGACCGCCCAGGGCCATGGCGCCGGCCGGCCCCTGCTGCCCGCCTCCCACTCCCAGCACCGGCGCTACAACAACCGCGTGGAACTGGTCCTGGACGCCCGGGAGGCCAGCCCCTCCCTACTGCCCGAGGCCCCCCAGGCCCCCAAGGCCGAGTTCCGGGGTTTTGTCTTCGAGCTCATGCCCGAAAAGGGCCCATAACGTGTCCGGCCAGCCCCGCAAGTACCAGGGACCCGACCCCCATGGGTGGATGTTCACCTTCAGCGACGTGGTCACCCTGGTCCTGACCTTCTTCGTGATGATGCTGGCCTTCAGGCAGCCTGACCTGGCCCGCTACCAGGCGGCCTTCGGCGGCCTGGCCGCCCAGCAAGAGCAGGCCTCTCCCGCCGGCCAGGGCACCGGCCTGGGCGCTGGCCAAGGGACCGGGCAGGGCGCTGGCCGGGAGGCCGGCCCAATCAGGGCCGTGGACTCCCTGCTGGCCAGCGGCCCCGGGGCCAAGGCCCCAGCCGAGGAGCTGGCCGACGGCCCACCCGGCCTGGCCCAGGAGCTGGAGCTGCCCCTGGGCCGGGGGGGCTTCCCCAGCGGGACGCTGCAAAAGGGCGTCAGCCTGCGCGAGGACCCCCGGGGCACGGCCATCACCCTTGCCAACGACCTGTTGTTCACCCCGGGCAGCGCCTGGCTGCCGCCGGCGGCCTCTGCCCAGATTGGCCAGGTGGCCGAGCTGCTCAGGCATGGCCGTCAGCCCATCATCGTGGAGGGGCACACCGACGACCTGCCACTGCCGCCGGGCAAGGCCTATCAGGACAACTGGGAGCTCTCCCTGGCCCGGGCGGTGGCCGTGGCCCAACAACTGGCCGCCGCCGGCCTGGACCCCGGCCGCCTGCGGGTGGCCGCCCTGGGCGGCAGCCGGCCCCTGGCCCCCAACGACTCGCCCGAGAACCGGGGCAAGAACCGCCGCACCGAGGTTGTCATCCTGACTGGGGGAGGCTGAGAAAGGGCAAGGGGGCTTGGAAGGGACTCAACCTTGAGGGGTTGTTTGGTGGGCGATGGGCGACTCGAACGCCCGGCCTTTGGCTCCGGAGGCCAACGCTCTATCCAACTGAGCTAATCGCCCGCCTTGACGCCGATGGGGCAAAAAGGCTTTTCGCCTTTGGGTAATACCATACCCCCGGGGCCTTGTCCACCCGGGAGCCGTGGCCGGGAGCCGGGTCCGGGGCCCGGCCGGGCATAAACGGGTCGGGTGGGGCCGCCGATCTGGCCCAGGCCGGCGGCCCCCGCCGAGGGCCTGGGAGTAATAAAATTCACAGGGTGTAACTTGTGTGCCTTCATGACCAAACACCCTGTTGTCAACAAATAGAACTGTCCGGTGTAGTAGCACATAAACTGTCCGGTTTTTTGCGCGAGGGGGAATCCCCGGAGGGCGTAG
>JACRDC010000123.1 GCA_016218705.1 Desulfarculus sp.
CTCCTTAACCAACTCGATCGGACGGCCCTTCACTCCACCAGCTCCGTTGATCTCATCCAACGCCAACTGGAAGCTGTTCCACTCTATCTCGCCAAACTGGGCCTCCGTCCCCGTCAAGGGAAGCACAATGCCTACCTTGATCGCCTCTGCGGCCTGGGCGCCAACCGCGCACAGGAGCAGCAGGGACAGAGCCACGGACCACACCATCCATTTTGGCCGCTTCATGACTTACCTCCCAGAATGGCTTAGCCGGCCTGAAAGCCCGGCGCGGCCCGGTAGGGGCCGATGGCTACACCCTAACCGCCGGCCGGGTGGGGGTCAATTCCAAGAACTTGGATTTTGCTGTAAGAAGAATACCTACGCTCGGCAGGTCATGGTTGGATCAGGCCTTGCTGCATGGCAAACAACGACAGCTCGGCGTTGTTGCGCAGGTTAAGCTTCTTGAGCAGGCGAAAGCGGTAGGTGTCCACGGTCTTGACGCTCAGGTTGTAGGTCTGGGCTATCTCGCGGTTGGTCTGGCCCAGGGCCAGGGACCTGAGCACCTGCAACTCCCGGTTGGAAAGGCTTTCCACGGGCGACTGCTGCTCCTGGCCGCGGGCCACGCGCACGGCCAGGGCCTCGGCCACCTCGTCGCTCAGGAAGCGGCCGCCGGCCAGCACCTTACGGATGGCGTTGACCAACTGCTCGGGCGCGCCGCGCTTGGTCAGGTAGCCACGGGCGCCGGCGGCCAGGCAACGCACCACGTACTGCTCCTCCTCGTGCATGGTCAGCACCAGGACGGGCAGGCCGGGCCGCTGCTCCTTGAGCCTCTGGATGGCCTCCAACCCGTCCAGGCCGGGCATGGAGATGTCCATCACCACCACGTCCAGCGGGTTCTCCCTGGCCAGCTTGAGGGCCTGGCGTCCGTCGGCGGCCTCCACCACCTCCATGTCACCGGCGTCCTCCAACAGGCGGCGCAGACCCGCGCGCACGATGCTGTGGTCATCGGCCAAAAGCACCCGGATCATGCCTTGCCTCCGTGTTCGTACGCCTTATACGCCCCAATGGATTTCAAAGGAAGCCGCCGGCCCCCGCCGAGGCGCCAACCCCACCCGACCCGTTATTGGGGGCCGAGGCACTAGGCGCCAGGGGCATGCGCAGCACCACCCTGGTCCCCTGGCCCGGGGCCGAGGTTATGAACAGCTCACCGCCGGCCAGGGCCGCCCTCTCCTGCATGCCGGCCAGGCCCCAGCCACCCTGGCCCGAGAAGGGCCGGCGCTCAAAGCCCCGGCCGTCGTCGGACACCGTGAGCACCAGCCAACCGCCGGTGCTCTCCAGGCTCACCTCCACACGCGCGGCCTCGGCGTGGCGGGCCACGTTGGTCAGGGCTTCCTGGGCCACGCGGTAGGCGGCGATGGCGCGCACCCCCCGGATCAGGGGCACCTGGCGCTGGCTGAAGCGGCAGGCGATACCGGTGCGTTTCTCGAAATCGCCGGTGTACCACTCCAGGGCGTCCACCAGGCCCAGGTCGTCCAGCACCGCCGGACGCAGGCGGGTGGCGATGGAACGCACATCGGTGATGGTGCGGTCAATCAACTGGCACATGCTGCTGGCGCGCTCTGCCGCCTTCTGGTCGCCGTCGCGCAGGCGGCGTTCCAGCCAGGTGGCGTCAATGCGCAACGCCGTGAGCACCTGCCCCAGCTCGTCGTGCAGCTCGCGGGCGATGGCCGTGCGCTCCTTTTCCTGGCTGGCCAGGATCATGCCCGAGAGCCGGCGCTGATTGTCCTGGGCGGCCTTGATCTCGCTGATGTCCAGGGAGACGCTCCACAGGGCGCTGACCGCGCCGTCCTCGGCCTGGATGGGGAACTTGACCGAGAGGTAGGTGCGCGGCTCCGGGTCCTGGCCGATGAGTTCCTCGAATTGCCGCGGCCCGCCGCTGTTCAGGGCCAGATCCTCGTTGCCCCGGAAGCGGGCGGCCAACTGGGGACCGAAGACCTCCTGATCGGTCTTGCCCCGCACCTCGGGCAGGCCCTTGCCCCACACGGCCTCGAAGCGGGAATTGACCAGCACGTAGCGCCCCTGGTGGTCCTTCAGGTAGATCACCGCCGGGGTGTAGGCCAAAAAGCTCATCAGCTCGCGGGTGCGCCCGGCCACCTGGCGCTCCAGTTCCTTGGAGTAGCGGCTGAGCTGCTCCTGGGCCAGGCGCAGTTGCTCCTCGGCCCTTTTGCGCTGGGTGATGTCCACCACCACGGCCAGGGAGCGCCTGATCTTGCCTTCCTGGTCGTAGTCGGCGATGGCCGAGAGCAGCACGTCCATGAGCTGGCCGTCCTTCTTGACGAACTGGTAGGGCACGTCGCGTAGCCAGCCGGTGCGGAAAAACAAGGGTTGGTTGCGCTCCTGGGCCTCCTGGCGCGAATCCTCGGCCAAGAAATCGGTGAGCTTCTGGCCGATGACCTCCTCGGCCTGGTAGCCCAGGGCCTCGCACCAGTGGTCGCTGACGCTGACCAAGCGGCCATCGTGGTCAATGGAGTGCAGCATGGCCGGGGTGTGCTGGTAGAGGCTGCGGTAGCGCTCCTCGCTGCGCCGAAGCTCCTTCTCGGCGCTGGTGCGGCGCTGTATTTCGGTGTGGGCCCGGCGGTAGAGGAAGCCCGCCGTGAGGCCGGCCAGGAGACACAGGGTGAACACCAACAGGCCGGTGGTCTTGATGAGGGGGTCGAAGAGCCCCTCGCGCACCTGGGACAGCTCCTGCAGATGGATGACCTTCCAGCCTGGCTGGCTGTCCAGTTCCCGCGAATATACCAGGTAGCGCCTGCCCTTGCGGTCCTCCACCCGCTCGTGGTCCAAGAGCCGGCTGCCGCCCCAGGTCCAGGGTCCCTCGCCGAACTGCCGCGACTCGCTCAGGGCCTCCTCCTCTTGGGGGCTGAGTTGGTGCAGGCTTGTGAAGAGCCAGTCGGGGCGGTTGGCCCCGAAGATCACCCCGAAGGGGCCGGTCAGCAGGGTCACCCCCTCGTCGGAGGAGCCCAGGATGTCTCTTTCCATCAGCTCGATGGAGGCCTTGATGACCACCACTCCCACCGGGGAGTCCTCGTGGGGGGCGTAGACCGGGTAGCTGCTGTAGGCCCCGCGCTTCCTGGAGGTCATGCCCATGGCCATGTAGTTGGCCGACAGCCCGTGCATGGCCTGCTGAAAATAGGGGCGGAAGGAGAAATTCTCGCCCACGAAGGAGTCAATGGCGAAGCGGTTGCTGGAGGCGATGGTCACACCGTTCTGGTCCAGCAGGTAGATCACGTCTTCTTCCAGGGCGCCGCGCACCAAATCCAGCAGGAGGTTGGCTCGCTCCAGGTTGTCGGGAACGGGATGGCTCAGGGCGCGCTGTATCTCGGGCAGGCCGGCCAGGATGCGCACCGGCTTGAGGTTGCCGGCCAGGAAGGCCTCGAGCTGGTTCTTGACCGTCACCGTGTGCAGGGAGGCCCGCCGCCGGGCCAAGAGCGACTCCGACTCGCTGAGCGAGAAGAAATAATAGAAGCCGCTGACCGTGATGGAGATCAGGGCCAGCAGGGTAAGCACCAGGATGATGGAGCGCAGCCTCATGGGCTTCACGTGCCTCCTGGCGGGGGCGGGTGAGGGGTGACGAGTGTGCCTGCCTTGCTTGTGCCGGTCAAGCAGTAGAGTATCACCTGGGCCGGGGTGCCACAAGCCGCCCGGGGAGAGGTGGAGATCAACCGGCCCGCTTTGGCAACCGGGGCTCCCGGCTTAAGGTGCCCCACAGGCCACCGGCCACGATCAGGCCGCCGAAGACCCAGTGAGTGGCGGTCAGGGGCTCGTCCAGCCACAGGGCGCCCATGACCACGCCGTAGAGGGGCAGCGTGTTGTAGAAGGCCATGGCCCCGCCGGCGCCCAGTATCTGCACCGCCCGGTTCCAGCACCAGTAGCTCAAGATGGTGGGCACCAGGCAGATGTGCAGCACGGCGGCGAGGGTCCAGGGCTGAAGGTTGAAGGGCACTGAGCGCAGCTCCAGCAGGGCCGCGGCCAGCAGCAGGGGCAGCACCATCAGGGTGGACAGACCCGTGGCCGAGACCGCCGAGCGGGTGCGCATGACCCGGCGGGCCAGCACCGAGTACAGCGACCAGACCACCGCCGCCGCCAGGAGCATCAGGTCACCCTGGTTGAACTGAAGCCCCAACAGGAAGCTAAGGGAGCCACCCGAGATGAGCCCCACCACTCCCACCAGGCCCAGGAGGGCGCCGGCCTTCTGCCGGGCGCTGGCCGGTTCGGCGATGAGCCAGCCGGCGAGCATGGCAGCGATCAGGGGCGAGAAGCCCTGGATGAGAGAGGAATTGACCGCCGTGGAGTAATGCAGGCCCAGGTACAACAGCGGACTGAAGATGAGCGTGCCACAGACGCCCATGGCCAGGAGCCACCATTTGCCGGCTCCCGGGTGGCGCTCCTGGGAGGTGTGGCGGCTAAGCAGGATGGTGAAGAAGATGGCCGCGGCGCTGAAGCGCAGGGCGCTCAGGGTCAGGGGGCCTATGTCGTCGCGCAGGTAGCGCCCCAGCACGGCGTTGGTGCCCCAGCCCAGGGTGGCCAGGTTGACCAGGAGCACGCCCCAGGCCTTGGCTCGCCATCCCTCCCCTGCCCTCACGCCCCTGCCTCCCCGCATGGCCGTTGGCCGTACGCCTCGCCAAGCTGCCCACGCCACCCGGGGACCATTTTAGCGGAACAGCCTTGCCAGCCGTGGGGAGGCCCCCCGGTGGCGGCGGGTCAGGACTGCATCTCCCCCAGCAGGCGGTCCTTGTCTTGCCACAGGCCGTTGAGCCACTCCTGCACCTGGGCGTTGCCGCCGCCCTTGCCCTGACCCTGCAAGAAGGGCAGGCTCCCCAGCGAGACGTTCTCCACCCGCACGCGCACCGTCTGGTGCTTGGAACAAATGAACTCCCAGAAGCCCTTGACCCCCTGGGGGTAGGCCACGGTGACGTTGAGCACCGCGTCCAGGTGCCCTCCCATGGTCTTGAGGGTGCGGGCGATGCCTCCCACCTTGGGCTTGAGCAGGTGGGCGTAGGGCGACTCTTGCAGGGCGCGCTTGGCGGCGGTGACCCGGGAGCCCTCGGCGAAGACCATCACCGTGGTGGGCAGCATCTTGAATTTTTCGCAGGCCTTGCTGATGGCCTTGAGGTCCTTCTTGGCCAGGCTGGGGTTCTTTTTAAGCTGCTCCTTGCTGTGGCGCGCCAGGAAGGGGAAGTCCATCACCCACCAGGCCTGGCCCAACAGGGGCATCCAGATGAGGCTTTTCTTGATGAAGAACCTGAGAAAGGGCACCCGTCCCAGCATGGCCTTCTGCAGCACCAGGATGTCCATCCAGGACTGGTGATTGGCCACCAACAGGTACCAGGCGTCCTTCTTGAGGCCGGCCAGGCCCTGGAACTCCCAGCGCACGCGGTTGACCAGGCGCAGGTTGAAGTTGTTGACGCAGATCCAGCAATTGGCCAGGGCCACGCTCAGGCGGGCGAAAAACCGCTGGCAGGCCCGCACGGGGATGGCCAGCTTGGGTATGGCCACCAGGAAGAGCAGGGATGTCCAGAATACGGTGTTGACCGTGTAGAGCAACAGCGCGAGGCAGCCGCGCAAGGGGTTTGCCGAAGCCTGGGGCATGGGCCTGTCACCTGCCAGCAAGGAGGGATGTTGAACGCACCAAGTTGGGACCAGCTTCCCCCGGCGGGCCGGCGGACCAGGTCCGCGGCGGGCCTCTAGAGGGTATTTGGCAATCTATACCATTGATTTGGGCGCCCCGCAGCCAAAAATGAACGCCCTTCGGCGGCCGAAACCGCGCCCTACCCCAGGGGAGGGCGCGGGATTTGTGCGCTGGCTTCGCGGACCGTCCCCGGCCCGGGCCTCAACCTACTTGCTTAGCGGCGCCCCTTGGCGGGGCCAGCCCAACCACACAGGAGGAAAGCCATGCGCGCTAAGATGATCCTGGCCCTGTTGGCCCTTTTGCTGGCCGCCAACGGCTGCGCCGGCGCCAGCAAGACCATCACCACCAGCCTGGACAAGGAAGGCCGGCCCGTGAAGGTGGAGGAGGAGATCAGCGACGAGAGGGCCTGGGTGCAGGGCCAGGTGGCCCTGGCGGCCACGGCCAAGCCCTTCTTTGAGCTGAAGGTGCCGCCCGGGCGAGACCTGGTGCTGCCCGGCGGCAGCGAGCTGCGCCTGTGGGGCCAGCCAGCCGGCCTCAAGCTGGAGCCCTATCAGCCGGCCTGGGAGCGGGTGGCCAACCGCTGGGGCGGGGCCATCCTGGCCGCCGGCTCGGCGGCCTTCATGGTGCGCGAGATGCGCGAGATGGGCACCGCCCTGGGCAGCGCGCCCCGCAACAATTTCAACAACGTGGGCAACGGCGTGGGCAGCCCCTTTTCCTGGGAGAGCCAGAAGGGCCAGGGCGCCAGCGTGGGCGTGAACATGCCCACCACCACCACCACGATAAGCAGCGACGACCACCGGGTGAGCGGCGGGCAATAGACGCGGCGGCCCCGGCCTGGCGGGGCCTGGTGCCATGTCCTAGAAATTACTTATGTTTGTCATTGCGATGAGGTTTTACGACGAAGCAATCTCTTCCCAACAGATTCAAGAGATTGCTTCGCTCCGCTCGCCATGGCAAAGAAGAATACTCGCCCGCGAACCGCGGGAACGCAATACTATCCCGGCCCTGGCTGACCCACGGCCTGGCGGTAATAGCGCTCGGCCAGGTAGGAGCTGCGCACATAGGGGCCGGCGGCCACGGCGGCGAAGCCCATGTCCTTGGCCGCCGCCTCATACTCCTGAAAGGCCTGGGGCGATACGTACTCCACCACGGGGTGGTGCCGGGGGCTGGGGCTTAGGTACTGCCCCAGGGTAAGGAGGCCGCAGCCGGCGGCGCGCAGGTCCTGGAGGGCCGCCAGCACCTCGTCCCGGCCCTCGCCCAGGCCCAGCATCAGACCGCTCTTGGTCATCTGGGCCGGGACCATCTGCTTGGCGCGGGCCAATAGCTCCAGGGAGCGCCGGTAGCCCGCCGCTGGACGCACCCGGGGGCTCAAGCGATCCACGGTTTCCAGGTTGTGGGCCAGCACCTCCGGCCCGGCCTCCAGGACCGTGGCCAGGGCCGCGGCCGAGCCCCGGAAGTCGGGCACCAAAAGCTCCACCCCCACCCCAGGGCAGTGCCGCCGCAGCTCCGCCACCACCCGCGCCAGGTGACCGGCCCCGCCGTCGGCCAGGTCGTCGCGGGTCACCGAGGTGACCACCACGAAGCTTAGGTCCATGGCCGCCACCTGCCGGGCCAGGCGCTCCGGCTCCCCGGGGTCCAGGGGCTGGGGCCTTCCGCTGCGCACCGCGCAAAAGGCGCAGGCCCGGGTGCAGACCTGGCCCATGGCCAGGAAGGTGGCCACCCCCCGGCCGAAGCACTCGGCCCGGTTGGGGCAGCGCCCCTCCTGGCAGATGGTGCCCAGGCCTTGGCCCGCCAGGCCGGCCTCCAGGCCGGCGGCCCCGCCGGCCAGGGGCAGGGGGCGGCGCAACCAGGGGGGCTTGCGCTGGGGGGGCTGGGCGGGCATGGCGGTCTTCTCCCGGGGCTGGTAAGAACAGGACACGGTCTTGAGTATAGCAGGCCGGGTACCCCCAAGGCACCAGCCTGCCCCGGCGGGAGAGATCATGCCCATCTACCAGTTCGAGGACCAGCGGCCCCAGGTCCATCCCCAGGCCTTCGTGCACCCCCAGGCGGTGCTCATCGGCGAGGTTGATGTCGCGGCGGGTTGCTTCGTGGGGGCCTGCGCGGTGCTGCGCGGCGATTTCGGGCGTATAACCCTGGCCGAGGGCTCCAACATCCAGGAGAACGCCGTGGCCCACACCGGCCCGGGCGGCGAGGTGACCCTGGCCGCCGGCGTGATCGTGGGGCACGGGGCCATCCTGCACGACGCCAGCCTGGGGGAGAAGGCCTTCGTGGGCATGGGGGCCATCCTGCTGCCCGGGGTGGTGCTGGAGGAGCTGGCCATGGTGGCCGCCGGGGCCATGGTGCCAGCGGGGATGCGGGTGCCCGCCGGCATGATCGCCGCCGGCAACCCGGCCCGGGTGCAAAAGGCCGTGGGCTCGGGCCTGCGCCAGCAATTGGAGGAAGGCCTGGCCCTGTACCAGGCGTTGCCCCGGCGCTACCTGGAGGGCCTAAGACGGCTGGACTAGGCCCAGCCGCCATGGCTATCATGGACCAGTACCTTGGAGACACCGCCATGCCCCTGGTCCTACACGACGCCCAATTCCTCACCGCCGCGGTGCGTCCGGCCTCCTACCCGCCCTTGGGGCCGCCGGAGGTAGCCTTCGCCGGCCGCTCCAACGTGGGCAAGTCCTCGCTGATAAACACCCTCCTGCGCCGCAAGAAGCTGGTGCGGGTCTCGGCGCGGCCGGGCTGCACCCAGCAGATCAACTTCTTTGCCTTAAACGGCGACGCCTGCCGCCTGGTGGACCTGCCAGGCTACGGCTTCGCCAAGGTGCCCTTGAGCGTCAAGGCCGGCTGGCGGGGCATGATCGAGTCCTACCTCACCGGCCGGCCCACCCTCAGGGGCGTGGTGGTGATCCTGGACATCAGGCGCGAGCCCTCGCAGGAAGACCTGATGCTCCTGGAGTGGCTGAAATCCCTGGGGCAGACCGTGGTGCTGGCCCTGACCAAGGCCGACAAGCTGAGCCGCAACCAGGCCGCCTCCCGTCTGGCCAAGCTGCGCCCGGTCTTGCAGACCTTCGACGAGCAGCCGGTGCTCTTCTCGGCCTTGAGCGGCCAGGGGCGGGAGGAGATGTGGGCCAGGTTCCAGGAGTTGGTGGAGCCTCCCGCGCCGTCCGCCGAGCCGCCAGCCATGCCCGAAGAACAAGACGGGCGGGGGTAAACCCCGCCCCTACATCAAGAAAAGGCAACGTTCACAATGCCTTAATGTAGGGGCGGGGGTTACCCCCGCCCGGTTTTTACGCGACGGCACCCAACGGGAGCCGCCGGCCTGAGCCCCCGCAACAGCGTCTCCCGACCCGTTATTGCCCGGCGGCGGGCCCGCCCCAACAGCGGCTCTAGCTCACATCCCTCTTATACTTGCAGTCCTTGCCGGGGCAGCGGATGGACTGGCCCTGGCGGCCGATCTTGTGCACCAAAAAGGCGTGGCCGCAAGTAGGGCAGGGCTCGGCCAGGGGGCGGTCCCAGGAGGCGTAGTCGCACTTGGGATAATTGTCGCAGCCGTAGAATATCTTGCCCCGGTGGGAGCGCTTCTCCACCAGCTCGCCGCCGCACTGCGGGCAGGCCACGCCCAGGGGCAGGCCCCGGCTGTAGCGGCACTTGGGATAACCCGAGCAGGAGATGAAGCGCCCGCCGCTGCGCGTGGGCTTGATGACCAACTGGCCGCCGCACTGGGGGCACTTCTCGCCGATGGCCTCGGGCTCCTGCTTGGCCACGGGGTTGCCCTCGGCGTCCAGCTCCAGCACGTTCTTGCACTTGGGGTAAGCGCTACAGGCCAGGAAGGGGCCGTACTTGCCCTTCTTGTGCTGCATGGGCTGGCCGCACTTCTGGCAGGCGATGCCACTGTCCGGGGCCGCCTCCTGGATGACGATGTTGCCCTGCTCGTCGCGGGTGAAGTCGCGGGTGGTCTTGCAGCCCGGATAGGCGGTGCAGGCCAAGAACTCGCCGTGCTTGCCCAGGCGGATGGACAGGGGCGCTCCGCAGTCCGGGCACTTGATGTCGGTGGGCAGGCCCTTGCCCTTGATCTGGCGCATGTTCTTGGCCGCGGCCTTTAGCGCCGTGGCAAAGGGGCCGTAGAAGTCGTGCAGCAGGGCCTTCCAGGGCTGCTGGCCCTCCTCCACCTGGTCCAGGGCGCGCTCCAGGCCGGCGGTGAAGGCCGGGTCCATCACCTGGGGGAAATTCTCCACCAACAGGTCGCTGACCACCATGCCCAAGGGCGTGGGCACCAGGTGGCGGCGGGCCTTGGAGACCCTCTCCTCGGCGCTCTTGGCCACGTACTCCTTGTCCTGGATGGTGGAGAGGATGGCGGCGTAGGTGCTGGGCCGGCCGATGCCCTTCTCCTCCAGCTCCTTGACCAGGCTGGCCTCGGTGAAGCGCGGCGGCGGCTGGGTGAAGTGCTGCTTGGGGATGATGGCCACCGGCTTGAGGCGCTGGCCCTGCTTGAGCACCGGCAACAGCCCCTCCTGGGGCGTCTCCTCGCCGTTGCCACTACCGCCGCCGTTCTTGGCGCCCTCGTCCTTGTCCTCCACGTAGAGAGCCGTGAAGCCCTTGAATTTCAGCGCCTGGCCGCTGGCCTTGAGCAGGCCCGGGCCGGCGGCGATGTCGGCCAGGGTCTGGTCGTAGAGGGCCGGGGCCATCTGGCAGGCCAGGAAGCGATTGTAGATCAGGCGGTAGAGCCCCAGCTCGCTCTTCTTTAGATAGGGCGTCAGACCCTCGGGAGCGCGGAAGGCCGATGTGGGGCGGATGGCCTCGTGGGCCTGCTGGGCCGTGGCCCGCGACTGGTAGACGTGGGGCTTGTCGGGCACATATTCCTGGCCGAAGCGGTGGGCGATGAGCTGGCGGGCCTCCTGCACGGCCTCGTCGGCCAGGCGGGTGGAGTCGGTGCGCATATAGGTGATGAGGCCCACGGTGCCCTGGTCGGTCTCCATGCCCTCGTAGAGGCGCTGGGCGATGCTCATGGTCTCCTTGGGGGCCAGGCCCAGCTTGCGAAAGGCCTCCTGTTGCAGGGTGGAGGTGATGAAGGGCGCCGGCGGCGATTGCCTCCGCTCGCGGGTCACCACCTTGTCCACCACGAAGTCTTGGCCCTCGATGGCCTTCACCCCGGCTAGGGCCTGGGCCTCGTCCTTGGGCTCGAACTTGTCGCCATCCACCCGGGCCAGGCGGGCCAGGAAGGGAGGGGGGCTGTCGGCGTTTAGCTCCGCCGCCACGGTCCAGTATTCCTGGGGCACGAAGGATGTGACCGCCCGCTCGCGCTCCACCACCAGGCGCAGGGCCACCGACTGCACCCGCCCGGCCGAGAGCCCGCGCTTGACCTTGTCCCACAGGATGGGGCTGATCTGGTAGCCAACCAGCCGGTCCAGCACCCGCCGAGCCTGCTGGCTGTCGTAGAGATCGGGGTTGAGCCGCGTGGGGGCGGCCACGGCCTTGGCGATGGCGGTCTTGGTCAGTTCGTGGAAGAGCACCCGGTGGAAGCGCTCCGGCGGGCCGCCCAACTGCTCGGCGATGTGCCAGGCGATGGCCTCGCCCTCGCGGTCGGGGTCGGGGGCCAGGTATATCTGCTGGGCCTTGCCGGCGGCCTTCTTCAGGTCCTTGACCACCGCTTCCTTGCCCTTGATGACCTGGTACTCGGGCAGAAAGCCGGCCTTGATGTCCACCCCCAGGCGGGTGGGGGGCAGGTCCACCACATGCCCCACCGAGGCCTTGACCTCGAAGTCGGGGCCCAGATACTTTTTCAAGGTGCGGGCCTTGGCCGGCGATTCCACTATCAACAGGGACTTGGGCATGATGCTTGTCTATCCGGCGGCCTGGGGCCGCCCTATTCAAGCCGGGGCGCGGGGGCGCCCGGGCCGTTGTCCATAAAATGTGCAAGCCCCATGGCTGGGGCTTAGGTACGAATATAATACTTGCCCGGCCGTTGGTCCACCAGGCCGGCCATTTCCAGGTTGACCAACAGCGCCGTGACCTCCTGGGGCCGGAGCCCGCTCTGGCGCACCAAGAGGTCCACATGCACCGGCGCCGGCCCCAAGAGGCCCAGGAGTTCCGCCGCCGGCGCCGGCAGGTCCGGGGGCTCATCGGCGGCGGGGGCGGCCAGGGCCAGGAGCGGTGGAAGTGCCCCGGGGGCCAGGAGGTCCTGGGCGCTGGTCAGGAGGCGCGCGCCCTGGCGGATCAACTCGTGACAGCCCTGGCTGCCGGGCGCGCCCAGGGGGCCGGGCACGGCCAGCACCTCGCGCCCCTGGTCCAGGGCGTGGCGGGCGGTTATCAAGGAGCCGCTCTTCAGCCCCGCCTCCACCACCACCACGGCCCGGGACAGGCCGCTGATGATGCGGTTGCGCACCGGGAAGTTGGCCGGCGCCGGCCGGGTGCCAAGGGGAAACTCGCTTATCACCGCGCCCTGGCGGGCCATCTCGGCATAAAGCCGGCCGTTCTCGGCGGGGTAGACCACATTGAGCCCGCAGCCCAGCACCCCCACCGAGTGCCCGCCGGCCTTGAGCGCCGCCTGGTGGGCCACGGTGTCCACCCCTCGGGCCAGACCCGAAATCACGCTCACCCCGGCCCTGGCCAGGTCGCCGGCCAGGCCCTCGGCCACCCAGCGGCCATAGGCGGTCATCTCACGGGAGCCCACCAGGGCCACGCCGCCGGCCCGGCAGCCGGCCAGGCCGCCGCGCACAAAGAGCAACGGCGGCGGGGCGTAAATGCGCGCCAGGGACGGGGGATACTCGGGGTCTTCCAGGGTGACCACCCGGCCCCCCAGTTTTTCCAGGCGCTCCAGCTCCCGCCCGGGGTCGGCGGCAAAGGCCTTGTTGTGCACGGCCAGGGCCACCTCTTCCTTGAGGCCGGCCAGATTGCACAGGGCCTTGAGCGGGGCGCCCAGGGCGGCGCCCGGCGAGCCGAAGGCCCGCCGCAGGCGGTCGAAGGTCACGCTGCCCACCCCGGGGACGAGCCTTAGGCCCAGCCAGTCCAGGGTTTGGCGCCGCTCGTGGGGCATCTGGGGGTCCATGGGCCAAAGAGGCTAGCACCATCGCGGCAATCGTCAAGGCGTTTTTTTGTGCGCCAGCGGCCAGTTGCCCGGGCAGGCCAAACTTTTGCTTGTGGCCGGCCGGCGGGGAGCCTAGAATAACCCCAAGCTATGTAGCTAAAATTCGGCCCTAAACTCAACCTGGCCGGGAGAGCCCCGGCCGCCGTTCTGGAGAGCGAGATGAAAAAAGCCTTGGCCCTGCTGGGCCTGTGCCTCCTGACCCTTACCCTGGCCGGCGCCGCCCAGGCCGTGGAGTTCTCCGCCGACGTGGTGCGCAAGGGCCAGATGGGCGAGAACACGAGCAAGGTCTATATCAAGGGCAACAAGGTGCGCATGGACAACCAGGAAGGCCCCATGGGGCCGGGCTACGCCATCGTGCGCCAGGACCAAAAGGTCATGTGGATGGTCAGCCCGGCCCAGAAGAGCTACATGGAGATGCCCCTGCAGGGCATGGCCGACCTGTCCCAGCACCCCCGGGGCGACGAGAAGTTGCCCGGCGAGATCAGCCGCAAGGAGCTGGGCCGCGAGGTGATTGACGGCCACCCCTGCATCAAGTACGAGATCACCCACCAGCAGGCCGGGCAGAAGTTCGTCATCCACCAGTGGCTCGCCCAGGACCTCCAATTGCCGGTGAAGACCGCCGCCGTTGACGGCTCCTGGAGCGTGGAATACCGCAACATCAAAAAGGGACCCCAGCCCGACAGTCTCTTCGAGGCGCCCGCCGGCTTCCAGAAGATGGCCATGCCGGCCATGGGTCCTGGCATGGGCATGGGCCAGGGCCGGCGCCCGGGCCAGGGCATGGGGCCCGGCAAGGGCATGCGCCCCGGGCCGGGCCAGGGCATGCCCCCGGGCCAAGGCCAGGATGACGACTAACCCCCAGGTGGCGAAGGGCAACTGGCCATGACCCTCGGGCGGCGCAGCCGGTTGGCGGCCTTGCTGCTGCTGTTGGCCTGGGTGGCTGGGGCCTGGCCCGGGCCGGCCCAGGCCGGCGAGGCCCCGCCCTGGCGCCTGGCCCTGGTGGTGGACTGCTCCCAGGGCATGACCCAGCCCTGGCTGGGGAGCACCCGCCTGGAGACGCTGGAGCCGGCCCTGCAAAGCGAGCTTTTGAGCCTGCCGCTACGGGTGCGGGCTGGGGTGTGGCTGGTGGGTGGCGGCCCCGGCCAAGCCCGGGAGTTCCTAGCGCCCAGGCCGGCGGCGGAGTTCAAGGACCTCAATCTGGTGATGCCCCGCCTGGAGGGCGCCGCCGACCTGGCCGCCGGCATCAAGCTGGCCATGGCCTGGCTCAGGGGCCAGGGGCCAGGTGCGCTGGTGGTGATAAGCGGGGCCGGCAGCCGCCTGCCCACCGCCGCCCTGGCCACGGCCGCGGGCGGCCCGGGGCCGTTCTGTCACGTTCTGGCCCTGGGTCCGGAGGACGCCTCCCAGAAGGACCTGCAAGAGCTGGCCCTCCAGGGCGGCGGGTCTTATTTCCGGGCCACCAAGGCTGACCAGGCCGCGCCCCTCTTGCGCGGGGCCGTGCTGACGGCCCTGTCGCCGGCCAGCCTGTTGGTGCTGGCCCACGACCGGGAAAACCGCCCCCTGTCCATCACCTACGGTCTGGCCCGGCGCGACCTCTTGGCCCTGGAGCCGCGCGGGGTCAGCGGCCGGCCCTGCCAGCTTTTGCCCGGGGTCTATCAGATGGCCTGGCCATCCGGCCCGGGTCCGGCCACGCCCCCGGCCAAGGTCAGCGTGGCGGTCGGCGGTCAGACCCGGTTGTGGGCCGGCGGCACCGGCGGCCTCAAGGTCAAGGCCCTGGACCCCCAGGGGCAGGAACTGCCCTGGGTGGCCAGCGTGGCCAACCTGGAGACCGGCAAGGTGGAGGTGCCCGAGAAGCGCACCCCCTACGAGGCCACCCTGCCGGCCGGGGTCTACCGGGTCAAGGTTCAGCGTCCGCCCCTGACCTGGACCCTGGAACTGGGCGCGGGCAAACAGGTGGAACTGGTCACCGGCCCCCAGGGTAGCCTGACCTTGACCCTTAACGGCCCCAGCGGTCCCTGGCGGGTGCCCTTTCACCTTGAGGACCGCCTGGGGCTGCGGCCCGCCGGCACCGGCTACACCAACAGCCCCATGCCGCTGTTGCCCGGCCAATACCGTCTGCGGGCCGAGGTGGTGCCGCCCTGGCAACACGAGTTCACCCTGGCCCCCGGCCAGGAGCTCAGCCTGGCCATGCCCCTCCTGGGCGGCATCCTGCTGCGCCGCGACAAGACCGGCCAGGGCCAGCCCTTCCAGGTGCTGGACAGCCAGGGCCAGCCCTTGAGCGCGGGGGTAAGCGACCGGCCCCTGCCCGCCCAGCCCGGAAACTACCGCCTGCACCTGCCCCAGCAGGGCGCCACCCTGGAGGTGGAGGTTCAAGCCGGGCAGATTACGGCCCTGGACCCGCCCAAGGGGCCAGGCGCGCATTGACAGGCCGCCGGCGCTTGGGGTAACCTTTCTTGTTACTTGGCGCCCGCCCGCCAAAACCTAGCAGTTAGGGGGTAATCAAGCACCCCTGAAGGAGGAGCTATGGCCGAGGACCTAGGAGCCCGCCCCTGGTACGGCGATTGGCCCGTGGGCGTGCCCAAGACAATAGAAATCCCCAACATCAGCCTGGGCGACCTGCTGCGCGACACCGCCCGCCGCCTGCCCGACAACAAGGCGATAATCTTCCTGGATTCGGTGCTGACCTACCGCCAGTTGGACGAGCTGGTTGACCGCCTGGCCACCGCCTTCCACGGCCTGGGGCTCAAAAAGGGCGACGTGGTGGCCATGATGCTGCCCAACTCCCACCAGTTCGTGGTCACCTACTACGCCTGCCAGCGCCTGGGCCTGGTGACCACGGCCATCAACCCCACTTATAAACCCCTGGAGATCAAGCACCAGCTCAACGACTCCGGGGCCAAGGCCTTCGTGGTGCTGGACTCGGTCTACGCCGCCGCCGACAAGGTCATGGGCCAGACCCAGGTCAAGCACCTCATCGGCACCAACATCGTGGACCTGGCGGGCCTGAGCCCCATCAAGAAGTTCCTGGGCAAGCTGCTCAAGAAGATACCCACCGGCGAGATGCCGGCCAACGCCATCAAGTTCACCGACCTGGTCAAGACTGCGCCCAACGTGCCCCAGGTGGAGGTGGACGCGGCCAACGACCTGGCGGTGCTGCAATACACCGGCGGCACCACCGGCACCCCCAAGGGCGGCATGCTCACCGCCCGCAACCTGGTCTCCAACTCCCTGATGGGCAAGGCCTGGGTGGGCGAGGACCTGCCCAACAACAGCGGCTACGTGGGTGTGCTGCCCCTGTTCCACGTCTTCGCCATGACCTGCGTGATGAATATCGCCGTGGCCACCGGCGGCTTCCAGCTCCTGTTCCCGCGCCCGCCGGAGTCCATGCTGGAGTGGGCGGCCCAGATACAGAAGTGGGGCCAGGGCTGCCAGATGGTCATGCCCGGCGTGGCGGTGTTGTTCAACAAGATCAACCATACCGAGGGGCTAGAGAAATTTAACCTCAGCCCGCTCATCAAGTGCATGTCCGGCGCCGGGCCGCTGCCGCGCGAGGTGCAACTGGCCTTTGAGAAAAAGACCGGCGCCCTGGTGGTGGAGGGCTACGGGCTCACCGAGTCCTCGCCGGTGGTCACCGCCAACCCCTTCACCCTGCCCGAGGGCAAGGAGAGGGTCATGGGCTCCATCGGCATACCCTTCCCCAACACCGACTGCAAGATCATGGACCTGGAGACCGGCGAGAAGGAGATGCCGCTAGGCCCCGAGGGCGTGGGAGAGCTGTGCGTCAAGGGTCCCCAGGTGATGAAGGGCTACTTCAACCGCCCCGACGAGACCGCCCGCACCATCCGCGACGGCTGGCTCTACACCGGCGACATCGCCTACATGGACGAGCGCGGCTGGATCTTCATCATGGACCGCGCCAAGGACCTGGTGAAGCACAAGGGCTACAGCGTCTTCCCCAAGGAGGTCGAGGACTACTTGTTCTCCCACCCCGACATCCTGGAGGTGGCGGTGGTGGGCCTGCCCAACCCCAAGGTGGGCGAGATACTCAAGGCCTTCGTGGTGCTCAAACCCGACAGCGTGGGCAAGGTCAGCGAGCAGGACATCATCGCCTGGTGCCAGGAGAACATGACCCACTACAAGGTGCCCTCGGTGGTGGAGTTCCGCCAAGACCTGCCCAAGACCATGGTGGGCAAGGTGCTGCGCCGGGTGCTCAAGGACGAAGAAATGGCCAAGGCCAAGCAGGCCTAGGCCGGCGGCCAGCCGGTCTGACGGTTGACAGCAGCTTCCCGCGAAGCCGAGCGTTTTGGTGCAAGACAAGACGGGCGGGGGTAAACCCCGCCCGTCTTTTGCCTTCCGGCTCTGCCTAGGCTATCATTGAAACAAAATCGCACTTGGATATCCATGGACCCGAGGGTCTTGATACATGTGGCGGAGGAGGGCGGTTTCTGGGCCGAGGTCCCCGCCCAGTCTGGCTGCGTCAGCGAGGGCGACACCTGGGACGAGGTCTTGGCCAATGTCCGGGAAGCCGTGGAAGGCTGGCTGTTGGTGGAGGCCGACAAGCATCAACCCTTGCCAGCCAAGGAAGTGGTGCACACAGAGCCTAGACGGTCTTGATTTCCTCTGGCACCCGGCCCTGCGGCCTTTATATCCACCTGCCCTTCTGCGCCGGCCGCTGCCCCTATTGCGACTTCTTCGCCCAGCCCCTGGCGCCCGGCCTGGCCCGCGTCCTGCTCCCGGCCCTTTTACGCCACCTGGAGATGGCGGCCCCCCTGGCCGGGGGGCGCGCCCTCGGTCATGTCTACCTGGGCGGCGGCACCCCCAGCCTGCTGCCCGCCGGCATCATCGCCCGGCTCATCCAGGCCGCCCGCCAGCACCTGGGCCTGGCCCCGGCCTGCGAGATATCCCTGGAGGCCAACCCCGGCACCCTGAGCGCGGGCAAGCTACAGGCCCTCAAGGCGGCCGGGGTCAACCGCTTGAGCCTGGGCGCCCAGAGCTTCGACCCGGCTCTGCTCAAGCTCTTGGGCCGCCGGCACACCCCCCAGGACACCCGCCGGGCCGTGGCCCAAGCCCGCGCCGTGGGCTTCGCCAACCTCAGCCTGGACTTGATTTACGGCCTGCCCGGCCAGACCCTGGCCATGGCCCGAGGCGACATCCTGGCCGCCCTGGAACTGCGGCCCGACCACCTCTCCCTCTACGAACTGACCCTGGCCCCGGAGACGCCCTTTGGCCGGGCCTACGCCAAGGGCCGGCCTCCCCTGCCTAGCGAGGACCAGGTGCTGGCCATGGAGGACGCGGCCCTGGAGCTGTTGGAGGCCGCCGGGCTGGCGCGCTACGAGGTGAGCAACTTCGCCCGCCCCGGCCATGAGTGCCGCCACAACCAGGACACCTGGCGGGGCGGCGACTACCTGGCCCTGGGGCCAGGGGCCCACGGCCACCTGGCTGGCCGGCGCTGGGCCTGGCTGGCCGATGTCAAGGCCTACGTGGAGGCGGTGCGGGCTGGGCGGGAGCCCCTGGAGTTCAGCGAGGACTTGACGCCCCGCCAACGGGCCTGGGAGCTTATCATGCTGGGCCTGCGCACCGTGGAAGGCGTGGACCTGGCCAGAGTGGGCGCCCTCCTGGACCGGGACCCCCGGCGCATGTGGGCCGGCCCCTTGGCCCAGCTCAGCGCCCAGGGCTGGGCCAGGCTGGAGGGAGACCTCCTCATGCCCACCCCCCTGGGCCTGCGCCTGGCCGACGCGGCGGCGGGGTTGTTCCTTTAGAGCCCGCCGCCCGGTCCTCGGGCCTTGGCCCGCAGCCAGCCCTTGAGGCGCACCACCACCCCCTGGCGTCCGGCGGTCAGGATGGTCTCCTCAGTATGGCCAGAGCGGCCCGCAGGCGGTCCACCTCGCCGGGCCTAATACCAATATGCAATCAAAGCCATTCATGGCTTTGATTGCTGATCGGCCGGGCAAAAGCGTGATTTTGCCCGGCCTCCCGGGCGCTTACGCGCCCGGCGGGCCGTCCATGGCCCGCATACCAAGTTGCGATC
>JACRDC010000121.1 GCA_016218705.1 Desulfarculus sp.
AACCCATCAAGGCTAGAAGCCAACACCGTAACAAAGCCAAGGCCGCATATAACCAACACCTCGTCTACACGGCCTCGGCAATAAACCAAGGGGACATTTTCCCGTTGCACTTAAGGGGACACATTGACTTGGCTTAAACATCGCCGACCGTCTGGGCCTAATCGCCGTCCAATAGCCGGTAGCCCACGCCGGGCTCGGTGCGCAGGTACACGGGGCGGGCCGGGTCGGGCTCCAGCTTGTGGCGCAACTGGTGCACATACAGCCGGGGGTAGTGGGACTGCTCGGGGCTGGCCGTGCCCCAGACCGCCCGCAGCAGTTGGCCGTGGGTGACCACTTTGCCGGCGTTGCGCGCCAGATAGGCCAGGAGCTTGAACTCGATAGGGGTGAGGTGCACCTCCTGGCCCTGGCGCCAGACCTGGCGCCGCTCCAGGTCCACCTTGAGCCCCGGCGCCTCGAAGACCGGCGCCTGGCCCTCGGCCGGGCTGGCCACCCGGCGCAAGGCGGCGCGGATTCGGGCATTGAGCTCGCCCACGCCAAAGGGTTTGGTCAGGTAGTCGTCGGCGCCGGCGTCCAGGCCGTCAATCTTGTCCCGCTCCTTGTCGCGGGCCGAGATGACGATGATGGGCGTCTGCGACCACTGGCGCAGGTTTTTGATGACCTCCAGGCCGTCGCGGTCGGGCAGGCCCAGGTCCAGGAGCACCAGGTCGGGCTGCTGGCTGGCGGCCAGGGCCAGGCCCTGGCGGGCGTCGCCGGCCTCAAGGCAGCGCATCCCGGCGGCCTCCAGGGCGGCGCGCAGAAAGCGCCGTATGGGCGCCTCGTCCTCGATGATGAGCACCAGCCACTTATCTTGGCTCATGGCCCCGTCCCTAAAATATTCCCGTTGTAGCTCGCCGCATCATACACGAGGCAGGGGCAGGCTCAGGCGGAAGATGGCCCCGCCGCCCGCCCGGTTTTCGGCCCACACCCGTCCGCCGTGGGCCTGCACCACGGCCCGGCAGATGGCCAGGCCCAGGCCGTGGCCGGGGCGGGCCTGGTCCCCGCCGAAGCGGTGGTACATGTCGAAGATGCGTTCCATCTCCGCCTCGGGCAGGCCCGGCCCCCGGTCGGCCAGCTCCACCTCCAGGGTCTCCTCCTGGGGCCAGGCCCGCAGGTCCAGGGGGCTATGGGCCGGCGTATACTTGAGGGCGTTCTCCAAGAGGTTGAGGAACACCTGCTCCATCAGCGGCCCGTCCAGGAGCAACAGTGGCAGGTCGGCGGGGATGCTTAAGTTCAGCTCCCGGCCCGCCAAGCGGCCCTCCAGGCGGTTCAGGGCCGCGCCCACAACCTCCTCCAGGGGTTGCAGCTCCCTTTGCAGGGTCATGGCCCCCGACTCCAGGCGCGAAACCTTGAGCAGGTTGTTGACCAGGCGGCTGAGGCGCTCGGCCTCGTCGTAGATGTTCTCGGCCAGGCCGCGCACCGCCTCCGCCTCCAGGCGGGGGCCCAGTTCCACGATGCTGCTGGCTGAGCCCATCACCGCCGCCAGGGGGGTCTGGAAGTCGTGGGTCACGGCGCTGAGCAGCGAGGAGTGCAGGCGCTCGGTCTCCCTCTCCAGGAGGGCCTGCTGGGCGTTCTGCTCCAGGCGCTCCACCTCCAGGGTCAGGGCCAGTTGCCCGGCCAGGGACTCCAAAAGGCGTATCTGCTCGGGGCTGAGCAGGCGCTCTAGGTTCTGGGGCCGCACCTGCAAAACCCCCACCGGCCCCTCCAGGCCCAAGAGCGGCACGTAGAGGGCCTGGCAGTAGGGCAGGTTCTCGGTGCCCCAGCCGGCGGGCTGGCCCAGGTCAAAGGCCCACTGGGCCACCCCCCGCTCCTTGGCGCCCTCGGGCGAGCTGCCCCACTCCTGCCCCGCCGCGGGCACCAGTTGCCCGGCCTGGCCGGGCAATAGCCCCGTGACCTGGCTCTCGAACAGCTCGCCGATCTGCCCGGCGGCCACGGCCAGGAGGTTCTGGGCGCCGCGCTGGCGGGCAAGTTGGGCGCTCAGGTTGTGCATGATCTCGCTGCGGCGCTGCAACAGGCGGGCGGCCTCGGCCCGCTCGCGCAGGCGGGTGGCCAGGGTGCTGATGACCAGGGCCACGGCCAGCATCACGCCGAAGGTGACTAGGTGCTGGGCGTCGGCCACGGCCATGGAGAAAAAGGGCGGCACAAAGAAAAAGTCAAAGGCGGCCACCGACAGGACCGAGCACAGGATGGCCGGCGGGCGTCCCCAGGCCACCGCCGTGACCGTCACGCCCAGCAGGTAGATCATTATCAGGTTGCTCAGGTCCAGGCGCGGCCCCACCAGGAAGCCCAGTCCGGTGCAGGCGGCCCACAGGGCCAGGCCGCCGGCCCAGGGCCGCCAGTCCAGCTTGGGACGTACTGGAGTGGCCACGGGTTTGCCTCCCGCCGGAGGCAGGCTGCGCGGCCTGATGATCTGCACGTCTATGTCGCCGCTTTCGCGGATGATGCGGTCAATGAAGCTGCCCAGCAGGCGCTCGCGCAGGGTGCGGGTCAAGGGCTTGCCGATGATGATGCGGCTGACGTTGCGGGCGCGGGCGAAGCTTATCATCTCCTGGGCCAGGTCCACGCCGCTAAGGGTCACGGTCTCGGCGCCCAGTTGCTGGGCCAGGCGCAGGTGGCGCGTGGCCCGGTTACGCTCCTCATCGGGCAGGGCGGCCTGGGCCGGCGTCTCCACGTACACCGCGAACCAGGGGGCGCCCAGGCTGTCGGCCTGGCGCTTGGCCGCCCGCACCAGGTCGGCGGAGGTGGGGGCCGGCCCCACGCAGACCAACAGGCGCTCGGAGGTGGGCCAGGTGACGGACACGGCCTGGCCCTGGCGCCAGGTGAGCACCTCGGCGTTGACCCGGCGGGCGGCGGTGCGCAGGGCCAACTCGCGCAGGGCGGTGAGGTTGCTCTGGCGGAAGTAGTTGCGCGCCGCCAGCTCGGCCTGGGGCGGTAGATAGACCTTGCCCTCCTTGAGCCTTATCAGTAGGTCCTCGGGGGGCAAATCCACCAGCACCAGGGCGTCGGCCCGCTCCAATATGGAGTCGGGCACCGTCTCGCGGATCACCACCCCGCTGATGCGGGCCACCAGGTCGCTCTGGCTCTCCAGGTGCTGCACGTTCAGGGTGGTGTAGACGTCAATGCCGCGATCCAAGAGCTCTTGCACGTCTTGCCAGCGCTTGGGGTGGCTGGAGCCGGCCAGGTTGCTGTGGGCCAGCTCGTCCACCAGCAAGAGGGCCGGCCGGCGGGCGCAGGCCGCCTCCAGGTCAAATTCCTCCAGACGGTGGACCCCATGTGGCACCACCCGGCGGGGCAGCACCTCCAGGCCTTGCAGCAGGGCTTGGGTCTCGGCCCGGCCATGGGTCTCCACCACCCCCACCACCACGTCCAGGCCCTCGGCCCGCCGGGCCTGGGCCGCCTCCAGCATGGCGAAGGTCTTGCCCACGCCGGGCGCGGCCCCCAGAAAGACGCGCAGGCGGCCTTCCCTCTGCTGGCGCTCCTCCTGGCGGGCAAGGGCCAGCAGGGCCTCGGGGTCGGGGCGCTGCTCATCGGGCGGCATCGGCGCTCCCCTGCCCCGGCCAGCGCCTGGCCAGGGCCAGGTTCAACTTGAGCACGTTGACCCGGGGCTGGCCCAGCACGCCCCATTGCCGGCCCTCGATGTGCCCGCGCGCCAGGGCCGCGACCTGGGCGGGGTCCAGGCCCCGCGCGGCGGCCACCCGCCCCACCTGGTAGAGGACCGCCGCCGGGCTGAGGTGGGGGTCCAGGCCGCTGGCCGAGGTGGTGACCAATTCCATGGGCACGGGCGGGCTCTCCTGGCCGTGAGCGGCGCGCAGGGCGTCCAGGCGCTCCCGCACCACCTGGGCCAAGGCCGGGTTGGTGGGGGCGAGATTGGAGCCGCCCGAGGCGGTGGCGTTGTAGGCCTGGGGAGCGGTGGCCGAGGGCCGGCCCCAGAACCACTGGGGCTGGTCGAATTGCTGGCCCACCAGCTCCGAGCCGATGACCATGCCCTGGTGCTCCGTCAGGCTGCCGTTGGCCTGATTGGGAAACACGGCCTGGGCCAGGCCGGTGACCAAGAGCGGATAGGCCAGGCCGGTCAAGAGGCTCAAGACAAGCAGCAGAAGGGCCGACGGCCGCAACAATCGCAGAAACTCAGGCATGACCACAACCTCCCTTGACCAGCCTAGACCAGGCCCAGGCCCACCAGGATCAAGTCTATCAGCTTGATGGCCGCGAAGGGCACCAAGAGGCCCCCCAGGCCGTAGATGAGCAGATGGCGCCCCAGGACCTGGGCGGCGCCCTGGGGCCGGTAGCGCACGCCCTTCAAGGCCAGGGGGATGAGCCCCACGATGACCAGGGCATTGAAGATCACCGCCGATAGCACCGCGCTCTGGGGGGTGGCCAGGCCCATGAAGTTGAGCACCCCCAGGGCGGGATAGGTGCCCACGAAGGCCGCCGGGATGATGGCGAAGTACTTGGCCACGTCGTTCATGATGCTGAAGGTGGTCAGCGCCCCCCGGGTCATCAGGAGCTGCTTGCCCGTCTCCACGATCTCCAACAGCTTGGTGGGGTTGGAGTCCAGGTCCACCATGTTGCCGGCCTCCTTGGCCGCGCTGGTGCCGCTGTTCATGGCCACGGCCACGTCGGCCTGGGCCAGGGCCGGGGCGTCGTTGGTGCCGTCGCCGGTCATGGCCACCAGGCGCCCCTGGGCCTGGATGTCGCGGATGAGCTGGAGCTTGGCCTCGGGCGTGGCCTCGGCCAGGAAGTCGTCCACCCCGGCCTCGGCGGCGATGGCCGCGGCGGTCAGCGCGTTGTCCCCGGTGACCATCACCGTCTTGATGCCCATGCGCCGTAGCTCCAGGAAGCGCTCCTTGATGCCGCCCTTGACGATGTCCTTGAGCCAGACCACCCCCAATACGCGGCCGTTGTCGGCCACCACCAGGGGCGTGCCGCCCTCCTTGGCCACCTGGGCCACCACGGCCTCCACCACCTCGGGGAAGTGCCCGCCCTGTCCGGCCACCAGCTTGCGGATGGCGTCCGTGGCGCCCTTGCGGATGGAGCGGCCAGGCAGATCCACCCCGCTGAGCCGGGTCTGGGCGCTGAAGGGGATGAAGGCCGTGACCTGTTCCAGGTCAGGGGCGCGCAGGCCGTACATCTCCTTGGCCAGCACCACCACGCTGCGCCCCTCGGGGGTCTCGTCGGCCAGGGAGGCCAGTTGGGCCGCCTCGGCCAGTTGGCGGGGCTCCACCCCCGGCAGGTTGACAAAGGCCGAGGCCTGGCGGTTGCCCAGGGTGATGGTGCCGGTCTTGTCCAGGAGCAGCACGTCCACGTCGCCGGCCGCCTCCACGGCCCGGCCGCTCATGGCGATGACGTTCTTCTGGATCAGGCGGTCCATGCCGGCGATGCCGATGGCCGACAAGAGGCCGCCGATGGTGGTGGGCGCCAGGCAGACGAAAAGCGCCGCCAGCACCGCCAGGCCCACCGGCCGCCCCTGGCCGGCCTGGGCCACGGCGTGCTGGCTGAAAGGCAGCAGGGTGGCGCAGACCAGCAAAAAGATCAGGGTCAAGGCGGCCAGCAGGATGCCCAGGGCGATCTCGTTGGGGGTCTTGCCCCGCTGGGCGCCCTCCACCAGGGCGATCATGCGGTCCAGGAAGGTCTCGCCCGGGCGGGCGGTGATGCGCACGATGAGCCAGTCGCTAAGGACCCGGGTGCCGCCGGTGACCGCGCTGCGGTCGCCGCCAGCCTCGCGGATGACCGGCGCGCTTTCGCCGGTGATGGCGCTCTCGTCCACCGAGGCCACGCCGGCCACGGCCTCGCCGTCACCGGGCACCAGGTCGCCCGCCTCCACCAAGACCAGATCGCCGGTCTGCAGGTCGCTGGAGGAGATCAGGCGGTGGGGCGAGTCGGGCCGCGGTGGATCGCCGGTGATGGGCAGCTCCTTGGCCATGATGGTCTGGCGGGTGCGCCGCAGTTGGGCGGCCTGGGCCTTGCCGCGCCCCTCGGCCACGGCCTCGGCGAAGTTGGCGAAGAGCACCGTGAACCACAGGCCCACCGATATGGCCAGGATGAAGCCCGGCGGCTCGCCCAGCGGCGCCAGCAGGGAATGGGCATAGAGGCCCAGGGTGAGCACCCCCCCCACCCAGACCGTGAACATCACGGGATTGCGCACCTGGGCCTTGGGAGACAGCTTGACCAGGGAGGCCCACACGGCCTCGCTCAAAAGGGCCGCGTCAATGCGCGGCCGCCGGCGCTTGGACTTGGACATCGGGGGCCTACCTCTCTCAGTGACCCAGCATCTGCAAGTGCTCCACCACCGGCCCCAGGGCCAGGGCCGGCAGGAAGGCCAGGGCGCCCACCACCAGCACCACCGCCACCAACAACCCGCAGAATAGCGGCGTGTGGGTGGGCAGGGTGCCCGGCCCCGGGGGCACCGACTTGGCGGCGGCCAGGGCGCCAGCCAGGGCCAGCACCGGCAAGGCCAGCCAGTAGCGGGCCACCAGCATGGCCATGGCCCCGCCCAGGGTGTACAGCGGCCCCGTGGCGTCCAGGCCGGCAAAGGCGCTGCCGTTGTTGTTGCCCATGGAGGAGAAGGCGTAGAGGACCTGACTGAAGCCGTGGGCTCCGGGGTTGGAGGAGGCGGCCGCCGCCGGGCCGGAGACGGCCAGGGCCGTGGGCACCAGCACCGCGAACAGGGGGGCCATGATGACCAGGGCGGCCATCTTGATCTCAAAGGCCCCGATCTTCTTGCCCAGGTACTCGGGCGTGCGCCCCACCATCAGCCCGGCGATGAACACCGCCACCAGCACGAAACACAGCATGCCGTAGAGCCCCGAGCCCACGCCGCCGAAGACCACCTCGCCTAGTTGCATCATGAGCATGGGCACCAGGCCGCCCAGGGGGGTCAGCGAGTCGTGCATGGCGTTGACCGAGCCGTTGGAGGCGGCGGTGGTGGCCACGGCCCACAGCGCCGAGCCCACCACGCCCACGCGCACCTCCTTGCCCTCCAGGCTGCCGCCCTGCTCCTCCAGGCCCAGGCCGGCCAGGCCGGGGTTGCCCGCGGCCTCGGCCCACAGGGCCAGGCCCAGGCCGGCCAGAAACAGGGCCAGCATGGCCAAGAGGAGCACCCAGCCCTGGCGGCGGTCACCCACCATGGCCCCGAAGGTGTGGCACAGGGCCGCGGGGATGAGCAGGATGGCCAGGCATTGCAAGAAGTTGCTCAGGGGGGTGGGATTCTCCAGTGGGTGGGCCGAGTTGGCGTTGAAGAAGCCGCCGCCGTTGGTGCCCAGTTGCTTGATGGCCACCTGGGAGGCCGCCGGCCCCAGGGCCAAGGCCTGGCCGGCGGCGTCGCCCCTGGCCGGGCCTTGCCCCGCGCCCTGGATTGTCTCCTGCAAGGGCGTAACCTCCTGGCGGGCGGCCAGGGTCTGCACCACGCCCTGGGAAACCAGGACGAGCGACAATAGCAGGGCCAGGGGCAGGAGCACGTACAACAGCGAGCGCACCAGGTCCACGAAGAAGTTGCCCACCGAGGCGCTCTCCCGCCGCGCAAGCCCCCGGATCAGGGCCGCCAGGCAGGCCATGCCCGTGGCGGCGGAGAGGAAGTTCTGCGCGGTCAGGCCCAGCATCTGCGTAAAATTGGTCAGGGCGCTCTCGCCGGCGTAGGCCTGCCAGTTGGTGTTGCTGACGAAGCTCACGGCGGTGTTGAAGGCCAGCCAGGGCTCCATGCCCGCCAGGCCCAGGGGGTTGAGGGGCAGTTCCCCTTGCAGGCGCAAGAGCCCGTAGAGGGCCAGGCCGCCCAGCAGGTTGAAGGCCAATAGGCTCAGGGCGTAGGTCCGCCAGCCCATCTCCTGCTCGGGCCGGATGCCGCAGGCGCGGTAGATGAGCCCCTCCAGCGGCCCCAGCAGGCGGCCCACCAAGGGGGGCCGGCCCTCCTGGTAGACCTTGGCCATGTAGGTGCCCAGGGGCGGCGACAGCCCCAGCAGGGCCGCCAGGTACAGGGCCAGTTGAACTGCGTCGGGGGTGCTCATGAGAACAACTCCGGCCTGAATAAGGCGAGGACTAGATAGACCGCCAGAAACAGGGCGGCCAACCCGAAGACCCAGTACCAGAGTTCCATTACTCCCCTCCCCTGCCCCGCAGATGGGCCAATACCTCCACCAGACCCAGGCTGGCCAGGCCAAAGGCCAGCCAGAGCAACAGGACCGCCAAATCGCGCATGGCTCTTCCTCCATGGCAAGCCGCCGGCGCCAACCGGCCTTTCTAATGATTATAGGTTAGGCCCAGGTGCGTAAAAATGGCGTAGGGATTGGGGATGCCGGCGTAAAGATTTTGCATGGACGGCGGTGGGCGGGGCCGGCGCGCGGATTGACCGGCCCGGGGTCAGGGGTTAACATGCCGGGGCAATGCAGCGCCCTTCCCGCGAAAAAGGCCCACCCATCCAGCCGGCCGACTAGGTCAGGGAGTAGCCATGGCCCGTTGGTTCTTCCGCCTGGCGATGATATGCTTCTTGGTGCTGGCCAGCGCCCCGGCCAAGGCCCCGACGCCCGAGGAACTGGAGGAGGCGCGGTCTTACCTGCGCAACAAGATGCAGGAAGGCCAAAACGTGGCCCGGCTGCTGGCGGAGGTGGTGAACCTCTACGCCTCGCCCGACATCTCCTCGGCATCCTACCGCCTGGACAACGGCGTGGCCTTCAGCACGCTCAAGCTGCCCTATTACCGCGATTTCACCCTGCCGGACCGTGGCTGGTCGCTGTTCGCGGGAATCAACCTGAGCTATCTAAAGGCCACCAGCCACAACGAAACCCCGCTAAGCGACCAGGAGCGCCTGGCGGCCGACGTAACCTGGCGGGGCTACTCGGGCCTGGCCGAGGCCGGGGCGCGGGTTCCCCTGGGGCATGGGCTGACCCTGAGTCCCTCCCTGGGCGCTGGCCTGGCCCAACTGCGCAATCAGACCGAATACCTCAACCAATTCTCCAAGGAGAACTTTGCTCCCCTATACCAGGGCATCGCCGGCAACTTCAGCCTGGACGCCGCCCAGTACCTGGCGGCCCTTTCCCTGGCCTGGCGCGCCAAGTTGGCCGGACTGGACCTGGCCTGCAACCTGCGCTACGCCCATACCTAACATGGAAACTATCCGCACCAGCGACGCCGCCCAGGAATTCAGGGTCCACCTGGACAACCTCTCGGCGCGGGCCAGCCTGTCCGGTCCCCTGGGCCTGAACCTGGGCCGCTACCCCCTGGGCTGGAAGGTCTTCGTGGGAAACGTCACCCTGCTGGGGCCGGGGGATGAGGACCTGGGCTTTTCCCATTACTTCGAGGGGGGACTGGGCCTGTCCCTGGACCTGGCGCCAGCGGCCTGGCCGCTGACCGGCCTGAGCCTGGGGGGTTCGCTCATCGCCGGCGACGGCATCTCGGGCTATGCCATCAACTTGGGTTATGAGTTCTAATACGCATTTCAGATCAGACGTATGGTTTTCTCGTCGGGTTTTCTCGTCGGGTTTCCTCTGGGTACAGCCCTTACGGTATAGGCGGCCCAAGAAAGCCTAATACCAATATGCAATCAAAGCCATCCATGGCTCTTTGATTTGCCCTCGAGCGGGCAAAAACGTGGTTTTGCCCGGCCTCCCGGGCGCTTTC
>JACRDC010000124.1 GCA_016218705.1 Desulfarculus sp.
AACCCATCAAGGCTAGAAGCCAACACCGTAACAAAGCCAAGGCCGCATATAACCAACACCTCGTCTACACGGCCTCGGCAATAAACCAAGGGGACATTTTCCCGTTGCACTTAAGGGGACACATTGACTTGGCTTAAACATAGACGCGGAGCGGCGGCTACAGCCCCAGCTCGGCGTTGATCTCCTGCATGGCGCTCACCGCCAGGGCCGCGAAGTCGGCGAGAGTGATGCCCAGGTCCTCGCAAAGCAGGATGTGCCCCCGGTTGACACTTGCCGCGAAGGCCTTTTCCTTCATGCGCTTGACCACGCTTTTGGGCTTGACGCTGGAGAGCTTCTTGTCGGGGTAGACCATGGCCGTGGCCATGATGAGGCCGGTGATGGTCTCGCCGCAGGTGAGCGCGATGTCCAGGGGGGTGGAGCGGGTGAGCCCCAGGTTCTCGGCGTTGTGGGCGGCGATGGCCTGGAGGACTAAAGCGGGCACTCCCAGGGGCTCGAGCATCTGGCGAGTGACCAGGCCGTGGCGGGCCATGTCGTTCACGGTCTGGTCGTAGTCCAGGTCGTGCAGCAGGCCGGCCAGGCCCCAGAGCTGCTCATCCTGGCCCAGGCGGCGGGCCAAGGCCTTGAGTACCGCCTCGGCGGCCAGGCAGTGACGCGCCAGCCGCTGATCGGGGCAGTGCTCCTGGAGGAGGGCCAGGGCCGCGGCGCGATCCATGATGGCCGCCTCATATCACCCCAAAAAGTCCGCGCCTTTTTGGGGACCCCGGAAAACTACTCCGGAACAACCACGACTTCGCGGCAGCCCCGGGGTAGGTGCTTTTACACGGCCTGGTTAGGAAGCCAGGCCGCGGGTCTTTTTCTTCAGCCGGCTGAGCTTCTTGCGCATGATCTCCAGCTCGGCCTTGCTGGCGCCCTCCCGGGCCGCGTCGCGCTTGGCCTTGAGCGCCTGGTAAGCGGCCTTGGCCTCGCGGATGGCGCCGGTGTCCACCTTCTTGCCCTCGTCCACGATGCCGCGGACTTCCTTGATGCCGGCGATCAGCTCCGCCTTGTTCATGGCGTGCACGCCGGACAGCTCCGGCATGGTCAGCGCCAGCTCCCGGAGTTCCTTGGCGGTCATTCTCTCCAGGGGTTTTTCTTTTGCCTGCTTATCGGCCATGGCTAACGAGCCTCCACAAAGCTCGGGGCTTCAACCGGCCCCAGGTGTTGACTTTTATACTGAAAGGGCGAGTTTACTAGCAGACGGCCCGCTTGGCAATCATTTTCCTTACAGCACCGCCCCCGGCGCTCCGGGGAGCGCGGCCGGTCAGGGGGTCTTCTTTTCCCCGCTTTCGTCCGCCCTCTGGGCCATCTTGAGGAAGGGCGTGAACAAATCGAGCGGCAGGGGGAACAGGGTGGTGGAGTTGTTCTCGGCGGCCACCTCGCGCAGGGTCTGCAAGTAACGCAGTTGCAGGGCCTGGGGGTGCACGGCGATGATCTCGGCGGCCTGGGCCAGCTTCTGCGCGGCCTGGAACTCGCCCTCGGAGTTGATGATCTTGGCCCGGCGCTCGCGCTCGGCCTCGGCCTGCTTGGCCATGGCCCGCTGCATCTCCTGGGGCAGGTCAATGTACTTGACCTCCACGGTGGCCACCTTGACCCCCCAGGGGTCGGTGTGGGTGTCCAGTATCTCCTGGAGCTGGGCGTTGATCTTGTCGCGCTCGGCCAGAAGATCGTCCAGCTCCACCTGGCCACAGACGCTGCGCAGGGTGGTCTGGGCCAACTGGCTGGTGGCGTAGAGATAATCCTCCACCTGCACCACGGCCTTGACCGGGTCCACCACCCTGAAGTAGACCACGGCGTTGACCTTGATGGAGACGTTGTCGCGGGTGATGACGTCCTGGGGCGGCACCTCGATGGCCACCAGGCGCAGGGTCACCTTGACCATGCGGTCTATCACCGGGATCAGGATGATAAGCCCCGGCCCCTTGGCCTTTATCACCCGGCCCAGGCGGAAGATCACCCCGCGCTCGTATTCCTTGAGCACCCGTAGCGCCGTGGCCAGGAAGAGCACCGCCAGCACGATCACCGGCAGCAGCCCGCCGATAAGCCCCAATACCCCCGCGATGGGATTCATGGCCCTAAATCCTCCCCCCCGGCCTGGGTGCCGGGCTGGCTAGGCGTAACCAATGTCGGGCGTCAGCCGCATGCCGCTTTTCACGAAATTGCCGCTGCCCCGGGCGATCTCGCGGCCCTCCTGGTCCAGGATGCGGCTCTCGGCGATAAAGAGCTTCTTGGCGGCCATGACCACCCGGCCCTGGCAGGTTATGGCGCCCTGGCTCACCGGCCGCTCCAGGTAGGTGGTGAAGCTGATGGTCAGCACGAAGAAGTCGGGCACCAGGGAGTTGGTGGCAAAAAAGGCCGCGTCGTCCAGGGCCTTGAAGTACAAGGCCCCGTGGGCGGCGTGGGCGGCGTGGAAGAAGTCGGGGCGCACCTCCATCACCACCTCGGCCTGGCCCTGGGTGATGGTCAGGCGGGGGCGGAAGAACTGATTGATCGGGGCGCTCTGGTACATGCGTTCCAGCTTGCGGTAGTGGTCGTCGAGGCTCATGAAGTCGGGTCCCCTTTAACCGCGGGTGTATGTTCAGCCCAGGTATATCTGGGTCAGTTCGTGGATCATGCGGTGAAAGGCCTCGTGCCGCCCCGGGCCGATGCGCTCGGCCTCCAGGCGCGCGAAGTCCTTTACGAGAGCTTCCTCCTCGGCCCGGCCCAGGCGCTCGTCGGCCAGGGCGAAGAGCACGTTGTCCTCTTTGTATATGTGGGCGCGCAGCAGGGCCACGTACTCCCGCCCGGCGGCGGTCAGGGCCTCGGCCTCCTCCCGCAGGCCGGCGGCCAGCCCCTCGATGGCCTGGCCCAGGCGCCCCACCAGTTGGCGGCCCAGGGCGTGCTCGGCCAGCATCACCGCGATGGGGCCGCTGTCGTGGGGCAGGCCGGTCTTTTCCAGGGCCGGGAAGAGAAAATCCTCCTCCTTGCCGTGGTGGCATTTGTCCACGAAGACCCTTAAGAATTCCAACACCTGCTCCAGATGGTCGCTGGCCACCGCCTCGCCGTCCTCCAGGTGCTGGCACATCCGCTCCAACACCGCCAGCACCCGCATCACCCCCTGGTGCTCGGCCTTCAGCTCCGCCGTGGGTTGGCCCATGGTATTCTACCTTTCCCCCGTTGGCTTCGTTTGCTCGGGCGGGGCCGGCTCCACCCACAGCGTCAGCCCCTCCACCTTGTTCACCACCACCTCCTGGCCGGGGTTGAGCGGCGTGGCCGCTCTCACCCGCCAGATCTCGCCCAAGAGCCGCGCCCGGCCCGGGTCCAACATCACCCCCCGCTGGCCCAGGAGACCCTCCTGGCCGGTGACGCTCCGCCTGGTCTGGGCGCGCCCGGCCACATAGGCCACGCCGGCGAAGAAGGCGACCACCGCCGTGACCGTGGGCAACAGCACCATAAGCGAGAGGCCGGCCAGGTCGCCGGGGCCGTCGAAAAGCATCAGCGAGCCCAAGACCAGGGCCAAGGCCCCGCCCAGGCTCAAGAGGCCGTGGCTAATCACCTTGATCTCGGCCACGAAGAGCACCACCGCCAGACCGATCAGGGCCAGGCCGGCGTAGGAGACCGGCAGGGCGCTCAGGGCGAACAGGGCCAGCAGCAGGCTTAACCCGCCCACCACCCCGGGCAGCACCGCGCCGGGGGTGCTCAGCTCGAAGTACAGGCCGGCCAGGCCGATCATCAACAGGATGTAGGCCAGGTTGGGGTTGGCCAGGGCGCTCAAGAGCTTTTCGCGCCAGGAGGGCTCTTGGAAGACGATGGCCCGGCCCTGGCCGCTGACGGCGCGCTCGCCAGCCGCGGTCTTGACCTTCACGCCCTGGAGTTGCCCCAGGAGCGAGGCCAGGTCCGCGGCCATGAGGTCAATCAACCCGGCGGAGAGGGCCTCGGCGGCCTCCAGGCTCTTGGACTGGGTGACCATCTGCTCGGCTAAGTCCAGGGGGCGTCCCCGCTGGCGCGCCAGGCCCTGGGCATAAGCCTTCAAGTCCTCGGTGACCTTGTCGCCCAGGGGGCCTTTGATCTCCTGGCCGCCGGCCCCCACGGGGTGGGCCGCCCCGATGTTGGTGGCCGGGGCCATGGCCGCTATCGGCGCCGCCAGCACCAAGAAGGCCCCCGCCGAGGCGGCCCGCGCCCCGGCCGGGGCCACGTACACGGCCACCGGGATGGGCGCGGCCAGGATGTCGGCCACCATCTGGCGCATGGAATCGGCCAGGCCGCCGGGGGTGTCCAGTTGGATCACCGCCAGACCGGCCTGGGCCAGGGCCGCCTCCCGGAGCGCCCGTTGCAGGTACAGGGCGCTGCCGGGGTTGACGGTGTCCTTGAGCTCGATGACCCACACCGGGCCACCGGTCTCGGTTGAAGGGGGCGGCGGGGTGGGCTGGCCGCCGGCCAGGGCCAGGGAAACCAGCCCCCAGACCAACAGGCAAGCCCCCAGGGCTGGAGCGCCCCGGGCTAGACGATGGGCAAACTGTGTCATGCACCCAGTGTACAGCAAAAGGCCGGCTGGAATCAGCTAGGCCGGCGTCTGGCCCAAGGCCCGGGCCAGGTCCTTGAGGTCGCGGTAGGCCTCGCTTTTACGGGCCGGATCGCGCAGCAGAAAGGCCGGGTGGAAGGTGGGCAGCAGGGGGATGCCCTGGAAGTCGTGCCAGCGGCCGCGCAGGGCGCTGATGGGCGCGTCGCTGTCAAGAAGCGCCTGGGAGGCCGGCCGGCCCAGGGCGCAGATGACCCGGGGGGCCACGGCCCGCACCTGGGCCTCCAGGAAGGGACGGCAGGCGGCGGCCTCCAGGGGCTGGGGGTCGCGGTTGCCCGGGGGGCGGCACTTGACCAGGTTGGTGATGTAGACCTCGGCCCGCTTCAGCCCCACGGCGGCCAGCATGCGCTCCAATAGCTGCCCGGCCGGCCCCACGAAGGGCAGGCCCTCTTTGTCCTCCTGGGCCCCCGGGGCCTCGCCGATGAGCATAAGCCCGGCGCCGGCCGGACCGTCGCCGAAGACCACCTGGCGCCGGCCCTGGTGCAGGGGGCAGCGCCGGCAGTCGGCGAGGGCCAGGGCCAGGCCCTCCAGGCTGGGCTCTTGCAGGTCCAGGGTGGCGGGCGGGGCCGGGGGTGGCGCGCCCAGGGCCAAGAGCCGCTCCAACTGGGCTGGCCCGCCCTCGATGAGGCCCAGGCCCAGGCGCCCCCGGCAGGCCAGGTTGTCGCGCAGGGCGCCCAGGGCTTGGGGGATGGCGGTCAAGGGCCTAGGCCGTGGCCAGGCCCAGGAGGGCGGCCACGCGGTCCAGCAGGCGGCCAGCCACCTCCTCCTTGGTCAGGAGCGGCAGGGCCTCCACGGCGCCATCGGCAAAGAGGAAGTGCACCCGGTTGGTGGAGACCGCGAAGCCCGACTGAGGGTCGGAGACGTCGTTGGCCACCAGCAGGTCCAGGTTCTTGGCCTTGAGCTTCATGGCCGCGTGGGCCAATACGTCGGTGGTCTCGGCGGCGAAGCCCACCAGCAGGCGCCCGGCCTTGTCGCGGCCCAGCTCGGCCAGGATGTCGGTGGTGTGGGTCAGATCCACGGTCTCGCCCTGGCCGGCCTTTTTCTTGACCTTGTGGGGCTTGCTCTCCAGGGGGGTGAAGTCGCTCACCGCCGCGGCCTTGACCACCACCTGGGCCTTATCCGCCTCGGCTATCACGGCCTGGTGCATCTGGGCGGCGCTGGTCACGCGCACGGCCTTGACCCCGGCGGGAGGGGCCAGGTGGGTGGGACCCAGCACCAGTGTAACCTCGGCCCCACGGCGGCGGGCCACCCGGGCGATCTCGATGCCCATGCGGCCGCTGCTGGGATTGCTTAGGTAGCGCACCGGGTCCAGGTGTTCGCGGGTGGGGCCGGCGCTGACCAGCAGGCGCACCCCCGCCAGGTCCTGGGGGCTGAGCAGGCCGTAGAGCTCCTCGGCGATCTCCAGGGGCTCGGCCATGCGGCCCAGGCCCTCCTCGCCGCAGGCGGTGCGCCCCAGGCCCGGCCCCACGGTGCGCACCCCGCGGGCGGCCAGCCGGGCCAGGTTCTCGGCCACCGTGGGGTGGGCGTACATGTGGATGTTCATGGCCGGGGCCAACAGCAGCGGCGCCTTGGTGGCCAAGATCAGGGTGGAGAGCAGGTCGTCGGCCAGACCCCAGGCCGCCTTGGCGACAAAGTTGGCCGTGGCCGGGGCCACCACCACCGCGCTTGCCCAGCGGGCCAGCTCGATGTGGCTGATGGCCGCCTCCTGGCCGGGGTCGAACATGGTCTCGGCCACGGGGTTGCCGGTGAGCGCCGCCATGGTCAGCGGCCCCACGAAGTTCCTGGCCCCGGCGGTCATGACCGCGCGCACGCTGATGCCCCGTTGGGTCAGCAGGCTGGCCAGCTCGCAGGCCTTGTAGGCGGCGATGCCGCCGGTGATGCCCAGGAGCACCCGGGGCGGTTCAGGGCCGCTGTTCATGGTCACAATACCTCACAGGGCGTGGCGGGCCAAGGACGGCCCGCCCAAAAGCGCAGGCCTCCCAGGCCAAGCTTTTGGGAGAGTCGGCCAAATTTACCTTGGCCGACTCGAGTGGTGAAAGTCCATGGATGGAATTTCACCAGGCTATGGCCCGTCGCTGGTGGGGGCCACCCACAGCTCGGCGGTGGTCTTCATCCAGCCCTCGGTGATCTGGATCACGCAGGTCTTGCCCGGCTTGGCGAAGAACAGGGCCGCCTTGGGGTACTTGAAGGAGCCCTTGAGCGTCCAGTTGTCCTTGGCCATGGATTCGATGAAGAAGTTGATGAGGCTCTCCAGCTCCACGTTGTCGCTGAAGACCAGCACCCCAGCCTTGAAGGCGCCCACCCGAAAGATGGTGGACTGCTCCTTGTTCAGCTTGAGCTGCACCGGCACCTGGATGTCGTCGAAATCGTAGTAGCGCCCCAGGGCGCCCTGGCGGGGCCGGTCGCCGGAGGCGGTGGCAGCGCTGTCGGAGTCGTTCTTGAACAGGGAGCAGCCCGCCAACAGCCCCAGCAAGAGGACCAGGGCCAGGATGGCGGCCAGCCTGGGCATGGGTGTTTTCATCGCCTAACCCCCTTTTGCGGCATGGTGTTTAGGACCCGGTCCCACCCAGCAGCAATTCGCTAAGCGGCTTGCGCTGCGACTTTTGGTTCGTGGCCGCTGGCCAGCCCAGGGCCAGCACGGCCATCAGCTCGTACTCGGCGGGCAGGCCCAGTATCTGGCGCACGTTCTCGGCCTGGTTAAGTATCTCGCCCAGCCACACCCCGCCCAGGCCCAGGCCGTGGATCATCAAGAGCATGTTCTGCAGGCAGGCGCCCACGGCCTGGTGGTCCTTGACCTCATTGTACATGGAGGGCCTGTGGATGAAGACCGGGATGAGCACCGGCGCGCCCCGCACCACGGCCCCGTACTTGGTGCACTGGGCGATGCGCTCCTTGAGGGCCTCGCCGCGCACCACCAAAAAGCGCCAGGCCTGGTTGTTCTGGCCGCTGGGCGCCCCGCGGCCGGCCTCCAGGATGTCGGCGATGAGGGCCTCGTCCACCGGCTGGGCGCTGAACTTGCGCACACTGCGCCGGCCTTTGATCAGATCAAGTAACTGTGCAGCCTGCAAGGCACTCTCCTGATGATACTGACCGCATACTAGCAGCCGGCCCCCGGTGGGTCAAGCCGCGCCCCGGCCCCATGCCTTGGACGGCCATCCCAGAAATGTGCAATCTCGGCCCCCAGGTCTAGACGATAAAAATTATTAAAGTATATTAAAAATGGTTTAGGGTGGCCCCCCGGCCAGGTCCCTGGGACCGGGCCGGCGTTGTGGGGACAGGGGCCATGGCGTGGAACATCATCAGGCAAGGAGCAAACAAGCTATGCCAGCCGACAAGGCGCCCAACGCCCTGGGCGTGGAGGAGAGCGGACGGCGCGTGGTCAACAGCATGTGCGGCATGTGCGCGGTGCGCTGCCCCATCGAGGTGGAGGTGGAAAACGGCCACGCGGTGTGGATTCAGGGCAACTCCAAGGACGCGGCCATGGGCACCAGCCTGTGCGCCAAGGGCGCGGCGGGCCTGTCCTTTGAGTACGACGACCAGCGCCCCCAGCAGCCCCTGATCCGCTCCGGCCCCCGGGGCTCCGGCCAGTGGCGCCGCGTCTCCTGGGACGAGGCCCTGGACTACGTGGCCAACGGGCTCAAGCAGGTCATCGCCGAGATGGGCGGCAAGGCCGTGGCCATCTCCGACCGCGGCGGCCCCTTCACCGACCTGACCAAGAGCTTCGTCAAGGCCCTGGGCTCGCCCAACTACTTCAACCACGACTGCACCTGCGCCCGCAACGTGCACCACGCGGCCCGCACCCTCTTCGGCTGGGGGCGCAAGGGCTTCAACTACGACATCAAGAATGCGCGCCACATCGTGCTCATAGGCCGCAACCTGCTGGAATCCTTGCAGGTCAAGGAGGCCAAGGAGTTCATGGACGCGCTGGACAAGTGCGCGCACTGCACCTATATTGACGTGCGCGCCACCACCACCGCCAGCAAGGCCACCCGCTTCTGGCAGATACCGCCCAACACCGAGTACGCGCTCAACCTGGCCTTCATCCACCAGATACTCAAGGAGCAGCTTTACGACGCCCAGTTCGTGGCCCGCTGGGTCAGCGGCCTCCCAGAGCTGGCGCGCTTCGTGGAGCCCTACACCCCCCAGTGGGCCGAGGAGCAGACCGGCGTGCCAGCCGGCGAGATCATGGCCTTCGTGCGCGAGGTGGCCGCCGACGCCCCCCGAGTGGTCTTCCACCCCGGCTGGATGGTGGCCCGCCACCACCAGAGCTTCCACACCAGCCGCACCAGCTATATCCTCAACGTGCTCCTGGGGGCCGTCGAGAGCCCCGGCGGGCTCATCATCGCCAAGGGGCCGGGCGACGCCGGCAAGAAGGGCCTCAAGAGCCTGGGCGCCCTGATGCCCGCCGTGGAGGAGCCCCGCGTGGATGGCATCGGCGGCAAGTACAAGCACTGGGACGCCGAGGCCGGGCTTTTGCACCTTTTCTACGAGGCCCTGGAGACCGGCCAGCCCTATCCCATGGGCGCCTACATCGTCTACCGCCACGACCCGCTCTCGGCCATGCCCGACCCCGAGGCCCAGATCAAGGCCCTGGACAAGCTCAAGCTCCTGGTGGCCATTGACGTCAACTACAGCGAGACCGCCTGGCGCTCCGACGTGATCCTGCCCGAGTCAACCTACCTGGAGCGGGCCAACATCCTGGGCGGCAAGAATGGCCCCAAGCCGGGCCTGGTCATGCGCGACCAGGCAATCGCCCCGCGCTTCGACAGCCGGCCCGCCTGGTGGATATTCAAGGAGTTGGCCAAGCGTTTGGGCGTGGGCCAGTACTTCCCCTACGAAACCATTGAGGACATCTGGCGCTACCAGCTCACGGACACCGGCGTGGAGCTGGAAACCCTGCGGGCCAAGGGCTCGGTGGCCTTCTCCGCCAAGCCCATCATGTGGGACCGCGCCGAGGGGCTCAAGTTCAAGACCCCCTCGGGCAAGATCGAGTTGGTCAGCAGCCTGCTGGAAAAAAGCGGCCTGCCGAGCTTCGCCCCCTACGAGCCCCCGCCGGCCCTGGATCCCGGCCAATTCCGGCTCATCTTCGGCCGGCCGGCGGTGCACGCCCACGCCCAGTCCCAGAACAACCCACTGCTTAACGAACTCTGTTCCGAGAACCGCCTGTGGCTGCACCCTGGGCCGGCGGGCGCCCTGGGGCTCCAGGACGGCGACCTGGTGGAGGTGAGCAACGGCGGCGCCACGGTGATGGGCCGGCTCAAGATCACCCCCTGGATACACCCCCAGGCCGGCTTCATGCTGCACGGCTTTGGCCACAGCGTGCCCTGGAACACCCGCAGCTTCAACCGCGGCATGGCCGACCAGCGCCTGATGGCGGGGCTGTTGCACTCCTACGACCCCCTGGGCGGCGGCAACAACCTCACCGAGAGCGTCATCAGCGTAAAGAAGGCCGGCGCGGAAGGAGGCAAGTAAGATGAGCAACTACTACCTGCTGCAAAACGCCCAGCGCTGCATTGGCTGCCAGGCCTGCCAGGTGGCCTGCAAGTCCAACAAGGGCCTGGGGCCGGGACCGGCCCTGTGCCAGAACATCAGCGTGGGACCCAACGAGAAGGGCGGCATCCCGGCGGTGCGCCAGGTCTTCATGCCCTGCTTCCACTGCGAGGAGCCCTGGTGCCTGCACGTCTGCCCCACGGGGGCGGTGCGCCGCCGCCCCCAGGACGGCATCGTGTACATCGAGGCCTCCCAGTGCATCGGCTGCAAGAGCTGCATCATGGCCTGCCCCTGGGGGGCCTGCCAGTGGGACCCGGCCAGCCACCGGGCGGTGAAGTGCGACTACTGCATGGACCGCCTGGACCAGGGCAAGAAACCGGCCTGCGTGACCAAGTGCCTGACCCAGTGCCTGGACTTCGGCCTGGCCGAGAACCTGCCCGACGGCCGCCGCCAGCGCTTCGCCCAGGCCGTGGCCGCCGAGGATAAGTCCAGCGGGGGCAAGGGCTAGCCATGCAAGGCGGCGGCGGAGTGCATCAGCCCCTGGAGGAGCCGGTGCTCCTGATGCGCTGCGCCGCCTTGCCGGCCCCGGACCTCAACTCCTACCTGGAAGGCGGCGGCTTCGTGGGGGCCGCCGCCTGCGCCGACCTTAGCCCCCTGGAGGTCATCACCACCCTGCGCCAGGCCGCCTTGCGCGGCCGGGGCAGCGACGGCCAGCCGGTGTTCCTCAAGTGGTTCGCCTTCTCGCGGGGGCGGGGGCCGGGCCTGTTGGTGGTGGACGCCCGCCAGCACGACCCCCGCGGCCTGACCAACCAAGCCCTAATGCTAGGCAACCCCTTCGGCCTGCTGGAGGCCTTAAGCATCGCCGCCCTGGCCCTGGAGGCCAGGCGGGCGCGGGTGCTCCTGCCCCCCGGATCAGGGGAACAGCGGGCCTTTCTGCTGGCGGCCCTGGCACAATACCTGGGCTATCGTCCCCTGGAGGGACAGACCCCGGCCCTGGAACTGGAGTTCGCGGAAGACGCCCCTCCGGCGCCCGCCGGCCAGGGCCGCGCCCTGTGGCACTGCCTGGAGACCTGGCACCAGATCACCCTGGTCTTCGCCCTGGGGGTGAGGCGCTTTTTGGACCAGGGCATGGGCGGCCAGGGTGGCACTCGCCTGGTCACCGTGGGCGGGGCGGTGGACAACCCCGGGCTGGTGGAGGTGCCCATGGGCGCCCACCTCTGGCAGGTCTTGGAGGCCGCCGGGGGGCTGAGCCAGCCGGCCCGCTTCCAGGGTTTGAGCCTAGACGGGGGCCTGTCGGGGTTTCTTTCCCTGGAGGCGGCGGCCACGCCCCTGGCCCCCGAGGAGCTGGTCAGCGCCCGCGTCAACCCTGGCTTCGGCACCCTGTGGGCCTGGCAGGAGGGAGTCTGCCTGGTGCGGGAAGTGGGCCAGGCCCTGACCGCGCTGGCCAGCCGCGCCGGCGGCGGCGAGCCGGGGGGCCGGGCCACCCGGCAGGCCCTGGCCCTGGTGGAGGACCTGGCCCAGGGGCGCGGCGGGCCGGGCAGCCTGGAGCAACTGGAGGACCTGTGCCAGGAACTCCAGTACCTGGGCGCGCCGGCGGCCTGGCCCCTGGGCAGCGCGCTGACCCATTTCGCGCCCCACTGGCAAGAGCACCAGGAGGGGCGAGCCTGCCCGCTGTAGCGGCCCTGGCCGAATAAGCGAAGACTAAAGCACGGGCGGGGACAAACCCCGCCCCTTGTATGTTCAACAAGGTCTGTACGGGAGCCGACGGGATTGGTCAGGGGGAGAGCGTCTCCCGACCCGCATTGGGAGTCGAGGCACTCGACCCCCGCCCGGCTTGCTTGCTCCAACAATTCGATGTTTGGTCTTGAACCAGCATCAGGCGGCATCCTCGGGCAGGGGCTGGGGCTGGTCCCCGGCCAGGCTGCCAGCGAAGGACTGGCGGCGGCAGTCGGGGCACAGGTGATGGAAACGCTGGGTGCCCCGGTCCACCACCTGGTTGTCCACGTTCTTGATGAGCAGGTTGTCCACGTTTCTTATCAGCCCCATGGGCGCGTAGTGCACGCCGCACATCTGGCAGGTCTGCAACTTGACCCGGTTGATGATGGTGCCCGACATCATCAGGATGCGCTCGTCTTCCTTTTCCTCCAGTTGCAGGGCGCCCGTGGGGCAGATGTTGACGCAACTGCCGCAGCCGATGCAGTGGGGCAGGCCGTGCACGTAGTCCTTGAGGATCAGGGAGCTTTCGCCGGCGTGGAAGAAGGAGATGGCCGCCACGCCCATCTTGTCGCGGCAGACCTCCACGCACTTGCCGCAGCGCTCGCAGATATCGCAGCGCATGCAGCGGCGGGCCTCCTTTTGGGCCGCCTTCTCGTCCAGGCCCCGCTCCACCCGGTCAAAGGTGTGCATGCGCCGGTCCAGGTCTATCAGGGGGTTCTCCTGGCGCTGGATGAAGGCTTTCTCCTGGTAATTCATGAGAATGGGCGTGACCATGTCGCGGGGACGGGGGATGAACTTGCTGGGCAGGGGCAGGCCGCGCAGGTAGGCGTGGATGGCATAGGCGCCGCGCTTGCCGGCGCCGATGGCCTGCACCACGGTGGCCGGCCCGGTGACGGCGTCGCCGCCGGCGAAGACGTCGGGCAGGCTGGTGCGCTGGGAAGGGGCCTGCACCTTGATGGTGCCCTTCTTGGTCAGCTCGATGGCACCCAGGCCGGGGTAGTCCTCCAGGTTGGGCGATTGGCCGATGGCCGCTATCACCGCGCCCACCGGCATCTTGTAGGCCGAGCCCTCGATGGGCTCGGGCCGGCGCCGGCCACTCTCGTCGGGGTCGCCAAGGTTGGCCATGAGGCATTCCAGGGAGTCCACCTTGCAGTAGGAGCCGTGGATGCGCGCCGGGATGGTCAACTGATGGACGTGGATGCCCTCCTCGGCCATCTGGATGATCTCCTCGAAGTGGGCGGGCATCTCCGAGCGCGAGCGGCGGTAGACCACGCTGACCGAGGAGCACCCCAGGCGCACGCAGGTGCGCGCCGCGTCCACGGCGGCGTTGCCGCCGCCCACGATGGCCACCCGGTCGGCGGGTTTGATCTTGAGCCCGAAGGAAACGTCCTTGAGGAATTGCAGGGCGCTGACCACCTGGGGGTACTCGCCCTCGCCCTCGATGTCCAACTGGAGCCCCTTCCAGGCGCCAATGCCCAAAAAGAAGGCCTTGTAGCCTTCGGCCCGCAGTTGGTCCAGGCCCAGGCCGGCCCCCACCGGGGTGTTGACCACGATCTCCACGCCCATGGACTTGATGGCCTCCACCTCGGCGCGCACCACGGAGCGCGGCAGGCGGAACTCGGGTATGCCGGCCATCATCAGGCCGCCGGGCTCGGGCATGGCCTCGAAGACCGTGACCGGGTAGCCCTCCCAAGCCAGGAAGTAGGCCGCCGTGAGCCCCGCCGGGCCGGAGCCGATGACCGCCACCTTTTCGGTGTGCTTGTCCTTGGGCTGGGGGATACCGTAACCAGGGCCTTTTTCCATGACCATCTTGGCGGCCAGGCCCTTCAGGTCCTTGATGGCCAGGGGCTTGTCCAGATAGCGCCGCTGGCACCAGGACTCGCAGGGGTTGGTGCAGACCAGGCCGCAGACCCAGGGGAAGGGGTTGTCCCGGCGTATCAGCGCGATGGCCTCCTCGTAGCGGCCATGGCCGATCAGGGCGATGTAGGAGGGCACGTCTATGCCGGCGGGGCAGTTGAGCTGGCAAGGGGCAGAGGATTCCCGCTTGAGGCCGTCCTTGTCGTAGACCACGCGGGCCTTGTCGGCATGGGGGCCGGGTTCGAACATGGGGGCGATGAACATGATGCTCTCCAGTGGGTGAGGCGATGGCCCCCTAATAATAAATCCCCTTAGCGTTTAGTTCAATTGGCCGGGCCGGATTTGCACAAGGCGACTCGGCGGCGGCAAAAGAGAGCGGGGCAAACCACGCCTCTACGCCAATAAAATACGAAATATCGAGCTGTTAATGTAGGGGCGGGGTTTACCCCCGCCCGTCTTGCTGTTGTCGCACACGACCCCCAACGGGAGTCGCCAGCGTTGGCCAGAGGAAGGGCACCACCCGAACCGTTTACGCCCGCCCGGGCACCGGGCCGGCTCGCGGCTTACCTGAGGGCCTGACGGAAGCTCTCCAGGGTGGCCTTGGCCGGGGCGGCCTGCATCAGGACCGACTGCTCCAGACTGACGGCCTTTTGCTGAAAGGCGGCCCGGTCGGGCTTTTCGTCCACCTGCATGCCGGCGGCCTTGAGCTCGGCCAGGAGCCGGGCCTCGCCGGCGCGGTTGCGGGCGCGCTGCTCAGTGGCGGCCTGGTCCATGCATTGGTGGATGAGGGCCTGGTCAGCGGGGGCCAGCTTCTCGAACCAGGCCAGGTTGGCCAGGCACAGGTGGGCCGAGTAGACATGGGCCGTGAGGCTAAGGTACTTCTGGAGCTTGTTGATCTCATAGACCTGGATCACCCACAGGGGGTTCTCCTGGCCGTCCACCCCGCCCTTGGCCAGCAGATCGTTGATGGGGAAGGGATGGGGCACGGGGTTGGCGCCGAATGTCTTCCACAGGGCCTCGGACATCTCGGAGTTCATGACCCTGAGCTTGAGCCCGGCCACGTCGGGCAGGCCGTGAATTGGGCGCAGGTTGTTGGTCAGGTGGCGAAAGCCGTTCTCGCCAAAGGCCAGGCCCTTGAAGCCCTCGCGGGCCAGGGACTCCAGCAACATTTGCCCGGCCCGGCCTTGCAGGACCTTGTCCACCTGGCCGTAGTCGGCGAAGAGGAAGGGGAACTCCAGGGCGCGCACCTCGGGGGCCAGGGCGTCCACCACCCCGGCGGTGATGACGGCCAGGTTGAGTTGGCCGTCCAGCAGATGGCGGGCGATCTGGCTCTCGTTGCCGGCCACGCCGCTGTGCAGCACCTCCACCTTGAGGCGTCCCTGGCTGCGTTCGGCCAGCAGCCCGGCGAAGCGTTCGGCCACCAGGTTCTGCGAGGATCCGGGCTTGGTGCCCACCCCCAACCTGAGATCGGCGGCCCATGCTGGCAGGCTAATAAGCAGGCATAGCAGCAGGGCCAGAGACAATATGCGGCGCGGCATGTCCATCCTCCGTGTGGGTGGTTGGCGCGGCCAGCCGGCTAAGGACTAGTTGGGGCTGCGGGGTTGGTCTGGGGGCGACGGCCTCGTTTCGCCGTCAGGCCCGGCCGGCCTGTGAACATTATAACAGGTTGTCGGCCAGGCCGGCGCCGGCCTGGCGGGCCTCGGTGAGGTAGTGGGGGTGGGCCTGGACGTCGCCCTCGAAATCCAGGCCGCGATAGAGCAGGCTCTGCCAAAGCTCGGCCTCCAGCACGTCGAAAAAGTAGCGCACCGACATCAGCGCGCCGTCGAAGAGCTTGGCCCCCGTGGTGGCGCCCACGCTGATGAACAAGCCCTTCCTGGTCTTGACTCCGCCGCCGAAGGGGGTCTGGTCTATCCAGTATTTCTTGACCCACAGGCTCTGGCAGCGGTCCATGAGTATCTTGGCCTGGGCGCAGAGGCCATAGAAGAAGATGGGCGCGGCCAGCATCAGGCCTTGACTCTTGAGCATTAGGTCGTAGACCGGCTGGAAGTCGTCGTTTATGACGCAGCGGCCATCTTTCTTGCAGCCGTAGAGTTCCAGGCAGGGGGAAATCTTGAGCCCGCGCAGGATCACCTCCTCCACGCGGGCGCCCCGCCCGCGGGCCCCGGCCACGGCCTGGTCCAGCAGGGTGGAGGTGTTGCCGGCCCGGCGGGGGCTGGCGTGGATGGCGGTTATCAGGGGCGCGTCCATGGCGGGCTTAGCCTTGGCCGCAGGCCGGGGCCTCGGGGGCCTCCTCGTCGGCCAGGCCCAGCAGATGAAACAGGCGAGCCAGGCCCTCGCGCCCCAGGGCCACGTTGGCCACCTGGTCCAGGGCGCGCTTGGCGTTGTAGGCGATGCCCAGGCCGGCCTGGCCCAGCATCAGGGCGTCGTTGGCCCCGTCGCCCACCACCACCACCTGGTCCAGCAGGATGCCCTGCTCGCAGGCCGTCTGGTTGACGATCTGGGCCTTGCCCACGGCGTCTATGACCTGGCCCAGCACCCGGCCGGTCAGCGCGCCGTCCTTGATCTCCAGGCGGTTGGCAAAGGCGAAGTCCAGGTTCAGGCGCTGTTTGAGGTGGTCGGCGAAGAAATCGAAGCCGCCGGTGACCACCCCCAGCTTGAGGCCCAGACGCTTGAGGGCCGCGGTCAGCTCGGCCACCCCCGGCGAGAGCGGCAGGTGATCGCGGATGTCCGCCAGTTCCGTGAGCTTGAGCCCCTTGAGCAGGGCCACCCGCTGGATGAGGGACTGCTCGAAATCAAAGTCGCCGCGCATGGCCTTTTCGGTGATGCGCGCCACCTCGCGCCCCACGCCGGCGCGCTTGGCCATCTCGTCAATGATCTCCATGTCCACCAGGGTGGAGTCCATGTCGAAAAAGACCAGGCGCTTGTTCTTGCGAAAGGCGGCGTGGTTCTGCAGGGCCAGGTCAATGCCCCACTCGCGGCTGGCCTGCATCAGCCGCTTTTTCAGTTGGCCCGGGGAGGGCGCGGCGGCCACGTTGAGCACCAGTTCCAGGGCGGTCTGGCCCCCTTGGCGGCGGCTGCTGATGCGCTCGATGTTCACCAACTCCTGGCCCAGTATCTCGGAGAGCTGGGCCAGGGCGCGGGTGCCGCCAAAGAAGGTGAGCACCCAGAGTTGGCCGTGGTGGGGCGGGTGGCACTGGCCGGGGGTGCAGAGCTTGAAGTCCAGGCGCAGGTCCAGGCGGCTGGCCTGGTACAACAGGTCCTTGATGAAGCTGTCCTGGCGTGCGCCGGCTGGCCCCAGGTCCAGCAGGAAGTACAGGCCCAACAGGTCGGCCAGGGAGGCCTGCTCCACGTCCAGCACCTCCACGCCATGCTCCAGCATGATGCGGCTGAAGGCGGCGGTGATGCCGGGGCGGTCGCGGCCGCTGGCGGTGACCATCAGCAGGGACTTGTCCTGGGGCATGGCTGCATCCTCCCAGGCCAGTGTAGCTTGACTGGGTGATGGGGCCAAGCGATTAAGGCCCCATATGTAGCCTCGGGCAAGGGCGGGGACCAGCCCCGCAGGACGCGGGGCCGGGCGCGCCAGCGCCCGGGAGGCAAGGCAAAACCACGCTTTTGCCTTGCCGATAAGCAAAAAGTACAGGACGTACTTTTTGCGTTCAGGATTAGAACCTTACCTCCACGAAGCGGCTCTCCAGGCGGGGGCCAGCCGGGGTGGACTTCAACGCCATGAGCACGTAGCCCGCCGGGAAGGCCAGCGGTCCCCAGTCGCGGTCGCCCAGCCACCACTTGCCGCACAGGGCCGGCAGGCCGGTGAACTGCCACAGGCCGGTGCGGGCGGGCAGCAGGGACTGGTGGAAAGCGTGCTCGTGGCCGCTGATGAAGGCCAGCACCGGCCGGCCCTTGAGCAGGGCCAATATCTCGGGCGCGGCCTGGTCGGTGTCGCGCAGGGCGGCGCCGGCCTCGCCCCCGGCCTTGACCAGGGCGCCGCCGTGCAGGGGGTTTACCCCGGCCACGGGCGAGGCCAGGGGGTAGTGGGTCACCAGCACCAGGGGCAGGTCCTTGGGTAAGGCCTCCAGCAGGGCCTTTAGCCAGGCCACCCCCTCGGGCGGGGTGCGCCCCAGGGAGCGGGGCTTGCCCGTGGGCGCCTGGCCCCGGCCGGTGTTGTCCAGCATGATCCAGGCCATGCCCTTGAGCAGGTAGAGATGGCGGCTTGGTCCCAGGTGCTGGTGCCACAGGCCGTAGTCCACCGAGGCCCCGGCCTGGCCATCCTGGTAGCGCACGTCATGATTGCCGGGCAGGGCGCGGGCCGGGGGGGGCAGCAGGGCCAGGGCCTGGGCCGAGAGCTTCATCTGCCCCTCGGCGTGGGCGGCGTCGCCCTGGTCGGCGTCCATGCACAGGTCGCCGGCCACCACGGTCAGGGCCGGCTTGGCGGCCTTGACCTGGCCGGCCACCCGCTCCCAGACCCGCATGGGCAGGTCCCAGCCGCCCGGGGGCGGGGGATAGTTGACCGTGGGGAACTGGGCGTTCATGAGATGGGGGTCGGAAATCAGCGCCACCTGGGGCTCCAGGCCGGCGTGGGCCGCCGGCACCAGGTAGGCCTCCACCTGCTGGGCCTGCTCGGCCGGCCACCACCAGCGCCCCGAGGTGCTGTAACCTACCGGCGCCGTCACCGCCATCACCCTGCCCCCCTGGCTGGCCAGGGCAAAGGTCCCCGAGGCGTCGCTCTTGGTGAGGCCGGCGCCGTCGCTGATAATGGCCCCGGCCAGGCCCTTGCCGTCCGGCCCCAGCACCCGGCCGGACACCTGGAGCGCACCCGCCCACAGGGGCAGGGCGATGAGCCACAGGACCAGGGCCGTCAGGATTGCCAGCGGCCAGGGGCCGCGGCCACGACTTCTCATAGCACCACCTCCACCATGCGGCGCGCCCGCACGTCCAAGAGTCCCTTGTTGGTCAGGCGCAGAAAGGGCAGGCCGGTGAAACAGAAGGTCTGCGCCGTGAGGAAGGGGCGCTCCTGTATGCAGCCCAGATCGCGCAAGGCCGTCTCGCAGGCCTCCACCCGCCGCTGTATCTCCGCCACCGGCTCCGGCGAGACGGCCCCCGCCAGGGGCAGGGGCAGCTCGGCCAGGATTTGCTCGCCCCGCGCCACCACCCAGCCGCCGCCCAGCTCGCGCGCCCGGTTGAGGGCCAAGGCCAGCTCGGCGTCGCTGGCCCCCAGGCCGAAGATGTTGCAGGTGTCCCAGATCAAGGTGGTGGCCAGGGCGCCGGCCTTGAGCCCCCAGCCCGTGGCGAAGCCCAGGCCCATCTCCAGGCCCGGGGCGTGGCGGTTGATATGGGCCATCTTCAAGAGATCGCGGGCCGGGTCGGGGGTGGCCGAGCCGTCCCGCACCGGGGCCAGGGCCTCCACCTCGCGGGTGATGGTGCCGTTGACCGCGTTGGCCGCCCGCACCCGGGCCTCGGACCCGCTGGCCGGCACCCGCAGGTCCTCCAGGGTCACGGCCCGGCTTTGCACGGTGTGCCGGGCCTCGGGCGGATAGACGAAGGCCGGTTGCTCGGCCAGCATGGCCCCATCCCGGGCCACCAGGCGGCCTTCCAGAAACACCATGGCCGCCCGGAAGTCCGTGAGATCCTCCACCAGCGCCAGGTCGGCGATGTAGCCCGGGGCCACGGCCCCCAGGCCCCTGAGGCCGTAGTACTGGGCGGGGTTGTAGGAGCACCAGGCCACGGCCCGCGCCGGGTTGACCCCCAGGGCCACGGCCTTCTTGGCCAGCACGTTCATGGCCCCCTCGGCCACCAGCTCGTCCAGGGGGCACAGGTCTGTGACCAGGCTGACCAGGCGGCTGTCGGGCAGGTCCTTGAGCGCCGGCACCACGGCCTCCATCTCCCGGCGCACGATGCCCTCGCGCACCTGGGCCATGAGCCCCAGGCGGATGCGCTCCAGGGCCTCCTCGGCGGTGGTGGACTCGTGGCAGTCGCTGACCCCGCTGGCGGCGTAGGCCATCAGCCGTGTCCCCCGGGCGCCGGCGGCGTGGCCGCCGATGCGCTTGCCCCTGGCCAGGGCGGCGGCGAAGGTGATCTGGGGCCGGGGATCCTGGTCTATCACCCCGGGCCAGTAGGTCTCGCCCAACCCCAGGCAGGCCGGGTCGTCAAGAAGGCCCACGATCTCGCCGGCGCTCATGCCGGCGCTTGTCTCCCACTGGGGGAAGGGCGGCACCAGGGAGGGCGTGACGAAAAAGACGCGCATCAGGGTCTGGCGGGCCTCGGCCAGCACCGCCCGCACCCCCTGGAGGCCCCAGGCCCCGGCGATCATGGCCGTCTCGCTCACGGCGGCGGTGTTGCCCCGGGCCAGGGCCAGGGACGAGTAGGCGCCCAATTGGAAGATGGAGTCCAGGTGGGTGTGGCCGTCTATCAGGCCGGGGATGAGATAGAGACCCCGGGCCTCGAAGACCTGGGTCTCCGGCCCTTGCCAGCCCGGCAATTCCGGCCCCAGGGAGGCGATGCGCCCCCCGGCCAGGGCCACGGCCCCTGGCTCCTCCACCTGCTCGTTGAAGACGTTGACCAGCCGCGCCCCGCGTATGACGGTGTCGGCCGGGGCCTGGCCCAGGGCCACGCGCACCAGGCGGGTCAGGGCGGCGGAGTCTGGAGTGGCGCTCAGGGGACCCATGGCATCGTCCTGCTGGTTGGGGGCATGGGGCCCTGGCGGCGCCATGCCCAATATTTTGATACGGACCTGGCGGGGCGGCTTGCCTAGCGCGGGTCGTTGGCCCGGGCCAGGGCCATGACCAGGCGGTCGCGGAAGTCGGCTGGCCCCAGGAAGCCCACCACGGTCAGCTCGCTGATGACCTTGCCCTTCTTGTCCAGAAAGACCATGGTGGGTACCCCGCGCACCCGCCAGGTGCTGATGAGCTGCTTGGCCTCGGGGCTGGGCTCGGTGGTGATGTCTACCTTGACCAGCTTGAACTTGCGCATCTGCTCCTGCACCGCCGGCACCGGGAAGGTCTCGGCCTCCATCTGCCGGCAGGGGGCGCACCAGGCGGCGCCGAAGTCCACCAGCACCGGCTTGGCCTCCTGGGCGGCCTGGGTCAGCACCGCCGGGGTGTAGGGGGTCCATTCCAGGTGCCCCTCCAGGCTGGGCGGGGGCTTGAGGTACAGAAAGGCCAGGGGCGCCGCCAGCACCAGGAGCACGCCCACCAGGTACTTGACCTTCAAGAAGGCCCCCTTTCCGCTCTTTTCGTAGAAGCCCAGATAGATGCCACCCAGGGCCAGGGTGGTGGCCATGAGCCAGGGCAAGGCCCCCTCGCCGGTGAGCGGCCGGGCCACGTTGATGGCCATGAGCACCAGCACCACGCCGAAGAGCTTGCGCACCCAGATCATCCACTCGCCGCTGCGGGGCAGGCGGTTCAGCGAGCCCGAGAAGAAGGCCAGCACGCTCAAGGGCAGGCCCAGGCCCAGGGAGAGCAGGGCGAAGACGGCCACGCCGTAGTAGAGCCGCCCCACCGAGGCCACCTGGGCCATGAGCCCCAGCACCACCGGGCCGATGCAGGGCGCGGCCATGATGCCCACGGTCAGCCCCATGAGGAAGGCCCCCAGGATGCCCCCGCGATTGGCGGAGCCCAGGCGGTTAAGGCTGGCGGGCAGGCGAATCTCCCACAGGCCGAACATGCTGCTGGCCAAAAGCAGGAAGACCAGGGCCAGGCCGGCCACCACCCAGGGCAGCGATAGCCATTCGCCCAGCATGCTGCCCGAGAGGGCGGCCATGGCCCCCAGGGCGGTGTAGGTGGCGGCCATGCCCAGCCAGTAGGCCCCCACGTTGGCGGAAAGCCCCAGGCGGCTGCCCTGGGCGCGGCCCCCGAAATAGCTGATGGTGATGGGTATCACCGGATAGACGCAGGGCGTGAGGTTCAGGGCCAGGCCGATGAGAAAAGCCAGGAGCAGCATCACCCCCAGGGGCAGGCCCTCGAAGACCTCGGCCTTGGTCTGACCGTCCAGGAGGCTTTTGAGCACCTCGCCCAGGCCCTTCTCGGCCTCGGGGGCGGCGGGGGCGCTGACCACGGCCAGGGCCTGGTCCGGCTGGGCCAGGGCCGCCGGGGGGGCCGTCAACAGGGCCAGGCACCAAAGCAGGGCCGCCAGCCAAACAGGGGCTGGCCGGCGCAAAAGCCTACCTGGCAAGGCGAGGGATTTCATGGTCATCAGCGGGCGGCCCGGGGTTGGGGTGTCTGTGGAATATCAGGGCTGGCCATGGCCAACAACGGCCCCCGGCGGGCTCTCCGCCCAGGCCGCGATAGGCCGCCCAGCCCCTTGGGCAGTAATCGTACCGCCCCTCCCCGAGGGGGTCAAACGAAAAGCCGTTATTCGGCCCCGGCGGGGCCGCCCCTGCTAACCCACGGTAAACCTCCACTATTTTGTGAGGAGTCTTTCACTTTTCCCTTTACAGTCCTGTTTAAGCCAAGTCAATGTGTCCCCTTAAGTGCAACGGGAAAATGTCCCCTTGGTTTATTGCCGAGGCCGTGTAGACGAGGTGTTGGTTATATGCGGCCTTGGCTTTGTTACGGTGTTGGCTTCTAGCCTTGATGGGT
>JACRDC010000022.1 GCA_016218705.1 Desulfarculus sp.
CCCATCAAGGCTAGAAGCCAACACCGTAACAAAGCCAAGGCCGCATATAACCAACACCTCGTCTACACGGCCTCGGCAATAAACCAAGGGGACATTTTCCCGTTGCACTTAAGGGGACACATTGACTTGGCTTAAACAGCCATGTCTTGGGCGGGCGAGGCTGGGGGTGGCGAGGAACGTCAAACCGGCGGGGCCGGTCCAGCCCCTTGGGCGCGGGTGGGGGGCATACGAAAGCGTAATCGGCGGCCAGTCACGGCTTACGTAATGGTAACGAGCCCCAGGCCTGCCCCCGGGGCCGGGGAGGGCGGGTCCTACATCGGGGGCAGCATCTCCAGGCGCTGCTTGAGCCCCTGGCGGCAGGCCTCCAGGGCCGCCGGCCCCAGGCCCAGGACCTGAAGGCCGTGCTCCCAGGCGGCCCCTCCGGCTGGGGAGGGCGGGCCGGGCTGGGGTTGATCCAAGGCAAGGACCAGGGCGTCGGCCAGGTGGACCAGTGCCACCGTGGGGCCATGCTCCAGTTGACCCTGGGGTTGGTGATGCCGGCCGATCACCTCGGCCAAGAGGGGCGGCAGGCCCCAGCGCTGGGCCAGGAAGAGGCCCATGGACTGGTGATCCAGGTTCAGGCGGTCCTCGGCCTCCCGCCAGGTCAGGCCCTCCCGCTGCTGTATCTGGCGCACCGATTGATAGGCCAGGGGGAAGCAGGCCGCCAGGAGCACCTTGCCCAAATCGTGCAGCAGGCCGGCGGCAAAGGCGGTTTCGCCGTCGCCGCGCCCCACTTCCCGGGCCAGCAGGGCGGCGGCCTCGGCGGTCAGCAGGGCGTGCCGCCACAGCATCTGGCCCTCGGCCTGGCGGTAGAGCCGGGAGGCGCGCATGAGTTGCCCGATGCCGTCGCCCAGGCACAGGCGCCGCGCCTCTTGCAGGCCCAGCACCTGCAAGGCCATCTTGACGTTGGTCACCCGGCCGGAGAACCCGTAGAAGGAGCTGTTGGCCTGGGACAGGACCCGGGCGCTGAGGCCCTGCTCCTGGCGGATCAGGGCCTCCATCTCCCCCAGGGAGCTCCAGGGGTCCTCCAGGCAGGTCAAGAGCCGTTGCCACACCGCCGGCAGTACCGGCAAGGTGCTGATGCCGCGCAGGACCTTTTCGTTTATAAGGGGCGGCGTCTCGTCCCTGCGCTCCAGCCGCGCCAGGTGCATGGTGTCTCCCTTGGTGCGAGGGACCGGCGCGGGTGCCCGCCGCCGGCCAGGCCCCAGGGGCGGGCTACCCGATGAGCGCAGCAAATTGGGTGCCAGACTGGCCGGGGCCGCCGGGGTAGGGCCGGGGGGGGCGCCGGCCCCGGCCCGGCCCTTGGGGCGGGGGCTAGGCCTGGTCCGGGGCCGGGGGCTGGGCCTGCTCCGGGCCGGACGGCGGCTGGGCCGCCGGGCCCTGCCCCAGATAACGCTCGCTCAGGCCCTGGATCACCACGAAGAACACCGGCACGATGAGCACCGCCAGCACGGTGGAGGCGATCATGCCGCCGAAGACCGCCGTGCCCACGGCCCGCTGGCTGGCCGCCCCCGCCCCCGAGGCGGTGAGCAGGGGCACCACGCCCAGGATGAAGGCGAAGGAGGTCATGAGGATGGGGCGGAAGCGTAGCCTTGAGGCGGTGAGCGCCGCTTCGCTGATGGTGGCCCCCTGGGCGCGCAGCTCGCGGGCGAACTCTACGATGAGGATGGCGTTCTTGCTGCTCAGGGCGATGAGCAGCACCAGGCCGATCTGGGTGTAGATGTTGTTGTCCATGCCGCGCAACCACAGGGCCACCAGGGTGCCCAACAGGGCCAGGGGCACCACCAGTATCACCGCCAGGGGGGTGGTCCAGCTCTCATATTGGGCGGCCAGCACCAGGTAGACCAACAACACGGCCATGGCGAAGATGAAGTAGGCCTGGTGGCCGGCTTTCTTTTCTTGGTAGGACATGCCGGTCCAGGAGAAGCCCATGGACTGGGGCAGCTTGTCGGCGGCCATCTGCTCCATCAGGTCCAGGGCCTGGCCGGAGCTGAAGCCGGCTGCCGCCGAGCCGATGAGCGAGGCCGACAGGTAGAGGTTGTAGCGGGTGATGACCTGGGGGCCCACGATGTCCTTGATCTGCACCAGGGAGCCCAGGGGCACCATCTTGCCCTGGGAGTTGCGCACCTCCAGCACCCTGATGTCGTCGGCCTTGAGGCGGTGGGCGGCCTCGGCCTGGGCGCGCACCTGGTACACGCGGCCGAACTTGTTGAAGTCGTTGATGTAGGAAGACCCCAGGTAGGTTTGCAGGGTGGTGAAAAGGTCCTTGAGCGGCACCCCGGCGTTGAGGGCCTGGGAGCGGTCCACATCCACGTAGACCTGGGGGGTGCTGGCCGAGAAGGTGAAGTTCACCGGCCCCAGGGCCGGCTGGCCGGCGCCGGCGTGCGCCATCTCCCATAGGGCCTGCTCCAGATCGGCCGGCCCCAGGTTGCCCCGGTCCAGCACCACCATCTCGAAGCCGCCGGCCGAGCCCAGGCCCTGGATGGCCGGCGGGATCACCGCGAAGGCCATGGCCTCCTGAATGGCGCCCATGCGCTTGCGCACGTTGGCCAGTATCTTCTCCTGCGTCAGGTCCTTGCCGCGGGCGTGCCAGTCATCGAAGATCACGTACACCGCGGCGGCGTTGGGCAGGCTGGCCCCGTCCAGGACGGACATGCCGCCAAAGGTGATCCAGTCCCTGATGCCGGGGGTGGTCTTGAGGATTTCGTCAACCTGGCGGACCACCTCCCGGGTGCGGACCTGCGAGGCGGCCGGCGGCAGTTGCACGGCGATTATGGCGTAGCCTTGGTCCTCGGTGGGCAAAAATCCGGTGGGCAGCTTGGAGAAACCCCAGCCGGCCAGCGCGATGAGCACCAGGTAACCTATCATGGCCATTTTGGTGTGGCGCACCACGACCCCCACCAGGACCAGGAACTTCTCCTCCAGCCAGGCGTAGCAGCGGTTGAACCCGCGGTAGAAGGCGTTGGGGCGCTTCGTGGACAGCCTCAGCCACAGGGCGCACTGGGTGGGCTTGAGGGTGGCGGCGTTGATGGCGCTGATGACGGCGGTGGCCGCGATGACCAGGGCGAACTGGCGGTAGAGCTGGCCGGTGATGCCCGGCATGAAGGAGGCGGGTAAAAACACCGAGCACAGCACCAGGGTGACGCCGACGATGGGCCCGAACAGCTCGCTCATGGCCTTGATGGCCGCCTCCTTGGAGGTGGCCCCGCGCTCCATGTGGTGGGCGGCCCCCTCCACCACGATGATGGCGTCGTCCACCACGATGCCGATGGCCAGGATCACGCCGAAGAGGGTGATGAGGTTGACGCTGAAGCCCAGGGCATACATGGCGATGAAGGAGCCCAGAATGGTCACGGGCACCGTGGTGGCCGGCACCAGCATGGCCCGCCAGTTCTGCAAGAACAGCATGATGACCAACAGCACCAGCAGGGCGGCCTCCAGCAGGGTGCGGTAGACCTCGTCCACGGCGCTTTCCACGAAGCGGGTGGTGTCGAAGGGCACCTCCCACTTGAGGCCCGGCGGGAAGTCCTTGGTCATGCCTTGCATGGCGGCCTTGACCAGCGTGGCCACGTCCAGGGCATTGGCCCCGGGCAGCAGGTAGATGGCCAGCAGGCCGGCGGGGTGGCCCCGCCGCTCGGCGAACATGTCGTAGGTGCGCCCACCCAGCTCCACGCGGGCCACGTCCTTGACCTTGACGGGCTTGCCCGTCTGGTCCCAGGCGGTCTTGATGATGATGTCCTCGAACTGGCTCACCTCGCTCAGGCGGCCCTGGGTCTGTATGGTGTACTGGAAGTTCTGGTCGTCGGGTATGGGCGGCTGGCCCACCTGGCCGCCCGCTACCTGCAGGTTCTGCTGGTTGACGGCGTTGATGACGTCCTGGGGCGACAGGCGCAGGGCCTTGAGCCGGGTGGGGTCCAGCCACAGGCGCATGCCGTACTCGTCGGCGCCGAAGACGTTGACGTCGCCCACCCCCGGGATGCGCGACAGCTCGTCCTTGATGCGCAAGGAGGCGAAGTTGGAGATGAACAGGCTGTCGTAGCGCCCGCCCTCGGAGTCCAGGGTGATGACCAGGAGGATGTTGGAGGAGGTCTTCTTGACCGTGACGCCCTGGCGTTGTACCTCCTCGGGCAGGCGCGACAGGGCGCTGTTGACCCGGTTCTGCACCATCACCGTGGCCATGTCCAGGTTGGTGCCCACCTCGAAGAGCACCGTCAGGGCGTAGCTGCCGTCGCCGCTGGAGCGCGAGGACATGTAGAGCATGTTCTCCACGCCGTTGACCTGCTGCTCGATGGGGGCGCCCACCGTCTCGGCGATGGTCATGGGGTTGGCGCCGGGGTAGCTGGCCGAGACCACCACGCTGGGCGGGGTGATGCGGGGATACTGGGCCACGGGCAGGCCCCACAGGGCCACCACGCCCAAGAGCATGGTCACCACGGCGATGACGTTGGCCAGCACCGGTCTTTCGATGAAGAACTTGGAGAACATGCCGCGCTACCCCGCTTGAGCTGTGGCCAGGTGAATCAAGACCGCCAAGCTCACTTCCCGGGCTTGGCCGGGGCCTCCTCGGGGGTGACCGGGCTGCCCGGCCGCGCCTTTTGCAGCCCGTTGACCACTATTCTCTCGCCGCCGGTCAGGCCGGAGGTGACGATGCGCTTGCCGTCCAGGCTGGCGCCCACCTTTACCGGCCGCGCCTCCACCAGGTTCTGCTCGTTGACCACCAGCAGGTAGTGCCCCAATTGGCCGCTGCCCACCGCCGTCTCGGGCACCAGGATGCCCTCCACCGGGTCCAGGGGCACCCGCACCCGGGCGAACATGCCCGGCAGTATCTGGCCCCTGGGGTTGGGGAAGACGGCCCTTAGCAGGATGGTGCCGGTCTGGGCGTCCACGCCCAGGTCCATGAAGTCCAGGCGTCCACGGTGGGGATAGCCCTCGTCATCGGTCAGGGCCATCTCCGCGTTGATCTGCCTGGTGGGGCTCTCCTGCCTGACCTTGGGGTAGCGCATCATCATCTGTAGATCGCGCTCGTTGAGGGCGAAGTAGACGTAGATGGGGTCTAGGCGGTTGATGGTGGCCAAAAGCGTCTTGTCGCTGGCCCCCACCAGGTTGCCCGGGTCCACCAGGCGCCGGCCGATGCGGCCGTCAAAGGGCGCCACCAGGCGGGTGTAGCCCAGGTCCAGGCGGGCCAGCTCCAGCTTGGATTTGGCCACCTCGATGTTGGCCTTGGCCGAATCACGCTCGGCCTGCCACTTGATGACGTCGGTCTGGGGGCCGGCCCGCTCCTCCAGGAGCTTCTTGGCCCTGGTCAGCTCGATCTCGGCCCGGTTGAGGGAGGTTTGCTGGCTGTTCAGGTCGGCCTCGGCCGAGCGCACCTTGGCCTCGAAGGTCTGGGGGTCAATAATGAAAAGAGTCTCGCCCTTTTTTACCATGGCCCCGTCGCGGAAGTTGGCCGAGAGCAAGAAGCCCTCCACCCTGGCCCGCAGGTCCACGGTCTCGGAGGTCTGGGTGTTGCCGGTGAACTGGGCGTACTCGGTGACTTGGCGCGTCTCGGGGTTGGCCACCGTGACCTTGGGCGGCGGAGGCGGGGCGTATTTGCTCTGACCGTCGCAGCCGCCCAGCCAGACCAGGGCGGCCAGGCAGGCGGGCCAGAGGGTCAGGCCCAGGATGGAGCGATGATTGGGCGGCATGGCGCTACCTTTGGGCGTTTGGGGTTTGCGGGGTGATGTCTCCCCGCTCTACCACACGGGGGCCTGGGGCCAGGGTTCGCCGGCCGGCTGGTCTTTTTTCTCCTGGGTCCGCTCGGGGAGCAGCGCGCCCCAGTCGGTACGGCCGGACATCTCCTCTTGCACGGCGGCGGGCACGAAGTCGCGGCCCTCGCGCAGTTCCCAGCCCCCGCCCAGCCCCTTGAAGAGGGTTATCAGGTTCAGGGCGATGGCCCCCTGCGCGGATGCCAGGTTGTCCTCGGCGGTGAGCAGGTTCTGCTGGGCCACCAGCACGGTGGTGTAGTAGGTCTGCCCCTCGCGGTACTGGGTGTAGGATAGATCCACCGCTTGCCGGGCCGACTTGGCGGCCTCGCCCAAGAAGACGCTCTGGTCCTGGGCGCGCAGGAAGGAGACCAGGGCGTCCTCCACGTCCTTGAGGGCCGAGAGCACCTTGCCCTGGTAATCGGTCAGGGCCTGTTGCAGCTTGGCGTCCTGCACCCGCATCTTGTTGACGATCTGGCCGTAGTTGAAGATGTTCCAGGTCAGGGTGGGCGAGAAGCCGGCGGTGAAGGCCTGGGAGGAGGCGATGTCGGCCAGGCCGTAGGCCCCCACGTTGCTGGCCTGCAAGCCCAGGTTGCCGCTCAGGGAGAAGGAGGGGTACAGGTCGGCCTTGGCCACCCCCACCCGGGCGCACTGGGCGGCGGCGTCCCGCTCGGCCTTGCGGATGTCGGGCCGGCGGCGCAACAGGTCGGCGGGGATGCCCGTGGCCACCTGGGGCGGGGCGTTGGGGATGGCCCCGGCGTTTTCCTCCAACTCCCGCCAGGCCATGGGAGGCCGGCCCAGGTAGAGGCTCAGGGCGTGGCCGGCCTGGCGAACGCTTTTTTCCAGGTCGGGGATGGTGGCCTGGGTGGAGTGCAGGACGTTCAAGGCCTGCTGCACGTCCAGTTCGCTGGTGGCGCCGTGGCGGTGGCGCGCCTCGGCTATCTTGAGGCCCTCGCGCTGCACCGCCACGTTGCCCCTGGCGATGGCCAGGCGGCGCTGGGCGGTGCGCAGGGTCACGTAGCTGGTGGCCACCTGGGCGGTCAGGCTGACCAGGGCGTTGTCGTAGTCGGCGATCTGGCTCTCCAGGGCGGCCTGGTAGCCCTCCACCCCCCGGCGGTACTTGCCCCAGAAGTCCAGCTCCCAGGCCAGGTTCAGACCGGCGCTGTCCTGCCAGAAGGAGGTTGCTCCGCCCCGCATGCCGGGCTGGGCAGCCGTGGCGCCGCGCTGACTGGGCACGCTGTAGGCGTTGGAGGCGGATATCTGCTGGGTCTGGGGATAGAGGCTGCCCACGGCCACGGCCAGTTGGGCCCTAGCCTCCAGCACCCTGAGGCCCGCCGTGCGCAGGTCCAGGTTCTGCTCGTAGGCCTCCAGCACCAACGATTCCAACCGGGGGTCGCCGAAGACCTTCCACCACTGTTTGGTCAAGGGCTGCCCGGCCAGGATGCGGGTGTCCTGGGCCTCCAGCCAGGCCTGGGTTAGGGCGGAGTCGGGGCGGCTGAAATCCGGCCCCACCTTGAGGCAGCCCGCCAGCAGCCAGACCGGCAGGGCCAGGGAAACCAGGGCCAGCCACAACGTCCGCCAGGGGCGGCAAGCGCGGCTATGGGGGAGCATCGGCCTCATATATGGAGGGTACTCAAGTGCCGACGGCCTAGTCAATCTTATTGCATGGGGCCTATCCCCCGGCCGGCCGGTCCCACCTTGCCGGCCCGTTCCAAGCCAGCATTGAAAATCTCCGCGAAAAGGGGCAAGGTGAACAGGGCAAGGTGCTGGTATTCGCCACCGGCGGGTGCGTGGCCCCTGCCAAGCTAAAACTTGCATACAGGGAGAATACATGCCGCATGAAGATTGGCCCCTGGGCATCGAGCCCGGCCAGGAGGTGGAGATTGACCTGTTCCGGTCCGAGGACGCCCCCGGCGTGGCCGCGCTCTTCAAGGCCGTGTACGGTGATAATTATCCCGTGAAGACCTACTACGACCCCGGGCTGCTGGCCCGGGAGAACGCCCAGGGCCGCATCATCTCCTCGGTGGTGCGCACCCCGCGCGGCGAGGTGGTGGGGCACAACGCCCTGTTCAACTCGGCGCCCAACCCCAAGCTCTACGAGTCCGGGGCCGGGGTGGTGCTACCCTCCTACCGCAACACGGCCAAGCTCTTCACGCGCATGGTGGACCACGGCCCCCAGGTGACCGCCCAGCGCTTCGGCATCGAGGCGGTCTTCGCCGACCCCCTGTGCGCCCACGTCTACTCGCAGAAGCTCTGCCACGGCCTGGGCTTCATCACCCACGCCATGGAGGTGGACATGATGCCGGCCCAGCTCTACGACCCCCGGGCCGGCCAGGAGGCCCGCGTCTCCACCATCATGGATTTCATGACCCTGGTGCCCAAGCCTCACACGGTTTACCTGCCGGCGGTTTATGAACAGCAACTGCGCTTTCTGTACCAGGGCCTGGACGACAGCCGGGAGCTGGTGGTGTCCACGGGCTCCGCGCCGGCCAGCCAGGCCACGCGCATTGTCAGCCAGGTGTATGAGTTCGCCAATTTGGCCCGCCTGGCGGTGTGGGAGGCTGGCCCCGGCCTGGTGGCGGCGGTGGAACGCGAGGAAGAGGCCGCCTTTCAGCGCGGGGTGCGGGTGATCCAGCTTTGGCTTCAGCTCTCCTGCCCCTGGGTGGGCCAGGCGGTGGAACAGTTGCGCGGGCGGGGCTACTTCCTGGGAGGGCTGCTGCCGCGCTGGTTCGATGGCGACGGCCTGTTGATGCTGCGCATGGAGCACGCTCCCCACTGGGACGGCGTGCGCCTGGAATATGACCGGGCCAAGGAACTGTTGGCGCTGGTACAGGAGGACTGGCGCCAGGTTCGCGGACTCGGCCAGGCCACGGGGAGGACATCGTGAGCCAGGGGCAACACCAGCCTGGGATCGAGCCCGGCCAGGAGGTGGAGATAGGCCTGTTCCGGCCCGAGGACGCCCCTGGCGTGGCGGCCTGCTTCCGGGCGGTCTACGGCGAGGGCTACCCGGTCAAAACCTACTACCACCCCCGGGAACTCATAGCCGCCGTGCAGCGGGGCCAGATCATCCCCGTGGTGGCGCGCACGCCCCGGGGCGAGGTGGTGGGCGTGGTGAACATGTTCAACTCGGCGCCCTTCAAGGGTGTCTACGAGGTCGGCGCCGGCCTGGTCCTGCCCAGCTACCGCGAGCGCAGGCTCAACCACGACATGATCGGCTATCTGCTGGAAACGGCCGTGCCGCTCGAGAAGGTGCCCATGGGCTATGGCGAGGCGGTGCTCAATCACGTCTATCAGCAGAAGACCCAGCATGCCATGCGCTACGTGGCCACGGCCCTGGAGGTGGACCTCATGCCGGCCGCGGCCTACAGCAAGGAAAAGAGCGCCACCGGCCGGGTGGCGGCCATGATGGCCTTCAGGAGCTACCAGCCCCATGCCCGCCAGGTGACGCTGCCCCCCCGCTACGCCGCCGCCCTGCGCGAGATATACGCAGGCATTGACCTGCAACGCACCTTCCTGGAGGCCGACCCCGGGGCCGCCTTGCAGGGCGTTACGGAACTCGAGGTGGAGGTCTTTGATTTCGCGAGCGCGGCCCGGGTGACTGTGCGTGAGATCGGCGCCGACCTGACCCGGCGGATGGATGATCTCCTGGCCGAGATGCGGGGCAGGGGAGTGGTGGTGATCCAGGTGTGGCTCAACCTGGCCTCGCCCCTGGTGGCCGCCGCCGTGGAGGTCTTGCGGCCGTGGGGTTTCTTCCTGGGCGGGCCGCTGCCCCGCTGGTTCGATGAAGACGGCCTGCTGATGCAGAAGGTCCCGGCCCAGCCCAACTGGCGGGACATCAAGATACAGGGCCAGCAGAACCAACGCATCTTCGATCTGGTGCGCCAGGACTGGCAGGAGCTTCAGGGTGGTGACCCGGCCCGGGAGGGAACGTCGGCATGAGCCTGACCCAGGGCCAGCCTGAGATCGAGCCCGGCCAGGAGGTGGAGATCGGTCTGTTCCGCCCCCAGGACGCGGACGGGGTGGCGGCCAGCTTCCGGGCGGTGTACGGCGAGGGCTATCCGGTCAAGGTCTACTACCAGCCACCCGAGCTCATCGCCGCCGTGGGGCGGGGCGAGATCATCTGCGTGGTGGCGCGCACTCCCCGGGGCGAGGTGGTTGGCGTGGTCAACTTTTTCAACTCGGCGCCCTTCAACGGCATCTACGAGATCGGCGCCGGCCTGGTCCTGCCCTCCTTTCGCCAGCGGGGCCTCAATACCCTGATGATTAACTACATGCTGGACCAGGCCGTGCCCCAGAGGGGCGTGCCCATGGGTTTTGGCGAGGCGGTGTGCAACCACACTCACCTGCAGAAGACCCAGGAGGCCAGGGGCTACGCGCACACGGCCCTGGAGGTGGACCTGATGCCCGCGGCGGCCTATGGCAGAGAGCAGAGCGCCAGCGGCCGCGTGGCGGTCATGGCCAGCTTCAGGGCCTATGAGCCCAACAGCCATGCCGTGTACCTGCCTCCTCGTTACGCCGCCGCCCTGCGCGAGATATACACCAGCAGCGGCCAGGAGCGCGCCTTCCTGGAGGCCGACCCCGGGGCCACCTTGCTAGGCTCCACGGAATTGAAGGCCCAGGTCTTCGACTTCGCCCAGGCCGCGCGGGTGGCCGTGCACGAAACCGGCGCCGACCTGGAGGGCCGCTTGGATGAACTGCTGGCCGGCCTGGAGGACCAGGGCGTGGTGGTGGTGCAGGCCTGGCTCAAGCTGGCCTCGCCCCTGGTGGGCCGGGCGGTGGAGGTCTTCAGGGCGCGGGGCTTTTTCCTGGGCGGGGTGCTCCTGCGCTGGTTCGACCAGGACGGCCTGCTGCTGCAAAAGGTCCATGGCCGGCCCAATTGGGAGGAGATACAGGTCTACTCGCCCCAGTGCCGTTGCATCCTGGACCTGGTGCGCCAGGACTGGCAAGAAGTCCAGGGCGAATTGCCCCAGGGAGCAACAGCATGACTAATCAGCAGGCCCCGCCGGAGATAGAACCCGGCCAGGAGGTGGAGATAGGCCTTTTTTGCCCGGAAGACGCGCCAGGCGTGGCCGCCTTGTTCCAGGCGGTGTATGGCCAGGGCTATCCGGTCAAGGTCTACTATCATCCCCAGGAACTAGCCGCCGCCGTGGCCCGTGGCGAGATCATCCAGGTGGTGGCGCGCACGCCCCGGGGCCAGGTGGTGGGCGTGGAGAACATGTTCAACTCGGCGCCGTTCAAGGGGGTTTACGAGATGGGCGCGGGCCTGGTCCTGGCCTCCTTTCGCAACCGCGGGCTGAGCAGGGCCATGAACCAGTACCTGGTTGACGAGGTGATCCCCCAAAAAGGGGTGCCCATGACCTTTGGCGAGCCGGTGTGCAACCACGTGTTTCAGCAGAAGGCCCGCGAGGGCATGGGCTATGTCAACACGGCCCTGGAGGTGGACCTGATGCCAGCGGCGGCCTACAGCCGGGAGCAAAGCGCCAGCGGCCGGGTGGCGGCCCTGATGAGCTTCAAGGGCTACCAGGACCATGAGCACGCCGTGCACCTGCCCGTCCGTTACGCCGCCGCCCTGCTTGAGATCTACGCTGGCAGCGGCCAGGGGCGCGCCATCCTGGAGGCCGACTCCGGGGCGGCGTTGCGGGGGACCACGGAATTCAAGGTGGAGCTCTTCGATTTCGCCCAGGCGGCGCGGGTGGCCGTGCATGAGACCGGGGCCGATCTGGAAGAGCGTTTGGACGCGCTGCTGGCCGATCTGCGCGGCCAGGGCATGTTGGTGGTGCAGGCCTGGCTCAAGCTGGCCTCGCCCCCGGTGGCGGCGGCGGCGGAGGTCTTCAGGGCGCGGGGCTTCTTCCTGGGCGGGGTGCTGCCCCGCTGGTTCGATGAGGACGGCCTCTTGCTGCAAAAGGTCCATGGCCGGCCCAACTGGGAGGAGATACAAGTGCACTCGCCCAGGAGCCGGCGCATCCTGGAACTGGTGCGCCAGGACTGGCGGGAAGCGGGCCAGGCCTAGCCGGCGGGCCAGCACGCCTTGCCGAGGCCACCCGCCGGGGGTATCTTTCCTCGAAGCGCCTGCCGGGCAGCCGCCCAGGCCGGTGGGTGGCCGCATCATCCAGCCTCCCAACCGTGACGAGGCCCCGTGGACTTCAAGGCCCTGCTGCTTCTCATCGTGGGCCACCTAGTGGTGGACACCCCCCAAGGCGCCCTGCCGGCGCTCTTGCCCCTGCTCAAGCAGGCCCATGGCCTTAGCTATGCCCAGGCCGGGGCCATCGTCATGGTCATGAACCTCACCTCCTCGGTGATCCAGCCCCTGTTCGGTTACCTGAGCGACCGCTGGCCCCTGCGCTGGCTCTTGCCCGTGGGCCTGGCGGTTTCCGGCCTGGGCATGGCCCTTCTGGGCCTGGCGACCTCCTACGGCCTCATGCTGGCCCTGGTGGTGGTCAGCGGCCTGGGGGTGGCCAGCTTCCATCCCGAGGCCTTCAAGGCCGTGCTGGGCTCGGCCACCACCCGCAAGGTGGTGGGCGTGTCCTGGTTCATGGTGGGCGGCAACATGGGCTTCGTGGTGGGGCCGCTCTTGGCCGGCGCCTTCTGTGCCTGGCTGGGTCTGGCCGGCACCGCCGTCTTCGCCCTGCCGGGTGTCCTGATGTCGGGCCTTTACCTTTTTACCTGGCCGCGCCTGCTGGCCCTGCGCACCGTGGAGCAGGCCCACGGCAAGCCCCTGTCCCCCCAGCCCCTGCGGGGGCGCCTGGGCGCCTTAAGCATGCTCATCACCTCGGTGATCCTCCGGTCCTGGGTACACAGCGGGGTCACGGCCTTTGTGCCCTTTTATTACGTCAGCGTGCTGGGCGGCCAGGAGGTGGACGCCTGGCGGATGCTGACCACCTTTTTGCTGGCCGGGGTGACCGGCACGGCCCTGGGCGCGCCCCTGGCCGAGAAGGTCGGTCCCAAGCGCTTTTTTGTCTTGGCGGTGGCCCTGACCACGCCGCTATTGCTCTGGTTTTTACAGGCGCGCGGGGTGTGGGTGTACGTGTCCCTGGCCCTGGCGGGGGCCTTCCTCATCTCCACCTGGTCCATCATCATGGTCATGGCCCAGCAGATACTGCCCGATCGCGCCGGCATGGCCTCGGGGCTCATGGTGGGCTTCGCCCTGGGCACCGGCGGCATCGGCGCCGCCGTGCTGGGGGCCGTGGCCGACCGCTGGGGAGTGACCACGGTGCTGTACATCGTGGCCGGGCTGCCCCTGTTGAGCGCCCTGACCGGCTGGCTGGTGCCCACCGTCAAGCCCCCCGCGCGGGCGGCCGGCCAGGCGCCCGCCGCCGGGGTGCCTGACGCCTGAGGGCCTGGCCGCCGGTGGTAGACGGTATGCTAGAATGCTTATAATGGTATCCGCCGGGTGTTTAAGGCGGTCCGGCGCGTGGCTTTCCCTTCCAGGAGATGAAACCGTGAGCCCCAAGGCGGCCCCGACCCCCGAGAACAAGGCGGCGGTGGACAAGGTCAGCTTCTACTCGGCCTGGTGCAAGCGCTGCGGCAACTGCGTGGCTTTTTGCCCGCGCAAGGCCTTGGGCCACGACGAGTGGGGCTACCCGGTGCTGGCCGACCCGGAGCGCTGCACCACCTGTGGCCTGTGCGAGATGCTCTGCCCCGACTTCGCCTTGAGCGTGGGCGAGGCGCCGGCCCAGCCTGGCGCCGCCGCCGTGCCCAAGGGCTCGCGGGTGGCCCCCACCACCAGCCCCGAGCGCCTGGCCCCCGAGCCCGCCCCCAAGGAGAACGGCCATGGCTAGACCACGGGCGCGCCTGTTGCAAGGCAACGAGGCCATTTCCCTGGGCGCCCTGGCCGCGGGCTGCAACTTCTTCGCCGGCTACCCCATCACCCCGGCCAGCGAGATCACCGAGATCATGAGCCGGGAGCTGCCGGCCCTGGGCCATCCCTTCATCCAGATGGAGGACGAGATCGCCTCCCTGGGGGCCTGTATCGGCGCCAGCCTGGCCGGCAAGAAGGCCATGACCGCCACCAGCGGGCCGGGCTTTTCGCTGATGCAAGAGAACCTGGGCTACGCGGCCATCGCAGAGGTGCCCCTGGTGCTAGTCAACGTCATGCGCGGCGGGCCCTCCACGGGGCTACCCACCAACGTGGCCCAGGGCGACGTGCAGCAGGCCCGCTGGGGCACCCACGGCGACCATCCGGCCATCGTGCTCTGCCCGGCCACGGTGGGTCAGTGCTTCGAGCTGACGGTGATGGCCTTCAACTGGGCCGAGCGCTTTCGCACGCCGGTGATCCTGCTCGGCGACGAGGTGGTGGCCCACATGCGCGAGAAGGTGGCCTTGCCCGCGCCCGAGGAGGTGGAGGTCATCGAGCGCCGCCAGCCCACGGTGCCGCCCGACTGGTACGTGCCCTACAAGACCGACGGCAGCCTCATCCCCCGCCTGGCCAGCTTGGGCCAGGGCTACCGCTACCATGTCACCGGCCTGGTGCACGACGAGCGCGGCTTCCCCACCCGGCGGCCCGACGAGGTGGAGCCCTTCTACGCCCGGCTCTTCGGCAAGATCAGCCGCCACTTCTCCGACCTGGAGCTGGTGCGCGCCTTCGAGCTGGACGACGCCGAGGTGGTCTTCATCGCCTATGGCTGCACGGCCCGCGCCGCCCAGGCGGCGGTGCGTATCGGCCGCGAGAAGGGCCTCAAACTGGGCATGCTGCAACTGCTCTCCCTGTGGCCCTTCCCCCGCCGGCCGGTGGAGGAGGCCTTGACCGGCCGCCGGATGGCCCTGGTGCCCGAGCTGAACATGGGGCAAATCAGCCGCGAGGTCAAAAGGGTCAACAACGGCCGCACCCAGGTCTTGCGGCACGGCAAGATGGACGGCAACATGATAACCCCCGACGAGCTCTTGAACCGCCTGCGCGAGGTGAAGTGATGCACGAGAAGTGGACAGCCGGCCTGGTGGCAGCGGCCCTGTTGCTCGCCGTCTTGGCCCTGGCCGCCCCGGCCCAGGCCAAGGACGACAACGTCTTTATGCTGTACAACGACAGCGACCGGGTCATCACCAGCTTTCGCACCAAGGAAGGCAACGAGGAGTTCAGCAACAACTGGATCAAGGGCGACAGGTTGCTGCCGGGCGACAGCTTTGAGATGGAGTTTTTTGAGGGCGGTCCCTGCGAGGCGCAGGTCAGGGTGACCAGCGAGGACGGCTACGTGCACGACCATGTCATAGACTTCTGCCGCGCCCGGGAGATATTCATCAAGAACCGGGGTATCTCCTACCGCTAGGGACCGGCTCACGACCCGAACTCCAGGGGCCGCGCGCCGCCGGCGCCGCCCCGCAGGCAAGCGAGGTATGGCATGCCCCCCGTGCACCGAAGCGTGGTCTACGGCTGGCTACGGCACGACAAGAAGTTCCCCCACGTGTGGTGCCCGGGCTGCGGCCTGGGCATCCTGCTGGGCTCCCTGCTCCGGGCCTTGTCCCAGAGCGGCCTGGACAAGAATCAGGTGGTGCTGGTCTCGGGCATCGGCTGCTCCGGGCGGCTGCCGGTGTACGTGGACGTGGGCAGCGTGCACACCACCCACGGCCGGGCGCTCACCTTCGCCACGGGCATCAAGCTGGCCAAGCCCGAGCTGACGGTCATCACCGTCATGGGCGACGGCGACGCCACGGCCATCGGCGGCAACCACCTCATCCACGCCGCCCGCCGCAACCTGGACATCAAGACCGTCATCATCAACAACCAGACCTACGGCATGACCGGCGGCCAGTACAGCCCCACCACTCCCCTGGGGGCCAAGGCCACCACGGCCCCCTACGGCCACATCGAGCCCAGCTTCGACATCAGCGCCCTGTCGGCCACCGCCGGGGCCTCCTTCGTGGCCCGCTCCACGGTCTACCACGTCACCCAACTGGACCAGCTCCTGGGCCAGCTCATCGCCAAGCCGGGCTTTGGCGTGGTGGAGGTGCTCTCGCCCTGCCACACCAACTTCGGCCGCCAGAACCGCCTGGGCTCCCAGGTGGACATGATGCTGGAGTTCAAGAAGCGCGGGGTACGCGTGGAGCGCTGGCAGAAGCTCGGCCCCCAGGAGAGGGAAGGGCGCTACCCGCTGGGGGTGCTGGTGGACCGCCAGCAGCCAAGCTTCGATGATTCCTACCAGGCCATGGCCGCGCAGGCCGCGGCCCTGCGCCGGGAGAAGCAGCCATGAACCAGAAGGAATCGCCCTCCCTGGGCCGCGTGGAGGTGCGCCTGGCCGGCTCGGGGGGCCAGGGTCTGCTCTTGGCCGGGCTGGTGCTGGCCGAGGCCGCCGGCCTGCACGACGGCCGCGAGGTGGCCATGGTGCAGTCCTACGGACCCGAGGCCCGGGGCGGGGCCAGCAAGGCCGAGGTAATCATCAGCGACGCAGCCATTGACTACCCCCTGTGCAGCCGGGTGGATTTGTTCCTGGCCTTGACCCAGGAGGCGGCCGACGCCTACTCCTGGGACCTCAAGCCAGGCGCCTGGACCCTGGTGGACTCGGACCTGGTCAAGCACCCGCCCACCAGCCGCGCCTTGCGGCTGCCCTTCACCGCCGTGGCCCGCGAGAAGCTCAAGAAACCCATGGTGGCCAACGTGGTGGCCCTGGGCGCCCTGGCCGAGGTGACCGGCGTGGTCAGCCGCCGGGGCCTGGAAAAGGCCCTCCTGGCCCGGGTGCCCCCCGGCACCGAGCCCCTGAACAAGAAGGCCCTGAGCCTGGGGGCCAGGATGGCCCGCGAGTACCTGGGCCAGGACGCCTCCCAGCCCCAGCCCGAGGCCCACAGCGAGGATATCTGAGCGCGCCCCCGGGGCGGGAGCGCCCACGGAGGCCGCAAAAAAATCTGCCTTAAGCCCTACCGAGGAGGTTAGAATTTTTATATGGGGACCGGGCCGCCGGGTGACCGCCGCCGCGGGACAACCAGGCCCGGCCCGCGCCTGAGTGCCTAGCGGAGAGGAGGTCGGTCATGGCAACGCCTGACGGAACCAATCCCCAAAGGCTCCTCGGTTACCGCAACCTGGAATGCCCCCACTACCAGATGTGCCTGGACCAGGCCGTGCGCCTGTCCTGGCAGACCTTCACCTGCCGCCACTGCGCCCACCAGAACCTGAGACAACCGCTGCGCGCCGAGGACATGGAGATGGAGGCCCCCGGCTGGGAGGACCTGTGGTCACAGGCCGGCTGGCTCAGCGAGCCCACTTCCTGGTAGCCGTCCCGGAGGAGGGGCCGCGACCCTGACCGGCCTTGGGCCGGCATGGCCGGGTGCGGCCCATGGCCGCCGCCCGGCCCCGTGGCGATCGCACCGCAAGCCTGGTTATACCAAGTTGCGATCAAACGAATAGTTTGATCGCAACTTGGTATGCGGGCCATGGATCCACCCCAAGCAAACTGCGTTTGCTTGGGGACCCCGGGGAATGGCCCGCCGGGCGCGAAAGCGCCCGGGAGGCCGGGCAAAACCACGTTTTTGCCCGCTCGAGGGCAAATCAAAGAGCCATGGATGGCTTTGATTGCATATTGGTAAAAGAGGGTCAGCAGCATGGGCGGGAAGGCGGCCTTCATGTACTGCAAAAAGCTGATGTGATAACTAGTTTGGCCGGGCGGCCCTAGCGGGACACAAAAAGAAACCGCTTAGGTCTTTTTGGGCGGCCGAAACTGTAAGGGCTGTACCCAGGGGAAATATGCCGAAAAAACCATGCGTATGATCTGAAATGCGTATGAGCCCGGTAGATCAGCGCACCTGGAAGAAGGCGCTGCCCTGCAATTGGCGGCCCAGGTAGATGTCCACCCGGTACTGGCCGGCGGGGAACTTGCTGTCCGGGTTGATGGACAGATTGAACTGGCCCCAGGTGATGGCCGGGTCCTGCACCTTGGTGGTGGTTTCGGCCGCCTTTTGCATCTTGCCCTGCTCGCCGAAGTACCACTCGGAGCGCAGCTCGGTGCCGGCCGGCAGGCCCCGTAAGCGGAACCACACGTAGATGCGTGGGGTGTCCGGGGCGAAGGCCTGGCTGACCCCCGTGGGTCCCTGCTCGCCGATGCCGGTGGCCACGCGCAGGTCATAGACCTGGGGCTCCTGGCCGGCGGGCGGGGCCTGGCCGGCCGGGGCCGGCGGCTGGCCCAGGGGGGCCGGTGCCTGGCTGGGGGCCGCGGGGGGCTGACCAGGCGGGGACGCGCCCTGGGCGCCGCCCAGGGGCAGGAAGGTCAGGCTGGCCACCGCCCGGGCCATGAGGGCATGGTGCCTGTCAAAGAGGTCCACCGGCGCCGTGTAGGCCAGCCAGAAATAATAGGGCGCGCGGTTGGCCACGAACTGCTCCTGCCGAAAGACCTGGCTGGAGCCCGGCAACTGGTATTCCACCAAGAGGCGCACGCCCCTCTTGCCGGCCAGGGTGCCGGTCTGGCGGGCCAACAGGCGGTACTGGGGATTGTTGCCTATCTGCCCCAGGAACTCCTGGGCCTGGACCTCCAGGGTGGAGGCGGGGTTGTGCACCAGTTGGGCGTTGAGGGTGGTGTAGTACTCCTCGCTGCCCTGGGGGCCGGCGAAAATGTAGGTGGCCGGGGGCTTGGTGCTGGGGGGCGGCCAATGGCCGGGCACCTGGCAGGCAAAGCCAAGGGCCTCGTTGCTGTAGTTGGCGAATTCAGCGGCCAGGGCCGGGGCGGCGCCCAGTCCCACAAGTAGAAGCAGCGCCACCAGCGCGGCCATGGACATCCGTTTCGCCCTCGTCATGCCTGGCCCCTCCTTGACCTCGCGGCGCGTCCCGCGTCTTGATACCTTGCCAGCCCGCTCTCCGGGAAGGCCGCGTCCCCAGCCTCCCGCCGGTGGCTCGAGAAAAATTTTATCACACCTGGCCACGCAAATAGCGTACATCATCCCCAGACGGCAATGACAGGCAACAAGGCCGGCCTGCCCGCGCTGGGTGGCCGCCAGTTAACCGCCAGCGGCCCAACCGGCCGTGGCCAAGGGAAGGAGCACCATGAAGAAAATCATAGCCTGCGCCCTGATGGTGGCCAGCACCCTGGCCCTGGGGGCCGCCCCGCTTTGGGCCGACGAGATCAGCCAGCAACTGGAACGCGGACTCAAGCTCTACAAGGATGGCAAGGTCAACGAGGCCCTGGCCGAGGTGGAGTTCGCCGCCGCCCAGATGCGCCAGAAAAAGGCCGAGGGCTTCGCGGTGATATTCCCCGAGGCCCCCGCCGGCTGGAAGGCAGACAAGCCCGAGTCCCAGTCCATGGGCCAGGCCATGTTCGGCGGGGTCATCAGCGCCAGCCGCGCCTACCACAAGGGCGAGGCCCAGGTGCGCGTGGAGATCATGAGCGACTCGCCCCTCATCCAGTCCCTGGCGGTGGTGCTGAACAACCCCATGATGATGCAGGGACAAGGCCTGAAGCTGGCGCGGGTGGGCGACCAGAAGGCCCTGGTGCAGCAGCAGGAGGACGACCAGGCCGAGTTGCAGATGCTGGTGGACAGCAAGGTGCTGGTCAGGGTGGAGGCCAGCCAGACCCCCAAGGCGGGGGAGGTGGTCAAGGACTTCGCGGCCAAGGTCAACCTGGCCAAGCTGCGTGAACTGACCAAGTAGCACCAATTCCGTTTTGACCGCATGGCCCCGGTAGGTAACGAATACACGGGCGGGGATAAACCCCGCCCCTACATCAAGAAAAATTCGCCATTACAATATCTTAATGTAGGGGCGGGGTTTACTCCGTCCGTCTTTTGTCCTTGAGACGTTGGAACCAGGTGCCCTAGCGCCCCCGGTACTGCCCCGCGTCCAGGCCCAGGCGGTGCAGTATCTTTTGCAGCGAGACCCGCTCCAGGCCCGAGACCCGGGCCGCCTCGGAGATGTTGCCCTTGGTGGAGCTAAGGAGCGAGCCCACGTAGGAGCGGGTGAACTCGCCGACGAAGCGGTTCTTGGCCTCCTTGTAGGGCGGCAGGCCCCCCTGGCTGGCCAGGCCCGGCGCCTCCACCAGGCGGATGGTGTCCATGTCCACCACCTGGCCGGGGCTGAAGACCGCCAGGCGGCGCACGAAGTTAAGAAGCTCGCGCACGTTGCCCGGCCACTCCCGGCTGGCCAGGTAGCTCAGGGCGGCGGGCGTGGCCTCCTTGGGGGGCAGCTTCATCTCGCGGCAGGTCAACAGCAGGAAATGGGCGGCCAGCTCGGGGATGTCCTCGGCCCGCTCGGCCAGGCCCGGCACCTTTACCATCAGCACGTTGAGGCGGTAGAAGAGGTCTTCGCGGAAGGCCCCGGCCTTGATCTTGGCCTCCAGGTCCTGGTTGGTGGAAGCCAGGATGCGGGTGTCTATCTTGAGGTTTTTGCTGGAGCCCACCGGCCTGATCTCCTGCTCCTGCACCGCGCGCAAGAGCTTGGTCTGCACGGCCGGGCCGATGTCGCCGATCTCATCCAAGACGATGGTCCCGCCCTGGGCGGCCTGGAAGAGCCCTTGGCGGGTCTGGTCGGCGCCGGTGAAGGCGCCCTTGACGTGGCCGAAGAGTTCGGACTCCAGGAGCTGGTCGGGGATGGCCGGGCAGTTGACCGGCACGAAGGGTCCCCCGGCCCGGCGGCTGGCGGCGTGGATGGCCCGGGCCACCAATTCCTTGCCGCTGCCCGACTCGCCGCGGATGAGCACGGTGTAGTCCGAGGCGGCCACGGCGGCGATGGCCTGCTTGAGCCGGCGCATGGCCGCGCCTTGGCCCACCAGGGTGGGCTGGCCGCCGCTGAGCATGGCCAGGCGGCGCAGCCTGCGGTTCTCGCCCAAGAGCCGGCTGCGCTCCAGGCCCTTTTCCACCACGCGGTAGAGGTCCTGGCGCTCGATGGGCTTGGTGACAAAGTCGTAGGCCCCCTGCTTGAGAGCCTCCACGGCGGTTTCGATGGTGCCGTGGGCGGTGAGCATCACCACGCTCAAGTGGGGCTGGCGCCCCAGGGCGGCGGCCAGAAGCTCCAGGCCGCCCATGCCCGGCATGCGCAGGTCGCAGACCATCAGGTCCACCTCCTGGCGGCCCAGGATGTCCAGGGCCTGGACCCCAGCGTGGGCCTCCAGCACCCGGTGGCCAGGGAAGCGGGCCTGCAAGAGCCTCACCAGCCCAGCCGCGTAGTCCTTCTGGTCATCCACCACCAAGATGCCGGGCCGCTCAGGCATGGCTGTCCTCCGGAGGGGCCAGGGGCAGGCTCAGGGTGAAGACGGCCCCGTCTTGGTTCTCCACCTTCACCGCGCCGCCCATGTCCCGCAGTAAACCGTAGACCACGGCCAGGCCCAGGCCGGTGCCCTGGTCCGGCTCCTTGGTGGTGAAGAAGGGATCGAATATCTGCTCCATGATGGCCGGGTCCACGCCGGGGCCGTTGTCGGCCACCTCCAGGAGGGCCTGGCGCAGTTCCGGCTGGGGCCGGGCGCCCAGGGTGATGCGACCACCGGGGCTGGGCACCGCGTCCAGGGCGTTGAGGATGAGGTTGGCCAATATCTGGTCCAGGGCGTGGGGGTCGGCCAGGGCCAGCAGGGGTCCGTGGGATTTCTCGTGGCTCAAAACAACCTTGCGGGCCTCGGCCTGGGGGGCGAAGAACAACAGCGCCCGCTGCACCGCCTCGCCCAGGTCCACCCTGGTAATCTCGCCACGCTCGGCCCGGGCGAAGTCCAGGAGGTCCTTGAGCACCCGTTGGGCCTGCCGGGTGTGGCGGATGATGACCTCCAGGTCGCGGCGGGGCTGCTCCTGGTCCAGGGTGGTTTCCAACAGCTCGGCGTAGCAGAGGATGACGCCCAGGGGGTTGTTGATCTCGTGGGCCAGGCCGGCGGCCAGCTTGCCCACGGCCACCAGGCGCTCGCTACGCTGCATGTCGGCCAGCACCCTGCGCTCCAGGGTCACGTCGCGGATGTAGGCCACCAGGCGCCCCTGGCGGCCCTGGGGGTCGGTGAGGGGGTAGAGGGTCAGGCGCAGGGCGCGGTGGCCCTGCTGGGCCTCCCGGGTGATGGGGCCGCCCTGGGCCAGGGCCTCTTGGATAAGCTCGCGGGGGTCGGGGGTGCCCTGGCCCCAGGCCAGGCCCAACAGCTCGCCCTCCTGGGCCAGGGAGCGGCCGGCCTGGTTGGTGGCGATGACCCGGCCCTGCTCGTCCAACAACGCCATGGGGTCGCTGACGCCCTCGAAGATGGAGGCCAGGATGTCGCGCTGCTTGAGCAGGTTGTCCAGGGCGATGAGGTTTTCCAGCGCGATGCCCAACTGGCGGGCCAGGGCCTGCATCACCTGCTGGTCCAGCTCGCTCAAGTCGCTGTCCAGGGGCCAGTCCAGGCAGAGCACGCCCTGCACGGCCTCCTGGGAGGCAACTGGCAGATAGGCCCGCCGGGCCTGGAACACCGGCTGGCCGTCCAGCAGGCGGTCGCGCAGCTCGGCGGTGAGCGCCGGCGGCTGGGCGCCCAGCGGCCAGGAGTGACCGGTCTCCTCGGAAAAGGCGCAGAGGTAATGGGCCTGGCCGGCCTGGAAGCGCCTGGCCAGGCGGGGCAGGACCATCTCCAGCAGACCGCGCCGGCTGGCGCTGTGGCTCATGCCGGCCAGCATCTCCACGAATAGCTCCACGTCCTGGCGGCGCTCGGCGGCCTCGCGCTTGAGCTCGCCGGTGCGCTCGGCCACCCGGCGCTCCAGGCCGGCGGCGTGCTCGGCCAGGTCGCGGCGGGCCTGGTAGAGGTGGCGGCCCAGTTCCTCCATGCCCGTGACCACTTCCTCGATCTCGTCGCCCCGGCGCAGGCGGTTCAAGAGGGCCGGGTCGGCCTCCTCGTGGAAGGTGCGGCGGAAGAACTCCGACAATCGCCCCATGTTCACCGCCACCAGGCGGTGGAAGAAGACCTGTATCAGGGCGAAGACGGCCAGGATGCCGGCGGCGAAGGCCAGGGCGAACCACACCGTGGCCTCCTTGATGGAGGCCAGGGCCAGGCGAATGGGCAGGCCCACCACGTCCAGGCCGGCCAGGTCCCCCACCTGGTGGCCGAAGCCCCGCTGGTCCCCGTAGCTGGCCAGCATCTCCCGGGGAGCGTCCTGGGGCAGGCCATGGCAGCGCAGGCAGGAGGTCTCGAAGCGCACCGGCCGGGCCTTGATGAACAGCTCCTCCTCATCCAGGCGGCGCAGGTCAGACCAACTGGCGGCCTCGGGGTTGTCCTTGAAATATTGCAGCAGCTCCATCTCCAGGCCTTGGGCCTGGAATTGGGGGTTGCGCGGAGCCTCGGAGACCCGGCGGTAGAGATGGCCGGGCAGTGCCCCGCCCAGGCGTTCCATGACCCGCCGGGAGACGAAGGAGGTGCTCATGGCCTCGATGACGAACTGGTCGGCGGGCAGCAGGGAGAGCATGCGCGGCCGCAGGGACTCGCGCACATAGCCCTGCACCGAGTCCACCTGGGCCAGCACCAGGTCGGCCTGGTGGGAGACCTCGGAGCGCAAAAGGCGCTGCAAATGCACGTAGAGAGTGCCGGCGAAGATGATGCCCAGCACCGCCATCAACAGGCCCAGACCCAGCAGGAAGCGGGCCTGGAGGGAATGTATGCGCCAAATGCCGGAAGCCATGGCCATGCCGCGCGGGGGTGGTGTCGCAAGGCGGCCAAGACCGCCTGGTTACCGGTAATAGTAGAGGCATGGGGTAGGAATGACAACTGCCGCCAGGGGCTGGCAAGGTGCTAACCGCGGTTGGCACCCACGCGGTCGAGCCATGGCGTCAACTAGTTGATAAAGCTAAATTATTATCCGTGGCCGCCTTGGGCATGGTGCTTGCTTTTAAGACATGCTTGGGAAGTCATCAGCCAATTGCGTAGGAGGTATTTCATGAAGATACTCGCGGCCCATGACGGCTCGGCCCCAGCCGACCAGGCGCTTTTGTTCGCCGCGGAGGTGGCCCAGAAACTGGGGGGGCAGCTTCACCTGGTCACGGTGGTGCCCGACCTGTGCCTCAGCTCCGAGGAAGTCTCGCCCAACGAGTGCAGCCTGATCTCCAGCTCCCTGGAGCACGACGCCCAGGGCGGCCTCAAGAAGGCCCAGGAGCTCCTGACCCAGCAGGGGGTCAAGGCCCTGACTCACTTCAAGACCGGCCGGCCGGTGGACGGCATCCTGGACGCCGCCGAGGAGATCGGCGCCGACATGATCGTGGTGGGCAGTCACGGCAAGCACGGGGCCAAGCGCTGGCTCTTGGGCAGCGTCTCCACCAAGGTGGCCGAGTATGCCAAGTGCAAGGTCCTCATCGTGAAGTAAAGGACGAGGGGTAAGGGAACATGGAAGAGAAAAGCTTGATACAGAAGCTGCCGCGCATCCTGCCCGGCCTGCTGTTCATGGTGGGGTCGGTGATACTCTTGCGGCTCTACGTGGAGCCCTGGATCAAGGACATCACGGTCTTCGGCACCAAGGGCTGGCTGGCCCGCGAGCTCAACCTCAACTACATCCTGCTCAGCATCATCCTGGGCATGCTCTACCGCAACGTGCTCTTCGGCGGCAAGATACCGGCCTGGGCCGAGGAGGGCTTCCGCACCACCCGCCTGTTCATCAAGGGCGGCGTCATCATGCTGGGCTGCCTGTACACGGTCATGAGCCTGGCCAAGGTGGGCGGCTGGGCCATCGTGCTGATCCTCACCTTCGTCTTCGGCACCGTGCTCTTCGTCATGTGGGTGGGGCGCATGCTGGGCGCCGACCGCTCCACCATCGGCACCATGGGCGCGGCCTGCGGCGTCTGCGGCGTCAGCGCCTGCATCGCCACGGCGCCGGGCGTCAAGGCCAAGGCCACCGAGGTGGCCATGGCCATTGCCACCATCCTGGGCTTCGGCCTGATGACCATGTTCATCAGCCCCTTCATCGGCAAGGCCCTGGGCCTGTCGGACCTGCAGTACGGCGCCTGGGTGGGCACGGGCATATTGAACTCCGGCCAGGTGCTGGCCACCTGCCTGGCCTTCAACCCCACCATCGCCAAGGGCACGGCGGTCTACTACGGCGAGCTGTGGAACCTGGTGCGGGTCATCTCCATCCCCTTCGTGGTCTTCATCATCACCGCCTGGTACTACAGCAAGGAGGCCAAGGAGGAACAGGGCGGCCAGGCCCAGAAGCAGAGCTTCGGTCAGATCCTCAAGGAAAAGTTCCCCATGTTCGTGCTGGGCTTCATGGCCATGACCATCCTCTCCACCCTGGGGCTCTTCGGCCCCGAGAAGTCGGAGACCAACCACCTGCTGCGCGAGGCCATGCAGTGGATCTTCGCCATCGGGCTCATCGGCCAGGGCGCCTACATTGACTTCCGCGAGATCAAGCAGGCCGGCGGCAAGCCGCTGAAGATCGGCCTGGCGGCCGGCGCCACCAAGTACGTCCTGGCGCTCATCATCATCAAGCTGTTCGTCCCCAGCGATTACGACGTTTAGGCGCGGGGACCCCGGGTCATAAGGAAGGAGAGATAGCTCATGGCAGGTGCTGCTGACGCCAAGGGCGGCAAGATGACCGTGTTCAAGTCCGACCGCCACGAGGACTACGCCTCCATGGTCATGGTGGGCATCGTGACGGCGGCCATATTGTTCTACATGGCCTTTTTGGTCGGCGAGATCAAGCTCAAGGCCACCGACGACGGCAAGGTGATGGAGATCCTGGTGAAGCCCGACACGATGGTCAAGAAGGGCGACAAGCTGGCCACCCTGGCGGCCAAGGACAAAAAGATGGTGGGCGGCAAGCTGGAGGAGAAGCCGGTGACCCGCACCGTCACCTCCACCCTCAACGGCAAGGTGCTGTCGGTCAAGGCCAAGCCTGGCGACGCCGTCAAGAAGGGCAAGGATACGCTGATGGTGCTGGTGCCCGAGAAGGGGCAACTGCCCTAGGGTCTGACGGTTGCCACGCATTCTGCTCATACTGGACGGCTCCGGCCCGGCCCTGGACGAGGCCCTGCGCCTGGCCGCCGAGCGCCGCGCCGAGCTGAGCGCCCTGTTCGTGCAGGAGGGCGGCTGGCGGGGGTTCACGGGCAACGACTGGCTCTCCACCAGCAATTCCTACGTCGGGTTTTTAGAGTACATCGAGGACCAAGAGGCGGACGAGGCCCGGCGCGCGATGCAAGAATTCGTGCGCCGGGCCACGGCCCAGGGCGTGGAGCACCGGGTCAAGCTGGTCCGGGGCAGCCTCTCCCAGGAGGCCCTGGCCGAGCTGGGTCAGGGCTACGACCTGTTGGTCATGGCCCATCCCCTGAGCCGGGGCCTGGAGTCCCTGCAGGGCGCCGCCGCCAAGATCATCAAGCTGGCCCCCTGCTCCATCCTGCTAGTCAAGGCCGGGGCGCCCGGCGGCCAGACCCCCTCCTAAAGCCTTCGCCCGCCGGCGGCCGGCGCCGTCCTTTCTCCCCCCACCCCGCCACTTGGCTGATTTTTTTCTCCCCGCCGGGCCGATTATCGCCCAGGCGATAAAAGCGGCCGCGGTTTCGTGTGAGCATTGGGTTCGATGGCCCGCCCCAGTGGGGGCCGTCCCGGGCGGGAGGGCCCCCGGACCGGCATAACCGTCAGGCAGGGGAGCAAGGCCATGGAGTCGGCGGCTACCGTATCGAGAGAGGGCAGGGGCGCGCTGGCCTGCCTGGGCGACAACATCCGGGCCTGCGGCAAGAGCCCCGGCAAGCTATTGTGGGGCTTCGCGGCGGCCTGGTTGGTCTTCTTCCTGATGCTCTGGGTGCTGCCCGCCCCGGCGGGGCTGAGCAAAAGCGGCATGGCCGTGGCGGCGGTGGTCATGTGGGCCACCATCATGTGGGTCACCGAGGCCCTGCCCGTGGGCATCACCGGCATCTCCATACCCACCCTGCTCATCCTGACCCAGGCCCTGCCGGCCAAGGGCGGCAGGCCGCCCATGGCCGAGGTCTTCTCGGGCTTCACCGACCACGTGGTGTGGCTGTGCCTGTTCGCCTTCATGGTGGGGGCGGTGATGCAGCTCTTGAAGCTGGACCGGCGCATCGCCCTGGCCATCCTGGACAAGGTGAAAGCAAGCAACGTGGGCCGGGTGATCTGGGGCTTCTTCGGGGTGAACATCGTCCTGTCGTTCCTGATCCCCGCCGCCAACGCCCGCGCCGCCACCCTGCTGCCGGTCATCGGCGGCATCACCAACCTGTTGGGCGACAGCCAGTCCGAGCGCCAGGCCAAGAAGGCCATCGTCATCCAGTCCATGGTCTACGCCTCCATGATCTGCGGCGTCTTCATCATGACCGCCCACCTGCCCAACATGATCATGGTGGGCATCTTCGACAAGGCCGGCATGAAGATAGACTACCTGCACTGGATGCTGTTGCAGTTCCCCTACCTGGGCATGTTCGTGCTCACCCAGTGGTGGGTGCGCTATCACTTCCAGACCGCCGGGGTGGAGATCGGCGGCGGGCACCAGGCCATCAAGCAGATGCACCAGGACCTGGGACCCATGAGCCAGGCCGAGTGGATTCTGCTGGCCGTCTTCGCCCTCATGGGCCTGGCCTTCCTGCTGGGCAAGGGCAGCCCCCTGTTCGAGCTGCACACCTTCCAGCTGGGCATCATCGGCCTGGTGGGCATGATGGTGCTGTTCATCCCCGGGCTTTTCCCTTTCACCTGGAAGCAGGTGCAGGAAAAGACCACCTGGGGCACTTTCCTGCTCTTGGGCGGGGCACTGTCCATGACCTCGGCCATGACCAAGAGCGGTCTGGCCGGCTGGCTGGCCGACACCATCCACGGCCTGGTGGCAGGGCTACCCTGGTGGGGGGTGGTGCTGGCCATGATGGCCGGCACCCACGTGATGCGCATCGGCATGCTCAGCAACGTGGCCGCCGTGGCCATGCTGGCCCCCATCGTCTTCGCCATGGCCCCCAAGCTGGGCCTGCACCCGGTGGCCTTCACCCTCCTGGTCTGCGACACCGACACCTACGCCTACCTGTTGCCCACCCAGATCACGGCGGCGGTCATCGCCTACGGCACCGACACCTTCAGCACCACCGATTACGCCAAGGCGGGCTGGGTCTGCATCCTCATCGCCATGGCCTACGGCCTGCTGGTGATGGCCCCCTGGTACGCACTCCTGGGCCTGCCGGTCTGGGACCCCCAGGCCCCCTGGCCCTGGTAGGCGCCCCGCAACGCAATAACCGGATCAAGGAGATTCCCATGGCTCAGATGCTTCCCCAAAACCTGGCCGACATACCCGACGAGGTGGTGGACTGCGGCCTGCTCATCATCGGCGGGGGCAACGCCGGCTGCTTCGCCGCGGTGGAGGCGCGCAAGCTCTCTCCCGACCTGGACATCGTCATCATGGAGAAGGCCCACATCAGCCGCAGCGGGGCTACAGCCGCCGGCATGGACGCCATCAACACCTACATACCCCCCGGCAAGACCCCCGAGGACCTGGTGCGCTGGAGCCGCTCGCAGGTGGGCGGCGGCCCCATCCGCGAGGACCTGGCGCTCAGCAACGCCCAGGAACTCAACCAAGCCGTGGACGACCTGGAGGAGTGGGGCCTGCCCATCGTGCGCGACGAGGAGGGCAACATCAAGTACCGGGGCGGCTGGGACATCAGCATCCGGGGCGAAGCATTGAAGCCCATCATGGCCGAGAAGGCCGTGGAGACCGGGGCGCGGGTCTACAACCGGGTGGTGGCCAGCAACTTGCTCATGGACCAGGGACGCTGCATCGGCGCCATGGGCTTTGGCCTGCGCGACGGTAAGTTCTACGTGTTTCGCGCCAAGGCCACCATCGTGGCCACCGGCGGGGCCTGCGGCCTGTACAAGTCCTACACCGCCGACGCCACCACCAGCCATCACCAGACCTGGATGTGCCCCTTCAACGTGGGCACCGGTTACGCCATGGGCATCCGCCAGGGGGCCGAGATGACCTCCCTGGAGCAGCGCTGGGTGGCCACGCGCACCAAGGACTTCTGCGGGCCGGTGGACACCATCAGCGTGGGCTACCGCTCGGCCATGATTAACGCGCGTGGCGAACTGATCCTGGCCGAACGCTACGCCCACCTGGGCGGCGACAAGGCCCCCCGCTACATCCGCGCCAACGCCCCCATGGACGAGTGGCTGGCCGGACGCGGCCCCACCTACGTGGACACCACCCATCTGTCGCCCCAGGAGGCCAAGGAACTCAAGATAGACTATCTCTGCGAGCGCCCCTCCTTCGTGCTCTTCCTGGCCAGCCGGGGTCACGACGTCACCAAGGAACCCATAGAGATTTACGGCTCCGATCCCTACATCGTGGGCGGCCACACCCAGAGCGGCTATTGGGTGGACATAAAGCGCATGACCACCATGCCAGGCCTCTTCGCGGCGGGCGAGACCGCCGGCGGCAACCCCAATAAGTTTGTGGGTGGCTGCGCCGCCGAGGGCAAGCTGGCCGCCCGGGGGGCGTTGGAATACATGAGCGGCCTCACTCTGCCCCCCCTGGACCTGAACCAGGTGGCCGCTGAGAAGACCCGCGTCTTCGCGCCGCTGCTACGCGGCCCGGAGTTCGACGGCGTCAGCCCCTTGGAGATGGAGGAGCGCATGCAGCGGCTCATGGACGAGTACGCCGGCGGTACCTCCCAATTCTACCGCACCAACGAGGAGCGGCTGGACTACGCGCTCAGGCACCTGCGCATGCTCATGGGGCAGACCGGCCTCTTGACCGCCCGCGACCTGCACGAGCTGATGCTGGCCCACGAGGTCATTGACCGCCTGGACGTGGCCGAGGTGCTCTGCCATCACCTGAAGCACCGCCGCGAGACCCGCTGGCCGGGCTGGCAGACCCGCTCCGACTTCCCCCAGGTGGACCCGGCCCTGGATTGCTTCGTGGAGACGGTGCGCGACCCCGCCACCGGCCAGGTGCGGGCCTTTACCCGGCCCTACGAGCAGGTGGTGCCCGGCGACCGCTACACCCCCACCCTGGACGGCAAGTTCTAGTGCGGACTGGCACGGAACGGTAGTGCCGCTGACTCTTGATGTAGGGGCGGGGTTTACCCCCGCCCGGTTTTCCACCCTGGATGCGCGGGTGATGGCAAGCAGGCAAACAAACAGGCCCCAGGCGGCCTGAGGAACAAGGAGGCGTTCATGCCACCCAAGGTTGACATCAACAAGTGCGACGGCTGCCAGGCCCAGGACGAGCCCCTGTGCGAACAGGTCTGCCCGGGCAACCTCATGACCCTGGGCCAGGACGGCAAGGCCCTCTGCCGCGCCCTGCGCGACTGCTGGGACTGCATGTCCTGCACCAAGGTCTGCCCCAAGGGGGCCATCGAGACCCGCATCCCCTATCAACTGGGCTATCACGGGGCCTCGCTCACGCCCATGCTGGGCACCAACTCCATCACCTGGACCTGCGTGGACATCGAGGGCAACGTGGAGCGCTTTAGGGTCAAGACCCGCGGGCGTTTCGGCCAGTGAGCCTCGCGCCCCGCATCGGCCTGCTGGCCTGGGACCAGGGCCAGGCCCTGGCTCAGGCCCTGGACTGGCCCGGCCTGCTCCTGGCCCTGGGCAAACAGAAGGACGTGAAGCTGGTCCTGGCTCCCACCAGCCTGGGGCAGGGCCGGGCCGAGTTGGCCGCGGCCCTGGCCGAGGGGCAGGTGGAGCGCCTCCTGGTGCTGGGCGCCCCCAGCCACACCCAGCGCCAGGACCTGCTGGCCGCCCTGGCCCCGGCGGGTCTCAACCCCCACCTGGCGGCTTGGCTGGACCTGGAGGCCGAGGGTGTGCTGGACCTCGGCCTGCCGGCGGCCCAGCGCCAGAAAAAGGCCCTTACGCTGGTCAAGATGCACCTGGCCCTCCTGCGCTTGGCCGCGCCCCTGGAGCCCGTGGAGGCGCCGGCCACGCGAGCCGCCCTGGTGCTGGGCGGCGGGGTGGCCGGCCTGGAGGCGGCCAAGCGCCTGGCCGCCTGTGGGGTGGAGGTTCACCTGGCGGAGCGCGCCGCTAGCCTGGGCGGCCGGGTGGCCCAGTTGTCGGGGCTCTACCCCCTGGGCTGCGATCCCCTATGCGGCCTGGTGGTCAGCTTGCGAGAACTATGCGCCAATGGCCAGGTCCACATCCACACCTTGAGCCAACTCACGGACCTGGCCGGCGCTCCCGGGGCCTTCAGCGCCACCCTGAGCCGGGCGCCGCGTTTCGTGGACCCCGAGCTGTGCAATGGCTGCGGCCAATGCGCTACGGTCTGCCCGGTGGAGGTGCCGGCCGCCCAGGCCTGGTGGCAGGACGAGCCGCCGGTCAACCCGCGAGCCTTTGCCCTGGCAGGGCTTAAGCCGGCCAAGGCCATCGGCCCCGGCGGCCCCCTGGCCTTCCCGCCGGCCTGGCGGGTGCGCCGCGAGCTATGCCCGCCGGGCTGCCGGGCCTGCGCCGAGGCCTGCCCGTCCCGGGCCCTCTGCCTGGAGCAGGGCGAGGAGCATTTCACCATCGAGGCCGGCGCCCTGATCCTGGCCACCGGTTGGGACCCCTATCCGCTGTCGCGCCTGGAGCGCTGGGCCTACCAGCAATCGCCGCGCGTGGTGGGCAACCTGGAGCTGGAGCGCCTGCTCTCGCCGGCGGGCGCCGCCGCCCTGGCCGGCATGGAACCCCGGACGGTGGCCTTCATCCAGTGCGCCGGCTCCCGCGACCAGGCCCACCTGCCCTATTGCTCCGGGGTCTGCTGCTCGGCCAGCCTGAAGCAGGCGCGCCGCCTCAAGGAGCTCTACCCCGACCTGCTCTGTTACGTGTTTTACCAGGACATCCGTACCCTCGGCTTCGAGGAGGACCTCTACCGCCAGGTGGCGGCCCTGCCGGGGGTGGTCCTCGTGCGCGGCCTGCCGGCCCAGGCCCAGTTGTTGGAGGACGGGCGCCTGGGCATCCGCGCCGAGGACGCCTTCTCTGGGGTGGAGTTGAAGCTGCGGCTGGATTTGCTGGTGCTGGCCGGGGGCATGACCCCCAGCGCCGGCAGCGTCGAACTGGCGGCCCGGCTAGGCCTGCCGCCTGGGCCTCACGGCTTCTACTGGTCCCACCCCCAGTGCCGCCCGGCCGACTCGGGGCGTAACGGTATCTTCGCCGCCGGCTGCGGCCGCGAGCCCATGAACGTGACCCGGTCCCTGGAATCCGCCGCACTGGCCGCTTGCCACGCCTTGCCCCTGATGAGCGGCCAAGTGCGGCTTGCCCCCCACCTGCCCCGGCTGGACAAGGGCAAGTGCGACCAGTGCAAGCGCTGCCTGGAGGAGTGCCCGGCCGGGGCCTGGTCCCTGGACGAGCGCGGCTTCCCCCTGCTGGCCCCCACCCGCTGCCGCCAATGTGGGGTGTGCATGGGCGCCTGCCCGCTGGCCGCCATCTCCCTGCCGGGCTCCACCATCAGGCAGATGGCGGCGGCCATCGAGGTGCTGGGCGACGATGCCGCCTTCGCCGGCCAGGCCCCGCTGGTCCTGGCCCTCTTGTGCCAGAACGACGCCTGGCTGGCCGCCCGCCAGGCCGCCCGCGCCGGCTTGGCCCTGCCGCCGGGCCTGGTGATGCTGCCCTTGACCTGCGCGGGGGCGCTGAACAACGCCCTGGTGGCCGACGCCCTGTCCCTGGGCGTGGACGGGGTGCTCATCGGCGGTTGCCCCGGCCAGCAGTGCCACTACCGCACCGGCGGCGAGTTGGCCAGCCGGCGGGCGCGGGACCTGGGCGGCAAGCTTACGCAGATGCGCCTGGAGCCCCAGCGGGTGCGCTTCGAGCCCCTGGAGGTGGGGCAGGCCGAGGACTTCGCCCGGCTGGCGGCCGGTTTCGCCCAGGAACTAAAGGCCCTGGGTCCCAATCCCTTCAGGATGTGAGCATGACCACGCCCGCCACCCCGGTGGCCTTCGGCCTGGCCTCGCCGCCCGCCTGGTCCTGCGTGCAGTGCGGGGCCTGCGTCTCCGGCTGCCCCCAGGCCCGCCCGCCGGAACTGTCACCCCGCCGGGTGCTGCGCCTGGCCCAACTGGGCCTGAGGGAGCAGGCGGCCCGCCACCCCTTCCTGCACGCCTGCCGCTACTGCGGCAAGTGTCTGGTGCATTGCCCCCAGGGCGTGGAGGTGGCCCGCATCCTCAGGCGCCTGGCCTTCGAGCGGCTCGTGATCTGGTACTAATACAAGTTGCGATCAAACGAATAGTTTGATCGCAACTTGGTATGCGGGCCATGGATCCACCCCAAGCAAACTGCGTTTGCTTGGGGACCCCGGGGAATGGCCCGCCGGGCGCGAAAGCGCCCGGGAGGCCGGGCAAAACCGCGTTTTTGCCCAGCCGATCAGCAATCAAAGCCATGGATGGCTTTGATTGCATATTGGGATGGGCCGCGCGCAAGGGCCAC
>JACRDC010000126.1 GCA_016218705.1 Desulfarculus sp.
AGGCCGCCGCATAGGGGGGGCGCACGGCGGCTCGCGAGGGGAAATCCCCTCCGGGCTACGCCCTCCGGGGATTCCCCCTCGCGCAAAAAACCGGACAGTTTATGTGCTACTACACCGGACAGTTCTATTTGTTGACAACAGACCCCTGGGTCGAGTGCCCTGCCATCCATTACGGGGTCGAGTACCTCGACTCCCATTGCGGGCCGGGAGAGGCTCTCCCCCGGCGGACCTCGCCGGCTCCCGTACTGGCCTCGCTGAAAAAAACCTGGGGCGGAGGATTACCCCCGCCCCAGGTGTCATGGCTTGCGGAAACGCCAGGGGCCTAATACCAATATGCAATCAAAGCCATCCATGGCTTTGATTGCTGACCGGCCGGGCAAAAGCGTGGTTTTGCCCGGCCTCCCGGGCGCTTACGCGCCCGGCGGGCCGTCCATGGCCCGCATGCCAAGTTGCGATCAAACTATTCGTTTGATCGCAACTTGGCATAAAATGGCCCGAACCAACCGCCGGCCGCCTACTCCAAATGGGCCGGGGCGGGCAGGGCCTGCACGGCTGAGCCCCGCTGGCGGCGGCCGGCGGCCTTCTGGGCGCCGCCCACCAGGTTCAGGAGGTCGCCCACCATATTTTGTAGGTGGTGGGCCTGGCTGTCCAGCTCCTCGGCCGCCGAGGCCGACTCCTCGGCCCCCGCGGCGGTTTGCTGGGTCACCTGGTCCATATCACGGGTGCCGTGGTTGACCTGCTCGATGCCCTGGGCCTGCTCGGCACTTGCCGCGGCGATCTCGGACACCAGGGCGGCAACCTGCCGGGCGCTCTGGGCCACCTGGCCGAAGGCCTCGTCGGTGCCCCGCACCAGGGCCGAGCCCTGCTCGATGTTGCGCAGGTTCTGCTCGATGATGGCCTGGGTGTTCTTGGCCGCCTCGGCGGCGCGCATGGCCAGGTTGCGCACCTCGTCGGCCACCACGGCGAAGCCGGCCCCAGCCTCGCCCGCCCTGGCCGCCTCCACGGCGGCATTGAGGGCCAAGAGGTTGGTCTGGAAGGCGATCTCGTCAATGGTCTTGATGATCTTGCCGGTCTGCTCGCTGGCCTGGGTGATGCGCTCCATGGCCTGGCGCAGGGTCTCCATGGACTGAACCGCCTGGCTTACCACCTGGTTGGACTGCTCCATAAGGGTGTTGGCCTGCTGGGCGTTGTCGGCGTTCTGGCGGATCATGCTGGCCACCTCCTCCAGGGAGGTGGAGGTGTTCTCCAGGGAGGCGGCCTGCTCCGCCGAGCCCTGGGCCAGGCTCTGGCTGGTGGAGGCCACCTGGCTGGAGGCGGCGGCCACCTGGGAGGCGCCTTCGCTCATCTGGGTGGAGATGCGCCTGAGCGCGCCGCTGATGCCACGGGCGATAAAAAAGGCCATGAACAGGCCCACCACCAAGGCCAGGGCACCGGTCAGGGTCACCTTGACCTTGCAGTCCTGGGCCTGGCTCAGCATGGCCTCGTCGGTGAGGATGGCCTGGCGGGCCGCCGTGCGCATCTGGTGCATGAGCCCCTGGGTGGCCGCCAGGGCGGGCAGGGTTTGGCTGGTGTAGATGGCCTCGGCCTGCTGCTTGCCCTGCACCGAGAGCCTGGCCTCCTCGATCATCTTCTTGAGCACCCCCCCGGTCTCGGTCAGGGCGGCCTGGGCCTGTTGCTGGTAAATCTCCTGGGCTTTGTCGAACTGGCCCTCGCTCAGGGCGGCCTGGATGTCCTTGCCCGAGGCGTGCAACCGCTCGTGGGGGTCCTTGATCTGCTCCAGGAGGGCCTTGATCTGGGGGTTGGCCGCGGCGGCCGCCGCCTGGGGGCTGGCCAGCCACTGGCCCAGGCCGCACTTGGTGGGGTCGGTTTCCACGCCCAGTTGGCGCTCCTGGCTCAGGATGGCCTTGGCCACGTTGTTGGACCAGCGCAGGTGGTCGGCCTCGCGGGCCGAGAGGAAGCCGGGCAGCTCCACGTCGCCGGGGCGGAAGACCTTGGCGATGGCCGCCGCCGTCTGGTGCAGGCGCATGTGGGTGTCCTCGGTCTGCTTGAGCAGGGGCGACAGCGCCGGCACCTGGACCTCGGCCTGCCGGCGGCCGTCGCCGTAGAGCCAGCGGCCCAGGCCGCATTTGGTGTGGTCGGTCTCCACCGTGACCTTGTCGGCCTTGGGGTCGCTCAGGGTGGCGTTGAGTTTGTTGGCCCAGGTCAGGTGGTCCACCTCGCGCTGGGCCAAGAGGCCGTCCAGGCGGTTGCCGGCGATCACCTCCTCGGCGTTTTTCACCACGCTGTTGACGCCTATTTGGGTAAAGAGCACCGAGACCACCATCAGGGCCAGCACCACGCCGAAGCCGGCGAGGATGCGTTGGCCCACGGTCAGGTTGTTTAGCTTTTTCATGGCCGTTCCTTTGGGGCTGGCAAGGAGTGCCTTGGAAACACCTGGGTTGTCGCGGGCTGTCGCCCCCGGCCTCCAGGCCAAGGCCGGCCCCCTTTCGCCCCTTGATCCTAGGTATTAGTTTTGGCTGTTTTCGCTACCGTCTCGGCCCGCTTGGTGGGCGCGGCCTTATCCGCGCCTGGCTGGCTCCCTCTCCCCACGAGAGGCCCACCCGGGGCATGGCCAAGTCTCGCCTTCCAAAATCCGCCGCCACCTGATGGCGGCAGCAAAAGCTAACGGACGTCCGGCAAGATAGTTACAAATATCACAGGTCGCGGTCAATCAAAATGCAAGAGACCGATTCAGCCAGCGCGGCTGCCATGCTCGGGCGCCACGGACTGGCCAGGGTTGAGCATGATGATGCGATTTGTGGCATAGCCCTGCCTTGTATCCCACCGGCGAGGCCGCGGCCAATCGCACCAATCAAAAATGCAATTATTGAGCCTAATATGCCTACTATATTCATATGAATTATTTCGTTTTTGTTGCCGTGCTGTTGTCCTGCCGGGGCCAAGGACGCGGCCCCCGCCAAGCCTGGCCCCGGCCGCCGTTGTTGTCATGCCGGGCATGACGTTGTCTCGCCGCGCAGTACACCCCGCCGCCAGGGTGGCCGGCCTTGCGCGCCGGCGGGGCCATGGCTATGCTTGAGGTCTGCCCCTGGCATCGTCCAAGACTCAACCCCATAAGGGAGCATCGCCATGGACCTGGCCCATCTGCCCCCGGACCTGCAAGAGGTGGCGCGCTTCCACGGCCACCTCTGCCCGGGCCTCTTGATCGGCTACCGCGCGGCCAAGGCCGCCGCCCGCGCCCTGGACCTGGGCCGCAGCCAGGACGAGGAACTGGTGGCGGTGGTGGAGAACGACTCTTGCAGCGTGGACGCCTTCCAGGCCCTCTTGGGCACCACCTTCGGCAAGGGCAACCTGAAGTGGCAAGACCACGGCAAGCAGGTCTTCACCGTCACTGACCGCCGCCAGAACCGGGCCGTGCGCGTGGCCTTCACCGGCGACGCCCTAAGGCCCCGCCGGCCCGATGGCTCGGTGGACCGCCAGGCCTTCATGGAGATACTGCTGGCCGCCCCTGACGAGCAAATCCTGAAAATCCAGGAGAAGCCGCCGGCCCCGCCGGAGGTGGCCCGCATCGAGCCCTCGCTCACCTGCGCACGCTGCGGCGAGGCCGTGCAGGCCAGCAAGGCCGTGCAGAAGGACGGCCAGCCTCTGTGCCGCCCTTGCGCCCGGGAGGCCCGCCCATGAAGGGTCTGGCCCGTTTCCTGTTCGAGGCCGGCATGCTCAAGAAGATGCGCCGCACCGGCTATCCCTTTTTGGGCAGCGGCGGCGAGTCGGTGGCTGACCACTGCTTCCGGGCCTCGCTCCTGGGCTATCACCTGGCCCTTTTGGACCCGGCCCTGGACGCCCCCCGGGTGGCCCTGATGCTCCTGCACCACGACCTGGCCGAGTCGCGCACCAACGACCTCAACTACGTGCACAAGCGCTACGCCAAGGCCGACGAGCACAAGGCACGCCGCGACCAGCTACAGGACCTGCCCGCCCCGGTGGCCGCCCGCGTCCAGGAGTTGACCGCCGAGTTCGAGGAGGGCGCGAGCCCCGAGGCCCGCCTGGCCCACGACGCCGATCAATTGGATTTGCTTGTGGAATTGAAGGAGCAGAAGGACCTGGGCAACCCCTACGCCGCCCACTGGATACACTACGCCCTCAAGCGCCTGGCCACCCCGGCCGGCCAGGAACTGGCCCAGGCAATCCTGGCCACCGACTGGACCGACTGGTGGTTCGAAAAACGCGACGACTGGTGGGCCCCGCCCCGGGAGTGAGCCGGGTGCCCCGGCTGCCATAACGGGTCGGGTGAAGGTGTCTCCCGTCCGGCCCGCTCGGCTCCCGTCGGAACCGGTAGGACCATGCAAGGGGGCCGGGTGCCCCGGCTGCCATAACGGGTCGAGTAAAGGTGTCTCCCGTCCGGCCCTCTCGGCTCCCGTCTGAACTGGTAGGACCGTGCACGGGACCCGGTGCCCCGGCCTGATATTGCTTTGCCTATAACGCTATGCGCTATATAATGGGACCATGATAGCCAGCTTCAAGGGTAAACCCGCCGAACAGATATTCCAGCGCGAGGTATGCCGCAAGTTGCCAACAGAAATTCAACCCATCGCCTACAGAAAGCTTGTACAACTGCACAGCGCCGAGGAGCTTGCGGACTTGCGGAAATTGCCCGGCAACCGCTTGGAGACACTCAAGGGCGACCGTAAAGGGCAGCATAGCATCAGGATCAACGACCAGTACCGAATCTGCTTCGTGTGGCGCGGCAACAGCGCCCACGAGGTGGAGATAGTGGACTACCACCATTAGGGGTAAGCCATGCCGGCCAGGAAGCTAGCGCCCGTGCATCCGGGCGAAGTCCTTTGGGAAGACTTCATGAAGCCGCTGGGTATCACCCAAAACCAGCTCGGCCGCGACCTGGGCATCTCGCCCCGGCGCATTAATGAGATCGTGCACGGCAAGCGGCGCATCACGGCCGACACGGCTTTGCGGCTGGCCCGCCACATCGGCACCACGGCCATGTTTTGGCTCAACCTCCAGGCCCACTACGACCTGTGCCTGGCCCAGGACGAGTTGGCCGGCCGCCTGGAGCAGGAGGTCAAGGTCAGGGCGGCCTAGGCAAAGGAGGGGCAGCCCCGGCCCCGGCCCCGGCCGCGATTTCGGGAAATTTTTCCGCAAGCCCTCAGCGGGAGCCGCCAAGGCCGGCCAGGGCGATAACTTAAACCGACCCGTCATTGCCAGCCCGGGCACCGGGCCCCCACAGGGTGGCGTGGGCCTCATTGAGGATGGGCAAATCCAGGCCCTTTTGGCGGGCGGCGGCAAAGGCCAGGCGCAGCTCCTGGTGGGCGCGCACCTTGCGCCCGGCCTCGGCCTCCTGCTGGCAGAGCTTCTTGGCCAGGGCCGGCAGGTCCTTGGCCTTGCGCGACTCCTTACCCAGCTTGCGCCCCAGCTCCTGTACCGGCCCCGACAGGCCCAGGGCGGCGAAGCTGGCCGTCCAGGCGGGGCTGGCGGCGCTGAAGGTCTGGGCCTGGCCGCCCAGGGCCGTGGCCAGGGCGATGGCCTCGGCCGAGGCCAAAGCCATGTAGTGCCCCACCTGGGCGGCGCCCAGGATGCGCCCCAGGCGCATGAGGTAACCCCCCCACAGGCTGTAGACCTGGGCCAGTATCCAGGCCAGTTGCACCCCCACGGGGTCGGGGCTGGTGGTCACCGAGATGGGCGGCCACTGGAAGAGATCGGCCAATTGGGCCAGGTTCTCGGCTGGGCCGGCCAGCACCCCGGCGGCCTGGCGGGGCTTGACCAGGTCCTCGCAGAACAGCGGGCCGCCCAGCACGTAGACGGCCACGTCTTGGCGGCCCAGCTCCTGGGCCAGGTCGCGCGCCACCTGAAAGCAGAGCTTGCCGCCCAGGGGCTCGAAGGCGTTGGTGGCCACCATGAGGTTGAGGCCCTGCTGCGACTCCTCCAGCAGGGTGCGCACCTGGGCCGCGAACTGCTCCGGCGGGGCGGCCAGCACCACCTCGGTGGCCTTCTTGAAGGCGCTGGGGGGGTCGCTGGTTACGAAGACGTTCTTGGGCAGGCGGTGGTCCTCGAAGCGCCCCGGCGGGTTGCGGTTGATGCCCATGTCGGCGGCCACCTCGGGCCGGGGGTCGAAGAGGGTCAGGCTGGCGTTGAGGTAGCGCTTCTCCTCCAGGATGCGGCTGCCCACCAGGTGGGCCAGGGCGAAGCCCCAGTCGCCGGCGCCCACCACCACCAGGTTTTCCTTGGCCTGGGGAGAGTACAGGCGGCGGTCGCCGTGGGTGGCGTAGTAGGCCAGCCCGGCCTCGCTACGCACCCGGGGCAGTCCCAGGTCGTCCTTGCCCAGGCTCTTCAATACCGCCCGGCGCCTGAGTGTGGCCAGGCCGTCGGCCACCACCTCCTTGAGCGGCCTCTCATTGATGAGGTCCTCCAGGTCGGGCGCCTGGCCGAAGGTGGCCTGGTGGTATTCCTTGAGCCCCTCCAATTCCTGGGCCACGGCATCCACCAGGCCGGGCCGGGGGGCCGGCTGGCCCTCCTGGCCGGAGGACGGGGCGCGCCGCGCGCGCCGGGCGCGCATCAGGCCCCGGGCCACCAATTGGCTGGCCATGACCTTCTTGGCCCGCGCGATGTCCTTGATTGCGGTGAGCGCCGTGAACTCGTCCAGGCTCAGGCCCCCGGCGTCGTCCTGGGCGTGCAGCTCCCTGAGTTCGCTGAGCAGGCGGGGCCGCGGCAGGGTGCAGTAGGCCCGGCCGTAGAGCCCCCGGGCGCTGCGCCACAGGCCGCTCTTGGGGTGCAGGAGCGAGTAGGCCAGGCTGCGCAGTAGCCCCAGGCCCCGGAGCCAGCACATGCCTCCCTGACGGGCGGCCAGGGAGAGGTCCTCTGGCACCGCGGCGTAGGAAATGGCCACCGGCTGCACCACCACGTCGCCCTCCACGTCCAGGGCGCCCCGCAGGGTGACCAGGCGGCGGGGATAGCGCAGGCTGCCGTCGCGGCTGCGGGCGCCGCCGTGCCAGGCCTCCAGGAAGATGCCCTGGTGCTGGCCGGTGTCGCTCAGGGCGCGGCAGTAGTTGTACAGGGTGGCCAGGTAGGCCTTGCCCGCCCCCCGGCGCTGCACGGTGTAGGCGCCGTTGAGCAGTAGCTTGGCCAGGCTCTTGATGGCCATCATGTTGGTGCCGGCGGCGAACAGCGGCAGGCCCAGGAAGCGCGATTGGAAGACCACGTCGGCGATGAACTCGTCCACGTGGGAGGAATGGTTGCACAGAAACACCACGCCCAGCCCCTGGCGGCGGTACTGCTGGAGCAGGTCCAGGTGGGCCAACTCGCGCTGGTCGGCGGAGACGAAGGGCTGGCGGGGATCAGCCTGCTCGAAGAGGTGGGACATCACGGTGCAGATGGCGGCGGCGGCCTCCAGGTGCGCCTCGGGGTCGTAGCGGCAGGAGATGGCCTCGGCGTGGGCCCGCACCTCCCTGGGGTCGGCATGATCGCCCTGGGCGTCCAGTTGGGCCAGGGTCAGTTCCACCGCCCGTTCGATTATCTCTTCCTGGCGCGGTCCCTCCAGGGGCGCCTTCGACTGGAACAGGTCCAGCCAGGGCCGGCCGGGGGCGCTACGGTTGATGCGCTTCAAGAGGGCAATGAAATCCACGCGCTCGGCGATGCCCATGAGCCCCTTTCGCAGCAGGCGTCCGGGGCTCCAGGTCTTTTTGCGCCGGCGGGAGGGGGGCTGGGCGGGGGTGTCGCTGGTCATGGGGACCTTTCGCTGAAGGCACGATGGGGTGCTGATACTAAAGCCCCTGCTGGGCCAGGTTTAACCTGGGCGTGGCGCCTATGGTACGCGCCCGGGGCGGCGGCCGCAAGAGGTGCTGGCCCCGCTCCCCACGGCTGGGGCACCGGCGGATTTAAAGGCTGAAGCCCTCCACCCTGGCTTGCAGTTGGGCCGCCAGCTCGGAGAGGCTTTGGGCGGCGGCGGCGGTTTCCTCCACCAGGGCGGCGTTTTGCTGCACGGCCTGATCCATCTGGATGACGGCCTTGTTCACCTCCTCGATGCCCGAGGCCTGCTCCTGGGTGGCGGCCCAGATGGCGCCCACGGTCTGGGCCAGTTGCTGGACCTTGGCGATGATCTCCTCCAGGAGCTGGGCGCTCTCGGACATGAGCTGGCCGCCCTGGGCCACCTGGGCGGCGCTGTCGGCGATGAGGCCCTGTATCTGCTTGGCCGCCGCCGAGGCCCGGCCGGCCAGGTTGCGCACCTCGGAGGCCACAACCGCGAACCCCCGGCCCGCCTCGCCGGCCCGGGCGGCCTCCACGGCGGCGTTCAAGGCCAACAGGTTGGTCTGGAAGGCGATCTCGTTGACCAGCCCGATGATGTCGCTGATCTTCTGGCTGGAATCACGCACCTGGCGCATGGCCTGGGCCGTGCGGCCCACCACCTGGCCGCCCTGGCGGGCCTGCTGGGCCGCGGCCTTGGCCAGTTCGTCGGCCTGGCGCACGCCCTGGGCGCTGTTGCGCACCGAGGCGGTGAGCTCCTCCACGGCGGCGGCGGTCTGCTCGATGGCCGCGGCCTGTTGCTGGGTGCGCTCGTTGAGGTCCTGATTGCCCGAGGAGATGTGGCCGGCGCTCTCGGCCAGGGCCGCGGCGTCGTCGCGGATCAGGCCCACGCTGGCATTCAGGGAGCCACGCAGCGCACCCAAGGAGCGGGCCACGTCGCCGATCTCGTCCTGGGCCAGGCCCTGGTGGGCATAGGGGCGCAGGTCGCCCTGGCTAAGCAGCCCCACGTCCTCCACCACCCGGCCCAGGGGCCTTATCATGCGCGTGCGCACTAGCCACCAGGTGAAGCTGAAGACCGCCATCCCCAGGGCCAGGCCGGCCAGCATCACCGTCTTGAGGGCGCGCACCTTGGCCGCGGCCAGGGCGGCATACATCTCGGTGGCCTGGTTCATGCCCTTCAAGAGCTCCAGGTTACCCTGGATGAGGGTCTGGAGCGCCCCCTGAAACTCCCCCGCCCCCGGCTGGCTGGCCCCCAGCACCGCCAGGGCCGCCTGCATGGGCAGCCACTGGGCGGCCACCCGCTCCAGTTGGGCCAGGACCTCTGGGTCGTGGGTGGGGGGCAGGTTCATCCGGCGGTCGCCGTCCCTTAGCCCTTGCAGTGATTGCTGGAACAGGCGGCTAGTGGCCTCTAGTTGCTGGCGCAACTGGGCCGCGTCGCCCAGGCCCTGGCCCAGGAGCAGGGCCTCCTTGGTCATCTTCTGGGAGAGCATGCGCTGGCGGCCGGCGATGTTGACCACCTCGCCGTCGGTTTCCTGCTGGCCCAAGAGCCACCAGGCGGCGGCCACCAGCACCGCCAGGCACATGAGCAGCACGCCCATTGCCGATACCAGTTTCAGTAGAATGGAAAAACGCCTGTCCGCCGTTCCAATCGCCATGGTCGCACCCTGCGCTTGACTTTTTTTGATGGCCGCCGGTAATTATCCCTGCAATTCATACTTGCGCAATAGATGAATGGCAAGCCGATAATCCAAAAACCCTTGCCCGTGGCGGGGCCGGGGTGTAGATTCCTGCCCATGTTTGCAGAGCCCCCCACCATAATCAGCGAGAACGAGGCCATCGCCCGCCTCAAGGCCTTGGAGCGCCCCTGGGCCGGCGATTACCTGGCCATGTACTCCACCTGGCTGGGGGGCATAGTCCAGGAGCCCTGGCTGATGCACGTGCCCCTGGACGACCACATGGTGCACCGGGGCGACGGCGTCTTCGAGATGTTCAAGTGCGTGGCCGGGCGCATCTATCAACTGGACCGCCACCTGCTGCGACTGGCCGGCTCGGCCCAGGCCATCGGCCTGGAACTGCCCGCCGACCTGGGCGCCCTCAAGCGCCTGGTGGTGGCAGTGACCAGGGCCGGCGGCCAGCGGGAATGCGCGGTGCGCATCTACCTCAGCCGGGGACCGGGCGGCTTCACCACCAACCCCTTCGAGTGCCCCCGGCCCGGCGTCTACATCATGGTCAGCCACCTGCACCATCCCCCCCAGTCGGCCTACGACAACGGCGTGCGCCTGGGGGTTAGCCAGGTGCCCAGCAAGAGCGGCTTCTACGCCTCGGTCAAGACCTGCAACTACCTGCCCAACGTGCTCCTGAAGCGCGAGGCCCTGGGCCGGGGCTGGGACTACGGCCTGGGCCTGGACGAGGAGGGCTACCTGGCCGAGGGCTCCACCGAGAACGTGGGACTGGTGGACGCCCAGGGCCATCTGCTGCTGCCCAAGCCCGACCACATCCTGGAGGGCACCACCGTGCGCCGGGCCATTGAGTTGGCCGCCGGCCTGGTGGAGCGGGGCACCCTGGCCGAGGTTGAGCGCCGGACCCTCTCCCGCCAGGACCTGGAGCAGGCCCGCGAGATCATGCTCTTCGGCACCACCCTGGATGTGCTGCCGGTCACCCGCCTGGAGGGCCGCCCGGTGGCCGAGGGCCGCCCCGGCCCAGTGGCCAAGGGCCTTTTGGCCCTCATGCGCCAGGACATCCTGCACAACCCCGAGGTTTCCACCCCCGCCTTTGACTAGGCCCCACGGCCACCATGCCATAAGCCATTGCATTTACTTGCCTAGCAAGTAATTACCCCCCGTCCAAAAAGCCCTCAAGAATACCGCCGGCCCTGCCGAAACATTTATTGAGCCAGCGCGAGAAGGACCTCGTGCCACCCGACCAAGGCCCGAGGGTTTTACTGGCCCCCGGCCGCCGCCCAAGGAAGGGACCACCCGTGAGCCAACGGGGTGAATGGATAGCCAATTGCCGGCCCGAGCGGGTGCAGCGCATCGCCTCGGCCAGCGTCTTCCTGCTCAGGGTGGGGCCGCCCAGGCCCAACCAGTTGCAGACCATGGAAGGGCTGGAGTCCGAGGGCCTGGTGGGCCTGTACCGGGTGGGCAAGAAGGACGATCCCACGACCCGGGCCGACCAGGAGCGCTACCTGGCCCAGTCGGAGTTCCTGCCCAGCCCCGAGGCCCTGCGCGACCTTCTGGGCGACCTGAGTCCCTCCCGCAGCCGTTAATCAAACCCCCGCTTTCCGCCGGCCTCAGCCGACTACCGCAAGCCCAACTTGACGCGCCGGCCCCGCCTGGTACACCATGGGCGATCTTGGAGATGCGCGCCCATGGAACCCCGCGAATTCCGGCTCATGTACGCTGTGGAGAAGGACCATTGGTGGTTCGTGGGCAAGCGCCTGGCCGCCGCCGCCCTGCTGGAGGGCGTGGAGCCCATCCAGGGGCTGCGCCTGGACCTGGGCGCCGGCACCGGGGCGCTGTTGCAGGAGCACCTGCGCCGGGGGCCGGCCCTGGGCCTGGAGAACGACCCCCTGGCCCTGGCCCTGGCCCATAAGCGGGTAGGCCCGCGCCTGGCCCGGGGCCTCAGCCACGCCTTGCCTTTTCGGGACAACTGCGCCGGCCTGGTCACGATGATGGACCTGCTCTATCACCAGGGCGTGGACGTGGCCGCCACCCTGGCCGAGTGCCACCGGGTGCTGCGGCCCGGCGGCTTTCTACTGGTCTTCGATTCCGCCTACCAGGGCCTCATGGGCCCCCATGACCGCGCCATGCACGGGGCGCGGCGCTTCACCCGCCCGGGCTTGAGCCTGCGCCTGGAGAGGGCCGGCTTCACGGTGGTGCGCGCCACCTACCGCAATAGCCTTCTGGCCCCGGGGGTCATCGCCCGCCGCCTGGCCGCCAGATGGCGGGAGCGCCTGCGCGGCCCCGGGGCCGAGGCCCCGGCCTCGGACGTGGCGCGCCCGCCGGAGATGCTGAACCGCCTGCTCTTGGGGGTGATGCGGGCCGAGGCCAGGTGGCTGCGGAGGCACGATTTGGTGTTGGGGACGAGCGTGTGCGTGTTGGGGAGGAAGGATTAAGGCCGTCTGACCTGCCTAGGTTCCTGGGGGAGCATGGGGAACAACAAGAAAAATGCCGCAATTATAGCCGGTTTCGCCCTGACCGCCCTGGGCATCGTGGGCATGATTATTTGGGGGGTGAAGTCAGTCGCAACCTTTGCGGTGGCCACAGGTGTCATCACTTCTATCGGGGCGGCTTGGCCCATAATTTTCCCGGCCGCCAGCCGTAAGCAGGCAGAAGACATCAAGGTGGATACGACCCAACTACTCGATGATACCTCCCAGATGAATGAGAGGCTGAAACTAATCGAAGGCCTGCTCAAACCCACCGAAGAAGAAGTAAAGTCAGAACTGGAAAAGGAGCTGTCGGCCGAGATGGGCCGCAAGCAAGAGGAAGCCTTACGGTTATTCCGAGAGGCTGACCAGGACATCGAACACGGGAGGTCACTCCAGGCCATTCCCAAGTTGGAACAGGCCTTGACCATTGCTGATATTCCTTCCTTTCACATAACTCTTGGCAATGCTCTATTTTTTACCAGCAAGTATCAAGATGCCTTGTGGCATTACCAGAAGTCCCTTGATGGCTACCGCAAGGGTAAGGATCGTCGAGGAGAGGCCAGTGCGATCGGCAGCCTGGGCCTAGTCTATCGAAACCGGGGCGACCTGGCTCGGGCCGAGCGAAACTTTCAGCAGGCGCTGAAGGTTCATAGGGAAATAGCAGACCCCCAGGGAGAGGCCGCCGCACTGGGCGCCCTAGGCTTGGTATACCAGGCCCAGGGCGACTTGGCGCGGGCCGAGCAGCATCTTCAGCAGACCCTGGAGATTCAACGAGAACTAGGCTACCGCCGTGGACATGCCGCAACCTTGGGCAACTTGGGTCTGGTCTATAGGGAGCAGGGCGACCTGGCTCGGGCCGAGCAGCACTTTCGGCAGGCCCTGGAGACTCACCAGGAAATAGGCGACCGCCTGGGCCAGGCCAGACAACTTGGCAACCTGGGTTTAGTTTATAGGGAGCAGGGCGACCTGACGCGGGCCGAGCAGCACCTTCAGGAGCCCCTTGAGATTCAACGAGAGATAGGCGACCGTTTGGGGCAGGCGACACAACTGGGCAACCTGGGCCTTGTCTATATGGCCCAGGGCGACCTGGCTCGGGCCGAGCAGCATTATCAGCAGGCCTTGGAGACTCACCAGGAAATAGGCGACCGCCTGGGCCAGGCCAGACAATTGGGCAACCTGGGCATTGTCTTCGCTAAGCAAGACGACCTGACGCAGGCCGAGCAGCATCTTCAGCAGGCCCTGGAGATTCAACGAGAGATAGGCGACCGCTTGGGACAGGCCAGACAACTGGGGAACCTGGGCCTAGTTTACCAAGCCCAGGGAGACTTGGCGCGGGCCGAGCAGCATCTTCAGCAGGCCCTGGAAATTCAACAAGAACTAGGCGATCGCTTGGGGCAGGCCAGACAACTTGGCAACCTGGGCCTTGTCTACATGGCCCAGGGCTACTTAGCGCGGGCCGAGCAGCACTATCAGCAGGCCCTGGATATTGACCAGGAAATAGGCGACCGACTGGGCCAGGCCACACAACTGGCCAACCTGGGCGCGGTCTACGCAGCACAAGGCTACCTGTCGAAGGCCTTAGAATGCTATGAGCAGTCCGCGTCCATGTTCCGCGATATCGGCGCGGCCCGCGAATTGGCCATCACCGAAGAAAAAATCGCCCGCCTCAGGCAGGCCATGGCCCGCCAACCCGCCCCTCCCGCCAAGTAACCCGCTCCTCCTCCCTCCTTACCCCAACCCGCTTCCCCTTCTTACCCAACATTGACATCGCCTGCCTCCCGTGTAATATTATCCGTCTGGCTGTATTGCAAAAAGGACAGAATTATGAGCCATCTACGCCAGTCGGACCCCCAGGTCGCCGAGTTGATCCAGCAGGAATCGCGCCGCCAGGCCTCGGTGCTGCGGCTCATCCCCAGCGAGAACTACGCCTCGCCGGCGGTGATGGAGGCCACGGGCAGCGTCCTGACCAACAAGTACTCGGAGGGCTATCCCTTCCGCCGTTATTACCAGGGTCAGGAGTTCATAGACCTGATCGAGGACATCGCGCTCAAGCGGGCTCGGGAGCTCTTTGGGGCCGAGCACGCCAACGTGCAGCCCTATTCGGGCTCTCCGGCCAACATGGCGGTATATCTGGGGTTGTTGAAGCCCCACGACCGGGTGCTGGGCATGGATCTGGCGGCGGGCGGGCATTTGACCCACGGGGCCAAGGTGAGCTTCTCGGGCAAGTTCTACGAGGTGCGCCAGTACGGGCTCAGCCGCTCCACCGGCCTGGTGGACTACGAGGCCGCCCGGGCCATGGCCAGGGAATTCCAGCCCAAGCTGATCTTCACCGGGGCGTCCTCCTATCCGCGCACCATAGATTTCAGCATCTTCCGGCAGATCGCCGACGAGGTGGGGGCCTATCTGGTGGCCGACATCAGCCACATCTCGGGGCTGTGCATCTCCGGCGACCATCCCCATCCCCTGCCCCACGCCGACGTGGTGACCACCACCACCCACAAACTCCTGCGCGGTCCCCGGGGGGGCATGATCCTGTGCCGGGGCGAGCTGGCGCCCAAGATTGACAAGGCGGTCTTCCCGGGCCTGCAGGGCGGCCCCCACAACCACGTCACCGCGGCCATCGCCGTGGCCCTGGGCGAGGCGGCGCGTCCGGACTTCACGGAGTATTGCCACCAGGTGGTGAGGAACGCCCAGGCCCTGGCCCAGGGCCTCACGGACCAGGGCTGCCAGTTGGTCACCGGCGGCACCGACAATCATCTGGTGCTGATTGACGCCACGCCCCTGGGGCACACGGGCAAGTCCCTGGCCGTGGCCCTGGAGCGGGCGGGCATCGTGGCCAACGCCAACAAGATACCTTTTGACCCCCGCCCGGCCGAGGAGCCCAGCGGCGTGCGCCTGGGCACCCCGGCGCTCACCACCCGGGGCATGCGGGAGGCCCAGATGGCCCAGGTGGCGGCGTTCATCGGCCAAGTGGCCCGGGATGCGGGCAACGCCACCGTCTTGGAGACGGTGCGGGGCCAGGTGGCCGAGTTGTGCGCGGGCTTCCCGGCCCCCGGGGTGGCCGTCTAGGCGGTGGCCGCGATTTTTTGACCCGGGCCTTGGTGGCGGTTCAGTTTTTTGAACCAAGTAATGATAAGGCAAATCAAGACGTTGATCTCTTGACCCCTCGCAGGCTCCGGCAAGACGGTACAAAAATTTGTACCGCGGTCTCCCAAGTGGGGAAGTGGCCCCCGGGAGCGGCGCCCAGAATCTTCAAGCTAAAGTATTGATTATAAAGGGTATGTTGTGGCGGGCCGCTCGCGGCCTGGCTGGTGGCACCAAAGTTGCTTGAGCTAGGGGCACCAGCTTCTCAAAAAACCCTTTTCTCCTTTTCAGAGCGCGCCGGGTTCCCCAGACCCGGCGCGCTCTATTTGGGCGTGGGCAACGCAGGGCCACTTCAGGATAACTTGCGGTTATAGCTTGGGTAAATTGGCAGGGTCCATCCGGGGGGCGGCGGAGAGGTCCAGGATGCCGGGGCCGCCGGACAATTTTGGCACCCGCATTGCAAGAGTTACGGGCACCAGCTTCTCAAACCCCTTTCTCCTCTTCTGGAATGCGCCGGGCACCCAACCCGGCGTTTTCCTTTTTGGGGCCTCGGCCCCGCCCGCCCAAGCAAAACGGGCGGGGATGGACCCCGCCCGCCGCGGCGAAATACCGGCATGGCGATTTGGCGCCGGCCCCAGGACCGGGCGTGGGCGGCTACCTGGCCGGCCTGGGCGCCTAGTCCTTGAACTGGGGCTTGCGCTTCTCGACGAAGGCCTTGATGCCCTCCACGAAGTCGGGTTGGTCGGCCAGCTCGATGATCCCCTGGCGCTCGTCCTCCAGGATGCCTTCCAGGTCGCCCAGCACGGCCCGGTTGAGCAGGGCCTTGGTGGCGGCCAGGGCCTTGGCCGGCCCGGCGGCCAGGGCCTGGGCCAGTTCCAAGGCCTGGGGCAGGAGTTGGCCGTCCTCCACCACCCGGTTGACCATGCCCCATTCCAGGGCCTCCTGGGCCGTGAGCACCCGGCCTAGCAGGAAGAACTCGCTGGCCCGCTTAAGGCCGATGAGCCGGGTCACCAGGGCCGAGGCCCCGCCGTCGGGGTTGACGGCGATGCGCACGTAGGCCGGGTCCAGGCGGGCGCTTTGGGCGGCCACCACCAGGTCGCAGGCCAGGCACCAGCCCAGGCCGCCACCGGCCGCCACGCCGTTGAGGGCGCAGACCACCGGCTTGGACAGGCGGCGCAGGGTGATGATGCTACGGTTAAGAATGGCCGTGATCTCGGTGAAGAAGGGCTTGGTGGGCCGCCCTCCCAGCACCTTTTCGGCCATCAGGCGCACGTTGCCTCCGGCGGCGAAGGCCTTGCCCGCGCCGGTGAGCACCAGGGCGCGCACCGCCGGGTCGCGGTCAGCCCCCTCCAGGGCCGCCACCAACTCGGTGCCGCTCACGGCGTCCAGGGGATTGAAGAGTTGGGGCTGGTTGAGGGTCAGCACCCTCACCGCGCCGTGGTCCTGTAGCAGAATGGTTTGGAAGTCGGCCATGAAAACTCCTTGGGCTCTGGCGGGCAATGCCTTGCCGTGCGGGCCTAAAAAGGATATGCTTCATTGCCCCACCCGTCAAGTTTGCCGGAGCGGGCCGCCTGGACCGTGCCGGTGGCCCTTGCCAGGGTGTACCAAGGGCTAGGTCACGAGGAACTATGTCAAAAAATCCAAGCAGCGCAGATTCGCGTCCGGCCCCCGCGGCGGGCCGCCGCAACTTCCGGCTGTCGTCGCTGGAGATACTCATCACCGTCCTGATCTTCGTGGGCGTGTTGTATCTGCTGACCATGTGGGCCACCAACATGTTCACCCCCGGCGAGGAAACCGCGGCCGCCACCGCCCCGCCCGGGGCCATGGTGGAGCGGGCGCTGGCCGCCTCCGAGAAAGTCCTGGCCGAGCAGATTTCCCAGAGCCGCGACATCAACCACCTGCGCAAGCAGGTGGAGAACCTGCAGGCCCAGGCCCGCAAGGCCCCCACCGCCGGCGCCAGCGATCCCGTGGACGCCGCCCAGGACCGCCGCCTGGACGAGGTGGACCACGTCCTGGGCCAGGTCAACCACAAGGTCAGCCAGTTGCCCGACTTCACGAGCATGCTGGGCCGCCTGGACAAGCTGGAGAAGGCCCTGGCCGCGCGGCCGGCCGCCCCCGCCGGACAGGCTGCCAACCCGGCGCCGGCCTTCGACCCCCAGGTGGTGGCCCGCCTGGACAAGCTAGAGAAGGAATTGACGGCCAAGGCCGCCCCACCGGCCGATGGCAAGCTTTTGGCCAGGCTGGACAAGCTGGAGAAGGCCCTGGCCGCGCGGCCGGCCGCCCCCGCCGGACAGGCCGCCAACCCGGCGCCGGCCTCCGACCCCCAGGTGGTGGCCCGCCTGGACAAGCTGGAGAAGGAACTGACGGCCAAGCCAGCCGCCCCCGCCGCGCCCAACCCGGCCGCCGCCGCCCTGGCCCAGATGGAAGGCCGTCTGCAACGCCTGGAAAGCGGGCTGCGCGAGGCCCGCGAGGGCCTGGTCCAGCCGCGCTCCACCGCCCTTGACCCCCAACTGCTGGCCCGCCTGGAAAGGCTGGAGAAAGCCTCTTCCGGGGGGCAGGCCGCGCCCTCCGCGGCGCCCCGCGCCGAGGCCAAGCCGGCCCCGGCGGCACCCAAGGCCGAGCTCCGCCCGGTCAGCCGGCAGGTCAGCCGCGCCGAGAGCGAGGCCCGCAAGGTCTCCCACAAGGTGCGCCCGGGCGAGACCCTGGGCGGCCTGGCCCGGCGCTACAAGGTCTCGGAGAACGACATCGTGCGCTGGAACTCCCTGGGCACCCGCCGCCTGCTGCTCAAGGGCGAGTCCCTGGTCATCTACCCCGGCCAGAATTCTTGACCCCAGCACGACCCTGGCCGCTAATCGCCCATGACCCCGCCCTGGTGGCCCTGCAAGGCCTGGCCCGCCGCCAAGGCGCCCGGGTCTGGCTCACCGGCGGCACCCTGCGCGACCTGCTCCTGGGCCTAGCGCCCCCCGACCTGGATCTATCCACCGACGGCGACGCCCTGGCCCTGGGCCGCGCCCTGGCCCAGGCCCTGGGCCGGCCCTTCGTGCCCCTCAAGGAGGCCCTGGCCACCTGCCGGGTGGTGCTGGAGCAGGGGCACCTGGACCTGGTGGGCCTGCGCGCCCCCGGCCTGGAGGCCGACCTGCGGCGGCGCGACTTCACCGTCAACGCCCTGGCCGCCCCCCTGGCGGGGGTGCTGGCCGGCCGGGCGGCCATAAAGGACCCCACCGGCGGCCTGGCCGATCTGGGGGCCCGGCGCCTGCGGCTGGCCGGCCCCGGCGTGCTGAGCGACGATCCCTTGAGGGTCTTGCGGGCCTACCGCTTCCTGGCCAGCCATGGCCTGAGCCTGGCCCCCGGCCTGGAGCAAGACCTGGCCGCCGCCGCCCCGGGGCTGTTCCGGGTGGCCCGGGAGCGCATCGCCCAGGAGTGGCGCAAGCTCATGGCCGCCCCGGCGGCCGCCCCGGCGGTATGGGCCATGGAGCGCGGCCAAGTGCTCACCCGGCTAATGCCCGAGCTGGCCATGGGCCGGGGCGTGCTACAGAACCCCTTTCACCACCTGGACGTGCTGGAGCACAACCTGGCAACCCTGGCCCACCTGGAGGAACTGGCCGCCGGAGGGGGGGTCTACGCGGGCAGCCTGCTGCTGCAAGAGGCCAGCGCCTATCTGGCCGGCCAGAATGCCCGCGCCCAGCTCAAGACGGCGGCCCTCTTGCATGACCTGGGCAAGCCCGCCACCCGCCGCCCCAAGGCGCCGGGTTGGGCCACCTTCCACCGCCACGACCTGGTGGGCGCCGGCCTGGCAGGGCAGGCGGCGCGGCGTCTGGGGCTATCCAAGGCCGAGGCCGGCCACATCGCCAGCCTGGTGGCTGGCCACATGCGCCCCTTCCACCTGTTGGGCGCGGCCACTCGGGGAGGCTTGAGCCGGCGGGCGGTACGCCGCCTGCTGGTGGCCTGCGGCCAGCACCTGCCGGGGGTCTTCCTGCTGGGCCTGGCCGACACCATGGCTGGCCGCGGCCCCATGCGCCCCGCCGAGGCCGAGGAGCGCCTGCTGGCCCTCTACGGCCAGGTGGCCGAGCTGCGCGACCGCGAGTTGGCCCAGGCCCTGGCCGCCCCGCCCCTGCTGGACGGCCACCAACTCATGGCCGGCCTGAGTCTCGAACCAGGGCCGGAGGTGGGCAGGCTCCTGGGTCTCTTGCGCGAGGCCCAGTTGGACGGCCTGGTGGACACCCCCCAGGCGGCCCTGGCCCTGGCCCGGCGCCTGATCCGGCCCCCCAGGCTGGGCCGCCGTTGACGCCGTCCCAGGCGGGTGCTATTTTTGGTCCCGTGGAAGTGGAAAGGGCACTGGTGGCTCTCCCGGACTTCAAATCCGGTGTACCTTCTGAGTAAGGGGGTAGGTGGGTTCGATTCCCATGCACTTCCGCCACAATGAAAACAAGGGGTTGCCTCGGAAACGGGGCAACCCCTGGCTCGTCGGGGCGCACAAGGGGCGGTCCGGCCAAGGGCGGATCATCCAGCCAGGCCACGAGATGCTCACGGCCGGACGGGGGAAAGGCTGGGGGCGCTACCTGCCGTCCAGCACCCTTCTGACCGTGATCAGCAGTTCGGCGCGCAGAAAGGGCTTGGCCACGTAACCCGCGGCACCTTCCTCATGGATGCCCCTGGCCTTGCCGTTGATGGAGTAGCCGCTGGCGATGATCACCTTGGCCTGGGGGTTGATATCCAGGATGGCCTTCAGGGCCTTGTGGCCGCCCATGCCGGGCATTCCCAGGTCCAGGATGACCAGGTCCAGTTGGCCGCCCTCCCTCTGGTACAGGTCCAGGGCCTCCTCGCCGCTGTGGGCGGTCCGCACAGAATAGCCCACGCCGCCAAGGGTGCGCGCCCCCAGTTCCCGCAGGTCGGCCTCGTCATCAACCAGCAGGATGCTCTCGGTCCCCCGCAGGCCCAGGGGCGCCATTGGGCTCATCTCCAGCGGTGCCACCCCGTCCGGTTCCGGCATGGCCGGCAGGTGGATTATGAAGGTGGTGCCCATGCCCACCTGGCTCTGGCAGGCAACATGCCCGCCATGGTTCTTGATGATGCCATAGGCCGAGGACAGGCCCAGGCCCGTGCCCTTGCCGATGTCCTTGGTGGTGTAGAAGGGCTCGAAGATGTGCTCGCGGGTCTGCTCATCCATGCCCAGGCCGGTGTCGCTCACCCGTAGCATTGCGTAGGGACCGGGCAGCACCTCCAGGTGTTGGCGGCAGTATTCCTGGTCCAGGACCACCCGCCGCGTCTCCAGGGTCAGCCGCCCGCCCTCGGGCATGGCGTCGCGGGCGTTGGAGGCCAGGTTCAGCAGCACCTGTTCCATCTGGGTGGGATCGGCCAGGATGGGCGGGAGGTCCGTGGCCAGATGGGCCTCGATGCCGATCATCTTGGGCAAGGTGCGCTCGATTATGACCTGGGCGCGTTGCACGACCTGGTTGAGGTCCAGGGGCGTTAGGTCGGGCTCCTTCTTGCGGCTGAAGGCCAGTATGCGCTGCACCAGTTCCTTGGCCCGCTGGGCCGAGGCCAGTATGTGCGCCAGGTGCTTGGGGTTGGACTGGCCGGCCTGGGCGTCTTCCTGGGCCAGCTCGGCAAAGCCCATGATCGCCGCCAGGATGTTGTTGAAGTCATGGGCTATGCCGCCGGCCAGGGTGCCGATGGCCTCCATCTTCTGGGCCTGATGGAGTTGGGCCTTCAGGTGCTCCTTTTCCTGCTCAGACTTGATGCGCTCCGATATGTCGCGGGTGATGGACAGGATATGCGGCTCGCCATCCAGGGTGATTATCCTGGCCGACATGAGGGCGGTGAGCAGGCTGCCGTCCTTGCGGCGGAACTGGGCCTCCAGGTTCTCCACGTAGCCCTCTTGGCGCAGGCCCTCCACCAGCCGCTGGCGGTCGGCGGGGTCGTGCCAGACATTTATCTCTAGGGACGTCCGTCCGATGACATCGGCCCGGGTGAAGCCGGTCAGGGCGGTGAACCCCTGGTTGATATCCACGTAGAGGCCGTCAGCCATGCGGTTGATGTTGATGGAGTCGGGGCTGGTGTCAAAGGCCAGCTTGAACCGCTCCTGGCTCTGGCGCGAGGCCTCCTCGGCCCTGTTGCGGTCGGTGACGTCGAATATGATGCCGTGCAGCAGGGTCTTGCCGCCGGACTTCAGCGGCCCCGAGTAAACCTCCACGTCGCGGACCTCGCCCGAGGCCAGGCGATGCTGGATGCTGAACTTGGCCGATTGCCGCGCCTGCACCAAGGCCATCCTGGCCTGGACCTCCTGGGTGGGGCTGGCGTTGATGCCGAACACCTTCATGGCGGTCAGCTCGGCGCGCGCATAGCCGTAGTATTCGCAGGCCGCCTGGTTGGCGTCCACGATGGAGCCGTCCGAGGGATCAATTATCAGCTTGATGGCCTGGTTGGTCTCAAACAACTGCCGGTAGCGCTCCTCGCTCTCGGCCAGGGACTCCTGGGCCATCTGCTTGATGGCTATCTCTTGCGAGAGCCGGGAAATCAACCTGTGCTTGTCGTCAATGATATTGTCGAACTGCTCGATTACGCCGCCCAATTCCCGCAACAACACCCAGCGCAACAGGCGCTGTAACAGCGACGGCTGCGTCCAAATTATTTCAAACTCGCAGCAGCCATCTCCTCTAAGCACGCACTTGGTTTCCGTGGCGCTGCCTACCCGGCAGCCGCAGGCCTTGACCATGCCGATGTAGATGCCCAGGTTCCAGTGGCAGACATCGGCCGTCACCCGGTAGCCCGGGCGATAGTTCAACTGGTAGCGGACCTTGCCCTTTTCCAGCTCGGCCAAGGTCACCGACTTGGTGTTGTTGAACAGCGAGTTGATCTTGGCGGCCTTCTTGGCCAGAACCATGGGGCCGACTATGCGGCTGACAACCAGTTCCTTGCTGGAAAGCCGCTCCAGGACCGCGCCCTCGCCGGCCACCCGCAGGGGATCGGCATAGGGCACGACCTTGTTGACGTTGCCCAGCATTTGCAGGGAGAACTCATTGGACACCCAGTAGGAGGGGTCCTCCAGGTCAGCCAGGGAGACCGGCCTGAGGATGCGGGGGTCATTCTTGTCTTGCACCAGATAGGCGGGGTTGTTGACCAGCTTTTCGGTAAGGGCCACCACGCTTTCCTGGCCAAAATGCTTGCGCAGATAGGCGAAGAGGCCCTTCCAATTAAGGCAGCAGATATCCAGGGGCATGGCGGTTTTTATCTGGCTCAACTAAACCCTCTTCTCGCCCGCAGCCCACCGCGAGCGGTCTCGTATCGTCAAGGTCCGGCGCCAGTCGGGACTTTGACGAGCGGGCAGGCTCGCGCCATCCATATTTTGTCAGTTATTATTAGCATATTTTGTGCGGTCGAGAAACCAATCCCCATAAGCCCCACTAATGGCAACGCCAGGGCCGGCCAGGGCTGGCGCGCACCTGGGGCGGGCAGGGGCTTTGACAGCGGCGCCAGCCTGGGCTAGCCTTGGGGCTGTCGAAAACCAAGACCACCAACCGCCACCAAAGCCAGTGAGGACCAAGCGTGGACCAGCCAACCGTGCTCATGGAAGACCAGGGCGCCGTGCGCCTGTTGACCCTCAACCGTCCCCAGCAGCTCAACGCCCTCAACGAGACCATGGGCCGGGAGCTCATGGCCGCCTTGGGGCAGGCCCGCCAGGACGACGCCGTGGCCGTGGTGGTCATCACCGGCGCGGGGCGGGCCTTCAGCGCCGGCGGTGATCTACAGCGTTTCCACGCCATGGCCCAGGCGGGCGACTTTCACCAGCGCCAGCGCTTCACCGACCTGGAACTGCCCCGGGTCATGGCCAACTTTCCCAAGCCCCTGATCGCGGCCATCAACGGCCCGGCCGTGGGCTGGGGCTTCACCATGCCCCTTTTGTGCGACCTGCGCCTGGCCAGCCAGGAGGCCGTCTTCTCCTGCGCCTTCGTGCGCGTGGGGCTCACCCCCGAGTTCGGCTCTTCCTACATCCTGCCGCGCATGCTGGGCCTGGGCCGGGCCATGGAGCTGGTGCTCACGGCCCGGGAGTTTGGCGCCGCCGAGGCCCTGGCCCTGGGTTTCCTCAACCGGGTGACCGCCCCCGGGGACCTTCTGCCCGCCGCCCTGGATCTGGCCCAGGCCATCGCCCGGCACCCCCAGCCGGCCATACGCATGGCCAAGGCCATCCTGCGCCATGGCGCCGAGAGCACCCTGGAGCAGACCATGGGCTACGAGATCGAGCTGTTCAGGCAGGCCATGGCCACGCCCGAGCACCTGAGGGCCGTGGAGGCCATGCTGGCCCAGATCAGGGCCAAGTGAGCGGGGCGCGGCCAGCCTTGACCAAGACGCCGGGCCTGGGGGCATAATCTAACCATGGGCCGCGCGAGACCGCGCGCTGGCCCCCAAGTTACACCGGGAGGATGAACATGAGTCTGCCCGCGCCCTACGTGAAGTTCCAAGAGCGCTATCCCGAACTGACCCAGGACTTCGAGGCCCTGGGGCGCAAGTGCCGCGACATGGGTCCCCTGAAAGGCCGCGAGGCCCGCCTGGTCAAGCTGGGCATGGCCGTGGCCACGGGCTCGCGGGGGGGCGTCAAGTCCCAGGCCCGCAAGGCCCTGCAAGACGGCCTGACCCCCGAGGAATTGCGCCACGCCGCCCTCTTGGCCCTGCCCACCATCGGCTTCCCGGCCATGGTGGCGGCCATGGGCTGGATAGACGAGACCATTGAGGAGTAAAGGCCAAAAAGTTGCTGGCATCCGGCGGGGCCTTGTACTAGGATAGCGCCGTCAGAAACCCTAGGGGAGGAGTGCCATGCTGCAAGTCATCGGCGGGGCCTTGGTGGCGGCCTGCTTCTGGACCATGGTCACCGTCATCGCCTTCGCGGCCACCAAGGGCGAGTAGCCCCCAGGCCGGTTGGTCCGGCCTTTATCGTCCGCCAGGCATCGCCCCCGGTCCGCGCTCGGGCCGGGGGTTTGTTTTGGCTCGGCCCCCTCACCCCGGCCCTCTCCCCCGGTGGGGGAGAGGGTGCAGAAATGGCTGCCGGGTGGCTGTGGGGTCTATGATTTAGTACGGCGACCTCTCGACGGGAGCCGCCAGCCTTGGTTGGCGCCACGGCCTCAACCAACCCCTTCGTGCCCACCCGGGCACCGGGTCCGGCCCGTCTCCGCCCGTCCAGTCACTGGGCCTAGGCCACCACCCAGACGCAGCAATCGGTGGCGGTGTGCACCACGGTGCTGCTCACCGAGCCGAAGAGGAACTCCTCGGCCTTGCTCAGGCGGCGGCGTCCCACCACCACGGTGCCGTAGCCTCCTTCAGCCTGGTAGTCCATGATGACCTGCCCCACGGTGCGGCCGCCGGCCTCCACCAGGTCGGTGGAGAGGTTCTCGCGGGCCAGCCGCGCCTCCACCAGCATGTGGTAGGCCTGGGCCAGGCGGGCCTCCAGGGCCAGGCGGCGCTCGGCGGCCAGGTCGGCGCGCTGGCCGGGGTCGGGGTGGCTGTCGGGGTCGGGGGGTAGGTAGACGGCCAGCAGGCGCACCTTGCTGGTGTTGGAGCCGCCCAGCACGCCCGCCAGGTAGCGCAGGGCGTTCAGGCTGGGCTCGGATTCGTCCAGGCCCACCAGGATGCGGTTCCACAGGATCATGGCGCTTCCTCCCTGACCGGCTGGGGCAGCTTGGCGATGGCCGGCCGCAGGTCCTCGATCATCTCCTCCACCCGCTCGTAATAGATGGGGGCGGAGGCGGCGAAGTGCATCAGCACCCGGTTGAGTTCCTCGGGTAGGTAGGGGTAGAGCTTCTTGAGGTTGAAGACGCGGTTGGGGATCACCGGCGACAGGTCGCCGGTGTCCAAGAGGTCCAGGGTCTGGGGGCGCTCCTGCTTTATCTGGCGCAGGGTGGGTATGCCCCGGCCCACCACGTAGCACAGGACGTTGCCCAGGCCGAAGAGGTCCAAGCCGAAGGGGCTCTGCTTGAAGTCGAAGTTGTAGTCAAAGTCTATCCAGACCCAGCGCTGGTCCTCGTTGTGCACGAAGATGTGGTCGCGGCGGATGTCGCCGTGGCGCTCGCCCTGGCCGTGCAAAAAGGCGATGGCCTCCAGGGAGCCCAGGAACCTTTCCAACATGGGGCGCAGCAGGCCGTCGAACCAGGCCCGATGGTCCAGCCGGAGGGCGTCCAGGCGCTTGTCCAGGGACTGGCCGGGCACGCGGTCCAGCACCCGCACCTGGTTGCCGGAGGGGTCCAGGTGGGTGATGCCCTGCATGAACTGGGGCCGGCCGCGCACCAGCTCCAGAATGCGGGACTCCTTGGCCGGCGAGCGGTAGCAGCGCACCTTGAGCAGGCCGATGGGCAGATCAAATTCCTCGAAAAAGACCAGCTTGATGAGCTTCTGGGAGCCGTCGGAAAAGTCCAGGGCGCGCTTGACCCAGTGCTTGGGCTCCTCGTCCAGGCCGAAGCGCCCCTCGTAGGCCACGCCGGTGATGAGATAGCGCCGGCCGTCCAGGCCCAGGACGTCGCCGCGCTCCAGCTCCATGAACTGGGTGGTGTCGTGGACCAGCCGCACGCGGTCCAGCTTGTTGCCCAGCAGTTCCTCGGCCTGGCGTTTTAGGTCCATGCCCGATGATGGCATGTTTCGGCGATTATTTCCAGGCTGGGGATGGGGCCTGGGGTTGTGGGGAGAGGACCTGCCGGCCTGCCGCCGGCCCCTGGCGCCGCTTGGCCTCAGACGTGGAACACCGGCACGCTGGGGAAGCGGGTGTGGTCGGTGTGGGGTATGAAGCGCGCCGCCGAGAAGCGGTTCATCAGGGCCTGGTTGACGTTCAGCTCCAGGTAGGTCAGCCGCTCCACCACGGCCTCCACATCCGGGCGGCTGGCCGGCTCCAGCAGAAGGCGCTGGCAGCCCTTCAAGGACGAGTTGCCCAGGGGCACGAAGCGCTCCCGGGGCAGGTCGGGCAGCATGCCCAGGGTGATGGCCGTGGCCGGGTCTATGACGTTGCCAAAGGCCCCGGCCACGAAGAAGGCCGAGAGGTCCTCGAACTGAAGGCCCACCTCCAGAAGCACCGTGCGCAGGATGGTGTACATGGCCGCCTTGGAGCGCAGCAGGATGTCTATCTCCACCTCGGTGATGAGGATGTCGTGGCCGGTGCCGCTCTCAGCCGCTGGCACCACCACGAAGGCCTGGCCCTCGTACTCGGTGGGCACGATGCGCTCGTCGCCGGGGATGAGCTTGCCGCGCATGTCCATGATGCGCGCCAGGTAGAGCTGGGCCAAAAGCTGCAAGAGCCCCGAGCCGCATAGGCCCTTGGGCCGGGGTGTCTGGCCCTGGGCATCCGGGATGATCTTGAGCGCCATCTGGCGGGTGGTGGGGTCAATGGCCACGCCCTCCACGGCCCCGGGCTGGGCCAGCATGCCCATCTTGGCCACGCCGCTCTCCAGGGCCGGGCCGGCGGCGCCGGCGCAGGCCACCAGCCAGTCGCGGTTGCCCAGCACCACCTCGGCGTTGGTGCCCACGTCCACCAGGATGGCCACCTTCTCGCGGCGGTGCAGATCGGCGGCCACGATGCCGGCCACCAGGTCGCCGCCGAAGTAGGAACCCACGTTGGGCAACAGCCAGGCCACCGCCCTGGGCGCCAGGTCCAGGCCCAGATCGCTGGCGAAAAAGGGCGCCGGCCGGTTGACCACCGGGATGTAGGGTTCGCGGCAGATGGATTGGGCGTCCAGGCCCAAAAAGAAATGGGTCATGGTGGTGTTGCCGGCCCCCACCAGGCCCCGCACCTCCTGGGGCGAGCCGCCGGCCTGGGCGCACATCTGGGCCACCAGTTCGCTGGTGGCCGCCAGCAGCATGTCCCGCATGCGCTTTAGGCCCGCCGGGGTGGCGGCGGCCAGGATGCGGGTGAGGACGTCGGCGCCCACCTGGGTCTGGGGGTTCAAGCGGGTGCCCTTGGCCAGCTCGCGGCCATCACGCAGGTCGTGCAGGCTGGCCTGCAAATGGGTGGAGCCGATGTCCAGGGCCACGCCCAGGCCCTCCTGTCCCCACAGGCGCTCCGGCACCTCGGCGGCGCGGGCCAGGGCCTCGGTGGGGATGGCCTGGCCGCTGGTGTCGCCGGGCTCCACATCCACCAGCACCGGCCCGGCCGGGCCGGGGGCCAGGCTGGCCGTGACCTGGTGGCCGGCGGCGCGCAAGGTCTGGGCAAAGGGCCACAGCCGCTTGACCGGCGTCTGGGGCCAGGCGCCGGTCAGCCGGCGCAGGGCCTTGGCCAGGCGGTCCACGGTGGCGGTATTGTCCTTGAGGCTGGGCGGAGTCAGCCGCAGATAGTGCTTGCCAGCTTCCATGAGGCGCCCCCAGGGGTGGGATGGTGGCTTGGATGATGGCAGCCGGCGCGCCAAAAGTCAAACCACGGGCCACCGGGCTTGTGTTAACATATTTTACTCAAACCCAATCCGGCATGTACCCACACCCTGAGGCACGCGGAGGCAGCCCATGAAAAAACCGCAACCAGTACACCGCGTCCCCGCCCTGGCCCTGCTGTTGGCCCTGGCCCTGATGGCCCTGGCCGGCTGCGTGGCCGATACCTACGACTCCCCCGACTCGCCGGGCCTGGCCCCCTATGGCGACTCGCCCTACGGCGCCTACCAGAGCTGCCCGCCGGGCATGTACTACGAGCCCACCTCGGGCAACTGCCTGCGCCCAGGGCCGGCCTCCTGCCCGCCGGGCTACCGCTGGGACGGCTATCGCAACACCTGCGTGTTCCACGCACCGCCCTCCTGCCCGCCCAACCACCACTGGGACCACCGCCACCGGCGCTGCGTGCACAATCGGCCCGACTGCCCGCCCGGGCACCGTTGGGACGGCAACCGTTGCGTGCACGCGCGCCCGGACTGTCCGCCCCGCCACCACTGGGATGGCCACCGCTGCGTGGACAACCGCCGCGACTGCCCGCCCCGCCACCATTGGGACGGCCACCGCTGCGTGGAGGACCGCCGCGACTGCCCGCCTGGCCAGCGCTGGGATGGTGGCCGCTGCGTGGACGCGCGTCCCCACTGCCCGCCCAATCAGCACTGGGACCACAACCAGCGCCGCTGCCTGCCCAACCCGCGCTAAGGGGCCGCTGGGCATCTCCCAAGGCCAACCAGGGGCCGGGCAAACCGCCCGGCCCTTGCGCTGTGCGGCCGTTTGACTTCAAGATGAAAGAGAAAGCGAGAGCCTAGAAGGCTGTTGAAGAACAGCCCGGTGGCTGATCCTGGATGCGCCTTTTCAACGTCCCCCTGGAGTGGACTTCGCCATTGGCGGGCAAGGAGGATATGGCTATGACCATGTGGCGATCCGCGTTGATCCTGGCGCTGGCCTTGCTGCTGTCGGCCTGCGCCAGCCACTACCGCGTGACCACCTACGAGGGCAAGGTCTACGAGACCAAGGGCAAGCCCCAGTTCGACGAGGACAGCAAGACCTACCGCTTCCAGCCGCGCGGCGAGGGCCAGGTGATCGTCCCCCAAAAGGACGTCAAGGAGATCAAGGAACTGAGTGACTAATACCAATACATAGTTGCGACCAACTATTCGTTTGATCGCAACTTTGTAAAATACCGGGCGCCCGGCCCGGGGGGGGCTAGTGGGCTCAGGAGAAGCCGCCCGAGCCGCACTTGTGGCCGCCGCCGGGGGCCGAGGCCATGCCCAGGCCGCCGCCGCCCTGGCCGGGGCTGGTGGCGAAGCAGGACATGAGCCGGCTGATGTCGCCAGACTGGCAGTGGGGGCACTGGATGCCGGAGCCGTCGCCGCCCATCTGCAGGTACTCGAAGTTCTTGCCGCACTTGTTGCATAGGTATTCGTAGATGGGCATGGCCGCCTCCGTTTGCTATCGGGATTATCGTTAAATCTAGGCCACGCGCCGGTCTTGTCAAGCCCCGGGGCTAATCCGGGGGCTCGAACCAGCGGGGGCTCAGCGGCCAGCGGCCGGCCTGGCGGGCGTAGCGCTCGGCGGGAAAGCCCAGGGCGATGACCGCGTGCACCGTCTCCTGGGGGGCCAGGCCCAGGTAGGCCCTGATGCCGGGCCGGCGGGCCAGGGCCTCCACGGCGAAACCCACCAGGCAGGTGCCCAGGCCCAGGAGGTGGGCGGCCAGCAGGATGTTCTGGCTGGCCAGGAGGGCGTCCTCGGCCGGGCAGGAGCCGCCGGGCAGCGAGCCCACCAGGATGGCCGCCGGCGCGCCGTGGAACAGGCGCTCGCGGCCGGTGGTTCGCCATTCCTCCATGGCCTGGCGCACCGACTGGTGGTGGTCGCGGTAGTAGTTGTCCAGTTGGGGCCGGCCCAGCAGCTTCAGCCCCTGGCGCAGCCAGGCCTTGGCGGCCAGGCGGTTAAGCTCGGCGAAGAAATCGCCGACGCGCCGGCCCAGGGCCAGCACGGCCTGGCGGCTGGGCAGGATGGTGAAGGTCCAGAGCTGGCTGTTGGTGCCGCTGGGCGCGGCCTGGCCGGCGGCCACCAGGTCCTCCAGGAGTTCGCGGGGCACGGGGCGCTCCAGATAGTTGCGGCAGGAGCGGCGGCTGAGCATCAGGCGCAGCAGTTGGGCCGGGTCGCCCTGGCCGGGGGGCAGCCAGGCGCGGTCGGGGGTGAAGCTGTGGAAGGACAGCTCCCGCAGGCCCTCCACGCGGACCGCTCCCGTGGGGCAGACGGCCTGGCAGTGGCCGCAGCCCAGGGAGCGCTCCCCGGTAACCCGGGCCTTGCCCTCCACCAGGCTCAGGGTGTCCGAGGGGCAGACCGCCAGGCACAGGCCGCAGCCCGTGCACAGGTCCGGGTCTATGACCGTGGCGACGGGCCGCCTCACGGCTGCAAAGTCAGCTTCTGGGGGCGCTTGACCACGAAGAGCAGCATCTTGAAGCGTTCCTGGGCCTGCAAGGCGTGGGGCACGCCCTCGGGCATGGCCACGGCCTGGCCGGCCACCGCCCGCACCTCCTGGCCGCCGATGGTGATATGCGCCCGGCCGTCCAGCACCAAGACCAAGGCGTCGGCCAGCACCGAGTGGGCGCTGATGCCCTCGCCCTGGTCAAAGGCAAACAGCGTCAGGCTAAGGAAGGCGTTCTGGGCCAGGGTGCGGCTGACCACCTGCCCCGGCTGGTACTGCACCAGCTCGGCCAGCACCTGGGGCTCGGCAAAGGGGATGTTCTTGAGCAGGGCTTCCTTGTCCATGGCGGCCTCCTTGGCCGGCGGTGCCGGCGCGCGCGGGGTGTGGTGTTAGTGTAAGACATGGCGCGCCCCTTGGCCAGGCCCGGCGGCACACCCTGGACCTCGGCCCGGCGAGCGCCTATGATAGGTACTTAGAAGCCGGCGCGCCGCCGCGCCCCCAGCCAGCCCTCCGGCAGGACAAGCCATGCTCGATTATCCCATGCCCCTGGACCGCCTGCGCTACTTTCAGGACAAGGTGGGGCTCGCCGACCAGGAACTGGCCCTGGTGGCCCGCCACCGCCAGGTCTTCGTGGTGCGCCACCAGGAGTTCGGGGCCTATTTCCACGGATACTTCATGGGGATACCCCGCACGCGCCTGATCCTGGAGCAGGGCCACCCCCCGCGCAAGCTGGAGCTGGTGCTGGGGCACTGGTTCGCCCGCCTGTTCAGCGAGGACTTCGGCCAGGGGTTCCTGCAATACCTGTGGGACAGCGGGCTCAGGCACGTGGAGGTGAACCTGGACCAGCGCTACGTCAACCTGGGCTACACCATCGCCCGCCAGTTCTGCCACCAGGTGACGGCCCAGGAGGTGCCCCTGGAGGAGCGCCAGCCCCTGTTGGCGGCCATAGACAAGATGCTGGATTTCTGCGTGCTGGTGGCCACCGACTCGCTCATCTCGGTCACCGCCCGCTGCGACCGCCAGGTCATCGAGGGCATCGCCCACCAGGTGCGCAACCCGGTGACGGTCATAGGCGGCAACATCAGGCGCTTGCAAAACCAGGTGGACCGCTCCAGCCCCGCCTACAAGGCCTACCAGATGGTCCTGCAAGAGAACATGCGCCTGGAGCGCATGGTGCAAGACATCGGGGTGTACAACGAGCTGTTCCGCGGCGAGCCCCAGCCCCAGGCCGTGGACCTCTCCCTGGCCCTGGGCGCGGCCCTGGAGCGCCTGAAAACCACCTGGGACCTGGGGCGCTTCCATCTGCGCCTGGCCCTGGACCCCGGGCTGATCCTGGTGCAGTGCGATGCCCGCGACCTGGAGACCATGCTCCGCTACCTCCTGGAGAACTGCCTGGAGGCCGCCGACCCCAGCGACCCCCGGGTGGAGATCAGCACCCGCCTGGCCGGCCGGGACGACTTCGTGGAGCTGGAGCTGTTCAACACCGGCCGCCCCCCCAATGAGGAGGAACTGGCCGGCCTGTTCACGCCCTTCAGCTCCACCAAACCCCAGGGCACCGGCTTCGGGCTGCCCATCGCCAGCCTGGCCGCCCGGCGCAACCTGGGCTTCTTAAGCCTGGCCGGCGGTCTGCACGGCGGCACGGTCAGCCTGGTGCGCCTGCCCCTGGCGCCTGCCCCGACCCGTGACTGAGCCGGCGGGCGCGCCCCGGGACCGGAGGAGGGCATGACCCACCACCACGACCCCGAAATCTTGCGCATCGAGCGCCGGGCGGCTCGCCACCGCGCCCTGGACCGCCTGTTGGGCTGCCTTTTATGCGGTCTGGGGGTGCTCTGCCTGGCCCTGGTTATCCCCGTCTGGGGGGGCATACGCTACCTGGTCTACGTGGGCATGGAGAACTCCCCGGAACTCAGACTGCACACGGGGCTGTTCATGATCCTGACCGGGGTGGTATTGCTGGGCCTGGCCTGGTATTTCTACTATCGGGCCCCCCGCCTGGAGGACCTGCGGGAATCCTACGCCAAGGCCGAGGCCGCCCGCCGCCAGGCTAGGCAGCGCCTGCGGGCCAAGGTGCTGCGCCAGGGCGGCAAAAACAACGGCGGCGGCCAGGCCCGTTACTAGCCCTCACACGAGGCAAGGACCACATGCATAGTGGATTCGTGGCCATCGTGGGCGCGCCCAACGCGGGCAAGTCCACCTTTCTCAACAAGGTGCTGGGCTTCAAGCTGGCCATAACCAGCGACAAGCCCCAGACCACCCGCCACCGCATCCTGGGAGTTTACAACCAGCCCGATTTGCAGGTGGTGTTTTTGGACACCCCCGGACTGCACCAGCCCCGCCGGGCCTTGAACAAGCTCATGGTGGAGACGGCGCTCTCCACCCTGCAAGAGGTGGACGCGGTGCTGTTCGTGGTGGAGGCCGGGGCCAAGGGCCTGGAGGCCGGCTCCAAGGCCGCCGGGGTGCTCACCGCCGCCGGCAAGCCGGTGGTGCTGGCGCTCAACAAGATAGACCTCCTGCCCGACAAGGCCGCCCTCTTGCCCATGCTGGAGGAGGTGGCCACCTGGGGCGACTGGGCGGCGATGGTGCCCATCAGCGCCCGCCAGGGCGACGGCACCCGCCAGGTCATCACCGAGCTGGCGGGGCGCCTGCCCGAGGGTGGGCCGCTGTTCCCCGTGGACATGCTCACCGACCTGTCGGAACGCTTCCTGGCCGCCGAGCTGATTCGCGAGAAGGTCTTCCGCCTGACCGAGCGCGAGGTGCCCTACTCGGTGGCCGTGACCGTGGACCAGTTCCTGGAGCCGGGCGAGGAGGGCCGCCCCACGGCCATCACCGCCACCATCCACGTGGAGCGCGGCGGCCAGAAGGCCATCGTCATCGGCAGGGGCGGGGCCATGCTCAAGAAGATCGGCACGGCGGCCCGCCTGGACATGGAGCGCCTTTTGGGCACGCCGGTCTTTCTGGATTTGTTCGTGCGGGTGGAGCCCAAGTGGTCCCACCAGGACCGGGGCCTGCGCAAGCTGGGGTATTAATGCCCCAAGAAAGCCGCGCTTTCTTGGGGACTACGGCTTGAAAAAGCCAGGGGGCGGCCCGGTGTGGACCGCCCCCTGGCCTTGCGGGTCTTTTGGGAAGGCCGCTAGCTGACCTTGAGCACCAGGGCCGCGGCGGTGTCGCCGGCGGCGCAGCCGGCGAACAGGCCGTAGCCGCCGCCGATCTTCACCAGTTCCTCGATCAATTCCACCACGCAGCGGGCGCCGGTGGGGCCCTGGGGATGGCCGAAGACCAGGGATGAGCCGTAGTTGTTGAAGATGTGCTCGGGGATGCCCATCAGGCGGCCCATGATGATGTCGTTGACCGTGAACGGGTTGTGCGTCTTGACCGCCTTCAGGTCCTTCATGGTCACGCCGGCCTTTTCCATGGCCATGCGGGCCGAGGGCGTCACGGCGGCGGCCATGCGGGCTTTTTCGGCGCGGGCGTGGCCGTAGCTAAGGAGCTGGATGGTCACGCTCTTGTCGGCGCTCAGCTCCTTGGCCTTCTCCTTGGTGGTGACGATGAGGCCGGCGTTGCCGTCCGCCGGGTGGGTCTGGGCGCCGAAGGATACGCAACCGCCGGGATATACCGGCTTCAGGGGGGCCAGGCTGGCGGCGTTGGTGGGGGTGATGCCCTCGTCGGCCTCCACGGTGACGGTCTTCTTCTTGGATATCTGGATGTCCACCGGGATCATGTAGCCCTTCTGGAAGGCGCGGTCATCGGCGGTGGCCATGTCGTACTTTTCGTAGAGCTTAACCGCCCAGGCGTCGGACTCCTCCTTGGTGACGCCGCCGTTGTCCGCGGCCACGTTCTCGGCCGTCTTCAGCATGGCCTCGCCGGCGTAGGGGTCCTTGTTGAAGTTGTCCATCATCCAGTTTTCACTCAAGACCTCGCCGCCGGGGCCGTTGGGGTTGGGCCAGATGGTGTGAGGGCCGTTGCTGCAGCGGTCGGTGGTGGCCGCCAGCACGTTGCCGTACACGCCGGTCTCCACGCCGCACATGGCGTTGTAGATGGTGGTGGCGCTGGTGGCGCAGGCCTGGCTCAGGGTGGGACCGCTGATCTTGTCGTTGCCCATCAGGGCGCAGAACCAGGGGTTGGCGTAGAACCAGGAGGGCATGCCGATGGTCATGCCAAAGGCGCAGCCATCGAACATGGCCGGGTTGTAGCCGCGCAGGGCAAAGAACTTCTGCGCGGTGCTCGCGGCCAGCTTGATGGGGTGCTGGTTCTGGAAGGACATCTGCCAGCGCGAAAACGGCGAGGACCAGTAACCTTTGTGGGGGACGTAGGCCTTGTCGAACATGGTCGGCTCCTTGGGTTGGGCTTGAGGGAGGGCTTGCCAGCCCGTTAATACCCTGACGAATCTATACCATTCTAACCCTTTTGCTGGGCCCAGTGGCCGTAGCGCTCGCGCAGCACCCGGTGCAGTATCTTGCCGGTGCCGGTGCGGGGCATGTCGGCCTCGGCGATGAACTCCAGCACCTTGGGGCGCTTGAAGCCGGCGATCTTGCCCTTGGTGTACTCCTTGATCTCCTCGGCCAGGGCTGGGCTGGGCTCCATGCCCTGATGCAGGATCACCACGGCGGTGACGCACTCGCCCCACTTGGCGTCGGGCACGCCGATGACGGCCACGTCTTTGACCGCCTGGTGGCCGCCTATGCAGTTCTCCACCTCCGAGGGGTAGACGTTCTCGCCCCCGGTGATGATCATGTTTTTCTTGCGGTCCACCAGGTAGTAGTAGCCCTGCTCGTCGCGGTAGGCCATGTCGCCGGCGCTGAAGTGCTGGCCCACGAAGGCGTCCCTGGTCTGCTGGGGGCTCTTCCAGTACTCGTTGAAGACCATGGGGGTGCGCGAGTACAGCTCGCCCACCTGGTTGACGCCCACCTCGTTGCCGTCCTCGTCCAGGAGCTTGATGAGGTCGGTGCCGGAGATCTCGCGGCCGATGGAGCCCAGCTTGTCGAACTGCTCGTGGGGCAGGAGCAGGGTGACTAGGCCGGCCTCGGTGGAGCCGTAGGCCTCGTAGAGCTGGCTGTTCTTGAAGTAGCCCATGATGTCCAGCTTGGTGTCGCGGCGGGCAGGGGCCGAGCTAATCATCAGCTTCTTGACGCAGTCCACGTTGTACTTGGACTTAACTTCCTCGGGCAGGGAGAGCATCATGATGTAGTGGGTGGGCACCAGGGAGGTGAAGGTGACCTGCTTCTCGGCCAGGGTCTTTATCATGTGCTCGGGGTCGAAGGAGACACTGTTGTAGATAATGGCCGTGGCGCCCACGTAGGTGAAGACGAAGGAGTAGAACACGCTGTTGATGTGGCACATGGGCATGACCAACAGGCCGCGGTCGTCGCGCCTGTACTCCAGGGCCGCCAGGTTGGTCAGGTACTGGGCGATGAGCGTCTCGTGGGTGCGCACCACGCCCTTGGGCCGGCCGGTGGTGCCACTGGTGTACATGATGATCCAGGTGTCGTCATGGCTGACCGTCACCGGGGGTTCCTCCGGCGAGCCCGAGGTGAAGACGTCATCCAGGTGGGTGTAGCCGGCCGGGGCAGCCTTGTCGCCGAAGCAGAAGTAGCGGCCCGCCGGCACGTCCAGGTCTTCCTTGGCCTCGTCCAGGTCCTTGGTGAAGGGCTTCTCGGCGATGAAGGCCGCGCACTCGGCGTTGTTGACGATGTAGGTGTACTCGCTGGGGGTCAGCCGGAACATGATGGGCACCGCCACCAGGCCGGCCTTTGCGCAGGCGCCGTAGATCTCCATCCACTCCAAGCAGTTGTAGGCCAGGATGGCGATGCGGTCGCCCTTTTTGAGCCCCCGGTCCAGAAGCCCGTTGGCCAAACGGTTGCAGCGCTCGTTCCACTGCTTGAAGGTCAGGGAACGGTAGAGATCGGCCACGCCCTCCTTGTCGGGATATAGCGTGGCGTTGACCCGCAGTACGTCACCGATGTGCAACCAACGACTCATGACCATGGTCCTCCCTAGCCGGTTAAATCATCATCCGGGCGTTGTTGGTCCGCTCCGGGCGCTCGGTTGCCCTGTTGCAAGCTCTTCAAGGCCAGCCAGGCCGCGCCCTCGGCCCCGGTGAGCTGGGGCCGGGGGGGCACCAGCACCGGTTGGCCCAGGGCCTCCTGCATCATCTCGGCCAGATAGGGGTTGTGGGCCACCACCCCCCCGGTCATGACCACCTGGCCCTCCATCACGTCCATCTCCAGGACCCGCTTGACCACCGAGCGGAACAGGCCCTTGATGAGCGCCTCCACGGCCACGCCCTCGCGTATCTTGCTAAGGACCTCGCTGCCGGTGAAGACCGTGCAGTAGGAGCCCAGGATGGCCTCGTCCTCGGCCCGGCGGGCCAGGGAATCGAAGTGCTTGAGCTCCAGGTCCAGGCGCAGGGCCATCTCCTCCAAAAAGGCGCCGGTGCCGGCGGCGCACTTGCGGTTCATCTTGAAGGAGGTGCGCCGGCCCGAGGCGTCCACCTTGATGATCTTGTTGTCCTGGCCGCCGATGTCTATCACCGTCAGCGCCTGGGGGAAGTGCCGAAAGGCCCCGGTGGCGTGGGCGGCGATCTCGGTGCGGGTCTGGTGGGCAAAGGGCACGTTGTTGCGGCCATAGCCGCAGGTGAAGATGACCCGCACCTGGTGGGGCTCCAGCCCGGCCTCCTTGAGGGCCTGGTCCAGGCCCCGCGAGGCGCTCAAGGCGAAGTCCACGCCCGAGCGCAGCACCGCGCTGCCCAAGAGGTCGCCCCGCTCATTTAGCAGGGCCACCTTGGTGGCCGAGGCGCCGATGTCTATGCCGCCGGCTACGGTCACGCGGCCTTTTCCTCCAACTGCTCCACGAAGGCCTCGATGTTGGTCTTGGCCTGCTCGTCGCTGAAGCAGCGCAGGTCGTTCAAATCGCCGTTGATGGTCAGGGTGGCGATGCCAAGCTTCTTGGCCAGGCGCTGGGGCATGGCGTAGCGGTTGTTGGAGTTGTTGGGGCAGGTCTTGGCGTCGTGGAAGATGATGCCCTCGATGCCGAAGCGCTCCGCCCAATCGCTGATGTAGCGCTCCTTGTAGTCGTCGTCGCGCACGATAAAGAGCTCCAGGTAGGCGCGCGCCATGGACTCAAAGGGCGAGGCCGGGTCGAAGGCGTCGAAGATCCAGGAGTTGCAGTAGGTGCTGGCCACCACCGCCGCCCCCAGGTTGGTCAGGCTCTCGCTGAGCATGCGCAGCCGCCCCCACACCGGCATGCCCTCCCAGTACAGCCGGTGGCGCTCGCCGGGCACAGCGGCCACGCCCTCGGCCACCCGCTGCTCGAGTTCGGCCAACAAGAGATCGTAGTAGTCCACGGCCTCTTGCTTGCCCCTGAGCACCACCGCCGGGGCCATGTGGATGGTGTGATCGAAGAAGCTCATGGGCGTGGGCCGCTGGGCGGCTAACTCCAGGACCTGGCGCCAGCGCCGGGTGCACTCCTTGCTCAGCCGCACCACCTCGCGCAGGCGGTCAATGTCGAACTTGTTGCCGCTGACCTTCTCCAGGGTGGGAATCATGTCCTTGAACTGGGAGACCACGTCGGCGATGTAGTGGGGCTTGACCTCGCCCACGCCGCGGTGGGTGCGCACCCCCAGGAGGGGGATGTTCCAGTGGCGGGCGTAGAAGGCGAACCAGTCCTCCACGTCGCGGCACTGGTTGGTGTTGAAGACCAGCACGTCGGCCTTGGGCACGGCCTCAATGCCATAGGCCTGGGTGAGCGGGGTGACGCCCTTGAGGAAGGCCCCGATATCGGCGGTGAGGTAGGAGCAGATGTCGGGGGAGTAGCCGGCGGCGTTGGCCATGGGTATCATCTCGGTGGCCAGGCGGGTGGCCCCCAAGAGCGCGCCGTGGTTTTCTGGGTAATATACGTCAAAGCCCATGGCGTGCAGCAGCTCGGCCGGTCCCACCGAGGTGCACCAGGCCACCTTGGGCCTGCCCTCGCGGCTGGCCTGGTCCAGGCCCAGGAAATGGCCGGCCATCAGTTTCTTCATCTGCTTGGTGGCTTGGATTGGGGGCGGGCTGGGGGGCATGGGGGCCTCCTTGGGCAGGCATTGTCCACCCCCGCTCCGGCGCGGCGGCAAGCGGGGCCTAAAATGCCGCGGCGGGACGAAAAATCGGGGTGGACAAAATGGTTACATATTAGCTACAATCTAGCTAATCGGACTATAGACGCGGCCCAATGGCCTGTCAAGCCCAAAACCAAGCCTACCCCTAGCGGGGCCGCCTTGCACAACCGCGGCCCGCGCCGGGTGGGTGGCTGCCTGGAGGAGATCATCTTCTTGAGCGCCCTGGACAAGCCCGTACTCATCATCGGCGGCGGGGTGGCCGGCCTGGCGGCGGCCCTGGAACTGGACCGCCGCGGCCTGGCCAGCCTCGTGGTGGAGAAAGGCCCCAACCTTGGCGGCCAGGCCCGGGGCTTCTGCTGCAAGGCCCTGGAAGTCTGCGCCCGCTGCGGGGCCTGCCGGGTGGGGGACCTGTTGCAGCAGGCCGCCCAAAGGCCGGCCCTGGGCGCCCTGACCCAGGCCCTGGCCGTGGCCGCCCAGCGCCAGGGCGCGGGCTGGGAGGTGACCCTCATCCCCCAGGAAGGACCAAAGCCCACCTCGCCCGCCCTGGCCCTGGAGCGCCCCCTGGGCGAGCGCCTGCTGGTGCAAACCGGGGCGGTGATCCTGGCCGTGGGGCACCAGGTCTTCGATGCCCGCAAGAAGAGCCGTTTGGGTTATGGCCGGGTGCCGGGGGTGATGACCGCCGGCGAACTGGAAGAAACCCTGGCCAAGGGAGGCCTGCCGGGCCAAGCCCGGCGCCTGGCCTTTGTGCAGTGCGTGGGCTCCCGGGACCAGGCCTTGGGGCGCCTGTACTGCTCGCGGGTGTGCTGCGGCTTCGCCCTGCGCCTGGCCCGCCTGGCCCGTTACCTGGAGCCTGGCAGCGAGGTGACCTTCTTCCACATGGACGTGCAGGACTACGGCCAGGCCTGGCGCGCCGAGCTGGCCGAGATGCGCGCCGGCATGCGCTTCATCCGGGCCATCCCCGGCGAGGTGAGGCCGGGGGCCGGCGGGCCGCTGGCGGTCTTCGCCGGGCCGGACGGCCAGCCCCAGGAGGAGGAATTCGATCTGGTGGTGCTGGCCACCGGCCTGGAGCCGCCGGTGGCGGCGCCGGCGCTCAGCGAGATGTTCGGCCTGACGCCTGGGGCCGAGGGCTTCCTGACCGGCGGGCAGGGCGTGCTGGTGGCCGGCAGCGCTGGCGGCCCGCGCTCCATCGCCGAGAGCATCGAGAGCGCGGCCCAGGCGGCGGCGAGCGCGGCGGAACATCTGGTGTCAGGACAGGCGCCCTCCCCGGAGGTGGCCCATGCCTAGGCCCACGCTATGCTGGGTGGCGGCCCCTGGCCTGGAGGGACTGGAGCCACCGGCCCTGGCCATGGCCGCCGGCCTGGATCTGGACCAGGGCGGCGCCCTGGAGGCGGCGGTGGTGACGGTGCCCGAGGTTCAAGCCCCGGACAAGCTGCGCGCGCGGCTCCTGGGCCGGCCGGTGCAGTGGCTGGACCTGGCCGCCGAGCTGGGCGGCGGCGGCGAGGGCCATCGCGGTCAGCGGGCCGCGGCGGCCCTGTCCAGGGCCGCCGGCCGCGCCAGCCTGGGCACGCTGCCCCCGCTGTATTCTCCCCAGCCCAATCAGCGGGTGCTGGTGGCCGGCCAGGGCCTAGCGGCCCTGGCCGCGGCCCGCCAGGCGGCGCTGTTGGGGCACCCTGTGCTATGGGCCTTGTCCGGCGACGATCCAGCCGCCGCCGGGGCCGGCGAGGACGCCTCCCAGGTGGCCGGGCTGGCCGCCGGCCTGCCCGAGGGCATCGAGTTGGCCCCCCAGACCGAGCTTACCAACCTCACCGGCGCCGGCGGGTCCTTCACGGCCTGGCTCAAGGGTCCCCAGGGCACGGCGCGCCAGCGCTTCGGGGCGGTGGCGCTGGCCCCGGGCGGGGCCTACCGGGCCGAGCCCGCGCCACCGGGGCTGGCCCCGGACCTGTCCCGGCCCCTGTCGGCCTGCCAGCCGGCCAGCCTGGCTAGCGCCCAGGGTTGGCGCCAGGTGGCCATCCTGGCGGGTGTGGGCCAGCCGGCCACGGCCCAGGGCTTTGCCCGCGCCCTGGCCACAGCTTATGCCCTGCAAGCCCAGCCCGGGGTGCAGGTGACGCTTCTGTTCCGCGAGGCCCTGGTGGCCGCGCCCCAGGGCGAGCGCCTCTACCGCCAGGCCCGCCAGGCCGGGGTGCTCATGGCCCGCCTGGGTGACGGCGAGCCGCGCCTGGCCGACCAAGGCCGCACCCTCGTCTGGCAGGACCAGGTGCTGGCCGAAGACCTGGAATTGGCCCCCGACGTGGTCTTCCTGTGTGAAGAGACCGGCGCCCCCTGGCCGGGGTTCCTGGACAACAACCTGTTGTGGCCGGCCCGCTCCCGGCTCTTGCCCGAGCACGCCCGCCTGGACGGCGGCCGCACGGCGCGCGCCGGTTTCTACGTGCTGGGGGCCTTGCGCGGCACCCCGGCTGGAGAGGATCGTCTGGCCGAGGCGGCGGCGGCGGTCCACGATCTGCATGATCTCCTGGGCGGCGGGGCCGCGCCCCTGCCGGCGGTGCGCACCCTGACCTGCGCCCGTTGCCTGACCTGCGTGCGCGTCTGCCCCCACGGCGTGCCCGAGCATGTGGAGGACCACATCCAGCCGGCGCCGGCGGCCTGCCTGGCCTGCGGCATCTGCGCCGCCGAGTGCCCGGCCCACGCCATCGCCCCGCCGGGCTGGTCCACGGCCGAGCTCATGGAAGGCCTGGCCTGCGGCCTGGCGGCGGCGCCCGCGCCGGCCATGGTGCTGATGGCCTGCGGCCAGTCGGCCATGCCGGCCTTTGCCGAGCTTAGCCGCTCTGGCCACGTCTGGCCGGCGGGGCTGTTGGTGCTGCCCTTGAAATGCGCCGGCCGCGTGGGCCTGGAGCTTATCCTGCGCGTCTTGAGCCTGGGGGCCGAGGGAGTGCTGGTGGCCGGCTGCCACGAGGGCATGTGCCGCTCGGTCACCGGCAACCTGCGCGCCCGCCTGGCCACCGGCCAGGCCGCCGGCACGCTGAGCGACCTGGGCTTGGGGCCGGAGGCGGTGAGCTTCTTGCACATGGCCAACAATCAGCCCCAGGCCTTGGCCAAGGCAGTAGAGGCCATGTATGCCCGCCTGGGCGCGGTGGAGTAGGGATATGCGTCTCAACGACTGCGACCCCAGCTTCAAGCACGAGATAGCCCGCCAGCCGGGGGGGGAGGGCATCAAGACCTGCTTCGCCTGCGCCGCCTGCACGGCCCGCTGCCCGGTGGGCTCCCTCAAGCCCGAGTACGACCCCCGGCGGCTATTGCGCCTGGCCATCCTGGGGCGCCGGGAGGAGGTGCTCTCCTCGCCCTTGATCTGGTTGTGCTGCTCCTGCCAGAACTGCTCCGAGGTCTGCCCCCAGGACGTGCGCTGCACCGACGTGCTCACGGCCATCAAGAACCTGGCCGCCGCCGCCGGGTATGCGCCTCCCTCGGGCCAGGCCATGGCCCGCCAGTTGGCGGCCCACGGGCGCCTGCTGGAGGTGGGCGAGTTCGAGAACGACAAGCGGGCCGAGCTGGGCCTGCCGCCGGTGAGCGAACAGCCGGGCGACTACCAGGCCCTCCTGGGCCTCAAGCCCGAGGCGCCGCGGCCGGCGGGGGAGGGGGCCTGATGGAGGCGCTGTTGTTCCTGGGCTGCACGGTGCCGGTGCGCAACCTCAACTACGAGCTGAGCGCCCGCAAGGTGGCCGCCCATCTGGGCGTGGAGCTCAAGGACATGGCCGAGCTGGGCTGCTGCGGCTACCCGCTCAAGGCCTTTGACCAGGAGACGGCCCTGCTCTTGGCCGCCCGCGCCCTGGCCCAGGCGGGTTCCACCGGCCTCACGGTCGTCCCCCTGTGCTCCTCCTGCGCCGGCACCCTTAACGAGGCCGCCCACCATCTGGACCACGACCCAGAGACCCGGGCGCGGGTACAGGACAAGCTAAGGCCCCTGGGCCTGGAATACCGCCCCGGGGTGCGGGTGCGCCATCTGGCGCGCTATCTGCTGGAGGAAGTGGGCCTGAAGGCCATCGCGCAGAAGATCACCCGCCCCTTGAACGAGTTCACCTTCGCGCCCCACTACGGCTGCCACCTGCTCAAGCCCAGCCGGGTAATGGTGGGCTTCGACGACCCCGAGGCCCCCACCAGCCTGGCCCGGCTGATCGAGGTGACCGGGGCCCAGGCCCTGGACTACCGCTACCTCAAGGAGTGCTGCGGCGGCGGGGTGCTGGGGGCCGACGAGGACCTGGCCGGGCGCATGGCCGGCCGCAAGCTCATGGAGCTCACCCAGGCGGCGGTGACGGCCATGGTGGTGATCTGCCCCTTCTGCAACGTGATGTTCGAGGGGCAGCAGAAGACCATCGCCAAGAAACTGGGCAGCGAGATCAAGGTGCCGGTGGTGTACCTCACCCAGATACTGGGCCTGGCCATGGGGCTATCCCCCGACGAGCTGGGCTTCAGGCTCAACCGGGTCAAGCCCAAGGAACTCTTGGCTGCCTTCAAGTAGGAGCCGCCATCGGGGCGCCTGGCGGGAACATGCTGAAGACCGATGGCATTGGGCGGTTGGTTTTCTGTTTTAATGTAGGTGCGGGGTTTATCCCCGCCCGGTATTGGGAAGAAAAGACGGGCGGGGATAAACCCCGCCCCTACATAAAAGCCAAGGACATGGCCGGGCATCGGCGCGTGATGGCCAGGCCGGCGGGGCACAGGAGGAGAGGCTGATGGAGGTCAAGGGCTATCAATTCCCCGACGAGCTGTACTACGACAAGAACCACTTCTGGGCGCGGGTGGAGGGCGGCGTGGTGGTCATGGGCACCACCGACCTGACCCAGAAGCTGGCCGGCGACATCACCTTCGTGGACGTGCCCGCCGAGGGCGACGAAGTGACCCAGGGCAAGCCCTTTGGCTCCATCGAGAGCGGCAAGTGGGTGGGCCGGGTCTACGCCGTGGTCAGCGGCGAGGTCAAGGAAGGCAACGAGGCCCTGGAGGACGAGCCCGAGCTCATCAACCAGGACTGCTACGGCGCGGGCTGGATATGCAAGATCACGCCCTCCGACCTGGAGGCCGAGCTGGCGGGCCTGATGCAGGGCGCCGCCTACCAGACCTGGGTGGAGGCCGAGATCGCCAAGATGGCCAGCGAGCAGAAGTAGGGCCGATGGCGCAAGCTGACTATTATTATCCAGGCGCGGGAGGTGTGGGCTATATCGCCCGCACCTATAACGCCTGATTTCTTGCGAACAGGGAGGGGCCATCCCCTCCCTGGTTTTTTCAGCGGGCACGGGAGCGGGCGGTTCCCGGGCCGGGAGGTTGGCAGCATGGAACTAAGCACCCGACTTGCCGAGATCGTGGGCGCCGAGAACGTCATCACCAGCCCGGTGGACTGCCTGGGCTACAGCCGCGACATGAGCGTGCACATGGGAGCGCCGGACCTGGTGGTCTTCCCCACCAGCACCGGCCAGGTGGCGGCGGTGATGAAGATATGCCACGAGACAAAGACCCCGGTCATCCCCCGGGGCGGCGGCACAAGTGTCACCGGCGCGGTGCTGGCCACCCAGGGCGGGGTGCTGTTGAACCTCATCCGCATGAACAAAATCCTGGAAGTGAACCTGCCCGACCACTACGTGCGGGTTGAGCCGGGCCTGGTCTGCGGGGCCTTGAACGCCGCCCTGGCCAAGGACAAGTACTTCTTCCCCCCCGACCCCGGCTCGGCGGCCATCGCCACCCTGGGCGGCATGATTAACACCAACGCCAGCGGCATCCGGGCCATCAAGTACGGCACCACCCGCGACTACGTCATGGGGCTCGTCGTGGTGCTGGCCGACGGCAGGGTGCTGCACACCGGCTCCAAGGCCCCCAAGTTCAGCAACGGCTACGACCTCAACAAGCTCTTCTGCTCATCCGAGGGCACCCTGGGGGTCATCACCGAGGCCACCCTCAAGGTGCTGCCCCTGCCCGAGTACGCCATCAGCGCCCGCCTGGAGTTCCCGGACATCGACAGCGCCGGCGCCGCCGTCACCGAGATGCTCACCACCGGCATACCCATCAGCACCTGCGAGATACTGGACAACATGTCCCTGGAGGTGCTGACCAAGGCCATCAACCTGCAGGTCACGCCCGGCGTGGGCTGCATGATAATGATGGAGATAGACGGTCACCGGGCGGCGGTGATGGAGTACGTGGACAAGGTCAACCTGGTGGCCGACACGCACCGGGCCATCAGCAAGCAGTGGACCGACGACCCGGCGGTAAAGGCCCCGCTGTGGGAGGCCCGTCATAAACTGGTGCCGGCCATGAGCCGGCTCAAGCCCGGCTACCGCCTGGTGCCCATCATGGAGGACCTGGGCGTGCCCATGACCCGGATCCCCGAGACCATCAAGCAGATACAGGCCATCGGCGGCAAGTACGGCTTCCCCATCGCCACCTTTGGCCACATCGGCGATGGCAACCTGCACGCCACCTTCATCATGGACGTCAAGAACAAGGACGAGTGGGCGGCGGTCAAGAGCATCGTCTGGGAGCTGGTGGAGCTGACCGCGGGCATGGACGGCACCATGAGCGCCGAGCACGGCGTGGGCCTGGCCAAGGCCCCCTTCATCAGCCGCGAGGTGGGCGAGGAGACCCTGGCCGTGATGCAGGCCATCAAGGACGCCCTGGACCCGGCGGGCATCCTTAACCCCGGCAAGCTGGGGCTTCGGGGCTCCATCGCCGACATCTACGACCGCTCGGGCTTCGCGCCCTTCTTCGAGGAGGGCGCCGGCCAGGTCAGCTCCTTCGGCGAGGTGGACAACGAGATCGTGGCCTGCATCCAGTGCGGCTTCTGCCGCCTGGGCTGCCCCACCTACGCCCAGACCGACTTGGAGGGCTTGAACGCCCGCGGCCGCGTGACCTACGCCTTCTCCCTGCTTACCGGCCAGGCCCAGGCCAGCCCCCAGATGGCCGAGCGCCTGTACCAGTGCATGATGTGCCTCAACTGCAAGTTCACCTGCCCGGCCCAGGTCAACGTGGCGGCCATTGTCCAAGCCGCCCGCCAGCGCCTGGTGCGAGAGGGCTACCTGCCCGAGGTCTTCAAGAAGCTGATGAGCGACATGCTGGAGCTGGGCAACCCCTACGCCCAGCCCCGGACCACCCGCGTGGACTCCTACCCCTCGGGCTACGCGGCCAAGGAGCAGGCCCCCACGCTCCTGCATCTGGGGTGCAGCGCCTCCTATCAGGACGTGAAGATCATCCCCAGCGTGATGAAGATTCTCGGCGCCGCCGGCATTGACTTCACCACCCTGGGCCAGGAGGAGAACTGCTGCGGCTACCTGGCGTACCTGGTGGGCGACCTGGATACCTTCGGCAAGCTGGCGAGCACCAACCTGGCCCAGTTCCAGGCCACCGGCTGCCAGAGCGTGCTGACCACCTGCGCCGGCTGCCACAAGACCTTCAGCGACCTCTACCCCCACAAGGGCTTTACCGGCGAATACCAGGCCGAGCACGTGGTGAGCCTCATGGAGCGGCTTATCGCCGAGGGCAAGCTTAAGTTCAAGGCCGAGGCCGAGCCAACCAAGGTCGTCTACCACGACCCCTGCGACCTGGGCCGCCACCTGGGCATCTACGAGCCCCCGCGCAACGTCCTCAAGGCCCTGCCCGGGGTGGAGCTTCTGGAGTTCGCCGCCAACCGCGCCCTGGCCAAGTGCTGCGGCGGCGGCGGCGGGGTCAAGGCCTTTGACAACCAACTGGGCGGCGACATCGCCTTCGAGCGCATCAAGCAGGCCATCGCCCTGGGCGCCGACACGGTGGTCAGCGCCTGCCCCTCCTGCAAGAACTCGCTGAACCAGGCCGCGGCCCGGGCGCGCAAGGAGAAGGTTGGCAAGGTCAAGGTGCTGGACATCACCGAGCTGGTGGCCGCGCGCCTGGCCTAGGGCGCGAGCCGCGCCTGGCATATACGGGTCGAGGGGCGCCTCTCATTGGCGGAGGCCGGCGGCTCCCGTTGAAAACTCGCTCAACAGTTAGAGTCACTTTATGGAATTGTGCGGGGCGGGGCTGATCCCCGCCCCGCTGTTTTGCCCTTTGACATAATGGTGCCGCTTCGGGGATGATTAAGTGCGGCCCGGACCCGAGGAAGCAAGGAGGCAGCATGGCCCAGGATTTGGATACCACCATTCTGGAGACCCTGGACAAGGAAGACCCCAACCTGGTGCGGGCGGCCTGCATTCTGGCGGGATTGCGGGGGTTGAGCCAGGCCGAGCGGGGGCTGCTCAAAGCCCTGGGCAACAAGGCCTGGCAGGTGCAGGCCGAGGCGGCCAAGGCCCTGGGCCTCATCGGCTCCAAGGGCGCGGTGCCCTATCTGCGCCGGGTGCTCAAGGCCAGCGACGCCGACCTGCGCCAGAAGATGCTCACCGCCGCCGCCGACACGGGCAAGGCCGCCGCCGAGCCCAGTGGCGACGAGGCCCACCCCGAGGCGCGCCGGGCCGCCGCCGTGGCCTTGAACCGCATCGAGCCCTCCGTCACCCAGGACGCCCTGCTGGCCGCCCTGGGGGCCGACCAGCCGGCGCTGTTGGGCGCGGCCATGGCCGGCCTGGCCAACCTGGAGGCCCCGGTGGGACGGACACGCATGGTGGAACTGCTGGCGCATGCCGACCCCGGGGTACGCAAAACCGCCGCCGCTTGCCTGGGCCGCCTGCGCGAAACCAAGGCCCTGGCCGGGCTGTTGGCCCTGGTGAACGATCCCGACAAGGAAGTGCGCAAGGAAGCGGCCATCGCGCTCAACCACATCAAGGACCGCCAGGGCATCGGGCCTCTGGCCTCGCTCATGGACGATGGCGAGTCCGAGGTGCGCCGGGTGGCGGCCATCGCCCTGGGCAACACCAAGAGCCGCGAGCCCATCCTGGTGCAGGCCCTGACGCGTGGCCTGAGCGACCACGAGGCGGCGGTGCGCCAGGCCAGCCTCTCGGCCCTGGCCAACCTCAGGGCCGCCGGCGCCCTGGAGCAGGCCGCGGCCCTCTTGGCCGACACCCACGAGGCCGTGGCCCGCCAGGCCGCCGTGACCGTCTCGGCCCTGAGCCAGGCCCGCGAACGGCCCGACTACGACAGCGACTAGCTTCCGCCGTTACCGAAACCCACCCCGCCCTTGCCGAAGCTCGGAAGGCGCCGGCCAGGGTCTGCCGTTGATAACGGCCTGACATTATTGCACTGAGCGCGAAGGTCCGCCATGGCGGGCCTTTTGCATTTCCAGCGCCAACCCCCCAGACCGGGGGGCTGGAGTGGATATGCGCGTCCGGCTTTGCGCCATGCTCGGCCTGTCCTTGGCCCTGGGATTGAGCGCCTGCGCCTTCAGCGGGGCGCCACCGCCGCTCCCGGGCGCGCCCTTTGGGGCGCCGCCGGCCTCGGCCCCAGGGCAGTCATGCGAGGTGCCGTGGGTGTTCCTGGGAGGCTTAAGCCTGGGGGTGTTGTTGGCCAGCCTGTGGCGGCGCCGGCGCCTGGCCAGTGCCCTGCGCCAGCCCGGCGGGCGGCTTATACCGAGTTGCGATCAAACGAATAGTTTGATCGCAACTTGGTATGCGGGCCATGGACGGCCCGCCGGGCGCGTAAGCGCCCGGGAGGCCGGGCAAAATCACGCTTTTGCCCGGCCGATCAGCAATCAAAGCCATGAATGGCTTTGATTGCATATTGGTATTAGGCCCGG
>JACRDC010000023.1 GCA_016218705.1 Desulfarculus sp.
AAGCTCACTTACCGTGCGTGCGGTGGTCAATGCCTTCTTAGCCCTCTCCAAAACCTCCCTGCCTCTGGCCCTTCTACCCATTTGCCCACCTCCCTTGAGATGAGCTTATTATTACATATTTGAATTAGAAATGGAATAAGCCCGTCCCCCGCGAAGAAGGGATGCCCGTGAATTGGCCTTGGCTTCAAGCCCGGAAGGGCAGCCAGCGCCCCTTTTGGTGCAGCAGGCGGGTGGCCTGGTGGGCCGGGCAGGGCTGCCCGGGGTGGCCGGGGTCGGCGGGGACCTGGGCCGGGTAGTCAGGGTCTGGGGGCAAAAGGATGATGCGCTGGCCCTGGCTGGCCCACAAGACCGGCATCACCGGCGCCAGGTCGTGGCGCCGCCGCCACAGGTCAGCCAGGCTGGCAAAGGCGGCCAGCTCACCCAGGATGCGCACCTGGGGCGGGGCCAGTTCCACGCGCCCCTCCAGGTTCTCGGCCAGGGCCTGGCGGGGACCCAGCCACAGGCCCTCGCTGGTCTCCTGCTGGTCGCTGGCCGCCTCCTGGCCGGCGGGCATCATGGCCAGGTAGAACATGGTGTCAAAGCGCTGAGGCCGCGCAAGGGGGGTGATCCAACGGGCGTAAGCGCGCAGGCCCTCCAGATGGGGCGTCAGCCCCAGGCCGGCCAGGGCCTGCTCCAGGCTGGCGCGCTGCTCTTGCAGGGCCCGGCGGGCGGCCTGGCACGCCGTGGCGGCGGGCGGCGGGGCGCCGGGGCGCTCCAGCTCCGGGGCCAGGATCACCCCGGCCTCCTCCCACAGCTCGCGCAGGGCGCAGCGGCCCAAGGCCCCCGGCGACCAGGGGTCGGGGCCGTCGCCGGGCTCCACCCGGCCACCGGGAAACACGAAGCGGTTGGGCATGAACTTGCTTTCAGCCCGCCGGCGCAGCAAATAAAGCCCAAAGGGCTCGCCCTGGCCCCGCCTGGGGTCCAGGAGGATCACGGCCGCCGAGGGCTGGGGCTCGGGGATGGACATGGCTTCTCCGGCTGGGGGTGGCGCCGGGCCGGCAGGCTGGGGGTGCCAAGCCGGCCCTGGGCTGGCCGGCCGGCCTTGACAGGCGGCAGGCCCGGGGTAAAATAATAATGACCTAAAAGTACTAGTTTTTACGTGGGCAAACCGCCCACGGTCCGGCCTTTTTCGCCACCACAAGGGAGAACGCCAAAATGAAAATCGCCATCCCCAGCCAGGCCCCCGGCGGCCTGGACGCCGACCTTTCCCCCCATTTCGGCCACTGCCCGGCCTTCACCCTGCTGGAGATAAGCGAGCAGGGCATACAGGAACTGGGCGTGCTGCCCAACCAGGGGCACGCGGCAGGCGGCTGCCTGGCCCCGGTGATGATGCTCAAGCAGGCCGGCGTGCAGGCCCTGGTGGCCGGCGGCATGGGGGCGCGCCCCCTGGCCGGCTTCCAGCAAGTGGGCATCCAGGTCTATTACAACGAGGGCGCGCCCACGGTGCGCCAGGCCGCGGGTCTGGTGGCCGCCGGCCAGGCCAGGCTCTTCGGGCCGGCCCAGGTCTGCGGCGGCCACGGCGAGGGCACCTGCGGTCAGCATTAGACCCCCAGCCAGCTTTCAGCGCCCGCCCGCCGGAGGATGTCCCCTCCGGCGGGTTTTCTTTCCTAGCGCACGCTGAAGAAGGCGGTGCCGGCCAGGTGCTGGTCAATGAAGACATCCACCCGGTAGCGCCCGGCGGGCCAGACCTGGCCGGGGCGCAGGGAGCAGGAGAACAGGCCCCAGCGGTCGCCGGGCTTGGCCCGGGCCCCGGCCTCCAGTATCTCCTGGGGCTGGCCCTCGATGTAGGTCCACAGCGCCCGCAATTGCAGGACCTCGTTGACCTCGTGCAGCTCGAACCACAGGTAGATGCTTTCGTCCTGCGGGCTGAAGACCGAGCGCGCTCCCTGGGGCTTGCCGCCCTTGACGCCCTTGGCCATGGTGAGCTGGCTCAGCCAGGCCGTGGGCGGCGGCGGCGGGGGCTCGCTGATCTGGGTCTCCTGCATGACCGGGGCCTGCTCTTGGTACTGGCCCTGGTCCTGGCCGTAGCCAGGGGCCGGGGCCTGCTGGTACTGGCCTTGGCCTTGGTCATAGCCGGGGGCCGGCGCCTGCTGGTACTGGCCTTGGTCCTGGCCGTAGCCCTGGGCGGGGGCCTGCTGGTACTGCCCCTGGCCTTGGTCATAGCCGGGGGCCGGCTGGGCGTACTGGCCTTGGGTCTGGTCTTGGTGCACGGGGGCCTGCTGGTACTGCCCCTGGTCCTGGCCGTAGCCCTGGGCCGGCGCCTGCTGGTACTGGCCCTGGGGGGCGGGGGCCGGCGTGGCCGCGCCTCCAGGCCCGGAGCGCTGCCACAGGGCCAGGGCCTCGGGCGACAGGGCCTGGGGGTCGGGCTGGTAGGCGGGGTCGGTCTGGCGGGCCTCGGCCAGGGTCTGCACGGCGAAGGACTCATGTCCCTGCCCCAGGTAGGTCAGCCCCAGCCAGGTCAGGGCCTCGGCCCGCTGGCGCGCGGTGAGCCCCACCTGGCCCAGGGCCTGGCGCAGGGTGTCCTGGGCTTCCTGGTAGCGGGCGGCCTGGTAGTATTCGCGTCCCTGCCGGATAAGCTCGGGGTCGGCGGTGGCCTTGACGCCCGAGGCCAGGGCCGGCGCGGCGGCCAGGAGCAAGAGCAGGCCCAGGAGCCAGACCGCGCCCCTGGGGCGGGGCGCCGATGATTGGCTGACGGACATGGGCAAACCTCCCTCCTCCCGGTCCGTGGGTCCGGGAGGCCGGCTGAAGGCTAGCGGGGTTGCAGGGTGAAGCTCACGGCCTGGGTCTGGTCCTGCATGAGGATCACGTCCTGATACTGGTCGTGGAAGCCCTGGCGGCTCACCCCCACCCGGTGGGGACCCAGCACCAGGTTCTCCAGGGTCAGCGGGGTGCGGCCCTGGGGCGCTCCGTCCAAAAAGACCTCGGCCCAGGGCTGGCTGTTCACCGTCAGGCCACCGCCCAGGAGGGTGAAGCTCACCTCCAGGGTGGAGCGGCCCGAGACCATGATGTCCTTGTACTGGCCGCCGCCGTGTGCGGCCACCTCCACCCGGTGGGGGCCGGCCTGCACCCACTCCAGGAACACCGGTGTCCAACCGCAGGCCTGTCCGTCAAGAAAGACCTCGGCCTGGGGGTTGCTCTGCACCGAGACGCTGCCGCCGCTGACCAGGTCCATCTGCAGGATGGTCAAGTCCAGGTATTGCAGGCCCTCGGGGTCGCTGGGAAAGACCGCCAGGAAGCGGTGAAACTGCTCCAGGGCCTGGTCGTAGCGCTGGGCGTTGAACTCGGTGACGCCCTGCACGAAAGCCAGGCGGGCCTGGCGGCGGGCCTCGTTGACGCTGAGGTCGTGGGGGAAGGAGCCCCGCCGCTGGGGCAGCTCGGCCAGGCGGCGCTCCACCACCGTCCAGCCGGGGCGCAGTTGCAGGGTTTGGCGCCACAGGCGCTCGGCCTCCTCGAAGCGGCCGGCGGCGGCGGCGAACTCCCCCCGGTCCAAGAGGTTCATGGCCGGCGAGGCGTTGTTGTTGGGCCCTGGGCCGGTGGCGGGTCTGGCCGGGGCCGGGGCTGGGGCCGCTGGCGGGGCCTTGGCCGGGGCGGTGGCCCCCGGCAGGGTACGGCCCTGGCCCTGGGCGCCCACGAAGGCCTCGTCCTGCTCCACCGGCGCCGCGGCCGAGGCGCCGCCCTGGCCCTGGGCGCCCAGGAAGGCCTCGCTCTGGCTGGCGGCGGCCGGCGCGGCCCAGGCCAAAAGCAGGCAAAGGAGCAGGCCCCAGACCAGGCCCGCCCGCGAACGTTGTGGCGATGCTGCGTGGAACATGGCGTGCGTCCCCGTGAAGGTGCCTTGATGAACAGGCCCTGCCCGAGCCAGGACCCTGGGCAACTTTAGCACGATTTTGCGGGGCTGTTTAGGCCTGGCATCACCCCGGCGGGCGCTTGGGCCTTGGGCACCAGGGCAAAATAATCCTCCCCTGGCCAGCCGAATGGGGTGCGCACCCCATTAACCCTCCGGCGGGCAATGGATTATCATAATATGAGTAGAGTTATCTGGCGCTGAAGCTCCGGGCCGCGGCATGATGTTGAGTGCGAGCACCATCGAGACGGCGAGGGAGGACGGCCATGGACAAGAAGATACTGGTGGCGGTGGACGGCTCGCGGGCCTCGCTCATGGCCTTGGACTATGTGGCCGTGATGGAGGCGGCGGTGATGCCCAACCTGTGGGTGACGCTCTTTCACGTGGAGGAAACCATTCCCCACGGCCTGCGCGGCGAGATGGAAAAGACGCCCGAGTCCTTCCGCCGCCTACGGGCCATGGAGGAACGCATCGCCCAGCGCACCAGCAAGATACTGGACACCGCCCGCCAGCGTCTGCTGGACAGCGGCCTGGACCCGGCCAAGATAGAGTGCGCCCGCCAGGGCCGGGCCATGGGCCTGGCCAAGGACATCGTATTTAGGGGAGAGCACGGCAACTACGACGCCGTGGTGCTGGGCCGCCGGGGCCTTTCCAAGGTGCAGGAGATGTTTCTGGGCAGCGTCACCAACAAGGTGGTGCAGCACGCCGACCGGGTGCCGGTGTGGGTGGTGGGCGGACTGGTCAAGAGCTGCCGCATCCTCTGCGCCGTGGACGCCTCCGAGGGCTCCATACGCGCCGTGGACCACCTGGGCTTCATGCTCTCGGGCAACAAGGACTGCCGCGTCACCCTGTTCCACGCCGGCCCCAACCTCTCGGCGCTCAAGGCCCTGGACATGGAGCCCGGGCACACGGGGCTCCTGGCCCAGGACATCATGAAGGACGACCTGGAGCGCATGGCCCGCTTCTACGAGGAGGCCCGGCGGCTTTTGTTCCAATCGGGGCTGGAGCCCGACCAGGTGGAGATGATCAGCCGCGAGTCGGCCAGCGTTACCAAGGCCATCCTGGACCAAATGCGCCAGGGCCAGTACGGCACCGTGGTGCTGGGACGGCGCGGCGAGGGCAAGGCCTTCTGGCTGGGGCACGTCAGCGACCGCATCCTCAAGTACTGCCAGGAGGCGGCGGTGTGGGTGGTCGGCTAGCCGGCCAGGGAGGGGGCAAGGACCATGGAAGGCAAAAGCCTGCGCAAGGCCGCCGTGTCGGTTATCATCTACCCGCCGGGGGCCGGCCAGCCCGCCGAGAGCTGGCCGCCAGTGATCCTCTGCGGCCCCCAGGAGGACGACGAGCCCCAGGAGGCGGACGGCCGCCAGATACTGGAACTGGTCTACGACTCCCTCAGGGTGGTGGGCATCCTGGTGGAGCGGGGCGACCTCAAGATAATCCGCGTGGAGGTGCACGAGCACCGCGACACTCCGCCCCGCCGTACCGACACCCAGGGTCAGCCCACCCTGAAATAGCCGCCGCCAAAAAACAAGGGGCGCCCTCCCGGCCCGGGCCGGAGGACGCCCTTTGCGCGGCGCGTAAACTACTTGCTGGGATTCAGCAGGGTCTTGACCTGGGCCGCGGGCTTGAAGGTCATGCGCTTCTTGGCCGAGATCTTGATCTGCTCGCCGGTCTTGGGGTTGACACCCTTGCGAGCCTTGGCCTTCTTGAGGGAGAAGGTGCCCAGGCCCGCCACGCGCAGGGGACGGCCGGCCTTCACCTCTTTGACCACCAAGGTGACGAAGGACTCCAGCACCGCCTTGGCCGCGGTCTTGGCAATGCCCGCGTCCTTGGCCATCTGGTCTATCATCTCCAACTTGGTCATCGCTTTCTTTGCCATTTGCCCCTCTCATTTAAGAGAACCGTTTTTTGCAATTGAAGCATCATCGGTGCTCCAAAGTCAATCGCCGCAAAGCAAATAATTCGTTTTTTGGCCCGTGGAAACCTAATTTTTCTCTTCACAACCCTGTGCCAGCCTGTTCCTGAGCGGGCTTTCGTCATCAGGGGCAGTACCGCCATTTGGGCGTGGCCAGGCCCGCCCACCTTGCGCGCCCACCCGCGACTAGCGCAGTATTTGCGCAGGGCGTTGAAAATTCCGGGCCTGGCCTTGTTGTGCCGGGTCATTGCTTGTCCAGCGGGGGTGACCATGGACTACCTCATACTGTGCCTGGCGGCGCTGTTGGCCTCGGGGCTGACGTTGTTCTCGGGCTTCGGCCTGGGCACCCTCTTGCTGCCGGTCTTCGCCCTGTTCTTTCCCCTGCCGGTGGCCATCGCCGCCACGGCCCTGGTGCATCTGGCCAACAATCTCTTCAAGCTGTTCCTCATGGGCCGGCGGGCCGCCTGGCGCGTGGTGTTGGGCTTCGCGCTGCCCGCGGCCATGGCCGCCTTCCTGGGGGCCTGGCTGCTGGGCTTTCTGGCCGGCCTGCCCTCCCTGGCCAGCTATCATCTGGGCCCCCGGCTGGCCCAGGTCAGCCTGGTCAAGCTGGTCATCGGCTGCCTCATCCTGGTCTTCGCCATGCTGGAGCTGCGGCCGGCCCTGGCGGCCCGCCTGGAGGTGATGGCCAGCCACCTGTCCCTGGGCGGATTGCTTTCTGGCTTCTTCGGCGGGCTCTCCGGCCACCAGGGGGCCTTCCGTTCGGCCTTTCTGCTGCACGCCGGTCTGGACAAGGAGGCCTTCGTGGCCACCGGCGTGGTCTGCGCGGTGGCCGTGGACCTGACCCGGCTATTGGTCTACGGCCAGGACCTGCTGGGCGGCCACCTGGACCAACTGGCCCAGGCCGGCGGCCTGGCCAAGGTGGCGGCGGCCTGCCTGGCGGCCTTTTTGGGGGCCTATGTGGGCAAGCGGCTCTTGGGCAAGGTGACCATGGAGGCGGTGCGCTGGTGCGTGGCCATCATGATGGGGCTGGTGGGACTGGGCCTGGCGGCGGGCTTGATCTAATCCGCTGGCCGCGCCAGCCTCAATAGCAGGTTACCGGCCACCTGCCGGCGGTAATGGGCGCTGGCCCGCGGGTCGTCAATAGGGCTCACCTCTTGGCGGACCAGGCGCGCGGCGGCCTTCAGGCTGGCGGCGTCCAGGGGCCGGCCCAATAGGGCCTGCTCGGCCTGACGCGGCCGCACCACCGTGGGACCCACGCTGCCCAGGGCCAGACGGGCCTCACGAACCACCCCGCCGTCATCCAGGCTGATAAGCGCCGCCAGGCTCACCACGGCGATGGCCAGGGCCTGGCGCAGCCCCACCTTCTCGAAGTGGGCTAGGCTCCAATCCTGGGCCAGGGGCACCCACGCGCCGTAAATAATCTCCCCGGCTTGTAGCGCGGTCCGCCCCGGCCCCAGGATGAAGTCGGCGATGGCCAGACGGCGGCTGCCCGTGGCCGAGCGCAGCTCCACCTGGGCCTCCAGGGCGTATAGCGGTGACAGGGTGTCTCCGGCTGGCGAGGCGGTGCCCAGGTTGCCGCCCAGGGTGCCCTGGTTGCGCACCAGGGGCGAACCCAGCACCGCCAGGGCCTGGGCCAGCAGGGGCAGGCGCCGCTGCACCAGGGAGTGCTCCAGCAGGGCGGTATGGGAGGCCCCGGCCCCCAGGAAAAGCCAGCCCGGCGCTTCATCGTGCACCAGTCCCAGCTCGGCGATGCCCTCCAGGCCGATGATGGCCGGCGGGTCCACTAGCCCCTGGCGCAGGCGCACCAACAGGTCACTTCCGCCGGCCATGAAGGCCGCGCCGGGGTGGTCCCGCATGAGCGGCCAAAGCTCCTCCAGGCTGGCGGGTAAGAGCACCGGCCTCATGAGTCGTCCTCGCTCAGCCCGGCGGCCAAGCGCACGGCGTCAATGATCTTGTGGTAGCCGGTGCAGCGGCACAGGTTGCCGGCAATGGCCTGGGCTATCTCCTGGCGGCTGGGCCGGGGCTGGCGGGCCAGCAGGGCGTGGCTGGCGAGCACCATGCCCGGCGTGCAGAAGCCGCACTGCACGGCCCCGGCCCGGGCAAAGGCCTCTTGCAGGGGATGAGGGGCCTCGCCGCCGGCCAGGCCCTCGATGGTCAGCACCTCATGGCCCGCCAGTTGGGCGGCCAGCAGCAGACAGGACAGCCGGGGCACGCCGTCCAAGAGGATGGCGCAGGCCCCGCACTCGCCAGCCCCGCAGGCCTCCTTGACCCCCGTGAGCCCCAGGTCCTGGCGCAGCAGGTCCACCACCCGGCGGTCGGGGTCGCACTCCACGCGGGTGGCCTGGCCGTTGAGGGTGAAATGGAGGATCATGCGTCCGCCTCCCTGCCTGACCCTACTGGCCTCAACGGGAGCCGCCGGCATAGGCCATGACGGCAGCCTGGCCCGACCCGTATCTGCCCGCCGCGGCTCGCGGCCCGTTGAGGGTGAAGTGGAGGATCACGAACCTGCTCCCTTGCCGTCCTCTTGCAGGGCCATCAGCACCCGCTCGGGCGTGAAGGGCGCCTGGGGCAGGTGGCGGCCCAGGGCCTGGGCCAGGGCGTTGCCCACCGCCGGCAAGGGCCCGTCAATGCCGATCTCACCGCAGCCCTTGAGCCCCAAGGGGCCGGACTCCTCCCAGGAGGGCACCGCCAGACACTCTATGGGCGGCAGGTCCAGGGCCGTGGGGATGAGGTAGGTGGCCAGGTCTGTATGCTGGGGCTGGCCGGCGGGGGCGGGCAGCTCCTCCATGAGGGCGTAGCCCAGGCCCTGGGCCACGCCGCCCTGCATCTGCTGCTCCCAGACCTGGGGGTTGAGCACCTGGCCGCAGTCGGCGGCCACCAGGTAGCCGGTGACCCGCGCCAGGCCGGTCAACTCGTCCACCTCCACCCGCGCCAAATGCACCGCGTAGGAGAAGACGCCGTGGGGCAAGCCGTGCAGTTGCAGGGCCGGGTCGGCGCTGGGGCGCTCTGGCACCACCGGCGCGCGATAGCGGTGGGTGGCCGTGCGTTCCTCGGGGCTGAGCATTTTGGCCAACTGGGCCAGGGGCAGGGTGCGTCCCGAGGGGCGGTGCCTCACCGCCCCGGGCACCAGGGCCATCTCGGCCGGCGTGGCGAACAGGGCGTCGGCGGCCCGGGCCAGCAGGCGCTCCTTGAGGGCCTGGGCGGCGGGCAAGAGGGCGTTGGCAAAGGTGTAGGTGGTGCGGCTGGCCGAGGAGGAGCCCGAGGGCAGGGTGCGGTCGGTGTCGGGCAGCACCAGCTCCAGCCCTTCGGCCTCCTGGCCCAGCACCAGGCCGGCCAGTTGCAGAAAGGTGCCGGCGTTGCCCTGGCCCATGTCCACCACCCCGCAGTAGACCCTGAAGACGCCCTCGCCGGTCAACTCGACCTTGGCGTTGGCCACGTCGGGGATGACCGGGCCGTAGCCCATGCCGTGCAGCACGGCGGCCAGGCCCACTCCCCGGCGCTGGCCCGCCGGCGCCGCCGCCCGCCAGGCCGGGGCTTCCTTCCATTGGCGGTGACCAGCCACCGCCTCCAGGCATTGGGCCAGGCCGGTGGAACCGGCAAGCGTCACGCCCACGGGGTTGACGTCGCCGCGCTTGAGGGCGTTTTGGCGGCGCAGCTCCAGGGGGTCCAGGCCCAGGCGCGTGGCCAAAAGGTCCATGGTCTGTTCCATGGCCGCCGCCACCTGGGGCACCCCGAAGCCCCGGAAGGCCCCGCCGATGGGGTTGTTGGTGTAGACGGCCTGGCCGTGCAGGTCCACGTGGGGGATGCGGTAGGGGCCGGCGGCGTGCTCCAGGCCCAGCGTCAGCACGGCCCCGCCCAGGTGGTCGTAGGGGCCGGTGTCATAGATGATGCGCGCCTCCAGGGCCTGCAGGCGGCCCTGGTCGTCAGACCCCAGGCGGTAGCGCAGGCGGGCCGGGTGGCGCTTGCTGCTGGCCAGGATGCTCTCCTCGCGGCTGAGCCACATCTTCACCGGCCGGCCGCCGGCGTGCAGCGCGGCCAGGCCCAAGAGACTCTGCACGGTGACGCCGTCCTTGCCGCCGAAGGCCCCGCCGCAGTAGGGCGCCACCATGCGCAGGCGCCCCGGCTCCAGGCCCAGCACCTCGGCCACCTCCAGGCGGTCGCGAAAAGGCGTCTGGGTGGAGGCCACCATGGTCAGGCGGCCGTCCTGGCCCATCTGGGCCCAGCCGTTCTCGGTCTCCAGGTAGGCGTGCTCCTGGCGGGGCAGGTCGAAGCTGGCCTCAACCACCACGGCGCAGCCCTCCAGGGCCGCCGCGCCCTGGCCGGTGGTGACGCGCCCCTCCAGGAGCAGGTTGCCCTGGGGGCGCTCCGGGTGCACCAGGGGCGCGCCGGGCAGGAGGGCCTCCTCTGGGTCCAGCACGGGGGCCAAGGGCTCCAGGTCGGTCTCAATCAGGGCCAAGGCCCGGGCCAGGGTGGCCTGATCCGAAGCCACCACCAGGGCCAGGGCGTCGCCGGAATAACGCACCTTGTCGTCCACCAGCACCGGCTGGTCCTTCTGCACCACCCCTTGGCGGTTGACGCCCGGCACGTCGGCGGCGGCGAGCACCGCCGTCACGCCCGGCAGGGCGCGGGCCGCCGCCAGATTGAGGCCGCGCAGACGGGCGTGGGGCACCCCCGCCCGCTTGACCCCGGCCCACAACAGCCCTGGCGGGTAGAAGTCGCAGGCGTACTTCTCGCGTCCGCTGGCCTTGTCCAGGGCGTCGGGCCGGGGCGGCAGGCCAAGTTGCAGATGTGGCCGGGGCCAAGTCATAAATGCGGTCCGCCGGGGGAGGTTGGGTGGTTGCCGCTATTCTGGTGGCCGCTGGTCTGGTTTGTCAAAGCAAAAGCGCCGCCCGCGCACGCCGGCCACGGGGGGCTTGGCAGGGCGGTCCGTCTGCGTTAGAACTAATCAGTCGCTACCCCACGGCCACCCGGCCAGAAAGCCCGCGCCTTGCCGCAACCCAACCCCAGCGCCAGCCCCCCGCCCCCCTTGTGGAACAAGGGCTTCGTGGTCATGTCGGTGGCGGCCTTTTTCACCTTTTGCAACATGGCGGTGTTTTTCGCCTTTGCCGGCTATCTGCGCACCCTGCCCCTTGACCCCCACTGGCACGGGGCCATCATGGGCGTCTTCGCCCTGGTGCCGCTTATCCTGCGCCCCTTTGTCAGCCCCTTCTTCACGCCGGCCAACGCCGCCCGGGCCATGGCCTGGCTGGCCCCGCTGGTGGCGGCCTGCCTGCTGGCCTACAACCTGGCCCAGGACGTCGTGAGCCTAATGATCGTGCGCGTCCTGCACGGTACGGCCTATGTGCTCTTGATGAGCGCCAACCTGGCCGGGTTTGTGGGCTATGTCCATCCCCAGCGCAGCGGCCAGGCCTTTGGCTACGTGGCGGTGATCGTGCTCCTGCCCTACGCGGTGATTCCGCCGCTCATGGGCTGGGCCGGCGAGGTGCTGGGCGGCTACCTGCACCAGCTCAATCTTGCGGCCCTTTTCATGCTTTTTATTCCGCCCCTGGTGCTCCTGGTCAAGGGCGGCGCCGGCCAGAGCGGGGCCATCCCGGCCCAACGCCCCACCTGGCCCGAGATCAAGGGCAACCTAGGCGACCGCCGCATCATCTGCCTGCTGGGCCTGGCGCTGTTGCTCTACACCAGCTTCGCGGTGCTGTTCTTCTACGCCCAGGGCTTTGGTCAGGCCCTGGGCCTGGCCAATCCGGGCTGGTTTTTCACCTGCTCCACCATCGCCGAGATCCTGGTGCGCGCCGTGGCGGGCGGGCTTTTCGATCGCCTGCCCAAGCCACCGCTGCTGGCCGGCGCCCTGGCCCTCTTGGTCCTGTGCTTCCTGGGCCTGGACCTGGTGGGCGGCGAGGCTTCCTTTTTTGGTCTGGGACTAATGTTCGGCCTGGGCCTGGGGGTGGCCATGCCCCTGATAAACGCCCTGGCCTTCGGCCTGTCGGCCCCCCGCCTGCGCTCCTTCAACACCAATATGGGCATGCAGATGTTCCAGGGCGGCTACTTCCTGGGGCCGCTGCTGGGTGGCCCCCTGCTGGCCCTGTGGGGCTATGCCTGGCTCTTCCCGGCCTGCGCCGGCCTGTGTCTGCTGGCCCTTTTACTGGTGCCGGGCCTGGGCCGCGGGGCTGGCCAGCCGTCGGAATAGGCTTGCCGCGCCGGCCGGTTGGCCGCAAACTTGATCTTGGCGCCGGGGGCTAAAACCCCAGGCGCCGACTAGGTAACTTTCGCGGGAGGCCGGTGAACGGGCATGGCGGCCAACTCGGCATACGGCCTGAACTTGGCCGGCCTGGAGGGGCTTCAGCCCCAGGAGGCCGGCCGCCGCCTGGCCCAGCACGGCCCCAACGAGTTGCCCGCCGCGCGGCCCCGGCCCCTGTGGTCCCTGGCCCTGGGGGTGCTGCGAGAACCCATGTTCCTGCTGCTGGTGGGGGCCGGGGCCATCTACCTGGCCCTGGGCGACCTCCGCGAGGCCTGCATGCTGCTGGCCTTCGTACTGGTGGTCATGGCCATCACCCTCTACCAGGAGCGCAAGACCGAGCGGGCGTTGACCGCCCTGCGCGACCTAAGCAGCCCGCGCGCCCTGGTGATCCGGGGTGGCCAGCAGGTACGCATCCCCGGCCGCGAGGTGGTCAAGGGCGATCTGCTCATCCTGAGCGAGGGTGACCGGGTGCCCGCCGACGGCGTGGTGCTGGCCTGCCTCAACCTCTGCCTTGACGAATCCCTGCTCAGCGGCGAGTCGGAGCCGGTGCGCAAGCTGCCCGGCGAGGTGGTGCTGGCCATGGCCCCGCCGGGCGGCGACGGACTGCCCTTCGTGTACTCGGGCAGCCTGGTGGTGGGCGGTCAGGGTATTTGCCAGGTGCTGGCCGTGGGCGCCGAGAGCCAACTAGGCAAGATTGGCCGCGCCCTGGCCAGCCTGCCCCAGGAGCCCACCGGCCTGGAGCGCCAGACCCGCCGCCTGGTGCGCCGCCTGGCCCTGGCCGGGGCGCTTTTGTGCGCCCTGGTGGTGGTGCTCTACGGGCTCAGCCGCCAGGACTGGCTGCACGGCTTCCTGGCCGGGCTCTCCCTGGCCATGGCCATGCTGCCCGAGGAATTCCCGGTGGTGCTGTCCATCTTTTTAGCCCTGGGGGCCTGGCGCATCTCCCAAAAAAACGTGCTGACCCGGCGTATGCCCGCCGTGGAGAACCTGGGCGCGGCCACGGTGCTGTGCGTGGACAAGACCGGCACGCTCACCCAGAACCGCATGAGCGTGGCCAGGGTCTGGGCCGGCGGCCAGTTCTTCGACCTGGGCGCCGACGGCCAACGCCCCTTGCCCGAGGCCTTCCATCAGGTGATCGAGTTTGGCATACTGGCCAGCCAGCCCGAGGCCTTCGACCCCATGGACCAGGCCCTCCAGCGCCTGGGCGCCCAGCAGCCAGGCCTTTTGGAGCATCTGCACCACGACTGGGAGTTGGTGCGCGAGTATCCCCTGTCCCACGAGATGCTGGCCCTGTCCCACGTGTGGCGGGCCGCCGGCGACGGTCAGTACGTCATCGCCGCCAAGGGCGCGCCCGAGGCCATCGCCGACCTGTGCCACCTGAATCCGGCCCAGGCCGGGGAGATGGCGGGCCTGGTGCGGACCATGGCCCGGGAGGGCCTGCGCACCATCGCCGTGGCCGCCGCCCGCTTCGGCCAGGAGCCCCTCCCCGGCGGCCAGCACGACTTCGCCTTCAGTCTGGTGGGCCTGGTGGGGCTCATGGACCCCCTGCGCCCCGGGGTGCCGGCGGCCATCGAGGAGTGCCGCCGGGCCGGCATCCGGGTGGTCATGATAACCGGCGATCACCCCCGCACGGCCCTGGCCATCGCCGCCCAGGCCGGCCTGCCGGAAGGCGGCCAGGTGCTCACCGGCCCCGAGTTGGAGGGCCTGGACGACCAGGCCTTGGGCGCGCGCCTGGCCCAGATCAACGTCTTCGCCCGGGTGGCCCCGGAGCAGAAGATGCGCCTGGTGCAGGCCCTCAAGGCCCGGGGCGAGGTGGTGGCCATGACCGGCGACGGGGTCAACGACGCCCCGGCCCTCAAGGCCGCCCACATCGGGGTGGCCATGGGCGGCCGGGGCACCGACGTGGCCCGCGAGTCGGCCGGCCTGGTGCTCCTGGACGACGACTTCTCCTCCATCGTGGCGGCGGTGCGCCTGGGCCGGCGCATCTACGACAACCTGCGCAAGGCCATGTCCTACGTGCTGGCCGTGCACATGCCCATCGCCGGGTTGTCCCTGGCTCCCGTGCTCCTGGGCTGGCCCCTGATCCTGTTGCCGGCCCACATCGTCTTCCTGGAGATGATAATAGACCCGGCCTGCTCGGTGGCCTTCGAGGCCGAGCCCGAGGAGGCGGGCATCATGGACCGCCCGCCCCGCGACCCAGGCGAGCCCCTCTTCGGCGGCGGCACCGTGCTGGCCAGCCTGCTGCAAGGGCTCTTGGCCCTGGCCATGGTGCTGGGGGTGTACCTGCTGGCCAGCGGGCGCGGGGCCAGCCAGGACCAGGCCCGCGCCCTGGCCTTCACCACCCTGGTGTTGACCAACCTGGGGCTGATCCTGGCCAACCGCTCCTGGACCAGCCCGCTCCTGGCCAGCCTGAAGCGTCCCAACCCGGCCCTGTGGTGGGTGCTGGCCGGCTCGCTGGCCTTCTTGGGGCTGGTGCTGTATGTGCCCTTTTTACGCGGCCTGTTCCACTTCGAGCCCGTGGGCCTGGACGGCTTGCTGCTCTGCCTGGCCGCCGGGGTTTTCAGCGTCTTGTTTTTCGAGCTATGCAAGCTGCCGCGCCGGCTGCGCCAGGGGGGCAGGCATCATGAACGCCCCTGAGCTTGTCTTTGTCTACGGCACCCTGCGCCGGGGCTACGTCAATCACTCCCTGCTGGGGGGCGCGAGCGCCCTGGGGCCGGCCCGCACAAGAGAGGCCTACGCCCTGTACCTGGACGACTTCCCCTACCTGGTGGAGAGCGAGCCGGTCTGCGCCATCAGCGGCGAGCTGTATGCGGTCAGCGCCAGCGGCCTGGGGCTGTTGGATCAACTGGAGGAGCACCCCTCCTGGTACGAGCGGCGCCTGAGGCCGGTGGTGGACCAGGAGGGCCAGACCCGGCAGGCCTGGATATACTTCTTCCCCCAGGCCCGGGGCCGGCTCCTGGCCTCGGGCGACCTGGCCGAGGCCCGGGACTACACCGGTGGGCAGGCGGGTTGAGTCTTGCGGTTTGTAGGTTGGGTAGAGCGTAGCGAATCCCAACATCCTCATTTGGGCCGAGACGCGGACAATGAAGATGTTGGGTAACGGGGCTTGACGCCCCCAACCCAACCTACAAACTATGGTCCTGGTGGCTAAAGAGCGAAGCGGGAGATTGCTTCGTCGCATCCCTACAGGGATGCTCCTCGCAATGACACTTCTTTCCTAATTTGGCAGCCTCCCAACGATAGCCGGCGGCCCCGGCCAACTCGCCTGTCTCGCCCGACCCGTATATGCCCCGCGGCGGGCACCCGGCCCCGCGGGGGGCGCGCCTGGCTCCCCTTGTCGCCCGCGACCCGCCATACCAAGTTGCGATCAAACGAATAGTTTGATCACAACTTGGTATTAGGGCCATGGACGGCCCGCCGGGCGCGTAAGCGCCCGGGAGGCCGGGCAAAACCACGCTTTTGCCCGGCCGATCAGCAATCAAAGCCATGGATGGCTTTGATTGCATATTGGTACTAACGGGAGCCGCCGGCCCCGGCCAACTAGCCGGCCTCACCCGACCCGTATATGCCCCGCCGGGGGCACGCCGCTTACCAGTGGGGTTGGTTGCCGATACGCCGGCCCATTACCTCCTGGGTGTCGCTGACCACCAGAAAGGCTTCGGGGTCCATGGCCCTGGTCAATTGCTTTACGGCGGCCAGCTCGCGAAAGGTGACCACGGTGTAGATGATGTGCTCGGTCTGGCCGCTGAAGCCGCCCTGGCCCTCCAGGATGGTGGCCCCCCGGTTGATCTCGTGCAGGATGCCCTCGGCGATTTCGCGCCAGCGCGCCGAAATTATGAAGACGGCCTTGCGCTGGCTCAGGCCCAGCACCACCAGGTCCATGATGCGGGCGGTGACGGCTATGTGCACCAGGGTGTAGAGGGCACCCTCCAGGGACATGGCCAGGGCGGCTGCCGCCAGCACTGCGCCGTTGAAGATCAGCACCGTGGAGCCCAGGCTCAGGGAGAAGCGCTTGAGCATGATGACCGAGAGGATGTCGGTGCCGCCGGAGGAGCCCCAGGAGCGCAGGATCAGCCCGGAGCCCACGCCGCCCAGGATGCCGGCCAAGAGGGCCGCCAGCATGCGGTCCTCCAGCAGGGGGGGCACGCGCACCCAGTCCACGGCGGCCGAGAAGATGACCAGGCCCAGCAGCGAGAAGACGAAGAAGCGGCGGCCCACCCAGCGCCAGGCCAGCGCGTACATGGGCAGGTTGAGCAGAAGATAGCCGGCCGACACCGGCAGCCAGGGCAGTTGGTTGTGCAAGAGCAGGGCCAGGCCGGTGAAGCCGCCGCTGACAAACCCCTGGGGGATGAGCACGCCGTTGACCGCCACGCCCCACAGGGCGCTGCCGCCGGCCAAGAGGGCCAGGGTGGCCGATACCTGTCCCAGGCTGCGCCATTTGAGTTCCACGCCACGCCTCCTTGGCGGCCATGGCCGCGCTGATCCCCAATTATAGCCCCCACGGCCCGCCGGACCGCCAAAACAAAGGGGAGGCCCTCCGCCGGGAGGGCCTCCCCTGGTGTGCGAACCTGCTAATTGCTAGTGCGGAGCGGGCGCGGCGCCTCCCAGCTCCTCGTACTCCTTGACGGTGATGGCCACCTTGTAGAGCACGGTGAGGACCAGGGCGCCCACGCAGTACACGCCCAGGGTGACCAGCATCTCCAGGCCGGTGGGGGCGTACTCGGTGACCTCGTGCAGGGGGTTGGGCACGAAACCGCCGGAGATCATGCCCATGCCCTTGTCAATCCAGGTGCAGATGAAGGTCAACACCGCGGCGATGCCCAAGAGCCCCTCGTTCTTGCGCCACTGGGGCACCACCAACAGGGTGATGGCCGTGAAGCCGCAGAACAGGGCCGTCCACATGAAGGGCACCAGGCCGCCGTGGCCGTGGTAGCCGAAGTAGAGGTACTTCAGGTGGGTGAGGTGGCTGGGAATCTGGCTGTAGGCCACCGTGAAGACCTCGAGGAAGAAGAAGAAGATATGGAGAATAATGCCGTAGGTGACTATCTTGGCCAGGGTCTGGATGGCCTCCTTGCCAGCGTCGAACTTGGTCAGCTTGCGCACCAGCATGGCCAGCAGGATGAGGACCGCCGGGCCGGCGGCGAAGGCGCTAGCCAAGAAGCGCGGGGCCAGGATGGCCGTGAGCCAGAAGCCTCGGCCGGGCAGGCCGGCGTAAAGGAAGGCCGTGACGGTGTGGATGGAGACCGCCCAGGGTATGGAGAGATAGATAAGAGGCTTTACCCACTTGGGCGGAGGCAGTTCCTTGCGCTCGGCGCCCAGGATGGTCCAGCCGATGACCAGGTTGAGTATCAGGTAGACGTTCAGGACGATCATGTCCCAGAACAGCACCGAATTGGGCGTGGGGTGCAAGAGCACGTTGTTGACGCGCTGGGGCTTGCCCAGATCGGCGATGATGAACAGGATGCACATGGTCACCGCGGCGATGGCCAGGAACTCGCCCAGGATGGTGATGCGTCCGAAGGTCTTGTAGTGGTGCAGGTAGTAGGGCAGCACCAGCATCACCGCCGAGGCGGCCACGCCGACCAGGAAGGTGAAGTTGGCGATGTAGAAGCCCCAGGAAACGTCGCGGCTCATGCCCGTGATGGACAGGCCCTGCTGGTATTGCACGGAGTAGGCCCCGAAGCCCGCGCCTATGCCCACCAACAGGAGTACGAGCCAGCCCCAGTATCTCGGTTCACCTTGTAAAGCTTTCTCGAGCATGGCTACCTCAAATCAAGTAATAGACCTGGGGGTTGGTGCCCAGGGCCGCGTTGCGGCGGATGGAGTAACGGGTGCGCAGGGCCTTGCGGGGCGCGCTGCCCGCGTCGCTCATGTCTCCGAAGAGCATGGCGCCCTGGCTGGCCTCCACGCAGTAGGGCAGCTTGCCCACGGCCAGGCGCTCGGTGCAGAAGGTGCACTTTTCCACCACGCCCTTGGTGCGGGTGGGATAGTCCTTGTTGGGCGCCGGGTCGGGCAGGAACTTGCGGGGGTCGTGAAAGTTGAAGCTGCGCGAGCCGTAGGGGCAGGCGGCCATGCAGAAGCGGCAGCCGATGCAGCGGTGCATGTCCATCATCACGATGCCGTCGCCGCGCTTGAAGGTGGCCTTGGTGGGGCACACCCGCACGCAGGGCGGATTGTCGCAATGGTTGCACATGACCAGGAAGGGCATCTCCTTGATCTCGTCCTCCACGTACTCGGCTTCCAGGTCCGGGAAGGCGGCCTCGTAGCCAGCCTCCCAGATCCACTTGAGGCCCTGCTTGGAGTCAATCTTGGGCACGTTGTGGCTCTGGTTGCACACGCCGATGCAGGCCTGGCGCACGGCCGGGGTAAATTTCTTAACGTCCAGGGCCATGCCCCAGCGCTTGGCCGTCAGCCCGGAGGCGGCGGGCATCTCCGCCGCGTCCAGATGCCCGGGCAAGAGCAGTTCCCATGCCGTCTGGCCTCCCAGCCCAACCGCGGCGGAGAGCCCGGCGATCTTCAGAAAGTCTCTCCTGTTGAAGGCCATCATTTGCTCTCCTTCGGGTAGGTGTGGCAATCCCAGCAGAAGGGGTTGACGCCCGTGTAGTTGTGGCACTGGTCGCAGAACTTGGCCTTGTCGGTGTGGCAGCGCAGGCACTCGCTGGTCAGGCTCATGTTGTGCTGCTTGCCGTTAAAGGCCACGAAGACGCGGTTGCCGTCGCGCACCACCGAGTCGCGCCACTCGTTCAACAGTTGCATGTGGGAGGTGCGCATGTAGTCCTTGGGGGCCACGCACTCCTTGACGTCCTTGGGCAGCTCCACCTTGGGCTCCGGGGCGGTCTTGCCCATGGCGCTCCACAAGGGGAAGGTGAAGATGGCCAGGAATATGAGTATCCCGGCTATGATGATCGGTCTGTCTTTTATCTGCATTACTCGTCACCCTCCTCTCCGCCGCCTTCCTCGTCCGGGTCGGGGAAATCAATGGGCGGCAGGCCCGCCTCCTCGCGCAGGTCGTTGATCTCCTCGCCGCGCAGGTTGGTGCTCCGGGCGTTCTCGCCTTCCATGATGAGCGCGTTGGCCACCAGCTCGCTCAGGCCGGCCACCGCCACCTCGGGCACCCAGTAGTCCATCAGGGGCTTGAGCGAGGCGCGGTCAATGGCGCAGATGTTGCCCAAGAGGTTGACGCCGTGCTTCTCGTGCACGTAGCGCACGGCGTTGGCCCGGGGCAGACCACCGCGCATGCGCTGCTCCATGTTCTCGCCGGCGTTGAGGCCCGAGCCCGAGCCGCAGCAGAAGGTCTGCTCGCGGATGGTGGTGTCGGGCATCTCCACGAAGTTGTTGCACACGCTGTTCAGCACGAAGCGGGGCTCCTCCAGGAAGCCCATGCCGCGGCTGGTGTTACAGGAGTCGTGCCAGGTGACGGTGTAGTGGTCGTTGCGGCTGGGGTCAAGCTTCAACTTGTTGTGCTTGATGCAGTCGGCGGTGAACTCGGTGACGTGCACCATCTTGGTGGACCTGGCGTTGGCGAACACCGTGCCGGTCAGCGGGTTCTTGGGCACCTCGAGGTGGTCGGCCGGGCCGTTCATGGTGTCCATGTACTGGTGCACCACCCGCCACATGTGGCCGCACTCGCCGCCCAGGATCCACTTGACCCCCAGGCGCTTGCTCTCGGCGTACATCTTGTAGTTCAGCCTCTTCATGGTCTCGTTGTTGGTGAAGAAGCCGAAGTTGCCGCCCTCGCTGGCGTAGGTGGACCAGGTGTAGTCCAGGCCCAGGTGCTCGAAGAGGATGAGGTAGCCCATGCAGGTGAAGATGCCGGGGTCGGCGAAGACGTCGCCCGAGGGGGTGACGAAGAGTATCTCGGCGCCCTTGCGGTTGAAGGTGGGCTCGATGGTGATGCCCACGTTCTCCTCGACGTCGCTGAGCAGGTACTCGATGTTCTCCTTGAAGGTGTGCGGCTTGAGCCCCAGGTGGTTGCCGATGTGGTAGCAGGCGTTGACGGGGGTGCCGATCCAGTCAATCTGCAGGCCCAGTAGGTTGATGATCTCGCGGGCGATGATGGTGATCTCGGCGGTGTCAATGCCGTAGGGGCAGAAGACCGAGCAGCGGCGGCACTCGGTGCACTGGAAGAAGTAGTAGAACCACTCCTTGATGACCTCCTCGGTGAGCTTGCGCCCGCCGGCCAGCTTGCCCAGTATCTTGCCCGCCGTCTTGAACTCGCCGCGGTAGACGCTCCTTATCAGCTCGGCGCGCAACACCGGCATGTTCTTGGGGTCGCCGGTGCCGATGAAGAAGTGGCACTTGTCGGCGCAGGCGCCGCAGCGCACGCAGATGTCCATGAAGACCTGGAAGGAGCGGAAGCGGTTGAGGCGGTCCTTGAGGCCTTCCTTGACGATGCCCTTCCAGTCGGCGGGCAGCTTCCAGTCGGGCTCGGCGGGTGCCCACTCGCGGGCGTACTTGCCGCCCATGCCCTCCAGGCTGGCGATCTTGACCGGGTGGCAGTACATGCCCGGGCGGAACTCGGGCTTGGTGTCCATCCAGTTCTCGCTGGGAGGCTGGTGCCCCAGGGTGGTGAGTATCTCTTGAGGCTTGGGTGTTTGGGTGGCCATATTATGCTTCCTTCTCCACTGGGATTCCCGCCTCGATCATCTGCTCCCGGAAGTCGTCCTCGTACTCGGAGTAGGTGTGGAAGTGGACCTCGGGGTTCCAGGGGTTGACGTGCCTGACCTCGCGGCTGTTGTTCACCAGGTTGCGGGTGGGGCTGAGCCACACGCCGCCCAGGTGCATCAGCTTGCTGAAGGGGAAGTAGATCAACAGGGTGCAGACCAGGACGATGTGCACGTAGAACATGAAGCTGATGGGCTCGGCCGGCAGGGCGGGATGGAAGGTGGCCAGGCTCATGGTCAGTTTCTTGACGGCCACCACGTCCACCTTGAGCACGTAGCGCATGATGATGCCGGTCTTGGCGATCAAGATGATGAGCAGGAGCGGGAACCAGTCGCTGGCCAGGGAGATGTAGCGCACCTGGGGGACGACCACCCGGCGCAGGAACAGGAAGGTGGCCGCCGCCAAGAGGATCACGCCGCTCTGGGCCAACAGCGGCAGACTCACCTCCAGGCCATTGGGGCCGGGCAGGGGCAGGCCCATCTCGAAGAAGGTGTCGGCGTGCTCGATGGCCTGGATGAGCCCGGGCACCGGCTCGAAGAAGAAGCGCATGTGCCTTAAGACCACGATCAAAAACGACCAGTGGAACAAGAGGCCGAAGAGCCACAACCACTTGCTGGAGCCGTAGCGGACCTTGCCGCCCTCGCGGTATTCCATGCGGGTGTTGCGGAAAAGTGAGCGGAAGAGGAATATCTCCAGGAACATCCGCGCCAGGACCGCCCCGGTGGAGCAGGGGTTGTCAATTTTGTTGGTCTTGACCCAGTCGAGGCCCTTGGCCTGGCCGCAGGTGGTGGGAATCCTGAAGGGCACGGGCGCGCTGGACCACTTCAGCACCCGGTAGGCCACGCCCAACACGAAGGTGGCCAGCGCCGCGTAGGGCAGGACCACCGCCATGAAGTAGCGCAAATCCAACGCCACCCCCGCCAACGCAACCCCAACGAGTGCCGTCACGGCAATGATGGAAAAAATGAAGCTCATGGAACGCTACCTCGTTTCAGGTTTGGCTGTCATTGTCGGCATCGTTTATTTTCCTTTATATTGATGTTCATCCGCTCTTGCCCGCCGGGGCCGGGCCAGGGGCGGTTATTCCGGCGGCTTAAGGTCGGGCTCCTCCTGCTGGGGGATGGGCACCACCACGTCGGCCCGCCTAATTACCTGGTAATAGAGCCTTTTGACCTCTTCGCACTTGATCTCGTAGACCCGCTGGCGCACCGACATGAAGATATCGAAGGCCATCAGGAGCACCTGGTCCAGGCGCTCCTCGAAAAGCCTGAGGTCCTCGGCCATATCCTGCTTGGCCAGGTCCTTGGCCAGCTCGCGGCGCACGATGCCCTTGAGGGTGGGGATGAAGGCCAGGGCCTGGGAGGCGCTGAAGTCTTGGATGGCCCGGATGCGCACGATGCGGTCCAGGCTGGCCGCCACCTTCTCGCGGTCCATGGGGCCGATCAACTCGTTCAGGATGGCCTCGGTGTGCTCGGCCAGGGTATGGCCCACCGGGTTTTGGAACTGATCCTTCTTGCGCTTGAGGAAGCTCGAGGACTCCTCGGGGTAGGTGGCCACCGCCTGGTCGAACCACTGGTCCGCCAGGGAGGCCTTCTTGCGCTCCAAGAGTTCTGATAACGCCAAAATAATACGGCTCCACGCCCGCCATGGTCCCGATCCGCTGGGGCCGGCCGGGGCATTGGGAACATTTGTTCAGTACAATGAAGTAGTTAGCCTATCCGAAACCCTAGGGGCCAATTGTTAGCACACCCCGCCGGGGACGTCAAGCATCTTGCGCGCCGGGGGGTGCCGGGCTTAACCAGCCGCGATCATACCAAATATCACAAGCTGGTCAAACCAAAATAACCCCCTCGCCAGCCGGTTGGGGCGAGCCCTTAACGGGAGGGTCGTGGGCAGCGGTACTGGAAGGAGTACTCACCGGGCAAACGGCCGGATGGGGCATCTTTCTTGTTGGGCCAATTCCCGGACCACCCTACAATAATGGCATCCGCAACGCCGCCAACCTCCCGAGGGACGAGGCCATGATCAAGTTCACCGGTTTTCACCACCTGGCCCTGGCCACCGGCGACATGGACCGCACCATCCGCTTCTGGCGAGACCTGGTGGGCCTGCCCCTGGTGGCCGGGCTGGGCAAGCCCGGAGCGCGGCAGTATTTTTTCGAGTTGGCCCCGGGCAGCCTGCTGGGCTTCTTCGAGTGGCCGGGGGTGGAGCCCATCCCCGAGAAGGACCACGGCTACCCCACCCAGGGGCCTTTCGCCTTTGACCACCTGGCCCTGGGCGTGGAGAGCGAGAATGACCTGTGGGAGCTGAAGGACCGCCTGGAGGCCGCCGGCTTCTGGGTCAGCGAGCCCATGGACCACGCCTTCATCCATTCCATATATGCCTTCGACCCCAACGGCGTGGCCATCGAGTTCGCCCACCAGGCCGGCGGCTGGGACCCCCACCACCAGCCGCGCATGGTGGACCGCCAACCCTCGGAAGTGGCCCGGGAGGGAGCCTTGCCCCAGCCCGGCCGCTGGACGGCGGTGGAGGAGCCCACCACGGCCCAAGAGCGGCGGGTCTACCCCGGTGAGGGCCTTGATTTGCTGGATAAAAAGCCCTGGCGTGGCTAGCCGCCGGTGCCCTGCACCATCTGCCGCCACAGGTCGTGGATCTGTTCCCGGCCCTGGGCCACGGCCATGGCGCATTCCTTGAACTGGGCCACTTCCATGCCCAGGCCCTCCAGGGCCTTGGGGTTGAGCTTGGGCGGCTCTGGCCGGTAACCGTCGCCAAAGCCCAGCCCATGGGCTAGGTAGTCGGCGGCGTGCACGGCGCTGACCATCTGGTGATGCTCCAGGCTGGCGTGGGGGGTGTGATGGCGGCTGATGACCTGTGACAACAGCTCGGGCAGCTTCCAGTGCTCGGACAAGAACTTGCCCACCTCGCTGTGGGAGACGCCCAACTGGTGCTCGGCCTCGCTAAAGGCCAGGCCCCCCTGGGCCAGCAGTTGCCTTAGCTTCTCCACCTCGTCGGGATAGAAGGCGGCCAGCACCACCTTGCCTATGTCGTGCAACAGGCCGGCGGTGTAGGCCACCTCGGGGTCCATGCCGCGGGTCTTCTGGGTCAACAGCTTGGCCCCCTGGGCCACGGCCAGGGAGTGCAGCCAAAGCAACTCGGCCATCTGGCGGTCGCGGAAGACCGACGGCTTCAAGAAGCCCATGAGGCTCAGCCCCATGCACAGGTTGCGCACCTCGCTGTAGCCCACGGCCACCACCGCCCGGCGCACGGTGGTGACCTCGAACTGGAAGGCGTAGTAGGCCGAGTTGGCCATGGCCAAGAGCTTGCTGGTCAGGGCCTGGTCGTTCTTGAGCACGCGCTCGATGTCGGTGGCCGAGGAGTTGGGCTGCTCCAGCAGATCAATGATCTGGCTCAGTATGGCCGGCAGGGTGGGCAGGTTGCGGATTTTGTGTTGCAGGCCTTTAAGCATCTCGACGCTTTCATCTGGCTGATTACATCAAGTTGCGATCAAAAGAGTAGTTTGATCGCAACTTGATATGCGGGCCAAGAACCACCCCAAAAAAGCCGCGCTTTTTTGGGGACCCCGGTGGATGGCCCGCCGGGCGCGAAAGCGCCCGGGAGGCCGGGCAAAACCACGTTTTTGCCCGGCCGATAAGCAATCAACGAAGCCACTTCGCGGGCAGGGTATGACCCTGCCCTTGACCAAGGGGCGCTAAGCGCCCCCTTGGAACCCCAGCAAGCGGCACACGCTCTGGAAGTTGGCCCGGCCCCCGAACAGGCCCAAGCCCCCGGTGTCATGGCCGCGGGCCGCGCAGCGGCCCTGCGCCACCATGCCCGCCTGGGCCGGCGTGGCCACCAGCGCCGCCGGCCACAGGCACAGCCCCAGCCAGATCGCCCTCGCGGCCATCCTGCCCTCCCGGCCCTGGGTTGCGCCACGCCATCCCCACCCATGATGCCCCGGCGGCCTGGGCCAAAACAAGGCCGGAGGTGGCGCGGTGGCGGTATCTGCGCCTTGTGCGGCCCCGGGGTGGGTGGCATACTCAAACTAGGCGCATGATGGCCAGGCCCCACGGCCGTCCCGCTTATTTTCCCTGGAGCCCCCATGTCAGCCCAGGCCACACCCACGCGTACCCCTAAGATGCCCCTGGCGGCCCTGGCCGTCCTGGCCCTGGCCATCGCGCTAACGGGCTATTTCTACCTTCAGTACCAGTTGGCCGGCGCCCGCCGGGCCGCCCGCCAGGAGATCATGGCCATCGCCGGCCTCAAGGTCAGCCAGATCACGGCCTGGCTGGGCGAGCGCCGGGGCAACGCCGGGGCCATCGTCAGGAACCCCATCATGCGCGGGCAGGTGCGCAATTTCATGGGCGGGGGGGGCGAACCCGGCCTGGGTGAGGAGCTGCGGGCCTGGCTGGAGGGCATGCGCCTTCGCTACGGCTATGAGCAGTTGGCCTTCTACGACGCCTCGGGCAACCCGCGCCTGGGGGCGCCCTGGCCCCTGCCCACCCTGGACACGGAGGGCCTGGCCGAGGCCCTGGTGGCCCCGGACGTCATCTTCACCGACCTGCACCAGGTGGGTCTGCCCGGCGGGGAAGGCCACCCCCCGGCCCGCCTGACCCTGTGGGCGCCCATCCCCGGCGGCCCTGGCCAGCCGGCCCTGGGGGCCATGCAACTGTTGGTTGACCCCCAAGCCATTCTGTTCCCCATGGTGCGTGGCTGGCCCACCCCCAGCCCCAGCGCCGAGGTCTTGCTGCTGCGGCGCGAGGGGCAGGATGCGGTGGTGCTGGCCGAGACGCGCCACCACCACCAGACCGGCCATTCCCTGCGCCAGCCCCTGGAGCCTCCCGGCTGCCTGCCCATGGCCCTGGCCGTGCTGGGCGGGGAGATGCCCGAGGAGGGCGCCCCCGATCACCGCGGCGTGCCGGTGCTGGCGGTGAGCCGGCCTGTGCCGGGCACGCCCTGGTTCCTGGTGGCCAAGGTGGACCTGGAGGAGGTCCACGGCGGCCTGCGTCAGATGGCCTGGAGCACCGGCCTGGTCATGGTGCTCCTGTTTCTGGCGGCGGCGGCCGGGCTGGGCCTGTTCTGGCGCCAGCGCGACAACCAGTGGCTGCGGCGCCAACTGGCCGTGGACAGCGAGCGCCGGGACCTGGCCCAGCGGGTCATCCAGCTCAACCAGCAGGCCAACGACATCGTCCTGTTGATGGACGAGGATTGGCAGATCCTGGAGGCCAACCAGCGGGCCGTGGAGGCCTATGGCTATTCCCATACCGAACTCTTGGGGATGAGCGTGCGCGGCCTGCGCGCCCCGGCGGCCCGGGCGGCGTTCGACCGCCAGGTGGCCGTGGCCGACCTGCGGGCCGGCGCCGTCTACGAGACCCTGCACCAGCGCAAGGACGGCAGCCTCTTTCCGGTGGAGGTGAGCATCCGCCAGGTGGAGTTGGGAGGCGAGAGGTACCGCCAGTCCTTCATCCGCGACATCAGCGAGCGCCAAAGGGCGCAACAGGCCCTGGCCAAGAGCGAGGCCGAGCTCTCGGCCATCTTCCACGGCGCGCCGGTGATGATGATCCTGGTGGACCAGGACCGCCGGGTGGTCAAGGCCAACCGCGCCGCCCTGGAGGGCTCGGGCCGGGGCGAGGAGGGGGCCTTGGGCCTGCGCGGGGGCGAGCTGTTGCGCTGCCTGCAAGTGGCCGACCATCCCCAGGGTTGCGGCTTCGGCCCGGCCTGCCAGCAATGCCAGGTGCGCGACGCGATGCAGCACACCCTGGACACCGGTCAACCCATCCACCGCCAGGAGGTGCGGTTGGATCTGGACAAGGGGCAAGGCCCCTTCACGGCCTGGTTCTTGATCTCCACCTCCCTTCTGCAAAACGACACCCATCCCCTGGTGCTGGTCAGCCTGGAGGACATCGGCGAGCGCAAGAGGGCCGAGGAGGAGCGCCGCGGCCACATCCATTTCCTGGAAAGCCTGGCCGCGGTGGACCAGGCCATCAAGTCCGAGAACGATCTGGAGCGGATGCTCTGGCGGGTGGTCCAGGCGGTCTTCGATAAATTCGAGTGCGACCGGGCCTGGCTCTTCTACCCCGCCGACCCCCAGGCGCCGACCTTCCGGGTGCCGGTGGAGGTCTGCCGCCCCGAGTATCCGGGCGCCGGCGCCCTGGACACCGACATGCCCATGCCCGCCGACATGGCCCAGGACCTGGCCCACATCCTGAGCTCCGAGGAGCCGTCGTTGTTTGGGCCAGGGCAAGCCAAGCCGGTGAACACCATGACCGCCGAAGGTTTCTCCGTGCAGTCCCAAATGGTGGTACCGGTCTTCCCCAAGACCGGCAAGCCCTGGGTCTTCGGCCTGCACCAGTGCTCGCACCCCCGCGTATGGACCAGCGAGGAGCGCAAGCTCTTCAGGGAGATCGGGCGCCGCCTGGAGGACGGGCTGAGCAGCCTGTTGTTCCTGCGCGGCCTGGGCGAGAGCGAGGAGCGCTTCCGGGCCACCTTCGAGCAGGCGGCGGTGGGCATGGCCCACTGCGATCCCCAGGGCCGCTACCTTAGGGTCAACCGGCGCTTCTGCGATTTCCTGGGCTACTCTCCCGAGGAAATGCTGACCCTTTCCTTCGCCGAGGTGACCCACCCCGAAGACCGCTCCCAGGACCTGGCGCAGATCGCCCGCTTGATCGCGGGGGAGTTGGAGGTCTATTCCCGGCAGAAGCGCTACCTGAAGAAGGACGGCGCGGTGGCCTGGGCTAGGCTCACGGTTTCGGCGGTGCGCGGCGCCCAGGGCCAGGCCCTGTATCTCATCGCCGTGGTGGAGGACATCACCGAGCAGCGCCACCTGGAGGCCCAGCTCCGCCAGGCCCAGAAGATGGAGGCCATGGGCACCCTGGCCGGGGGCATCGCCCACGACTTCAACAACATCCTGGGGGCGGTGCTGGGCTACGCCGAGATGGCCATGGACGACGCCAAGTCCCGCCGGGTGGACCCCCGGGACCTGGAGCAGGTGATCCAGGCCGCCCTGCGCGCCAAGAACCTGGTCAAGCAGATACTCACCTTCAGCCGCAAGAGCGAGGCCGAGCTCAAGCCCCTGGACCTCAACCAGGCCGTGGGCCAGGCCCGGGCCATACTGGAGCGCACCCTGCCCAAGATGATAGAGATCGAGACCCGCCTGGCCCCGGACCTGGCCCCGGTCAACGGCGACCCCAACCAACTGGAGCAGGTGCTCCTGAACCTGGCCACCAACGCCCAGGACGCCATGCCCCAGGGAGGCCGCCTGGTCATCGAGACCCAGAACGTCAGCCTGGACCCGGTCTACGCCAGCCAGCACCCCGAGGTACCGCCCGGGGCTTACGCGCTGCTCATGGTTTCCGACAGCGGCCAAGGCATGGACGCCGCCACCCGCGACAAGGCCTTTGACCCCTTCTTCACCACCAAGGGGGTGGGCAAGGGCACCGGCCTGGGTCTGTCCATGGTCTACGGCATCGTAAAGGTCCACCGGGGGCACGTCTTCTGCTACAGCGAGCCGGGCCTGGGCACCACCTTCAAGATCTACCTGCCCGTCTATACCGAACAGGCCCCGCCGGGGGCCGCGCCGGAGCAGGAACTGGACGAGGAGGGCCTGCGAGGCAGCGAAACCATCCTCCTGGTGGACGACGAGGAGCCCCTGCGCCAGGTGGGCGGACGCATCCTGGAGGGCGCGGGCTACCGGGTGCTCACGGCGGCCAGCGGCGAGCAGGCCCTGGAGGTCTTCGCCGGCATGTCCCAGCCCCCCGGTCTGGTGGTCATGGACCTGGGCATGCCGGGCATGGGCGGGCAGAAGTGCCTGGAGAGGCTCTTGGCCCTGGCCCCCGGCCAGAGGGTGGTCATCGCCAGCGGCTACGCGGTGGCCGGCCAGGTCCGGCAGGCCCTGGAGGCCGGGGCCCGGGGCTATGTCTCCAAGCCCTTCCGCCGCCTGGAGCTCTTGAGCCAGGTGCGGGCGGTGCTGGACCGGGATTAGATTGGCCGGCAATTACACGGCGCCAACTTGATTTCCGCCGTCTTGATTTACCGGAAAGGGGCGGGCGGGGAAGATACTATTCCAACAACCATCATAATAGTATTAGGTTGTTGGCTCTTGATCCGGCCATCCTCTGGCCGGCGGGTTTTGCTTTTTGGCCGCCCAGGCCCCGTGTCCCGCTCTTAGCCCGGCCATTCTTAGGGCACCGGCAGGGGGCTGCCATGATCCACCCGGGAAGGGATTCGGGGTCCCTGCGGCCCTGCCCACGCCAAGGCGGAGAGTCCACCCCGCGCCGGCAGCCGCATCGGCAAAGCCAGTATGGCCGGGCGGCTCTAGCGGGACACAAAAAGAAACCGCTTAGGTTTTCTTGGGCCGCTGAAACGGTAAGGGTTGTACCCAGGGGAAATACGCCGAAAAACTATACGTCTGATCTGAAATGCGTAGTAATCGTCCTTGACATGTCTAGACGACCGGTCTATTATTGGGCCGTAGCCAAGCACCCCGGAGCGCCATGACCACCGCCACCCGCCAACGCATCCTGGAGACCGCAGCCCAGCTCATCCACCGCCAGGGCTACAACCGCACCGGCATCCAGGAAATCTTGCAGGCCGCCGGGGTGCCCAAGGGCTCCTTCTACTTTTATTTCAAGAGCAAGGAAGACCTGGGCCTGGCGCTGATCGAGTTTTTCGGCGCCTTTTGGCGGCAGCAGGCCGAGGCTGTCCTGGACGATGAAAGCCAGCCCCCCCTGGTCCGCCTGGAGCGCTTCTTCGCCGGGTTTCAGGAATATTTCGGCCAGCAGGGCTGCGCCGGCGGCTGCCCGGTGGGCAACCTGGCCCAGGAGATGGGCGACCTGAGCCCGGCCTTTGGGCAAAAGCTCTGCCAGGCCATTGACTTCATGGCCAGCCGCGTGGCCCGGGTGCTGGAGCAGGCCCTGCGGGCCGGCGACCTGCCCCCCGGCAGCGACCCCGCGGCCCTGGCCTACTTCATCATCGCCAGTTGGCAGGGGGCCTTGATCCGCATGAAGGCCTGCAAGGACTTGGCACCCCTGGATAATTTTCAGCGGATGGTCTTTGGCCGCCTGCTGGCCGGCTAAAAATTTTTGTCCGCCCACTAGTAAACCGGTCTACTAGCAGGCGACGAGGAGGGTCCCATGAAGTTTCCCAAGGCCGATCCCCAACTGGCCCACTTGCTGGAAGAGTCCCTGGCCGGCCTGGAGGCCCACCCGCGTCCCATGTTCGGCTGCCCGGCCTGGTTCGCCGGCAGCCACATGTTCGCCGGGGTTTTTGGTGAATACATCAACCTGCGCCTGCCCCCCGGGCCGGAGCAGGAGGAGATCATGGCCGCCTTCCCCGGGGCCCAGGTCTTCGAGCCCTTCCCGGGCCGCCGCATGAAGGAGTATGTCAGCCTGCCCGGCCGCCAGGCGCGGGACGGGCCGGCCTGGCGGCGGTGGCTGCGGCGGTCCTATGACTACGCGCTGTCCCTGCCGCCCAAGCCCCAGAAGGGCAAGTGAGCCCCCGTCCCCGGGACGGCGGGCCGAGACTGACGGTTCAACCCACTGACTAGGAGGAAACCATGTTCAGACTGCAAACCATCGCCCCCGAACAGGCCACCGGCGACGTGGCCCAGGCCTACAAGGTCTTCCCGCCCCAGATCGGGGTGCCGGCGCCCCTGCAGATGCTCAGCGCCAGCCCGGCCCTGGTGTCGTTGCAGGCCGGCTTCATCAAGCATTTCCTGGCCCACCCCAAGCTGAGCTTCCAGCTCCAGGCCCTGATCCGCTACCTCTCGGCCGCCGACCAGGGCTATGCCTTCTGCGTGGGGCTCAACGGCAACCTGCTCAAGAGCGTGGGCCTGAGCGACGTGGACCTGGAGGCCATCCACGACGACCCCAGCCAGGCCCCCCTGGACGGCAAGGAGAAGGCCCTCTTGCTGTTGACCCAGAAGGCCCTGCGCACCCCCGAGGCCCTGGGCGACGCCGACTTCGACGGCGTGCGCGCCTTGGGCTTCAGCGACGCCGACATCATGGACGCCCTGTGGATCGGCGCGGGCATGAAGTCCATGTCCTGCCTGTTCCAGGCCCTGGTCAAGCCCTAGGGCTGGCGGCGCGGGGGGCCGTCCCCGCCCTCCGCGCCCCAACCCATCGTGTTTTGCCTTGTATTTTGTGGTCAGCCGGGCTGGGGGCACCCGGGTTTTCCGCCCTCAGGCGGCGGGCGCCAAGGCCAGGGCCAGCACCAGCTTGAGGCCCGGCACCGCCTCCTGGCCGTCCCGGGCCAGGGCCAGGGCCTGGGCGGGGGTGAAGAAGCGCCCCTCGGCGATCTCGCTGGGGTTGGGTTGGGGGGTCTGGGCGGTCTGGGCGCGGTACACGGCACTGAACTCCATGCCCGTGGCCGGCTGGGCCGCGATCTTGCCCAGCCAGGTCAGGGGCTCCTACAGGCCCAACTCCTCCAGAAGCTCGCGCCGGGCGGCCTGGCCGTAGTCCTCGCCGGGGTCCACGTGGCCGCTGGCCGAGCTGGTCCAGCGGCCGGGAAAGGTGTCCTTGTCCGGGGAGCGGCGTTGCAGGTAGAGCCGTCCCTGGCCGTCGAAGACCAGCACGTGCACCGCGCGGTGCGGCAGGCCGTCGCGGTGGATGAGCCAGCGGGGCCGCGTCCCCTGGGGGCGGTCCTGGCCATCCACCACGGGCAGGGGCTCCTGGGGGTCCTGGGCGCTGGTCAAGCCGCCTCCAGGGCCTGGCCCGGGCGGGCCGCGCCGGGCCGCAAGCTGCGGGGGAGCGGAAGGCCCTTGGCCTCCCGCTCCCCCTGGTTCTAGCGCCGCATTAGTAGCCGTAGCCGCCCCGGCCGCCGCCACCGCCGCCGCCGCCCCGGCCACCGCCGCCGCCGCGGCCACCACCGCCGCCGCCACGGCCGCCACCGCCGCCGCCCCGGCCACCGCCGCCACCGCCCTCGCGGGGCTTGGCTTCGTTGACCGTGAGCGTGCGTCCGCCCATGTTGTAGCCGTTGAAGCGGCTGATGGCCGCCTGCCCCTCTTCGGAGGAGGGCATCTCCACGAACCCGAAGCCACGGGAAGCGCCGGAGTAGCGGTCGGTGATGACCTTGGCCTGGCTGACCTGTCCCGCCTCGCCGAACAGCTCGCGCAGGGCGTTGTCATCACAATTGTAGGGAAGATTGCCGACGTAAATGTTCATGCCCTCTCGAAGTCCTTTTCTTGTCCGGTGTGCGCCACCCGCAAGACGCCCGCGGCCTTGCGGCAACCCCAGGGTCCCCAGCAAGGGGTGCCCGAAAAAACCTGCCGGCTGGTCAATGCCTTGCGGGAAGTGGCCCCACTTCCCGCCGCCTTCACGGGCCTTTCGCGCCGCCTTGCGGAACTCCTGATGGTCTAGTGTAGCACAAACACCAATTCGCAAGTGGGGGTTTTATGGCCGGCTTGGCCGTTGGCCATGACTTGCCTGTGGCCGCCGCCTGTGGCAACCTGGGCTAGGTGAGGACCGGCGGCGGGGATGTCCGGCGGCGAAAGGCAGGCAGCGTGGCATATCGCTATATCAGACTGGAGCGGCAAGGGCCGGTGGCCGTCCTGACCATGGACAACCCAGCCACGGCCAACGCCATGGACGAGGACCTGGGCCCGGAGCTGGTGGCGGCCCTGGAGGGCCTGGCCCTGGACAGGCAGGCCAGGGCGGTGGTGCTCACCGGGGCCGGCCCCATCTTCTCGGGCGGGGGCAACATCGTCAAGGCCCAACAATACCTGGAGGATCACCCCGGGTCCGGGGCCTCGCCGGTCTTCGAGGGCTACACCAAATGGGTCAGCCGGGCGGTGATCGCGCTCACCAGCATGCCCCAGCCGGTGGTGGCGGCGGTGGGCGGCGCGGCCTCGGGGGCCGGCCTGGCCTGGATCCTGGCCTGCGACCTGGCGGTGGCAGTGCCGGGGGCCAGGCTGGTGCCGGGGTTTTTGGCCGTGGGCCTGGTGCCGGCCGCCGGCACCACCCTGGGCCTGGGCCGGCTGGTGGGGCTGGCCCGGGCCAGCGAGATGCTTATGCTTAACCGGGTGCTCTCGGCCAGCCAGGCCCTGGCCCTGGGCCTGCTGCACCGGGTGGTGGAGCCCGATGAGTTGATGCCCGTGGCCCTGGAGCTGGCCGGGCGCCTGGCCCAGGGACCGCGCCAGGCCCTGGCCGCCAGCAAGGCCCTCTTGAACCGGGCCGGCCGGGCGGGGCTACCCGGCCAGTTGGAGGACGAGCGCCGGGCGGTGATGATGGCCGCGGACCAGCCCGACTTCGCACACCTGGCCGGGCGCTTCGTGCGCAAGGAGCCTTGAGGCCCAGGTAAGGGCCGTTGTATGGCGATAACCTGGTTTTCCCCCCCGCCCCAGCCGGGGGCAGAAAAAACGGAGGCAAGGCGTGGAGTTCAAGGACGTGATGCAGGCCCGTTATTCCTGCCGGCGCTTTTTACCTACTCCGGTGGCCGAGGATACCGTGCGCGAGCTGGTGGCCCTGGCCCAGCGGGTGCCCAGTTGGGGTAACACCCAGCCCTGGCGGGTGCACGCCGCTGGCGGGCAGACCGCCCTGGCCATCCGCCAGGGACTGGTGGCGGCCCTCACCGGCGGCCAGGCCGAGGAGCCCGAGGTGCCCATGCCGCCCTCCTTCGAGGGGGCGCTGATGGAGCGCTACCGGGGCCTGGGCATCGAGCTGTTCAAGGTGTTGGGCATCGGACGCGAGGACAAGGACAAGCGCTCAGCCCACTACGCCAATAACTTCAACGCCTTCGGCGCGCCGGCCCTGGTCTTCGTCACCGTGCCCGCCGGCCAGACCCCCTACGTGGTGCTGGATGCCGGGGCCTTCACCGCCGCCCTGTGCCTGGCCGCCAGCGAGCGCGGCCTGGCCACCTGCGTGCTGGCCGCCCTGGCCCGCTACCCCCAGGTGGTGCGCCGGCATTTGCCCCTGGCCGCCGGCGAGCGGCTGGTGATCGGCGTGGCCCTGGGATATCCCGACACCCAGGCCCCGGTGAACGGCTTCCGCAGCTCGCGGGCCGGTCTGGCCGAGGTGCTGACCCTCACGGGGTTCTGACAACCAGGCGGACACCAAGCCGTTGGTGGCCGGCGTGCGGGAGCCGGCCCAGGTGGGTGCGCATCGGCGGCCACTACGTCAATCTGCCCGCCGCCCAACAGGCCCTGGTCTACAAGCTCCAGAACGCTCTGGAGGCCAGGCTGCGCGGCGAGGGTGGGGAGCGCTGAGGCCGGGGGCCGCCGCGGGCAAGGACGGGTCGGGCGGCGCTCCCGCACTGGCCATGGCCGGGGCCTACCTGGAGTTGTACCGGGAAATCGGAAGGCGAATGGAAAGTACGTAGGAAGTAGTGGCTGAAGGTATCAAACAAGCGTTTCAGGTGAAACATACCACCTTAACAACCACCGGATACTAGATTATAATGGAAAGCTTGAAACCAGAAACATAAACCGGCTTAGTGATTATGCCAAGAACTCGCACGATATATGTCGATGTACAAAGACTAATTAATTCTGGCGATCACGCTTCGTTAATTGTGCGTTTGATGATGGCAAGCAATGATTTAGCTCTTGCCAATATATGTCTATCTCATTGTAAAAACAACCCATCAAGCCCAAGCAAACAGACACAATGGGGGGCGGAATTATATTTCGTCAGGCTCCAATGTGGGCACCTAAATGAAGGATTAAAGCTGATCCAAGAAATACAAGGAATTGACTACTTAAAGGATAGAATTGATCGTTGCTCTCAGTATGCACAAGCTTCTTATGCTAAGCTGATTAACTGCACTAAGGGTGGCAACGAGTGGAGTGAATTTAATCAATATGTAGAGCGGATTAGGCATAAGGTAACTTTTCATTACGCCAATAAAGAGGTCAGCAAGAGCCTTTCATCACTGGCCAGCAAGCCAACCGCAACTATTCCCAATATTAACGCTGGTGATCATATTACACTTGGGCGTTTTGGGCTAGCAGATGACATTGTAGACAATATTGTTTGTCGCCAGATTTGGAAAATACCGGAATCGGCCAATTTGCAGGAAGAAGCAAACAAGCGCGCCGACTTTGGTTCAAAACTTTGCCTAGCATTTCTAGGCTTTAGTAGCGAGTTTATAACAAATTATATCCTTGAGCATGCTGCCAAATAAAGGCCTTTGCCTTTTGTGTGGGATTGGCATCGAAACTAATGTGACATATAGCCTGCCCAGCCACTATGTGCGCGGTTCTGCTACGCCCCCTCTACGGCCCCACGATCTTGAAGGACGTCACCACGGTGTGGGACTTGCCCCCCAAAAGGTCGCGCAGGGTGGTCTCCACGCGGTAGTCGCCAGGCGGCAGGCCCGAGAGGCTGTAGGTGAAGGACAGGGGGAAGCGGTCGGGGAACTGCTGGGACTGGCCGCCGAAGCGCCCGAAGTCCCGCCGTCCGCCCACCACCCGGCCCCAGGCGTCAATGAGGTTGAAGTCCGAGGTGAGGTTGTAGGTGTAGGTGCCCTCCTTGGGCTCAAAGCGCACCTTGAAGCCCACCGGCTCCATGTACAGGATCATGGGCTCGCTCTGGCGGTACTGGTTGTCCACCCGGGGCAGGTACTGGCCGTAGCCCGCCGGCGGCGCGGCCAGGAGGTGCACCTCCAGCACCCCGAAGGGCAGGCGCTCCCAGACCAGCGCCGTGGCCTTGCGCAGGGCCTTGAGGCTGGCCGCCGGGTCGCGGGCCTCGGCGGCCTTCTTGGCCTCCTTGAAGGCCTGGTCCAGGTCGTCGGCCTTGGCCAGGCCCGGAGCGGCCAGGGCCAAAACCAGGGCCAGTACCCAGGCCAATACCCATCGCTTTTTGCTCATGGCCGGTCCTCGATGCCCCGGGCCAGCTCGCGCAGGCGGGCGTACTTTACCAGGGTGTAGAGGGCCTCCAGGCGGGCGGCCAGGTAGCCCTCGAAGCCGTCCAGAAAGCCCAGGCGCAACAGGTAGCGGTTCACAAAGGCCCAGGCCGCGTGCCCCCAGGCCGAAAGCCCCGTGGCCCGCCGGCCCGCCGCCTGCATCTGGCGGGCGGCCTGGGCGCTGTAGCGCTCCAGACGGCTGAGGTACTGTCCCACGCTGTGGTAGGAGTAATGCTCCACCTTGCCGGGCATGAGGCCCACGGTGCCCTCCACCACCAGGCGCTCGTGTACCTCGCGGCTCTGCCAGCGGCCCGCCCCCCGGCGAAAGAGGCGCAGATGGCGCTCCTGGCCATAGCCGCCGTGGGCCAGGTGCCGGCCGAAGAAAAACACCTTGAAGCCCAGCTCGAAGCCGGCTTCCCGGGGCTCCGGCCCCTGCTTGAGGGCCAAGAGGGCCTGGCGCAGCTCGGCGTCGGGGCGCTCGTCGGCGTCCAGGAAGAGTATCCAGTCGCCGGTGCAGAGATCGGCGGCGGCGTTGCGCTGGCCGGTGTAACCGCTCCAGGGGCGCTCAAGCACCACGGCCCCGGCCTGGCGCAGGACCTCCAGGGTGGCGTCGCTGGAGCCCGAGTCCACGGCCACGACCTGGTCGGCCACGCCGGCCACGGCGGCCAGCCAGGCCGGCAGGTTGGCCTCTTCGTTCTGGCAGATCAGGGCCACGGAGAGGGTGGGCATGGGCATATCCTGGCCAAGGTGAGGGACGCCAGCCCCAGACTACCACAGAGATGACACCGCGCGTACCGCCAGGCGGGCGGCGAGCCGCCGCGGGCGTAAACGGGTCGGGTGGGGCCGCGCCAGGAACCAGACCTGGCGGCTCCCGCCGGCGCCAGTTGGGTCATGGCAGAGGGCAGCTTGCTATCAGGCCCCCGGCCCCGCCACCTGGCGGGCCAGGCCGCGCACCCGGGCCATGACCTCGCGCAAATCGAAGGTCAGCACCTGGCGGTCGGCCACCACCTGGCGGCCGGCCACCAGCACATGGCGCACGTCGGCCCCCCGGCATTGGTTGACCAGGGCCGAGGCTGGGTCGTACATAGGCGTCAGGTGGGGGGCTAAGGCCTGCAAGACCACCAGGTCGGCAGCGAAACCCGGGGCCAGGCGGCCCACCACGCCCTCCAGGCCCAGGCAGCGGGCCGAGCCGGTGAGGGCCAGGTCCAGGGTCTGCACCGCCGAGAGCGCCGTGGGGTCCATGGTGTCCAGCTTGGCGGCCCGGCTGGCGAAGCCCAGCTCCCCGATCATCGAGAGATCATTGTTGCTGGCCGCGCCGTCGGTGCCCAGGCCCACGGTGACGCCGGCGGCCAGCAGGCCGGGGATGTCGCAGGTGCCCGAGGCCAGCTTCATCTCAGACTCCTGGCAGGCGATGATCCCCACCCCCGCCCGGGCCAACAGCGCCGCCTCCTCGGCGTCCAGCCAGACCCCGTGCACGCCGGCCTTGAGGCTTTCCAGGATGCCCAGGTTGGCCAGGTGCTGGGCCGGGTCGGCCCCGAAGCGCTGGCGCATGGTGTAGATCTCGTGCACGGTCTCCGACAGGTGCGTGAACCAGGGCACGCCATGCTCGGCGGCCAGGCGGCTGGTCTCTTGCAGGGTGGCCGGCGAGCAGGTGTAGCAGGAGTGGGCAAAGAGCCCGGCGCTCACCAGGGGCCAGCGCCCCTGGCAGTACTCCAGAAAGTCCCGGCAGACCGCGAACTTCTGGCCGGGGTCGGGCACGCCGGGGGCCGGGAAGTCCAGGACGCCCTGGCAGACGATGGCCCGCATGCCCACCTGGCCATAGGCCCGGGCCGCGGCGGTCATGCAGAAGTAGGCGTCGCAGACCGTGGTGGTGCCACTGAGCAGCATCTCGCCAGCGGCCAAGAGGGTGCAAAGCTCCACCATCTCGGGGTTGACCCACTTGGCCTCGGCGGGAAAGATGTGCTGGTGCAGCCAGGCCTCCAGGGGCAGGTCATCGGCCAGGCCCCGGAACAGGGTCATGGCCCCGTGGGTGTGGCCGTTGACCAGCCCGGGCAGTATCAGGCCGCCCTGGCTGTCCAGCACCTTGGCCGGCGGCGCGGGCGGCTGGTAGCCATCCGCCGAGCCGGCGTAGGTGACCAGGCCGTCCTTGACCGCCACGGCGCCCTGGGACCAGCTTAGCCCCACCCCGGCCCACAGGGGGCCACCCTTGACCAGCAGGTCATCGGCCATTACAGCACCTCCCGGCCGGTGAGCAGCCGGGCCTGTTCCCGTGCCTTGGCCAGCACCTCGTCCTCGTCCATGGTCAACAGCCGGCGGTCTTCCATGAGCACCTGGCCGTGGCAGACGCTGTGCAGCACGTCGGCGCCGCTGGCCGCGTAGACCAGGTGGCTGTAGGGGTTGTACAGGGGGGTCAGGTGGGGCTGGTCCATGTCCATCACGATGACGTCGGCCAGGGCGCCCTGGCGCAGCACCCCCAGGCCGGGCTGGCCGAAGACCTGGCCGCCCCGGCGGGTGGCCAGCTCCAGCACCGTGCGGGCCTGGGGCACCTGGGGGTTGAGCACCGCCGCCTTGTGCACCTTGGCGCAGGAGTCCATCTCGCCGAACATGTCCAGGTCGTTGTTGCTGGCGCAGCCGTCGGTGCCCAGGGACAGCTTGAGGCCGCACTTGAGCATGCGCCCCAGGTTGGCCAGGCCCGAGGCCAGCTTCATGTTGGACTCGGGCAGGAGCGAAATACGGCAATCGGCCTGGGCCAGGCGCTCGATCTCGTCGGCGTTGAAGTCCACGGCGTGGTCTATCCACAGGCGCTGGTTGACCAGGCCCAGGCTGGCGGCGTGGGCCAGGGGGCGCGCGCCGTGGCGCTCCACGATGGTGTTGGTCTCGTGCAGGGTCTCGGACATGTGGATGTTCAGGTCGCAGTCCAGGTCCTGGGCCATCTGGCCGGCCCGCTCCAAGAGGCTGGGCGAGCAGGTGTACAGGGCGTGGGGCATGATGGCGCCCTTGATGCGGGGGTGGTCCTGGTACTGGCGCACCAGGTCCTGGCTCACCGCGAAGCCGTTTTCCAAAGGCCCGTAGCTGGGGGAGTCGAAGTCGTAGATCACCTCGCCGATGACGGCGCGCAGGCCGGCCTGATCCACAGCCCGGGCCACGTCGTGGGCAAAGAGATACATGTCGCAGAAGCAGGTGGTGCCGCCCCTTATCATCTCGGCGCAGGCCAGCATGCTGCCCCAGTACACGGCTTCTGGGGTCAGGTTGCGCTCGGCGGGGAAGATGTGCTCGGTAAGCCACTGCTCCAGGGGCAAGTCGTCGGCCAGCCCGCGCATGAGGGTCATGGCGGCGTGGGTGTGGCCGTTGATGAGCCCAGGCAGGATGAGCCCGCCCCGGGCGTCCAGCAGCCGCGCCCCGGGGCAAGCGGGCATCTGGCCCCGGGGGCCGCAATAGGTTATGCGGCCGCCATGGATGAGCAAGGCCCCGTCCTCGATGATGGCGCCGGGCTCATCCATGGTCAGGATGGTGCCGTTGTGTATGCAGAGTTCTGGCAAGGGAAGGTGCTCCAAGGGTTTAACGGGGGCCTTTTCCACGGCTCCCATGGAAAACCTCTTTAGCCTGGTTGCGGTCTCCCAGGGGTGCTTACCCATATCAAGAAAATACGGTCATGGCGAGCCCGGCGAGGCGATCTCCCGCTTCGCTCTTTTGTGGCGCGGAATTGGTTGAGAACGAAACGGGAGATTGCTTCGTCGCTAACGCTCCTCGCAATGACAACTATTCCTTATGATTAGCCTCGCGGCGGGAGCCATGGGCGCCCAGCCATGACAACAGTCAAGCCCGGCCCCTATACGCCCGCCCAAGCACCGGCCCCTACCCCGCCGCTGGCAGATTGCGGAACATGAAGAAGGCCGCCCCGGCCAGGCACAGGCTGGCCCACAGGTAGTCCAGGGTCAGCTCCTGCTTCATGTAGAAGACGCAGAAGCCGGCGAAGACGATCATGCTCAGGACCTCCTGCATGATCTTGAGCTGGGGCAGGGTGAAGTAGGCCGTGCCCATACGGTTGGCCGGCACCTGTAGGCAATACTCAAAGAAGGCCACGCCCCAACTGATGGCGATCACCGCCATGAGCGGCATGGCCCGCAGGTCCTTGAGGTGCCCGTACCAGGCGTAGGTCATGAAGACGTTGGAGATGACCAGGAGCACTATGGGCCAGAAACGCATGCTGGTACCTCTGGTTGTCTCGTGGATGGAGCCGGGCCTGGGGGCCTTTGTACCACCAGGGCCGCGCCCCGGCTACTGGCCTTGCATCCCCGCTAGCACCCCGGCGATGATGGCCTCCAGGCCGGCGCCGGCCTTGCTGGCGTTCTCGATGACCAGCTCGATGGGCGCCGGCTGCATGTCCTCGGGGATGTTGACGTTGCTGATGGCGGCGCACGCCAGCACCTTTAGCCCCCGGTGGCGGGCGGCGATCACCTCCAGCACCGTGGACATGCCCACGGCGTCGGCCCCCAGGATGCGCAGCATGCGCGTCTCGGCCGGGGTCTCCATGGAGGGCCCGCGCAGCCCCACGTAAACGCCCTCATACAGGGTTATTTTCTGGTCTTGCGCCGCCCGGCGGGCCAGGGCCAGGAGGCCGGGGTCGTAGGGCTGGCTCATGTCTGGGAAGCGCTCGCCCCAGGCGTCGAAATTGGGGCCGGTGAGCGGGTTCTGGCCGGTGAGGTTGATGTGGTCCTTGATGAGCATCACCCGTCCGGCTTGCATGGCCGGGTCCAGGCCGCCGGCGGCGCAGGTGAAGACCATGGCCTCCACCCCCAGCTCGGCCAAGAGGCGCACCCCGCGCACCACCTCCAGGGGCGAGTAGCCCTCGTAGAGGTGAAAACGCCCGGCCAGGGCGGCCACCGCCACCCCCCCCAGGCTGCCCAGCACCAGCTCGCCCTGGTGGCTCTGGACCGTGGAGACGGGCAGGCCGGGTATCTCGGCGTAGGGCACCCGGGCCTTCACCTGGATTTTACTGGCCAAGCCCGACAGGCCCGTGCCCAGGGTCAGGCCCACCCGGGGCCGGAAACCGGCCGGCATGCGCCCTTGTACCGCCGCCGCCGCCTGGCGCAGCCTCTCTGGCTCTTGCATGACATCCCCTCGTGATTACTGCCTTTTAAGCTAAATACCCGGGCAGATAGGTTAATCGGGTCCGAGCCGGCAAGTCAAACAATTTTTTTGGTGCGATAAGTCGCTGCGATAACGCACCAAATCATCAATGCACATGCGCCCTGGCGATCAGCCTTCTTGACAGGTCGCATCCTGCCTATATATTTCTGGGCGAGGTCCTGACCAATTATGGCCGAACCCCATCGCCTACATACCCGTCTGGCATCCCTGCTGACCCTCTTCGGGGTGCTTGCCTTGGCCGCCGGGCTGCTTCTGGCAGCCAGTTGCCTGCACGGCCAGCCTGTGTCCTCGGACCGTCCCGCCGACTGGGTGGCCGAAGTCAAGACCGCCCCCCCGCGCCTGGCCCCCCAACGTCCCTGGCAGGAGCCCCCCCTGGCCGAAGCCCCCCGGCACCCCTGGCGGGAAGCCGACCTGGCCGAGGCCCCCCGGCGCTACTGGCCGGTGGTGCGCCGCCTGAGCGAGCGTGAAGGCATGGACCCGGCCCTGGTCATGGCCGTGGTGCACGTGGAGAGCGGCTTCGATACCAACGCCGAGAGCCAAAAAGGGGCCAAGGGCCTGATGCAGATCGCCCCGGCCACCGCCGAGGAGCTGGGCCTTAACAACCCCGCCGACCCCGAGGCCAATTTGCGGGCCGGCATCCGCTACCTCTCCAGCCTCAAGAAGACCTTCCAGGACGACATGGTGCTGGCCCTGGCCGCCTACAACGCCGGACCGGGCAAGGTGCAGCGGGCCGGCGGCGCGGTGCCGGACATCGAGGAGACCCGGGACTTCGTCTCCCAAGTGCTGGCCCAGGCCGACATCTACCGCGGCCAGATCACCACCCTGATGGGGCACTGAGCGGCCACGGCCGGGCCAGCCCCCTCCCAAGCGCCCGCCGGCGGGTCCACCCGACATGCCCACGACCATAACCGCGATGACGCCGCCTAGCGCCAAGAGGGCCTGGCCCTGGACTGGCGGTCTTGGCGCCTGAAAACACGGGCGGGGATAAACCACGCCCCTACATCAAGAAGATCGTTCTTCAATGTAGGAGCGGGGTTTATCCCCGCCCGTATGGCTCAGCCCGAAGGTCCGGCGGCAATTCCACGTCAGCGGCAAGACCAGCCAGGGGCGCGCGCCACCCGGCTAGTGACGCCCGGCGGGGCAATGCCCCGCCAGCGGCGACTACTTGCGGCGCTGGTGACGCGTGCGCTTAAGCAGCTTGCGGTGCTTGTGGCGGCGGATCTTCTTGCGGCGCTTCTTGATTACGCTGCCCATCTATAACCTCGGCAAAAATTTGTAGGGTACGAAGACGCTCTTATACCCGATGATCCGCCCCAGGGCAAGGGGAATCAGGCCGAAAAGACTTGGGGGGCCTGGTACCTGAGCAACTTTGCCCTGTTGCGGCCCCCCATGGCTGACCCGGCCGCCTCCCGCCGCGGCCGATGGCTCGCCGGGCGGCAACGCGGGCGGGGCCGGGCGTCGCCAGCGCGCCATGCATATACTAGGACGTGGGTAGATTATCCAGGTTTGGCTATTTGCCGGGGTCAAATAGCCAAAATCGGCCCAAAATGGAAAAACTAGCCGCGGGTGGGTGATTGGTCGGCCCTGGAGGCTCGCAGAATGTCCCGGGCCACATAGAGCCTATCATAGCCTGACTCACCCCTTGGGGTCAGAATACCCAAGGTTACGAGGCGATTGATATAACGGCTAGCGGTCTGGTAGGAAACCTGCAGGGTGTCCCTGGCCTGGGACACACTCATGATGGGCTCCCGGAAAAGCTGGTCCGCCAAGCCCAGGACGCCTGCTGGCACCCGCTGGCCCACCAATTGCGCGCGCCAATGGGCCTGCAAATCCATCAGTCGCGTGGATAGGTCTAGGGCCTCCTGGGCCTGGCGGGCCACGCCGCTCAGGAAAAATTCCACCCATGGCCTCCATTGGCCCTTTTGGCTGACACCCGACAACAGATCGTAGTAGCGCTGACGATGGCGCTCGAAAAAGGCGCTGAGGTAGAGCAGCGGCAGCGGCAGCAGCTTCCAGTTGACCATCAGCAGTATTGTCAGCAGGCGGCCGATGCGGCCGTTGCCGTCTATGAAGGGATGTATGGCCTCGAACTGGAAGTGAATCAGGGCCAGGCGCACCAGGGACGGCAGGTGGTTTTCCTGGTGAAGGTACTTTTCCAACTCATCCAGGGCCGTCAGCATCTCCGGCACCGGCGGGGGCACATAGATGGCGTCCTTGAACTGCTCCCCACCCACCCAGTTCTGGACCCTGCGGAAGTTGCCTGGGTCCGAGTGGTCGCCTCGCACCCCCTCAAGCAGGATTTGGTGTAGTTCCCGCATCAGGCGCAGGCTCATGGGCAGCGAGTCCAGACGCTCCAGGCCGTATTCCATGGCCGTGACGTAGTTCATCACCTCTTGGATGTCTCCTGGAGGGTGGGCAGGGGACATGCCCGGCAGAACGCCCTGTCTGCCCTGGAAAAAGTAGAGGTCCTCCACCTCGGCCCGGGTGCCCTCGATGCGCGAGGACAGCACGGCTTCGTTATATACAAAAGGGTTGATGAGCAAATAGGGGTTGGGCAGGTTGCGGGCCAGGCCGGCCAACTCACCCAGGGCGCGGTCAGCCTTGGACAGCGCATTGACCAGGGGCAGGTCCATTTCCAGGGCCGGCGGCAGGGCCTTGGGCACATAGGCCCATCCGGCGTGGTCGCCGACGGTTGCCCGCACGAAGCGTCCCGTGTCATGATCTTGTGGCCGTTGATCTGGCATGCCTAAAGTCTACCCATTCAATTGCCGTCCAGGCAACGTAATTGCCCCGGGTATACAGGCTCACCCAGGCAGGCGGGTGGTGTGGCGCATCTCAATCCCCGGCGTCTGGGAAAGCTCCTTGTAGCGCTGGCGATAGGCCAACAGCTCCGGCCCCTCCTGGGCGGGCACCAGGAATACCAGGTGCTCCACCCCCGGGGCCGGGGCCTGCTCAGGCGCGGTGAGCAGTTGCACCGTGGCGGCGTTGGGGTTGTGGGGCTGGCTGACGATCAAGACCGGCTCGCTCTCCTGGTCCGGGCCGCCGGCCAGGGCGTGGGGCACGAAGGAGGCCGGGTCCACGGTCCACAGCAGGCGGTCCAGTTCCTGGGCCTGGTGCTCGTCTACGGCCAGTATCAGCACCCCATGTCCCTGGGCCTGGTGCCAGGCCGCCAGGCGGGCCAAGGCCTGCTCCCGGCTCACCCCCGCCTGCTTGAGGTTGACGAACTCGGCGATCACTCCGCTGCCGTCCTTTCTCTCCTGGACCCGCCCCGCCGGCCCTCAACGAGGGGCCGACCGCAATATAGCACAGGCCCTCCTGGCCCCCAAGCGGCCAGCGCCCTTGTGGCCGGGCCGGCGCTTTGCTAGGATTTAGGTAAGCCTGGGCCGCCAGAGTCGCCCGGCGGGGAAGGAGCCCCATGATCCGCTTGCCCGTACAGGACTTGCAGGAAGGCCAGGTGCTGGCCCAGGACGTGGCCCGCCAGGACGGCATGGTGCTCATGCCCAAGGGCAAGACCGTCACCCCCGAGGTCAAGAGCCTGCTCTTGCGCATGGAGGTGGAGGACGTGGTGGTGGAGGGCGACCACTTCGCCTCCGAGGAAGAGCGCCAGGCCTTCTTGGCCGAGATGGAAACAGAGCTGTTCAAACGCTTCTCGCGGGTGGAGAGCGACCCGGTGCTAATGGGCCTGCGCGAGATGTACCGCCGCCGCCTGCACCAGGGCTGCTACCCCCGTCCCCGGCTCCAGCCCCCGCCCCCGCCCCCGCCCGAGCCCGTGGAGGAATACCAGGGGCCACCGGTCATCTACTCCAAGAAAGACAGGAAAAAGCCGTGAGCGACCAGCGGGCCGAGGCCCGCAAAAAGATACAACTGCTCAAGAACCTGCCCACCCTGCCAGGCATGATCGAGCAGATCAGCCGGGCCGTGGATTCCAAGCGCTTCACGGTGGCCGATATCGGCAACCTCATCAGCCGCGACCAGGTGCTCTCGGCCAAGGTGCTCAAACTGGCCAACAGCGCCTTTTTCGGCTTTTCGCGCAAGGTGGGCTCCCTGACCCAGGCCCTGATGCTGCTGGGCTTCGACGTGGTCAAGGGGCTGATTCTCACCTCCAGCGTCTTCGACATGATGAAGGACCGCGACCAGGGCCTGTGGGAGCACTCCATGGGCGTGGCCACGGCCTCCAGCCTCATCGCCCAGCAGGTGGACCTGCCCGACGCCGAGGAGGCCAGCCTGGCCGGGCTGCTGCACGACCTGGGCAAGGTGGTGCTGCGCGCCCAGATGACCGAGGACATGCAGTCCATCGTGGAGCTGGTGGAGGTGGAGGGCATGAGCATCCGTCAGGCCGAGCATGAGGTGCTGGGCTTTGACCACAGCCATATCGGCATGTGGCTGGCCGAGAGCTGGAAGCTGCCCGAGGAGCTGATGGACCCCATCCGCTGGCACCACCAGCCCGAGGGCGCCCGCAAGGCCCCCCTGCTCACCGCCGTGGTGCACCTGGCCGACATCATGGTGCGGGGCTACGGCCACGGCGACGGCGGCGACCCCTGGGTGCCCGAGCTGGACCGGGGGGCGCTCAGGCTCTTGAACCTTACCCCCCAGAAGCTGGAACGGGTGGTGGACGGCATCTGCGAAAAGCTGGTGAACAGCGGCGCCGACATGCCCCCCCACTGAGGGCCTGATGCGCCAACCCTGCCACACCACGGCATAATCGGCATTAGGCCTGCCTTGACAGCCCCCGGGAGGGGACTTAGTATTTAGCAACCGGGTGGATTTAGGTCCCAGGTCAACCGTTCACTCATCTTTCTAAGGAATAGAGGTCCCCCAGCACTATGGCCAAGGATTACTACCAGGTCCTGGGCGTGGAGAAGACAGCCAGCCCCGAGGACATCAAGAAGGCCTACCGCAAGCTGGCGCTGAAATACCACCCCGACCGCAACAAGGACGACAAGAACGCCGAGGAGAAGTTCAAGGAGGTGGGCGAGGCCTACGCCGTCTTGAGCGACCCCGAGAAGCGCAAGCAATACGACACCTTCGGCAGCCAGGGCTTCAGCCAGCGCTTCAGCCAGGAAGACATCTACCGCGGCTCCGACCTAAACGACGTGCTGCGCGAGATGGGCCTGGGCGGCGATTTCTTCTCGCGCATCTTCGGCGGCGGGCGCGGCGGCCCCCAGGGCTTCCGCACCTACAGCTTCCACGGCGGCGGCCCCCGGCCCGAGGCCGGCGGCGGCTTCGACTTCGGCCAGGCCTATGGCGAGCACCCCGGCCCCCAGCGGGGCACCGACCTGATCTACGAGCTGCCGGTGAGCCTGGAGGAGGTCTTCCACGGGGCCACCAAGATGGTCTCCTACCGCCGGGGCGGCCAGGTGGAGCGGGTGAGCGTCAAGGTGCCGGCCGGCATCCCCACCGGCAAAAAGCTCAGGCTGGCCGGCAAGGGCGAGCCAGGCCCCGCCGGCGACGGAGACCTCTTCATCCGGGTGCGGGTGCTGGACCACCCCACCTTTGCCCGCGACGGCGACGACCTGGAGGTGAGCAAGACCGTCAGCTTCACCCAGGCCGCCCTGGGCGGCAATCTGGAGGTGAGCACCCTGGAGGGCGGCACGCTCACGGTCAAGCTGCCCAAGGGCACCCAAAACGGGGCGCGCCTGCGCCTCAAAAGCCAGGGCCTGCCCAAGTTCCACGGTGGCGGGACGCGCGGCGACCTCTACGTCAAGGTCAACATCACGGTGCCCAGCAAGCTCTCCAAGCGCCAAAAGGAGCTTCTGGAGGAGCTGGCCCAGGAGGGGCTGTGAACTCCAGGCCGGGCCGGGGCCGCCTGGGGTGGCTGGCCGGCCTGGCCCTCTGGCCCATGCTCGCGCTGGGCGTTGGCCCGGCCCTGGCCCAGGAGTGGCCCCGGCCCAGCGGGCACCTGGGCGACCACGCCCAGGTGGTGGAGCCCGCCTACCGGCCCAAAATCGAGGCCGCCGCCCGGGAGCTGGTGCAAAAGACCGGCGTGACCGTGCTGATCGCCACCCTGCCCTCCCTGGACAATGAGCCCATAGAGCAGGCGGCCCCGCGCCTGCACCAGGCCTGGGACATCGGCCACAAGGGCGCCCTGGTCCTGGTGGCCGTGGACCAGCGCCGGGTGCGCATCGAGCTGGGCCAGGGCCTGGCGGCCAGCCTGGGCCCGGCCCGCGCCGGCCAGGTGCGCGACAAGGTCCTGGTGCCCCACCTGCGCGAGGGGCGCCACGGCCAGGGACTTTACGAGGGGCTCGTGGCCCTGGCCTACCTGACCGCCCAGGAGGCCGGGGTGGAACTGGAGGGCCTGCCCCGGGTCAAGGCCTTGGCCAAGCACGATTACCCCCATGGCTCCTGGTATTTGTGGGGGACGGCCCTGGTGCTCCTCCTGGTCTACGCCCTGGCCAAGGCCAGACGCCTGGCCAGGGGCCGCAAGGCTTGACGCCAACGCCCCCCGGGCCGCCCAGACGGCCCTCTCCCGCCCATCTCCCGGTAAAATTGCCTGGACCGCCGTCCCCGCCTTGGTTAGTATTGGCCAGTCCGCCCGCAACGGACGTGGTATCTTATTTCCCTTGGCCAGCGGGAGGGCAGCCGTGCACGTTGACGACCAAACCATGATCCTGCGCATGGTCCTGGCGGCCGGCCTAGGCCTCTTGGTGGGCTTTGAGCGCGAGCGCCACGGCCGGGCCGCCGGCCTGCGCACCTACATGCTGGTGGCCATGGCCGGCGCCCTGTTGATGAGCCTCTCCCTGCACCTGGCCCAGATGTTCGAGGCCGCGGGCACCGCCAGTTCCTTCCGGCTGGACCCGGGACGCATCCCCTCCTACGCCATCGCCGGCATGGGCTTTTTGGGGGCCGGGGCCATCATCCAGGGCTCGCTCAGCGCCCGGGGGGTGACCACGGCGGCGGCCATGTGGACCTGCACGGGGGTGGGCCTGGCCGTGGGCGCCGGCCTGTACTGGCCGTCCCTGGTGGCCGTGGGCCTGGTGCTGGTGGCCCTGAACCTGCTCAGGCCCCTGGCCCGGCTCATCCCCCACGAGCAGTACGTCATCCTCACCGTGGAGTCCACCGACACCGGGGTGCGCCAACTGTTGCGCGAGCTTCTGCACAGCTACGGCATCAAGATACTCTTCGCCGGCCGCGAGCGCTGCCTGATGAGCGGCACGGTCAAGCACAAGTACTCCCTGCTGGTGCCCTCGGGCCAGCAATGGAACGAGATGCTGTTGCAGTTGGAGGCCATGCCAGGGGTGACCTGCTACTCCTGGCTGGAGGACAAGGTGCCATGAGGCTCGCGCCCGGCCATTGGCGGCTGCTGGCCCTGGTATTGGCCCTGGCCCTGGGCCTGGCCGGCGCCGGGGTGGCTGATGCCAATGGCCGCAAGCACCGGAACAAGAAGGAGCACGCCGCCCGCTGGGCACCCAACCCGCTCCACGCCCAGGCCTGCGGCCAGTGCCACATGGTCTATCCTCCCTGCCTGCTGCCGGCGGCCTCCTGGACCAAACTCCTGGAGGGCCGGGGCAACCACTTCGGCGAGAGCCTGTCTCTGAACGACGCTGAGTTGCGGGAGATCAAGGCCTTCCTGGAAACCAACGCCGCCGACCGCGCCGGCGGCAAGCGCTCCCGCAAGATCATGTCCGGCCTGGGCTCCTCCACCCCCCTGCGCCCCAGCGAGGTGCCCTACCTGCGTCACAAGCACCACGATATCGCCGAGGCGGTCTTCGCCCGCCCGGCGGTGGGCGGCCGGGGCAACTGCAAGGCCTGCCACCCCGGGGCCGAGCAGGGCGACTACGACGAGCACCGCGCCAGCATCCCCCGCTGATTTATTAAATCACATTTCGTTTATCCATCTTTTGCCTCGGGGCGCTTGGCCCAGGCAACCAGGCCCGCCAGCCCACACAAGGGTCTTCATACCAATTTTATGACAATCAACGAAGCCACTTCGCGGGCAGGGTATGACCCTGCCCTTGACCAAGGGGCTGCCACGCGCCCCCTTGGAACCCCAGCAATCGGCAACCCTGGGGCAAGCACCAAGGTATAAAAGCATCTAATCATACAGTATTAGGTTGTTGCTCCTTGATCTGGGCATCCTCTGGCCGGTGGGTTTTGCTTTTTTGGCCGCCCAAGCCCCGTGTCCCGCTCTTAGCCCGGCCATTCCTAGGGCACCGGCAGGGGGCTGCTATGATCCAACCCGGCAAAGAATACGGGATACCTGCGGCCCCTGCCCACGCCGGGGCGGAGAGTCCACCCCGCGCCGGCACCCGCATCGGCAAAGCCAGTATGGCCGGGCGGCTCTAGCGGGACACAAAAAGAAACCGCTTAGGCTTTCTTGGGCCGCCTATACCGTAAGGCCTGTACCCAGAGGAAACCTGAC
>JACRDC010000019.1 GCA_016218705.1 Desulfarculus sp.
GGCGCGTAAGCGCCCGGGAGGCCGGGCAAAATCACGCTTTTGCCCGGCCGATCAGCAATCAAAGCCATGGATGGCTTTGATTGCATATTGGTATCAGACCCCTCATGGGCCGGGGTTTCTGGTATTAAAGAAGCCATCAAAAAACGTTATCGCGGAGAAAGGAGTATCTGAGGGGTTGGGGACCCCCAAACCCGCAACTCTCTCAGTTGGCATTATGAATACAAACACTCGAACACGCGAAGACCTGCGCAACTTGGCCATCGTGGCCCACGTGGACCACGGCAAGACCACCCTGGTGGACGCCATGTTGTGGCAGAGCGGGGTATTCAAGGCCCACGAGCAGGTGGCCGAGCGGGTCATGGACTCCATGGACCTGGAGCGGGAAAAGGGCATCACCATCATGGCCAAGAACACGGCCGTGACCTACAAGGGGGTTAAGCTCAACATCGTGGACACCCCCGGCCACGCCGATTTTGGCGGTGAGGTGGAGCGCACCCTGAACATGGTGGATGGGGTGATGCTCCTGGTGGACGCCTCGGAAGGCCCGCTGCCCCAGACCCGCTTCGTGCTCTCCAAGTCCCTGGAGCACGGCCTGCCCCTGATCGCAGTGATAAACAAGATTGACCGCCCCGACCGGCGCATCGCCGAGGTCGAGAACGAGCTCTACGACCTGCTGATAGACCTGGGGGCCAGCGAGCAGCAACTGGAGTTCCCCATTCTCTACACCAACGCCAAGGCCGGCGTGGCCCTGACCGATCCCGACGGCCAGGGCAAGGGGCTGGAGCCCCTTTTCGAGGCCATCCTGGCCCATATCCCGCCCCCCAGTTGTGACCCCGAGGCGCCTCTACAGTTCCTGGTGACCAACCTGGACTACTCGGACTACGTGGGGCGCATTGCCGTGGGCAAGATCGTCAGCGGCAAGCTCAAGTCCGGCGACCAGATCGCCCTGCTCAAGAAGGGCGAGCCCGCTGGACGCTTCGGCCTGACCCAGGTCTACACCTACCAGGGCCTGGAGCGGGTGACCGTGCTGGAATTGGCGGCCGGCGACATCGCCGCCGTGGCCGGGGTGGAGTCGGCCTTCATCGGCGACACCCTGGCCGACCCCGAGGACCCCCGCCCCTTGCCGCCCATCAGCGTCGAGGAGCCCACCATGTCCATGGATTTCGCGGTCAACACCTCGCCCCTGGCCGGCAGGGAGGGCTCCCTGGTCACCTCCCGCCAGATAAGGGCGCGCCTGGACAAGGAAATACTCTACAACGTCTCCCTGCGCGTGGAGGAGGGCGAGTCCACCGACACCTTCAAGGTCAGCGCCCGGGGCGAGCTGCAACTGGCCATCCTGGTGGAAACCATGCGCCGAGAAGGCTTCGAGCTTTCCCTGTCCAAGCCGCGCATCATCACTCGCCAGGTGGAGGGCGTGCTGAGCGAGCCCCTGGAGCTGGCGGTGGTGGACGTGCCCGACGAGTACGTGGGAGTGGTCACCGAGAAACTTTCGGCCCGCCGGGGCAAGATGACCAAGATGCTCAACAACGGCCGCGGACGGGTGCGCCTGGAGTTCGAGATACCCACCCGGGGCCTGATCGGCTACCGCTCCCAGTTCCTCACCGACACCCGGGGCACGGGCATCCTCACCACCCTGGTCATCGGGCATACCCCCTACAAGGGAGAGATCCCCGGGCGCCCCAACGGCTCACTGGTCAGCGACCGCTCCGGCAAGGCCGTGGCCTTTGCCATCTACCACCTGCAACCCAGGGGCACCATCTTCGTGGAGCCCGGCGACCCGGCCTACGCCGGCCTGATCGTGGGACAGAACTCCCGGGTGGAAGACATCGCGGTGAACATCACCAAGGAAAAGAAGCTGACCAACATGCGGGCCTCGGGGGCCGACGAGGCCCTGCGCCTCATCCCGCCGCGGCGCTTCACCCTGGAGCAGGCCATGGAGTACATCAACGACGACGAATTGGTGGAGGTGACCCCTCGGTCCGTCCGTTTGCGCAAGAAGGAAACCGTGAAGCTGGGCGGTGCCCGCAAGAACGTGTGAGCCCCACCGTCCAAGGGCCGGTGTCTTGCCGGTCAGCCATGCCCGAATGAGACGGGTGCCAGGGGTGTGCGGGATCCCGCGCGGCCAAGCACTGCTGGCCTGGCCCTGCAAGCATGGCTTGCCCTCCGGACGACGCTGGGGTTGGCCATGGGGCTAAGAACCTGTACTTGACGCCCAGGAAAAAACGTGGTTTAGCCTGGGCTCCTGGTAGGTTACGCGCCAGGCTCGCCGTCCATGGCGCGCCTGTACCCGGCGACGGTACGCAAACGTTTTTGTCGCTGCGTATATAGGCAAATAAGGGTCAGGTCCTTCCCCTTGGGTGTGGTTTTTTTCCAGAGGGCAAAGTTTTTCCCTGAAAATACACGGGCGGGGTTTATCCCCGCCCGTCTTGGTTGAGCCTAGAACAACAGCCTCCAGATCGCCGTTGCGAGGCTTGGCGCCAATACCTTTGCACACCAGTGTAAGGCTCGGTCTATTGGCGGATAGGTTCTAATACCAATATGCAATCAAAGCCATCCATGGCTTTGATTGCTGATCGGCCGGGCAAAAACGTGGTTTTGCCCGGCCTCCCGGGCGCTTACGCGCCCGGCGGGCCATTCTCCGGGGTCCCCAAGCAAACGCAGTTTGCCTGGGGTGTATCCATGGCCCGCATACCAAGTTGCGATCAAACTACTCGTTTGATCGCAACTTGGTATAAATCCTAGTCCAGGTTGCCGGGAGAGGCGTCCGCCCACCTCCCGGCATTTTTGCGCGGGCACGTCCCCGCAGTTGCGCCGAACTTTGGTTCATGATATATAATATGAATTCATATTATATAATTAGTCAGTTTTTTCAATGAATTGTCCCTAAAAACCGGTGGAGGCCTGGTGTCGCAAGAGAAAAAACTGCCCCGCAGGGAAAGAGACAGACTAAGGCAGCGCCAAGAAATACTGGCGGCGGCCATAGAATTGTTTTCGGAGAAGGGATATCACAACGTTTCCATGAACGAAATCGCCGAACGGTCTGAGTTCGCCATCGGCACGATCTATAAATTCTTCAAGAGCAAGGAGGAGCTATATAACTCGCTCATGCTCGATCTTTCTGACCGGTTCCATCAGGCTCTGACCAAGGCCTTGACCCAAGGGGACAGCCCGGTCGAAAAGCTGCGCAATTACATCAGGGCCAAGGGTAACACCTTTATAGACAACGTATCGGTAATTCGTCTTTATTTGTCTGAATCCCGGGGGGCCAGGTTCAGCATCAAGGCCGGCCTGGATGCGGAGATCAGGACTAGATACGAAGGTGTTCTGCGGTTAAGCGCCAGTGTTTTCAAGCACGGCGTGGAAAGCAAGTTATTCAATGATATCGCCCACCCCTACCATTTGGCCTTGGCGCTGGACAGCATGGCAAACGCTTTTCTTTTGCGCTGGTTGGAAGCACCCGAGGAGCACCCCTACCCCGACAATCCCGATGTTATCCTGAACATTATATTCAAGGGGTTGCTTGATGCGAGCGAGGCGGCGGCTCAATAAAAATCGCCTGTCAGCCACCTTTTTGGCAAAAACCCGGAGAATGCTGATGCAACGCAGGCAAGGGATACAAAAATCGTTGGGATGGGCAACACTGTTGCTGGCGCTGCTGGCCGGTCCCCTGCTGTCTGGGTGCGACACCAAACCCAAGGAGCCAGCGCAGCGTCCCGCGCCGCAGGTTTCCACGGTAACCATGCAACCCCAAAAGATAACCGAAACCAGCGAGCTGCCAGGGCGCACCTCGGCCTTTCGCGTCGCGGAAATCAGGCCCCAGGTCAACGGGTTGATACAAAAGCGGCTGTTTACGGAAGGTTCCGACGTAAAGGCCGGCCAAGTGCTCTATCAGATTGATTCCGCTCCCTTCCAGGCGGCCTTGGACAATGCCAGGGCCGCCCTGGGCCGGTCCGAGGCCAATCTGCCCTCCATAAGGGCCAGGGCCGAGCGATACCGGGCCTTGCTCGCGGACAAGGCGGTGAGTCAGCAGGACTACGACGATGCGGCGGCCGCGCTTACCCAGGTCGAAGCCGATATCCAATATTGGAAGGCCAGCGTGGAGACCGCCCGCATCAACCTGGGGTATACCAAGGTCACGGCGCCCATCTCTGGCCGCATTGGTAAATCCAGCGTGACCGATGGCGCCATTGTCACGGCCTATCAGCCCAGTGCCCTGGCCACCATTCAACAACTCGACCCCCTCTACGTGGATGTGCCCCAGTCCACCACCCAACTGCTGCGCTTGAAGCGCCGCCTGGGAGATGGCCGCCTCAACCAGGACCAAAACAGCCGCAACATGGTCAAGCTCATCCTGGAGGACGGCACCCCCTATACCCTGGAAGGCACCTTGCAGTTTCGCGACGTATCGGTTGACCCAACCACCGGCTCGGTTATTTTGCGCATGATCTTTCCCAACCCAGACGGGACCCTTCTACCGGAGATGTTCGTCCGCGCACTGGTAAACGAGGGAACCAACGAGCAGGCCATACTGGTGCCCCAGCAGGCCGTGGCCCGCAACCAAAAGGGCGAGCCCTATGTGATGATCGTGGGCGCCGAGAACAAGGTCAGCCTGCGCATGCTGACCCTGGAGCGCGCCATGGACCAAAAATGGCTCGTTTCGGCGGGCCTGGCTCCCGGTGACCGCGTGATTGTGGAGGGGTTGCAAAGGGTGCGGCCCGATACAGTGGTCATCCCCGTATCCGTGGAAGATAGCCCCACGCCACCGGCCAGTGCACCCCAGCCCGCCGCTGGGACGAAGTAACGGAGGCGCGCGATGCTGTCCAAGTTTTTCCTGGACCGGCCGGTCTTCGCCTGGGTCATCGCCATCGTGATGATGACCGCCGGGGGGCTGGCCATCTACAACCTGCCCATCTCGCAGTATCCTCCCATCGCCCCGCCCTCCATCGCCATTGACGCCTTTTTCCCGGGGGCCTCCGGCGAGACCGTCGAAAACACGGTGACCCAGATCATCGAGCAGAAGATGACGGGCCTGGACCAGATGCTCTACCTCTCCGGGACCAGCTCGTCTTCTGGCTCCTCGCGCATCGAGTTGACCTTCGCCCCGGGCACCGACCCCGACATAGCCTGGTCCAAGGTGCAGAACAAGCTGCAATTGGCCATGGCCAGCCTGCCCGACGTGGTGCAGCGCCAGGGGGTCAAGGTCAGCAAGTCCACCAGGAACTACCTCATGATCGTGGGCCTGATCTCCGAGGACGGCAGCATGGACGGAGAGGCCCTGCGCGATTACGCGCAGTCCAATCTCGAGAAGATTCTGTCGCGGGTGCCGGGCGTGGGCGAGGTGGAAAACTTCGGCACCCAGTACGCCATGCGGGTGTGGGTCTCCCCGGACAAGCTGACCAACTACCACCTGACCATCGAGGACGTGGTCCTGGCGCTCAAGAGCCACAACGTCGAAATATCGGCGGGGCAGTTCGGCGGGGCGCCGGCGGTGGAAGGGCAGAGGCTCAACGCCTCCATCACCGTGCAGCACCTGCTCCAGACACCGGAGGAGTTCGCGGCCATACCCATACGCACCAATGCCGACGGCTCGGTGGTGCGCGTGCGTGACATCGGCCGCACCGAGTTGGGCACCGAGCGTTACGACGTGACGGCCGAGTTCAACGGCAAGCCGGCGGCCGGCATGGCCGTTCGCCAGGCGGCCGGCGCCAACGCCCTGGCCACGGCCAACGCCGTCAAGAGCAAGATGGAGGAAATGAGCAACTATTTTCCTCCGGGCATGAAGGTCATCTATCCCTACGACACCACCCCCTTCACCAAGGTGGCCATTGACGAGGTGGTCAAGACCCTGATCGAGGCGGTCATCCTGGTCTTCGTCATCATGTACATCTTCATGGGCACCTTCCGGGCCACCCTCATCCCCACCATCGCCGTGCCGGTGGTGCTCCTGGGCACCTTCGCGGTGCTGGGATTGTTCGGGTTCTCCATCAACATGCTGACCATGTTCGCCATGGTGCTGGCCATCGGCCTTTTGGTGGACGACGCCATCGTGGTGGTGGAGAACGTCGAGCGCATCATGAGCGAGGAGGGGCTTTCGCCCCGGGAGGCCACGGCCAAGTCCATGAGCCAGATCACCAGCGCCCTGATCGGCATCGGCCTGGTGCTGGCGGCGGTCTTTGGGCCCATGGCCTTTTTCCCCGGCTCCACCGGCGTGATCTACCGGCAGTTCTCCATAACCGTCATTTCCTCCATGCTGCTTTCGGTGGTGGTGGCCCTGATACTGACTCCCGTGCTCTGCGCCACGCTGCTCAAGCCCGTGCCCCCGGGCCATCAGCCGGCGGACGGCGTGGTCTTTTTCATGCGCCCCTTCTTCAGGTGGTTCGACCGCTTCTTCCTGGGCGCCCGCGAGTGGTACCTCAAGGTGGTGGGCGGGGTCCTGGCCAAGCGGCTGCGCTACATAGCGCTGTTCCTGGTGATTGTGGCGGCCTTGGGCGTCTTGTTCCAGCGCATGCCCACCTCCTATCTGCCCGACGAGGACCAGGGCATCATGTACATCCTGGCCCAGCTCCCCACCGGCTCCACCCTGGAGCAGACCAAGGAGGTGCTGGACAAGGCAAGGGACCACCTGCTGGACAAGGAGAAGGACGGCGTGGAGTCCTTCCTGTCTGTCATCGGCTTCAGCTTCGGCGGCCAGGGGCAAAACCAGGGCCTGGGCTTTGTAAAGCTCAAGGACTGGAAGCTGCGCCAGCGGCCCGATCAGCGGGTCTGGGCCATCGCCGGCCGGGCCATGGCGGCCTTTGCGCAGATCAAGGGCGCCATGGTCTTCGCCTTCGCCCCGCCCTCGGTCATCGAACTGGGCAACTCCACGGGCTTTGATTTTCAGTTGCAGGACCGTGGCGGCCTGGGTCACGAAAAGCTCATGGCGGCCCGCAATCAGCTCCTGGGCCTGGCCGCCCAGGACCCGCGCCTGGTCAGGGTCAGGCCCAACGGCATGGACGACGTGCCCGAGTACCACATAACCGTGGACAAGGAGAAGGCCGGCGCGCAGGGGGTCCCCATCACCTCCATCTACAGCACCCTATCGGCGGCCTTTGGCAGCGCCTATGTCAACGATTTCATCCAGGCCGGGCGGGTAAAGCGGGTCTATATCCAGGCCGACGCGCCCCACCGCATGCTGCCCGATGATCTGCAAAAGCTTTACGTGCGCAACAGCTCCGGCAAAATGGTGCCCTTCGCCTCTTTTGCCTCGGGCGGCTGGACCCTGGGCTCCCCCAAGCTGGAGCGCTACAATGCCTTCCCCTCCATCAACATTTGGGGCGAGCCCGCGCCGGGAAAGAGCTCGGGCGAGGCCATGCGGGCCATGGAGGAGATCGTGGCCAAGCTGCCCCAGGGCATCGGCTATGACTGGACCGGCCTGTCCTACCAGGAGCGGATGGCCGGCGCCCAGGCGCCCTTGCTTTACGCCTTTTCCATCTTCGTGATCTTCCTTTGCCTGGCGGCCCTGTACGAGAGCTGGCCCATTCCCATCTCCATTCTGCTTACCCTGCCCCTGGGGGTCATCGGCGGAGTCGTGGCCTCGTCACTACAGGGGATGCACAACGACGTCTACTTCCAGATCGGCCTCTTGACCACCCTGGGGCTCACCACCAAGAACGCCATCCTGATTGTCCAGTTCGCCATGGCCAGGGTCGAGGAAGGGGTGGGGCTCATGGAGGCAACCCTGGAAGCGGCCAAGCTGAGACTGCGCCCCATCATAATGACCTCGCTGGCCTTCGGGTTCGGCATCCTGCCCCTGGCCCTGGCCAGCGGGGCCGGCTCGGGCGCCCAGAAGGCCATCGGCACCTCGGTGCTGGGCGGCATGGTCACCTCCACCTTCCTGGTGATAATTTTCGTGCCGCTTTTTTACGTCTTGATCTACCAGTTATTGGGTAAGCGCAAAAATGGCCTGCCCGCGGCGCAGGCCGGCCAGGGCGCGCCGGGGAGTCAATCACATGCCTAGGGGTATCTTGGCTCTATTGGTGTTGATCGGCGGGTTGCTGGGTGGCTGTTCCCTGGCCCCTGAGTATGCCAGGCCGCCGGCGCCCATGCCGGCCCATTGGCCGCAAGGCGAGGCCTACGCCCCTGGCGCCGAAGCCCCCCAGTCCCCGGAAGTGCCGGACCTCAAGTGGCGGGATTTTTTCGCCGACGCCAAGCTGAAAAAGGTCATCGACATGGCCTTGGCCAACAACCGCGACCTGCGCCTGGCCGCCTTGAACGTGGACCGGGTCAGGGCCTTGTACGGCCTGCAAAGGGCCGAGTTGTTGCCAGCGGTCAACGCGGTGGCCACGGGCGGCAAGGACCGCGCCTCCGACGATCTGGTCAAGCCGGGCAACGCCAGGACCACGGACCAATACAGCCTGAGCCTGGGCGTGGCCTCCTGGGAGATTGATTTCTTCGGCCGCATACGCAGCCTGGGAGATCAGGCGTTGCAGGAATTCCTGGCCACGGAGCAGGCCCGCCGTGGCGCCCAGATCGCGCTGGTGTCCGAGGTGGCCAGGGTGTACCTCTCCCTGGCCGCGGACAAGGAAAACCTTAGCTTGGCCCAGTCAACGCTGGAAACCCAGTCGGCCGCCTACGGCCTGGTGCAAAAGCGCCATGACGCGGGGCTGGCCAACGAGCTGGACCTGCGCCGCGCCCAACTCCCCCTGGAAACGGCGCGGGTGGATATAGCGCGCTACACCCAATTGGTGGCCCAGGATCAAAACTCCCTCAATCTGCTGGCCGGCCAGCCGGTGGCTGATGATCTGCTGCCGGTTGACCTGAGCGGCGTGGCCATGCCCAGGGATGTTCATCCAGGCCTGTCCTCGGAGGTGCTGCTGCGCCGGCCAGACATAATGGCGGCGGAACATCGGCTCAAGGGGGCTTACGCCTTCATCGGGGCGGCGCGGGCGGCCTTTTTTCCCCGCATCGCCTTGACCACCTCGCTGGGCACCGCCAGCAACGAGCTCTCAGGCCTCTTCGGCCCAGCCTCGGACACCTGGAACTTCACCCCCAGGATTGTGATGCCCATCTTTGACGCCCGCGTGTGGGCGGCCCTGCGGGTCAGCGAGGCTGACCAGAAAATCATCCTGACCCAGTACGAGAAGGCCATACAGACGGCGTTCCGGGAGACGGCCGATGCCCTGGCCGCGCAGGGCGCCATGGACCGGCAGGTGGCGGCGCAAGCCTCGCTGGTCACGGCCGCCAGCGAAACCCACCGGCTATCCTCGCGGCGTTATATGCAGGGCATAGATAGCTACCTGGGCGTCCTGGATGCCCAGCGCACGCTGTTCGCGGCCCAGCAGGGGCTGGTCTCCCTGCGCCTGGCCAAGAGCGCCAACCAGGCGCGGCTCTATGCCGTCTTGGGCGGGGGGGGCGACTAACCGGCAGGCGAGGGCCGTCTGCCCTGGCGGGCCGGCCCCTAATACCAAGTTGCGATCAAACGAGTAGTTTGATCGCAACTTGGTATGCGGGCCAAGAACCACCCCAAAAAAGCCGCGCTTTTTTGGGGACCCCGGTGGATGGCCCGCCGGGCGCGAAAGCGCCCGGGAGGCCGGGCA
>JACRDC010000125.1 GCA_016218705.1 Desulfarculus sp.
CAGGCCGCCGCATAGGGGGGGCGCACGGCGGCTCGCGAGGGGAAATCCCCTCCGGGCTACGCCCTCCGGGGATTCCCCCTCGCGCAAAAAACCGGACAGTTTATGTGCTACTACACCGGACAGTTCTATTTGTTGACAACATCCCCACAGACGGCCAGGCGGCTACCACGCCCGTCGCTCTCCGGGCCGAGGCACAAAGCCCGTGGCACAAAGCCCTTGCCAAACCAAGCCTGGCCGCATACTATTGTGACCATGTGGTCACCCCGGGCGTTCCGGGGAGGGGCCTTATTTTTGGCAACCCCTATGACCACCTGGTCACAGCCCCCGCAGCAACCAAGGTAACCCACGCCATGCCCGTTGCCCCCGCCGCTTGCCAGGACCAGGCCGCCTCCAACCTGCCCGGCCTGTCCCTGCTGCCGCCCCTGGACTTCCGCCGGGGCATCCTCAGCGACCCGGCCCTGCTGCCCGTGGCCGACAAGCTCAGCGCCGGCCAGCGTCTGGACCTGGCCGACGGCCTGGCCCTGATGAACAGCCGCGACCTCCTGGGCCTGGGCACCCTGGCCCACGCCGCCCGGGTGGCCAAGAACGGCGACCAGGCCTTCTACGTGCTCAACCGCCACATCAACTACTCTAACGTCTGCGTCAACGGCTGCGCCTTCTGCGCCTTCGGCCGCGAGAGCGGCCAGGAGGGCGGCTTTTTGCTCAGCCCCCAGGAGGCGGCGGCCAAGGCGGCCCAAGGCTCCCTGCCCGTGGACGAGCTGCACGTGGTGGGTTCCTGCCACCCAGACCTGCCCTTCGGCTACTACCTGGAGCTGTTGGCCGCCCTGCGCGCGGCCCGGCCCGGGGCCACCCTCAAGGCCTTCACCGCCGTGGAGATCGCCCACTTCAGCGCTATCTCCGGCAAAAGCGCCCAGGAGGTTTTGGAGGAGCTATACGCCGCCGGCCTGCGGGCCATGCCCGGCGGCGGGGCCGAGGTCTTCGCGCCCCGGGTGCGTGAACGCCTGTGCCCCAACAAGACCAGCGGCCAAGAATGGTTGGCCATCTCCGGCCTGGCCCACGCCCTGGGCATCCCCACCAACGCCACCATGCTCTATGGCCACATCGAGACCGCCCAGGAACGGGTGGAGCACCTCCTGGCCCTGCGCGGCCAACAAGACCAGAGCGGCGGCTTCTCGGCCTTCATCCCGCTGGCCTTCCACCCCCAGAACACCCAACTGGACCGGATCGCGCCCACCGGCGGCCTGGACGACCTGCGGGTCATCGCCGCCAGCCGGCTTCTTCTGGACAATTTCCCCCACATCAAGGCCTATTGGGTGATGCTGGGGCCCAAGCTGGCCCAAGTGGCGCTCAGCTTCGGGGCCGACGACCTGGACGGCACCATCGTGGAGGAGCGCATCACCCACATGGCCGGCGGCACCACCGCCCAGGGCCTCTCCGAGGGCCAACTGCGGGGCATGATCGAGGCGGCAGGCTTCATGCCCGTGCGCCGCGACAGCTTCTATAATCCGCTGCCCGCCCCGGCCCGCGCGGTGGAGGCCGCCTGATGCCCCAGCCGGCCCCAGCCGCTGGCGCCGGCCTGGAGCAGGCCCTGGCGGCGGCCGAGCGGGGACAACGCCTCACCCCCGCCCAGGCCCTCACCCTGCTGGAGCGGGCCGACCTGCTCAGCCTGGGGCACCTGGCCCACCAGGCACGCCTGGCCCACAACCCGGCGCCCATGGTCACCTACGTGGTGGACCGCAACATCAACACCACCAACCAATGCCTGGCCGGCTGCCGCTTCTGCGCCTTTTTCCGGCCGCCGGGGCACGCCGAGGGCTACGTCCTGGACCGCGAGGCCCTGTGCCGCAAGATCGAGGAGACCCTGGCCCTGGGCGGCACGCAAATACTAGTCCAGGGCGGCCTGCACCCGGCCATCGGCGTAAAAACTACCTGCGACACCTTCCGCTTCATCAAACAGCGCTACCCCATCCAGATACACGGCCTGTCCCCGCCCGAGGTGGTGCACATGGCCAAGCTGGACGGCCTCTCGCTGGCCGAGGCCCTGGACCAGCTCATGGCCGCCGGCCTGGGCTCCATCCCCGGCGGCGGGGCCGAGATACTGGTGGACCGCGTGCGCGGTCTCATCGCCCCGGGCAAGTGCGGCACTGACAAATGGCTGGAGGTCATGGCCCTGGCCCACCAGCGCGGGCTCGTCACCACCGCCACCATGATGTTCGGCAGCCTGGAGACCCCTGCCGAGCGCGTCGAGCACCTGGCGCGCCTGCGCGACCTGCAAGACCAAAGCCTGCAAAAAGGCCAGGGCCGCTTCACGGCCTTCATCCCCTGGACCTTCCAGCCGGACAACACCGCGCTTAGCCACCTCACCCCGGCCACGGGCGTGGAATACCTGCGCATGCTGGCCGTGTCGCGCCTGTTCCTGGACAACTTCGGCCACGTGCAGGCCAGTTGGGTGACTCAGGGGGCCAAGATGGCCCAACTGGCCCTGACCTTCGGCGCCGACGATCTGGGCTCCACCATGATCGAGGAGAACGTGGTGGCCGCCGCCGGGGTCAGCTTCCGCATGAGCCAGGAGCAGATGATCGCCCTGGCCCAGGACATGGGCTTCAGCGCCCGCCAGCGCGACACGGCCTACAACTTGCTGTAATACGCATTTCAGACCGGACGCATAGTCTTTCGGCGTATTTCCTCTGGCTACAACCCTTGCAGTTTAGGCGGCCCAAGAAAACCTAAGCGGTTTCTTTATGTGTCCCGCTCAGCCGCCCGGCCATACTGGCTTTGCCGATGCGGCTGCCGGCGCGGGGTGGACTCTCCGCCTGGGCGTGGGCAGGGGCCGCAAGGACCCCGTATCCCTATCCCGGGTGGGTCATAGCAGCCCCCTGCCGGTGCCCTAAGAATGGCCGGGCTAAAAGCGGGACACGGGGCTTGGGCGGCCAAAAACCAAAACCCGCCGGCCAGAGGATGCCCGGATCAAGAGCCAACTGCCTAATACTATATGATCGTTGTTAAAATGGTATAAGACGCTTGCCCGTGCGTAGCTTGCGCGGCGGATTACGCTTTCGCTAACCCGTCCTACGTGGCTATCAGCACCCCCGGCCCGCCCCGGCCTTGGCTCCCCGGACCCGCCTGGCTTCTTGCCACGAGCGCCCGCCTGGAGTAGTTTGTCCATATGCCTGCCCTTTGATGGACAATTCAAAGAACAGGGGGGACAAGCCATGCAAGTCAGACCGGATTTCGGCAACAACTACGAGACGGGCCTGGTGGGCTTCGCCTACCACGACGACAACCTCATCTCCGAGGGCATAACCATCTTCACCGCCGACGAGCGCCAGAGCGGCGTCAAGGTGTCCCACGCCTTCCTGGTGGAGGACGACGAATACTGCGTGGAGGCCGTGGGCGAGGGGGTGGTACGCAACCGCATGTCCCAGTTCTTCGACGACCCCCATTGCCAGGTACACTTCCGCCGGCCCCTGGACCTGCGGGGCAAGTCGGTCAGCCTGGTGCTGGACGCCGCCCGGGCCAAGCTGGGCGACGCCTACTCCATCACCGGCATCCTGGGCATGCTCCTGGACAAGCTCTCGCGCTGGGTGTTCCACTTCGGCCTGCCCAACAGTTGGCCCAATCCCCTCAACTCCCACTCCACCTGGTTCTGCTCCGAGCTGGTCTCCTTCGCCCTGTGCACCCTGCCCTTTTACCGCGAGCAGCCGCTGTTCAAGGAGTACCACCCCTCGCGGGTCAGCCCCCAGTTGCTCTACGAGCGCGGGCCGTTCGAGCCATTCTCCTGTCAGGGCGAGGTAGCCTGCCGGGAGCGCTGGGGCAGCCTGGAGATCAAGGGCTAGGCCCTTGGCACCTCACCGCCCCTCCAGGCGCCCTTGGCCCTGCCGCGAGAAGGCCGGCCCTTGCCCGCGCCCCTAAGACTGTTCACCCTGGCGCTGGCCCTGCTCCTGCTCCTGACTGGTCAGGCAGCCTGGGGCCAGGACCAGCCCGCCGCCCCGCCGGGGCCGCTGATAACCCTCTTCTGGCGCCCAGGCTGTGTGCACTGCCAGCAGGAGAAGGACTTCCTGGCCCGCCTGGCCGCCGAGGTCCCGGGCCTGCGCGTGCAGGCCCTCAACTTGGACGACCCCGCCGCGCGTCCTGTCTACGACGGCCTCACCGCCCGCCTGGGCCTGCCCCGGGTTGCGCCCCTGACCGTCATCGGCAACCGCTACCTGGTGGGCTATGCCGGCCAGGCCAGCACCGGCGCCGAGATCAGGCGCCTGCTGCGGGGACCCCAGGCCCACCTGAACCTGGAGCAGGTTTTGGCCCTGCCGCCCGAGCAGGGCCTGCAAGCCGAGGGCACCTGCGAGGTAGGCCCGGAGAGCGCCTGTGTCAGCCTGGCCCCGGGCCTGTTGGTGGTGGATGTCCCCCTGTGGGGGCCGGTGGACCTGGCCATGCTCACCCTGCCGGCCCTGTCCCTGGTGCTGGGCCTGGTGGACGGCTTCAACCCCTGCGCCATGTGGGTGCTGGTGGCCTTTCTCACCGCCCTGTTGCAGGTGGGCAGCCTGCGCCGCATGATGCAGTTCGCCGGCATCTTCGTCCTGGCCGAGGCCCTGATGTACCTGGCCATCCTCAACTGGTGGTTCCTGGCCTTTGACTTCATCCAGGCCGACCGCGTCGTCACCCCCCTGGTGGGGCTCCTGGCCCTGGGCGGGGGCGCGTGGTTCGTTTACGAATCCCGCCAGCGCAGCCTGGAGTGCCGGGTGGGCGACCCGGCCAAGCGCGCCGCCGCCATCAACCGCCTGCAAGCCCTGGCCACCCGCCCCCTGACCCTGGCCGTGGTGCTGGGCATCCTGGGCCTGGCCCTGTCGGTCAACGTGGTGGAGTTCGCCTGCTCCATCGGCATACCCCAGACCTACACAAAGATTCTGGAGATGAACGCCGTGGGGCCGGCCTACCGGCTGGCCCTGATGGGCCTCTACATCCTGGGCTACATGGCCGACGACCTGGTGGTCTTCGGCCTGGCCATCTGGGGCGCCGACAAGATCGGACTCACCACCGCCCGCTACACCCGCTGGTGCAACCTGGTGGGCGGCATAATCATGGTGGCGCTGGGGTTGGTGATGCTGCTGGCGCCGGAGAGGCTGCGGTTTTGAGGGGGGGAGGAGGGGGGAAGGCGCTGCCTGCCAAGCTAGGCAGCGGGATAACGCGAACAGCCTCGCCTAAGCGCTTGCCAAGAAAATTCGCGATGATGTATGGTAATATGGTATTCATGCCCACCACGCTGTGATGGCAAAAGGGGATATTAGGGCAAAACCAATTCAAGTCACAAAGAATGAATTATATGGCAATGGAAAAAATAGTTTCGTATATCGTGACTGCAGTACTCAGCCTGATTACCGGCTATTTGAGTCAATTTATTCAACCTAAATCTAGGTTGGTGTATTGGTCCCCCCATAATTTCTTATTTAACTTACAAAATGAAGAGATCACACTACTAACAAATTCCATAATTGTCCAAAATACTGGCAGATTACCAGCAGAGCACGTAGAAATAATCCACAAGCAACGTCCTGATTTTTTTGAGTTATTCCCTTCGATGGAGTTCCAAGAAGGAGTCAATCCTAACGGTGAGCATGTTATTAAATTGAATAGCCTTGGACCTAAAGAATGGGTTTTAGTGCAAATGTTAAGCTACAGAACACCCACAATATTTAGTAACATCCGTTGGCTACACGGCCAAGGCAAAATGGTGCAGATTCAGCCACAGCGTGTATTACCCAAATGGGTTAATTTAATTACGAGGGCGCTAATAATAATTGGTATGGGTACTGTTTTCTATTACCTTGTTTTAGTTAGTTACTACTTAGTTAGTCATTCAGGACTTGTTTAAGCCTACCAGGTGTAAAGCTTCGTTAGTTATAAATGCTGGCGGGTGGCCCGGACAACTTGTTGTCCGGCTGCCGAAGGCACACGAGGTTTCTTCGTGCACCCGGCACGCGACAATGCCTCCCGGCTCTTCCCCACCTTCCCTGATACCTCTTGTCGCTGCGCGACCTGGACAACGCAGTTGTCCAGGCCACCCAAGATAAGGCACCTGGTTGATCTTCCCTGATTCCCCTTTTCCCCAAACCTCTTGCCTCTTCCCCGCCTGGCCCCTAAAATTCCCCCATGCCCAGCCACACCTCTACCCCCCCACCGCATGCCTACACCGCCTCCTGGGTCTGGTGCCAGCGCGGCGAGTTGCGCCAGGGCGCGGCGGTGGTTTTGCAGGCCGGGCGCATCAAGGAGGTGGCCAGCCGGCCACCCCAGGGCTGCGCGCTCACCGACCTGGGCGAGGGGCTCCTCATGCCCGGGCTGGTCAACGCCCACACCCACCTGGAGCTGTCCTTCCTGGCTGGCGCGGTGCCGCCCCGGGGCGACTTCGTGGGCTGGCTGGAGGAACTGGTGGCCTCCCGCCCCGGGCATGACCACGGCGCCGCCGCCCAGGCCACGGCCCAGGCCGTGCAAGACAGCATAACTTGCGGCATTGCCTGCGTGGCCGACATCACCAACACGGGCCGGGCGCAAGAGACCCTGGCCAGCGCCGGCCTGTCGGGGGTGAGCTTCTTCGAGGCCCTGGGCCAGGCCAAGTGCGAGCCGCCACCCGCCGGGCTGGCCTGGCGGGGGGCGGTGCTGGCGGCCAGCGGCGTGGCCGCCCACGCGCCCTACTCGGTGCCCGCCGCCCGCCTGGCCGAACTGAAGCGCCGGGCTGGCGATCTACCCTTCTGCATCCACGCGGCCGAGTCCCAGGCCGAGGTGGAGTTCATGCTGGGAGAGGGCGCGGAGGGGCGGCGCCTGGAGGAATTTCTGCTGGCCCGCCGCCTGGAGCGCGCCAGCCTGGGGCTCAAGGGCCTGCGCCCCCTGGCCCATCTGATGGACCTGGGCCTGCTGGACCAACACACCATGCTGGTGCACGGCGTGCAGCTAACTCCCGCCGAGGTGCGTGGCCTGGCCAGCAGCGGGGCCTCGCTGTGCGTCTGCCCGCGCTCCAACCTGGGGCTCACGGGCGGCCTGGCGCCGGTGCAGGCGCTGCTGGCCGCCGGCGTCAACGCGGCCCTAGGCACCGACTCCCTGGCCTCCTGCCCCAGCCTCTCGCTGTGGGAGGAGATGGCCGCCCTGCGGGCAGCCGTCCCCGGCCTGGCCCCCGAGGACATCCTGCACATGGCCACCGCCGGGGGGGCCATGGCCCTGGGCCTGACGGCGCACTTCGGCCGCCTGGCGCCGGGCCTGGCCGGTCCCCTGGCCTTCGCGCCCCTGGAGCGCCTGGGCCGGGGCCAGGTCCTGGAGGCGGCGGTCGGCGGCAAGCACGCTGGCCCGCCACGCCCCGTGGGGCGCCAGCAACCGCTAGCCTGATTGGCTCTGCTTGGATGACGGGGCCGGGGCGCCCGCCTCGGCGCTAGTGGATGAAGTGGCCGATGCGCGACCAGCGCACGCCAAAGGTCTCGTCTTCCCAGGACCAGTAGATCACCACCGCCCGGCCCAGTATGTCCTTGGCCGGCACGAAGCCGCCCTTGCCCTGGAACCAGAAGCGCGAGTCATAGGACTGGTCGCGGTTGTCGCCCATGACGAAATAGCTGTCAGGCGGCACCGTCACCGGGCCGAAGTTGTCGCGGGGCTGCACCCCCGGCGGCAGGATGATGCGGTCGGCGTAGTGTGCCCAGGGGTCGGGCAGAGGCTGGCCGTTGACCAGCACCTGCTTGTTGCGCACCTCCAGGGTCTCGCCGGGCAAGGCGATGACGCGCTTGATGAAGTCCTTGTCGCGGTCCTCGGGGAAGCGGAAGACCACGATGTCGCCCCGCTGGGGCGGGCTGAAGGGGATGAGCACCCGGTCGCTGAAGGGCAGCTTGATGCCGTAGGAGGACTTGCTGACCAACAGGTGGTCGCCGATGAGCAGGGTGGGCTTCATGGAGCCCGAGGGAATCTTGAAGGCCTGCACCGCCCAGGTGCGGATGACCAGGGCCAGCACCACCGCCCAGATCAGGGCCTCCAGGTACTCCAGGATGACGTGCTTTTTCTTGGTTTCCTCGCTGCGGCTAAACCACACGGGCAGGCCCTCCTGGGGCATGTGAAGGTGATGGGCGAGCGGGCTCGCGGGCCAAGCATACTGGTTACGGCCCCGGCTGTAAAGCCTTTAACCTCATTGGGCTTTCGCCGCGGCACACCGGGAAGTTGACGCTGTGGGGCCACTGTGGTAAATATTCGCCGTGCAAATTCCTCGGTAGCTCAGTCGGTAGAGCAGGTGGCTGTTAACCACCCTGTCGGCAGTTCGAATCTGTCCCGAGGAGCCAAATAAAAAACAGGTAAAACAGCCTGTTAACTTACACCCCGGAGGCCCTGGCGGCCTTCCGGGGTGTAGCTTTTTTGCCCGTTTATGGGGTGTTTTTGGGGGTCCGGTATCCCAAAAGTATCTCACCTGGTTGCGGTAGGGTTTGGGCTAGGTGAAATATGAGGGCTGGCTTTTTACCGCATGCTTGGGGACATCGGCGGGCGCACCCCCCAGGGGGGCCATTCCCGCGCACGCGGGGCAACCCCATGGACCGCGAGGGCGTGCGCGATCAGCGCCGGGCCATTCCCGCGCACGCGGGGCAACCTATCGTCTCATGGGCCACCGAAGTGGACCCAGGTGACCTAGGAGGGCAGGCGCCTTTATTGACCTGCTGGGCTCAACTGTTCTATGCTCAGTCGCAGCCTGCCTGCACCTGAAGCCTACCTGCTTGAAAAGAGGAAGATGGGCCTTGGCCTGAGGTGGCCCCCGAAAACTGGACAGATGGACATGAGAGTGTTCTGCTCATGGAAGGGCGAAGCACAAGGAGCAGGACATGAGCCAGAAGCGTAAGAAGCACAGCGCGTCGTTCAAGGCCAAGGTGGCGTTGGCTGCTCTCCGGGGAGAGCAGACCATCCCCGAGATCGCCAGCCAGTTCGAGGTTCATCCCAGCCAGATACACGCCTGGAAGAAGGCATTGCTGGAGGGGGCGGCCGATCTGTTCCAGGACGGCCGGCATCGGCAGGGCGATGACCAGGACAGGCTGGTGCCCGAGCTGTACAAGCAGATCGGGCAGTTGAAGGTGGAGCGGGATTTTTTAGCCAGAAAGCTCGATCATTGAGCCGTTCGGAGCGGCTATCGATGATCGAGCCCAAGCACCGGAAACTGTCCCTGGTCCGGCAGAGCCGCTTGTTGGGGGTGAGCCGGTCGGCGCTTTATTACCAGCCCGCCGGCCCCTCGGCCTACGAGTTGGAGTTGATGGCCTTGATGGACCGGCAATACCTTAAGACGCCGTTCTACGGTTCTCGGCGCATGAAGGCATGGCTGGAGGCCGAGGGTCACGTGGTCAACCGCAAACGGGTGGTGCGGCTGATGCGGCTTATGGGTCTGGAAGCCATCTACCAGCGGCCCAAGACCAGCCAACCAGGGCCTGGCCACCAGATTTTTCCCTATCTGCTACGCAGTGTTGCGGTTGCCAGGACCAACCAGGTGTGGGCGGTCGACATCACCTACATTCCCATGCGCCGTGGCTTCCTGTACCTGGTGGCCATCATGGACTGGCACAGCCGCTTCGTCCTGGCCTGGCGCCTTTCCATCAGCTTGGAGATGGAGTTCTGCCTGTCGGCTCTGGGGGAGGCTTTAACCAAGGGCCAGCCGGAAATCTTCAACAGCGACCAAGGAAGCCAGTTCACCAGCCAGCGCTTCACGGGGATATTGCTCAAGCGCAATATTCGGGTGAGCATGGACGGCAAGGGCCGCTGCATGGACAACGTCTTTGTCGAGCGCCTCTGGCGCAGCCTCAAATACGAAGAGGTATATCTGAAGGCCTATGACACCGTGGCCGAGGCCAGGGCCGGAATCGCGGCCTGGTTCAGGTTCTACAACCATGAACGCCCTCACCAGGCCCTGGATTACCGCACCCCCTGGCAAGCCTTCCAGGAGGGAAGCCTTCTCTCATATACTGACGGAGTCGAAAAGCCGTTGTGGACCCCGGAGCACTCTCTTGTTGCCGCAGGATAGCTGTCCGAAGAATGGGGACCACCTCAGCCCGAGGTGGCATTGCTAACCCAAGAGTGAACCATCATCGCTTTTCGGGAGGCAGCTAGCGAGGAAGCATTTAACGCGAGCTGGCCAAAGAGCTGGCCAAAGAGCAGGGAAGCTGAATTGGTACCTCAACCGTGGCGTCGAGACTCTAAATCAAGCAGGGCCATCTATATGAGGCTACTTGCCTGGGGGTGAATGTGGCTCGTCTCGAGGACTTACAACCAAATGCTGCGGTCCGAGGAATTCTTCCGGATAGTTTAGTAACAGTCGTCAACGTCCAGTGGTATGGCTCCGAGGCTCTTGAGCTTACCTATAAGACACCCACCGGCAGAGCGGCTAACGAACTGCTTTACCGGCATGACGAGCCGCGCCTTGAGGTAGTGGAACAAGGGCGGCCTTGGAGCTTCGATGGCGATGGGTCGCTTTTCCGTCTGGTCTCCGAGGCCCAGCGCATCAACCTAGCTCACCTATTCGATCCCGTCCTCGCAGTCCATACCTCGGTGGTTGATCCTCTCCCGCATCAGATAACGGCCGTATACGAGGTGATGCTGCCGCGACAACCCTTACGGTTCCTCCTAGCTGACGACCCCGGCGCCGGCAAGACCATCATGGCTGGCCTCCTGATCAAGGAGTTGATCGTCCGTGGTGATTTGCAGCGGTGCCTTATCGTCTGCCCTGGTAGCCTGGCCGAACAATGGCAGGATGAACTCTTCCGCCGCTTCCAGCTACCGTTCGAAATTCTGACCAACGACAAGCTTGAAGCTGCCCGCACCGGCAACTGGTTCCTGGAGACGAATCTGGTCATTGCCCGACTCGACAAACTATCGCGCAACGAAGACGTACAGCAAAAGCTACAGGCTCCAGATTGCCGATGGGACCTTGTCGTGTGCGACGAGGCTCACAAAATGTCTGCCACGTTCTTTGGCGGAGAGGTGAAGTTCACCAAGCGTTACAGGCTTGGCCAACTCCTCTCGACCCTCACGCGCCATTTCCTTTTGATGACCGCCACGCCGCACAACGGAAAAGAGACTGACTTCCAGCTTTTTATGGCCCTGGTGGACGGTGACCGCTTTGAGGGTCGGTTCCGGGACGGCGTCCACGTGGCTGACGTTTCCGATTTGATGCGCCGGATGGTGAAGGAAAGCCTTCTCAAGTTTGATGGAACGCGGTTATTTCCTGAACGCATCGCCTATACGGTGCCTTACAAGCTATCGGACCCTGAAGCCCAGCTCTATAAGGTCGTCACGGATTACGTGCGCGAGGAATTCAATCGCGCGGAGGCTCTTGAAAACGACAAGCGCGCCGGCACGGTCGGCTTCGCGCTAACCGTGTTGCAGCGGCGCTTGGCATCCTCCCCAGAGGCCATATACCAATCGCTACGGCGGAGGCGGGAGCGCCTGGAGAGCAGACTGCGCGAACTAGAGGTACTCCAGCGTGGAGGCCAGCCGGCACCGGTCCTTGCTCCCTCTGCACGATTATTGGACGCCGAGGATGTCGAGGACTTGGAAGACGCGCCTGATGGCGAGATCGAAATTGCCGAGGAGGAGGTCCTCGATCAAGCTACCGCCGCCCGCTCCATCGCCGAACTAAAGGCCGAGATTGAAACCCTGAAGGGGCTAGAAGCCCGCGCCCTGAACGTCCGCCACAGCGGGACGGACACCAAGTGGCGGGAGTTGGCCAGCCTTCTGAGCGAGATATTTTCCGCGCCCGCCAACCACCTGTCCAACGATGGAGTGGCACAGGACGCACTGGACGCGCCCAAGCTAAAGCCTTCACCTCATCAGAAGCTGGTCATCTTCACCGAGCATCGGGACACCCTCAACTATCTGTTCACCAGAATAACCACCCTCCTTGGCCGCAAGGAAGCCGTGATGGTCATCCACGGCAGCATGGGCCGCGAGGAGCGCATGAAGGCTCAGGAGTCCTTCAAGCATGATCCCGAGGTCCAGGTGCTGCTGGCCACCGATGCCGCCGGTGAAGGCATCAACCTCCAGCGCGCCCACTTGATGGTCAACTATGACCTTCCCTGGAACCCCAACCGCATCGAGCAGCGTTTTGGCCGTATCCACCGCATAGGCCAGACCGAGGTCTGCCACCTCTGGAATCTGGTGGCCGAGGAGACCCGCGAGGGTGATGTCTACCGCAAGCTCCTGGAGAAGTTGGAGCAGGCCCGGCAGTCCTTGGGTGGCCAGGTGTTTGACGTTCTGGGCAAGCTGCAATTCGAAGGGCGGTCCTTGCGCGATCTGCTGATTGAAGCCATTCGCTATGGGGATCAGCCCGAGGTGGGCGCCCGCCTCACCAAGGTTCTGGATCAAGCCTTGGACCGCGACAGGCTGCAAGACCTGCTCGAAGAGCGGGCGCTGGCCCACGATGCCTTGGACACCAGCCAGGTCAACCGCATCCGGGAGGACATGGAGCGCGCGGAAGCCCGCCGGCTCCAGCCCCATTACATCGAGTCCTTTTTCCTGGAGGCCTTCCAGCGCCTGGGCGGTACGGCCAAGCAACGCGAGCCCCGCCGCTACGAGGTGACCCACGTCCCCGCCCCGGTGCGCAACCGTGACCGCCTGATCGGGTTGGGCGAGCCGGTCTTGTCCAGGTACGAGCGCATCGCCTTTGATAAGCCCCTGGTGGCCCCGCCGGGTCAACCGCTTGCCGCCTTCGTTTGCCCAGGGCATCCACTGCTTAACTCAGTCATAGACTTGACCCTGGAGCGCCACCGCGACCTGCTCAAGCGGGGGACCGTCCTGGTGGACGAACGCGACAGCGGCATCCGGCCCCGGGTGCTCTTCTACCTGGAGCATGCCATCCAAGATGCAAGCATCACCCGCACGGGCGAACGCCGGGTCATCTCCAAGCGGCTGCTTTATGTCGAGATGGACGCTGACGGCAACACGCGGCATATGCATTACGCGCCATACCTGGACTACCGCCCGCTGAATGAGGGTGAGCCCGATCTTGAAGCCATACTGGCCCGGCCGGAGTGTGCCTGGATTTCACGCGAGATGGAGCACCAGGCCCAGGGCTATGCCGTGGCGCAGGTGGTGCCGGAGCATTTGAGCGAGGTGCGCGACAGCAAGCTGGCGCTCTTGGAAAAAACCGAGGCCGCCGTGAAGGATCGGCTGGTCAAGGAGATCAGCTACTGGGATCACCGCGCCAACCAACTCAAGGAGCAAGAGCAGGCCGGCAAGTACAACGCCAGGCTCAACTCGGGCGAAGCCAGAAAACGCGCCGACCTCTTGCAGGCCCGCTTGCAGAAGCGGCTGGAGGAACTGAAGCGCGAGGCCCAGATATCGCCCTTGCCGCCGGTGGTCCTGGGGGGCATGCTGGTGGTGCCCATGGGGCTGCTGGCGGCCATCACGGGCCAGCCGGCCTCAACTCGGCAGCCTTTAGACACCCAGGCCAGCGCCGCCCGAGCCCGGGCCATCATCATGGAGATTGAACGCGGGCTGGGCTTCGAGCCCTTCGACCGCGAGTTGGACAAGCTGGGCTACGACATCGAGAGCCGAGTCCTGGGCACCGGCAAGCTGCGTTTCATCGAGGTCAAGGGCCGAGTGGCGGGAGCGCCCACCATCACCGTGACGCGAAATGAGATACTCTATTCTCTCAACAAGCCGGAGGACTTCATTCTGGCCATAGTTGAGTTCACCGATGGCGACGGCTACCGGGTCCACTACCTGCGCCAACCCTTCCAGCGCGAGCCCGACTTCGGCGTGACCAGCGTGAACTACGGATTTGCCGAGCTGCTGGCGCGGGCCGGGTCGCCGTCTTGAGCCATATGCCACCCGTGGCAGGCCAACGAATACTGCCGGATGTGCCTCTGCCCGGGGCGAGGAGGGTGGGCAAGCATTTGGCAAGTGCAAATTAAAGGTAATGGCCGTATTCTTTAATTTGTCAGGCCCAAATTAAAACCGTTTTAATTGAGGAGCAAGCCTTGCCGCGTAAGCCGCCGGGGAAATACCAAGTCATTTCAACCGTGGGAGGGGAGAAGTGTAGAGCCTATGTCCCCGCGCCCCTGCCGCCGGACCCGCCTCTCAGGCTGGACTCGGAGCTGCAAGAGGCCATGGACCGCAGCCTCCTGGCCCTGGGTAGGCTGGATGGTATTTCGGCTCTTTTGCCCGAACCCGCCCTGTTCCTCTACATGTACGTCCGCAAGGAGGCCGTGCTCTCCTCCCAGATCGAGGGCACCCAGTCCTCGCTTTCCGACCTGCTTATGTTCGAGAGCGAGGAGCGGCCGGCGGCTCCCCTGGACGATGTGCGGGAGGTCTCCAACTACGTGGCGGCCCTCGATCACGGCATGAAGCGTCTGCGCGAGGGGTTCCCCCTCTCCCTGCGCCTGCTCAAGGAAATTCACGCCGTGTTGCTGAGAAGGGGCAGGGGCAGCGACAAGGACCCCGGCGAATTTCGCCGCAGCCAGAACTGGGTGGGAGGCACTCGCCCCGGCAACGCGCTCTTCGTGCCCCCTCCGCCGGAACTGCTCATGGAGTGCCTGGGGGCGCTGGAGAAGTTCCTCCACGACGACCCCACGCCCACGCCGGTGCTCGTCAAGGCGGCCTTGGCCCACGTGCAGTTCGAGACCATCCACCCTTTCCTGGACGGCAACGGCCGCCTGGGGCGCTTGTTGATCACTTTTCTCCTTTGCGCCGAGGGCGTGTTGAGCCAGCCCCTCCTGTACCTGAGCCTCTATTTCAAGGCCCACCGGGAGGAGTATTACGATCTTCTGCAGAGGGTGCGCACGGCAGGCGATTGGGAGGCCTGGCTGCGTTTTTTCCTGGCCGGGGTGCGGGAAACGGCGGAAAACGCGACGCAGACAGCCCAACGGCTGGTCCGGCTCTTCGCCGAGGACCGGCAGGCCATCCAAACCCTGGGCCAGGCGGCTGGTTCGCCCCTGAGGGTGCACCAGGCCCTCCAGCAGGCGCCCTTGGCGGGGGTCAAGCGGCTGGCCGCGCTTACCGGGCTTTCGGTTCCCACCGTGACCAGTTCCCTCCACCGTCTACAGGAAAAGGCCATCGTCAGGGAGCTGACCGGCCGGCGCTACGGCCGCATTTTCTGCTATGAACGGTATCTCAATGTGTTGGACGAAGGAACCTGATGGCATGACCACCAAAAAAAAGCTCATCGAGGTCGCCCTGCCGCTGGATGCCATCAACATTGCCAGCGCGCGGGAGAAGTCCATACGCCATGGGCACCCCAGCACCCTGCACCTGTGGTGGGCGCGACGGCCCCTGGCGGCGGCGCGGGCGGTGATCTTTGCCCAGATGGTGGACGACCCCTCGGCGCACCCTGACCTATTCCCCACCGAGAAGGCCCAGGAGAAGGAGCGGCAGAGGCTCTTTCGCATCATCGAGGAGCTGGTGAAGTGGGAGAACACCACCAACGAGGCGGTGCTCCAGCAGGCGCGTGACGAGATATGGCAGAGCTGGCGCTACACCTGCGCCGAGAACGCCGACCACCCGCGCGCCAAGGAGCTTTTTGACCGCTACAAGCTGCCGGCCTTCCACGACCCCTTTGCCGGCGGGGGCGCGCTGCCCCTGGAGGCCCAGCGCCTGGGACTAGAGGCCCATGCCAGCGACCTGAACCCGGTGGCGGTGCTGATCAACAAGGCCATGATCGAGATACCGCCCAAGTTCGCCGGTAAGCCCCCGGTAAACCCGCAGGCTCGGGGTGTGGACCTGGGCGAGGTGCACGACCTGGGCAAGCGGGACAAGAAATTCCAGGAGCGTCTGGGACTGGGCGATAACGCCTGGCGCGGAGCCCAGGGCCTGGCCGAGGACGTGCGCTACTACGGCCAATGGATGCGCGACGAGGCCGAGAAGCGTATTGGCCACCTCTACCCCAAGGTGGAGGTTACAACCGAGATGGTCAAGGAGCGGCCCGATCTGAAGCCATACCTGGGCCGCAAGCTCACCGTGATCGCCTGGCTTTGGGCGCGCACGGTCAAGAGCCCCAACCCGGCCTTTGCGCAGGTGGACGTACCGCTGGCATCTACCTTCATGCTCTCCACCAAGGCGGGCAAGGAAGCGTATGTTGAGCCGGTGATCGAAAATGGTGGCTACCGCTTCACGGTAAAAGTGGGAAAGCCAAAGGATGGTGAAGCAGCGAAGAACGGCACAAAGCTAGCTAGGGCCAACTTCGTGTGTCTGATGTCAGGCGCACCCATGGCCGGCGATTACATAAAGACCGAAGGCAAGGCTGGGCGTATGGGTGCACGTCTGATGGCCGTTGTTGCCGAGGGCGATCGTGGGCGAGTCTATTTCGCACCAACACCAGAGCATGAGGCCGTGGCGCTGGAGGCAAAACCAACGTGGCGACCCGAGGGAGAAATCGCAACTCGAATGACTGGTGGAAACTGCACACCCTACGGATTTACGTCGTGGGGCGACCTCTTCACACCTCGCCAGCTCTTGACGCTGACGACCTTCTCCGACCTGGTGCAGGAGGCACTCGAGCGGGTTAAGCGCGACGCCCTGGCAGCTGGTCTGTCCGCAGACAGCAAGGTCCTCGCGGATGGCGGGCTCGGCGCTCAGGCCTATGCCGATGCGGTGGTGGTGTATCTAGGATTAGCGATCGATAAGGCCAGTGACTACAACAGCTCTCTAGTACTGTGGAGTCCAACACGAGATCAGATAAAAACGACCTTCTCGCGTCAGGCACTGCCTATGGCGTGGGACTTTGCAGAGACCAACGTGTTTGCAGGCGCGGCCGGTGATATCGCAGTTAGTTTGGAGGGCATATCGCGGACGTTGGCGCATTTTGGGCCGGGCAACGAGGGGCATGTTGTTGCCTGCGATTGCCAAAGCCAGTCGATCTCTGTCCATAAAGTGGTCTCAACCGATCCACCATACTACGACAACATCGGCTACGCTGACCTGTCGGACTTTTTCTACGTTTGGCTGCGTCGTTCACTGAGGGCGGTATTCCCAGATCTCTTCTCGACACTCGCCGTGCCCAAAGCCGAGGAGTTAGTAGCTACACCTTACAGACACGGAAGCAAAGAAAAGGCGGAAGCTTTTTTCCTCGAAGGCATGACCCAGGCCATGCACCGCCTGGCTGAGCAGGCGCATCCTGCATTTCCGGTCACCATTTACTATGCCTTTAAGCAATCCGAAACCGATGGTGATGGAGAGAGTGGTACCGCAAGCACTGGCTGGGACACATTTCTGGAGGCGGTGATCCGTGCCGGTTTTGCCATCACCGGCACCTGGCCTATGCGAACTGAACGCGGTTCCAGGTCAACAGGCATCGGTACCAACGCGCTGGCCTCCAGCATTGTTCTGGTCTGTCGCCAGCGTACAACCGATGCACCTGCTGCCACACGCCGCGAGTTCGTTACAGCGCTCAAGGGAGAGCTGCCAGTGGCCCTCGCCCACCTTCAGCGTGGCAACATCGCTCCCGTGGACCTGGCCCAGGCGGCTATTGGGCCGGGTATGGCGGTCTACACCCGCTACGCCAAGGTGCTGGATGCCGAGGGCCAGCCTCTATCGGTACGCGAGGCCCTGACGCTCATCAACCAGACCTTGGACGAGGCCCTGGCCGAGCAGGAAGGGGACTTTGACGCAGGCAGCCGCTGGTGCCTGGCCTGGTTCGAGCAGTTCGGTTTCGCCGAGGGCGAGTATGGCACGGCCGAGACGCTCTCCAAGGCCAAGAACACCAGCGTAGACGCTCTGGCCCAGGACGGTTTTGTTAGCTCCAAGGCTGGCAAAGTGCGCCTGCTCCCGCCCGGGGAGCTGTCCGCAGGCTGGGACCCGGCCAAGGACCCCCGGCTTACGGCCTGGGAGATGGTGCACCATCTGATTCGGGTGCTGGCCGCCGGCGGTGAGAGCGCGGCGGCGGAGTTGGCAGCCAAGCTGGGCAGCAAGGCCGAGATTGCCCGCGAACTCTGCTACCGCCTCTACGTTCTCTGCGAGCGCAAAAAGCGCGCGGCCGAGGCCCTGGCCTACAACAGCCTGGTGCAGAGCTGGCCGGAGATTACCCGCCTGGCCCGCGAGGGCGGCAAGCCGCAACCAATGCAACCTGGCCCTGATCTGCTATGACCGGGATGAAGGACAATAACCCATGGCCATGACCAACCACGAGCGCGTGGGCAAGGCGCTGGACCTGCTCAAGGAGGGCTTGCAGCCCTTTGTTGAACGCGAAATGAAGTCCCAGCACCAGCAGTCTTGGTTCGAACAGGCCAAGGACGCGGTCAGCTATCAGCAGGTTAGCTTGTTCGGGACCGAGGATGAGCCGCGCTGGGACATAGCCATCATCCTTGCTGTGATGTGGAAGCAGTGGAACCTCACCTTTTCCAGGACCCTGGGCCAGGCTGAACGCAGCCTGGTCAATGAGCTGCGCGGTGTGCGCAACCGCTGGGCGCACCAGGAGCCCTTCTCGGGCGACGATGCAGACCGTGCCTTGGACTCGGCGGAAAGGCTCTTGACCGCCGTTTCGTCTCCACAGGCTGAGGCGGCCCGCAAGATGAAGCTGGAGCTGCGGCGTTTGATTCTGGACGAGCAGGTGCGGTCCGAAAAGCGCAAAACCTCGGGTACGGCCATCGAGAGCGCCGCCACGGGCACCCTCAAGCCCTGGCGCGAGGTGATAACCCCGCACCAGGACGTGGCCAGCGGGCGTTACCAGCAGGCTGAGTTCGCCGCCGATCTGTGGCAGGTGCATCTGGGGGAGGGGACGGCCGAATACAAGGACCCGGCTGAGTTCTTCCGCCGCACCTACCTGACCGAGAGCCTCAAAAGCATGCTGGTGGGGGCCATACAGCGCCTAACTGGTCAGGGCGGCGACCCGGTGGTGCAGCTTCAGACCAACTTTGGCGGCGGCAAGACCCACTCCATGCTGGCCCTCTACCACCTTTTCTCGGGCATCTCCCCCACGGAGTTGACGGGCGTCGAGGCGGTGATGCAGGAGGCGGGCGCGACCAGCCTTCCCACCGCGCGGCGTGTGGTGCTGGTGGGCAACAAGATATCGCCCGGCAACCCGGTCACCAAGCCGGATGGCACGGTGGTGCGCACCCTCTGGGGGGAACTGGCCTACCAACTCGGTGGCAAACAGGCATATGCCCGCCTGGCCGCTGATGACGAGCGCGCCACCAGCCCCGGCGATGTGCTGCGCGAGCTGTTCAACGAGTACGGCCCGTGCCTGGTCCTGGTGGACGAGTGGGTGGCCTATGCCCGCCAACTCCACGATCAGGGTGACATGCCGGCGGGAGGGTTCGAGACTCAGTTCACCTTCGCTCAGGTTCTGACCGAGTCGGCCAAGCTGGCCAAGAACTGCATGCTGGTGGTGAGCCTGCCGGCCTCGGACACATCAGGTTCGCCGCACGCCCAGGCCAATGACGTGGAGGTGGGCGGAGAGCGCGGGCGTCAGGCCTTGGACCGGCTGCGTAATGTGGTGGGCCGCCTGGAGTCCTCCTGGCGTCCGGCCAGCGCCGAAGAGGGCTTCGAGATCGTGCGGCGCAGGCTGTTTCAACCGCTGGACGACCCGGACCGCTTCAAGGAACGTGACCTGGTGGCGCGCGCCTTTGCCGACTTCTACCGGGCGCAGCACCAGGAGTTCCCGCCCGAGTGCCGCGATGCGGAGTACGAGAAGCGGATCAAGGCGGCCTACCCCATCCACCCGGAGGTCTTCGACCGGCTCTACACCGACTGGTCCACGCTGGTGAAGTTCCAACGCACCAGGGGCGTGCTGCGCCTGATGGCAGCGGTCATCCATAGCCTTTGGGAAAAGGGCGACCGCAACCCCCTCATCATGCCCTGCAACATCTCCATTGACGACCCGCGCGTGCAGTCCGAGCTGACGCGCTACCTCTCGGACAACTGGGTGCCCGTTATCGAAAAGGACGTGGACGGCCCGAGCTCGTTGCCGCTACGCATGGACGGCGAGGTGCCCAACCTGGGCAAGTTCGCGGCCTGCCGGCGGGTGGCGCGCACCATCTACATGGGTTCCGCGCCCACGGCTACCGCCGCGCATCGCGGCGTGGAGGACCGGCGGGTGAAGCTGGGCTGCGTGATGCCGGGCGAGTCGCCTGCGATCTTCGGCGATGCCCTACGGCGGCTGGCCGGAGCGGCCACCTATCTCTACCAGGACGGCAACCGCTACTGGTACTCGACCCAGCCCACGGTCACCAAGCTCGCCGAGGACCGGGCCGAGCAACTATCGCGCTCCACGGACAAGGTGGTGCAGGAGCTAGACCGGCGCCTGCGCGATGACCTGCGCAGGACAGGCGACTTCAGCCGTATTCACCCCCTGCCGCACTCGGGGCAGGACGTGCCTGACGACCTGGACGCGCGGTTGGTGGTTCTGGGGGTGGATCATCCCTACACCAAGGAGCCAGGCAACCCGGCTGAGATGGCGGCCAAGGCGATCCTGGAATCACGGGGGAACACCCCCCGACTCTATCGCAATACCTTGGTCTTCCTTGCGGCAGACAAGACCCGCCTGCAAGACCTGGACGAGGCCGCGCGCAAGTACCTGGCCTGGGAGTCCATCCTGGATGAGAAGGTGCAGTTGGACCTTTCGCCGTTCCAGGTTAAGCAGGCCGAGACTCAGAAGGCCGCCGCAGATAGCGCAGTCACCGCACGCCTGCCGGAGACCTATCAGTGGTTGCTGGTGCCAGACCAATCTACCCCGCAGACGCTGCTAACATGGGAAGCACGCCGTCTCTCGGGGAGCGACCCTTTGGCTGTGCGCGCCAGCAAAAAGCTGCGGGGAGATAGTCTGTTATTTCCCACCTACGCTGCCAGCCTTCTGAGGATGGAATTGAACAGGATCCCGCTGTGGCGCGGCGACCATGTGGCAATAGCTCAGCTTGTGGAGGACTTCGCTCGTTACAATTACCTTCCACGTCTCCGGAATGCGGAGGTGTTGGTCGAGGCGATCCGTAGTGGCCTGGCGTTGCTCACATGGGAGCAGGACGCCTTCGCCTATGCGGACAGCTACGATGAGGCCGCTGGCCGCTACCGTGGCCTCCGTGGAGGCCAAAATATATCGCTGGACCAAGGCGACACAGGCCTACTGGTAAGACCGGAGGTAGCGCGGCAACAGATCAATGCTGAGACCGCTCCCCCGCCACCCACTACCACGGGAGAAGGAAGCACCGTGCCTTCGCCCGGTCCAGAGCCCACGCCTGCGCCTGATCCTTCCGAACCAGCCGGACCGCCCAAGCCACGGCGATTCTACGGTACGGTGAGGCTTGACCCGGAGAGGGTTGGCAGGGACGCCAGCAAAATCGCCGACGAGGTCATCACCCACTTGGTGGGCCTGGTTGGGTCTTCAGTGACGGTAACTCTGGAAGTAGAAGCCACAATCCCGGCCGGTGCGCCAGACAATGTCGTGCGCACAGTCACGGAAAACAGCAGGACGCTGAAGTTCACAAGTCAAGGGTTTGAGGTTGAGTAGCAGGCCCTGGGAGATGCCAGCAGCTAGTTGGCCAAGGTCTTGCTGGTAGCTGGCGACCAGGACTGCCTCCGCCCAACTGTTGATATTCAGGCGGCGCATCAAGGCGACTAGCTCGTCTCAATCGGCGCTTTAAGTGGTGCTAGAGGCCATGGCGATGGGTACGAGAGAGAGGCCACGCCATTTTCAGGCCCATGATTCAGGCTATCTCCCCGTCGCTTTAGAGGGTATAGGCATTCCACCCGTTCACCACGCTGGCCTGCAGGTTGCAGTAGAATGCCAATATCCCTCCCAACCGTCAAAAACCAGCTCAGCGGCGGCGGCCAGCCAGTTCTTTGGGCCGAAGATGATAACAATTGTGACCAAAACGGCCTTGCTATACCCAACGAACAGAGTCCCATCAGGTTTTAACTTTCCTTCTCGATCCTTGCCTCCAGCTATCCAGCCTTCCCTTCCGCCTTCCCATCTCCCGCCTCCCTCGCCTCCCCCATCCATTTCCCGGTATCCCCTGCCGCCACGTCTTGATAGAACTGCTCCAGCTTGACGGGGTTGCCCATCCACTCCCCACCCACTTTATTTATGGGCATGGCTGGGAACTCTCGCTTGTGCTTGAGCAAGGTGACCTCGGAGTAACCCACGTAAGCACAAATAGCCTTCATGCCTTTCAGGATGTTGGCGGTTACCATCTGCTATGACTCCTTGTCAGGGGTTGGCTGTCATCGTCAAGGCCTGTGCTGGCTTGCTGTTCCGGGTCCTGGTCCCTGCCCATGTAGCGCAGGCCCAGGTAATCGGCGCAGACCAGCTGCAGGATTTCGCAGTCCAGGTAGTGGTTGGCCCGGCCGCGCGGGTTCTTCCACAAGCCCAGCTCGTTTTTGCTCTCGGCGCAGAGCTGGCGGGCATAGTCGGTCAAAAGGCCCGTGGCCTTGGGGTTGTCGGGTGGCTTGCCGTCGGGCCAGTTGGAATGCAGGTGCCAGGCGCCAGCGTCGCCGGGGCTGATGCGCAGCTTGCCGTCCAGCAGGTCGTTCTTGTAGTAGTTGGTGTTGATGTTGAAGGCCAGCAGGCCCGCGTGGGTGTCGATCTTCTTTTGGGTGAAGGGCTGGGCCTTGAGGCCCTCGAAGCCCTTGCTGGGCATGTAGGGCGGGTGGACCTGGCACCAGTCGAAGATCTCGCGCTGCATCTCGCCGTCGCCAGAATCCACCAAGCCAAAGCTGATGACGCAGGGCTGGCCCTGGGGGTCCAGGTATTGATCTTGGAAGAGGGCCTTGCCCAGGGCCGCCCAAGAATCGAAATAGGCGGCGCGCACCAGCCAGGACTCGCGCTCCGGCCCCGCCGCCCAGGCCCTGATGGTGAGGTAAAAGCCGGCGCGTTGCACGTCCACGCAGGCGATCAAGACAATGGCGTCAGCCGGCACCAGGCCCGGCGGGCGCTCGTCGCATAATTGCAGGATCACGTCTTCCGACCTGGTGGCTTGCTCGTTGCGATAAGGCAGGGCCAGCATCTTGTTGAACAGGGTCACGTCCGCCCTGGGGTCGGATTGGGCCTTGATGACCTGGGCGGCGATCTTGCCCAGGGTGACGAAGGGGCTATGGAAGGAGCTGAAATGGAAGCCCACCTTGATGGCCCGCCGGATGGCCGGCCGAGGCTCCCACCACTGGGCCTTGCCGTCCCAGCCGTGGGGCCGGTAGGCGCCGGCCTGCACCGCCCGGCGCCGTTCCACCTCGCCCCAGGGCTCTTGGCAATGCTCGCACTCGTACCAAGCCAGGTTCTCGGCCTCCACGCGGTCGGGCTCGGCCTCCAGGTCCTCGTCCCACTTGAGCTGCTCGCGGCGCATGATTTGCAGCTGGCCGCACAGGGGGCACCTGGTCATGTAGACGCGCACCTCCTGGCACTTGCAGAGGTTCTCCCAGCCCAGGGCGTCCTCCACGGTGCAGGTGGTCACGCCCAGGACCTTGCTGGTGTGCGGAAAGGTGGTGGTGCGGGCCTTGGACAGGTCCACGGCGTCCATGGTGTCCTTGCGCGGCACGGGCCACAGGTCAACCTCGTCCAGGAACACCTGCGGTATGGGGAAGGTGGCCAGGGAAGCCTCGGAGCGCGGCCAGCCCATGTAGGTCATGGAGGCCTGCATGCGCAGCTCGTAATTGCCCAGGTCCAGGGG
>JACRDC010000007.1 GCA_016218705.1 Desulfarculus sp.
CCATGGATCCACCCCAAGCAAACTGCGTTTGCTTGGGGACCCCGGGGAATGGCCCGCCGGGCGCGAAAGCGCCCGGGAGGCCGGGCAAAACCACGTTTTTGCCCGGCCGATCAGCAATCAAAGCCATGGATGGCTTTGATTGCATTTTGGTATCAGGCCGGCGGAGCAGCATCAAGCGATCACTTCAGCTTGCCCAGGGCGCGCAGAATCTTCTCCGGGGTGATGGGCAGGTCCTGGCAGCGGTAGCCGCATGCCTCGTAGACCGCGTGCCCCAGCGAGGCCGCCGTGGGGATGGCCAGGCCCTCGCCGGCCTCCTTGGCCCCGAAGGGTCCCTCGGGCTCGTAGGTCTCCACCTCCACCGACACGCTGGGGGGCATGTCCAGGGCCGTGGGCATCTTGTAGTCCAGGAAGGAGGTGTTGAGCGTGCGGCCTCCCTGCATGGCGAACTGCTCGTGCAGGGCGTAGCCCAGGCCCATCTGGATGGCCCCCTCCAATTGGCCTTCCACGGCCCGCTTGTTGATGGTCACCCCGCAGTCGTGGGCGGTGTAGATGTTCTCCACCTTGACCAGGCCGGTCTCTTCATCCACCGAGACCTCGGCCACCTGGGCGCCGAAGGAAAAGGCCGGGCTGACCAGGCCCCGGTTGCGGGGGGTGTAGAAGCCATGGGCCGCCAGCGGCTCGCCGCGCCGGCCGCGCAGGGCCTTGTAGACGCACTCGGCGAAGCTCAGGCGCTTCTTGGGGTTGGAGCGCACGAACAAATGATCGTCCTCGAAGGCGATGTCCTGTATCTGGTTGAGATCGAACTGGGTGAACATCACCGGGATGAGCATGTCCTTGATCTTGCGGCAGGCGTCCAGGATGGCGTTGCCGTTCATCAAGGTGACGCGGCTACCCCAGGAGCCCAGGTCGGCCTTGGGGGTGTTGGCGGTGTCCATGGCCGTGAGCCGCACCTTGTCAATGCCGATACCCAGGTCGGCGGCCAGTATCTGCCTGAGTACCGTGTCGGTGCCCTGGCCGATGTCGCAGGCCATGGTGAACAGGTGGGCGGTGCCGTCGTCATAGACCCGCACCTCCACGCTGCTGAAGTTGTACTTGGTGTTGAACCAGTTGAACACGCCACCCGAGATGAAGCTGAAGGCGCTGACGCCCAGGCCGTGGCCGGGCTTCTTGTTCTTGCGCTTCTCATCCCAGCCGCTGGCCGCGCGCACCTTCTCCAGGCACTGCTTAAAGCCGCAGGAGGAGACCGTGGCCACCTCGGGGATGACGTCGCCCTCCTCCATGGCGTTGATGATGCGCAGGTCCATGGGGTCCATGCCCAGGTCCAGGGCGGCCTGGTTGAGCTGGCTCTCCATGGCGAAGTAGGCCTGGGGCGCGCCGAAGCCGCGCATGGCCGAGGCCGGGGGCTTGTTGGTATAGACGTGGCGGCCAAAGTACCGGTAGGCCGGCAGGCGGTAGGCCATGTTGCCGAAGGTGCCGCACAGGAAGGTGGCCGTGGGACCCATGGCGTTGTAGGCCCCGCCGTCCAGCATCACCTGGAAGTCCTTGGCCAGGAGCTTGCCGTCCTTGCTGAAGCCCACCTTGGAGTAGAGCGTCATGCCGTGGCGGCGCCGTCCATAGGCCAGCTCGTCCACGCGGGTCAGGGTGAACTTCACCGGCTTGCCGGTGCGCCGGGCCATGAAGGCCGCGCAGAACTCCCAGGGCCTAAGCTCCATCTTGCCGCCGAAACCGCCGCCCACCATCACCTTCATCACCCGCACGTGGTTCTCGGGGATGCCCAGGGTGCTGGCCAGGAGGCACTGCACGATGTAGGGGGTCTGGGTGCTGGTCCACAGGGTGACGCGGCCGCCCTCGTCGGCGTCGGCCAGGCTGGAGCAGGGCTCCAGGTAAGCGTGCTGCACGGCGTGCACCCTGAAGGTGTCCTCGCGCACGTAGTCGGCTTTTTGGAACATGCCCTCCAGGTCACCGTAGCTGATCTTGCGCACCAGGCTGACGTTGCCCTTGCTGATGTCGTGCACCAGCGGCGCGCCCTCGGCGGTAGCGTCCTCCACGGTGAAGACCGCCGGCAGCTCCTCGTACTCCACCTCGATCAGCTCGCAGGCGCGCTGGGCGGTCTCGCGGTCAATGGCGGCCACGGCGGCCACCTCGTCGCCGATGAAGCGCACCTTGTCCACGGCCAAGGGCAGCTCGTCCTGGCTCTCGGGCACCAGGCGCCAGTTGCCGTACTTGATCTGGGGGGTGTCGGCGCCGGTGATGACGTCCTTGACGCCGGGCAGGGCCTTGGCCTTGCTCACGTCAATGCGCTTGATGCGGGCGTGGGCCAGGGGGCTGCGCAAGAGCGCGCCATAGAGCATGCCCGGCAGCTTGAGGTCGTCGGTGTAGATGGCCCGTCCCGTGACCTTGTGGGGGCCGTCAATGCGGGGGACGCTCTGGCCGATGAGCTTGGGGTTGTCGTGCTTCACGCGGCACCTCCTTGGGCCATGGCCAGGCAGGCCACCAGCACCCGGCGGCTGAGCACCTCAACCATCTGGCGGCGGTAGGCGGCGCTGGCGCGCATGTCGTCAATGGGTTTGGCGGCGGCGGCGGCGCTCTGGGCGGCGCGCTCCAGCAGGGCCTGGCTGGGGGCCTGGCCGCTGAGCATCTCCTCGGCCTGAAGGCAGCGCAGGGGCGTGGGCGCCACGGAGGCGCACGCCAGGTGGCAGGTGACGACACGCCCTTGCCCGTCCAGGCTCAGGTTGGCGGCCACGCCCACGGCGCAGATGTCCACCTTGCTGCGGGCCGACAGGCGCTGGTAGGCCGAGCCGCTCTTGGGCGCCGGCGGGGGCACGGTGATGGCGGTGATGATCTCGCCGGGTTCCAGCACGCTAAGCCCCGGGCCGCTGAAGAACTGGTCCAGGGGGATGACGCGCTCCCCAGCTTTGCTAAAGGCCGTGACCCGGGCGCCGTAGACCAAGAGCGGGGCGGCGGTGTCGGCGCTGGGGGCGGCGTTGGCCAGGTTGCCGGCCACGGTGCCCATGTTGCGTATCTGGGTGGTGGCCATCACCGAGCAGGCGTGGGCCAGGCCGGGGTACAAGCTCTTGACCTGGGGCAGGGCCGCCACCTGGGACAGGCGGGCGGTGCCGCCGATGACCAGGCCCTGGGCCGGGTCAAAGGCCACGGCGCCCAGGCCGGGCACCCGTTGCAGGGAGACCAGGTTCTGCACCTTGAGCGCGCCAACCTTGAGCCTGGGCACCAAGTCGGTGCCGCCGGCCAGCAGGCGCACGCTGGCGCGGTGCATCTCCAGGAGGTCCAGGGCCTGGTCCAGGCTCTGGGGCTGATGAAGGGCGAAGTGCGAGGCGGCCATGGCTTTAGGCCTCCTTGGCGGGCGCGCCGCCCAGCTTGTCCGCCGCCACGCCGATGGCCTCCACCACCTTGGTGTAGCCGGTGCAGCGGCACAGGTTGCCCGAGAGCCCCTGGCGTATCTCGGCCTCGCTGGGGTGGGGGTTGTGGTCCAGCAGGTGCTTGGCGCTCATTATCATGCCCGCCGAGCAGAAGCCGCACTGCACGGCCTGGGTCTGCACGAAGGCCTCCTGGATGGGGTGCAGCTCGCTCAGGGAGGGGGCCAGGCCCTCGATGGTGGTGATGGGCCGCTGGTGGGCCTCCATGGCCAGGGTCAGGCAGGAGCTGACCGAGCGCCCCTCCAGGAGCACCGTACAGGCCCCGCAGTCCCCCTGGTCGCAACCCACCTTGGTGCCGGTGAGGTTGAGTTCCTCGCGCAGCACCTCGGCCAAGGTCTGCCAGGGGTGAACCGCCACCTCCTGGCTGACGCCGTTCACTATAAGTTCTATGATCTGCTTCGCCATCTCCGACCTCACGCCTAGTGTTATCAGGCACTTATTTTACTTATTAATTAATATAACACGGTGCTATTATTTTTAAAATAATTTTTTACCCCTTGGGGCCGCGGGGGCCGGAAATCAGGTCTCTCCGGGTTGCGCTGGCCCAGATGGGGCATTTATCGTTCTGCATAATGAACGTATTCGTGCCACCCCACAGGCAGCAGAGGTTGCGGAATAGGTTCGCCCAGCCGAGGGGCGGCACGCCTTCCGCCGCCCCGCCCTTCCTTTAGGTCAGGCGCTTGGCGATGACCATTTTCTCGGCTTCCTTGGTGCCCTCGTAGATTTCCAGGATCTTGGCGTCGCGGTAGAAGCGCTGGATGTCGTACTCGTCTATGTAGCCGTAGCCGCCGTGCATCTGGAGCGCCTGGTCGCAGACCCACACCGCCGTCTTGCCGGCCCAGTACTTGGCCATGGAGTTATAGGTGGGGTCGGGGCGGCCCTGGTCCACCAGCCAGGCCGCCCGGTAGGTGGCCAGGCGGGCCAGCTCGATCTTGGTGGCCATCTCGGCCAGCTTGAACTGCAAGGCCTGATTGCTGATAAGCGGCCGGCCGAAGGTGATGCGCTCCTTGGCGTAGGCTATTGCCATGTCCAGGGCCCCCTGGGCCAGGCCCACGCCCTGGGCGGCCACCACGGTGCGCGTGGCGTCGAAAAAGCGCATGAGATGCTTGAAGCCCTGGCCTTGCTGCCCGATGAGGTTGGCGAAAGGCACCCGCACGTTGTCCAGGGCCACCTCGGCGGTGTCGCTGGCCCGTAGGCCCATCTTGCCCTTGATGGGCGTGGCCACCACGCCGGGCAGGCCGGCCTCCACGATGATGAGGCTGTGGCGCTGGTGGGGCGAGGGCGCCGCCGGGTCGGTGAGGCAGAACACGGCCATGTAGTCGCAGATGGTGCCGTTGGTGATGAACATCTTGTTGCCGGTGATGACCCATTCATCGCCCTCGCGCACCGCCTTGGTGCGGGCCGCCACCACGTCGGTGCCGGCGTCGGGCTCGGTGTAGGCCCCGGCGGCCACGGCCTTGCCTTCGGCCAAGGGCGGCAGATACTTCTGCTTCTGCTCCTCGGTGCCAAAGAAGACGATGTTCTGCGAGCCAAAGGCCGCCGATTCGATGGCCTGGGTGATGCCCAGGTCCACCCGCGCCATCTGCTCCACGATCAGGGCCTGCTCCAAAAAGCCGTAGCCCGGGCCGCCGTACTCCTCGGGGATGGTGGGACCCACCAGGCCCAGTTCGGCGGCCTTTTGCACCACTTCCTTGGGATACTTCTCGGCGCGGTCGTGTTCCTTGGCCACGGGCGCCATCTCGTTAACCGCGAACTTGTAGGCCATATCCTGGATGAGGCGGTGTTCCTCGCTCAGATCAAAGTCCATCTCGGTATATCCTTGCTAGGGGGTCGGGCCTGGGGTCAATCCGGGTCGCGGCCAATGAGGAGCATGCTGCCCCGCCGGGCCAGGCGGTCGTAGTCGGCGTGCAGATACTGGCCCAGCCAGCCCATGACGCGCTCGCGGTCAACCGGGACCAGCACCGGCCGGTGCAGGTCCTCCTCCTGGTGCCACAAGCGGCCCTGCATGGCCTTGGCCAGGGGCGTGCCGGGGTAGACCCGCACCCCCATCTGCACCGCGATTTGCTGGGGCCGGGCCTGGTTGATGAGCCCGCAGGTCTGGGCCACGCTCTCTTCGTCCTCGCCGGGATAGCCCAGGAGCAGGTGAAAGCCCAGGGCCGCGCCGGCCAGCTCGCCCTGCTCCACGGCCCGGGCCGTGACCCGGCGGTACAGGTCCACGGCCTCCAGGATGCCGGCGCCATCGTAGGGCTTGCGCAGGGCCTTCAACATGCGGTCGCTGCCGCTCTCGATGTCAAAGGGGAAGAACATGGCCGGCGGCCCCTGGCCATCGCCGGCGGGCGCCGTCCAGCCCCGGGTGGCCAGGGCCAGCTCCAGGAACTCCTGGTCCAGGTTGGCCGGGTCCAGGTAGGCGTGCCAGGAGGCCGGGCGCAGATTTTGCTCCAAGAGGGCCGCGAGCACCGCCTTGGCGTGGGCCAGGGGGCGGTTGAAGATGTCGTCGGCGAACATGAAGCGCAAAGGCGTACGGCCCGGGTGCCGGGCGTGCGCCTGGGCCAGCAGCCCCACCTCCGCCGCCACTGCCGCCGGGTCCTTGAGCGCCTGGCGAGGGCCGTTTATCAGCGGGTAGGGGCAGTAGCCGCAGGCCTGGCCGCAGCCCACCTTGCTGCGCAGGCCAAAGGTGCTCTCGCCCACCGGCAGGTCCAGGTAGTGGCCCAGCAGCTCGGCATTGCCCAATGACCCCAGGTCCGTGGGCTGGCCGCGCAACAGGCGCGGCGCCTCCCGCCCCGCCGCCAGGTCCGTGAGCATCTCCACCACCGCCGCCTCCCCCGGCCCCACCACGCCGTGCCAGGTGGCTGGCCGGCCGGCCAGGAAGGCCTGGGGCATGATGGAAAAGCCGGTGCCGCCCAGGATGACGTGGGTGCTGGGAGCGGCGTATCGCGCCACGGCATCCAGGTAAGAGAGCAGCTCGGGCAGGTAGTAGTGCAGGCCCTCCTGCCCCTCCAGGACGGGGTAGGTGGAATCAATGTTGCGCAGGCTCAAACCCACCACGTCCCAGGGCCGTAGCGCCAGCGCTTCCTTGATGATCGCGCGGCTCAAGGCCCCCCGGCGGGCCAGTTCCTGGGGGGGCAAGGCCCCGCCCAGGCGGGTGAGGTCCAGTATCTGGGCGTCACCCAGGCCGGCCTGGGCGATGGCCCCTTGCAGGTAGTCCAACCCGATGGGGTAGACCGGAAAGGCCTCGTTGAAGGGCGTGGTGTTGGTGTCTATGAGCAGGATGTTGGCCACGGCGCCTCATAGCGAGTTACGTCGGTCATATGATAATTGGCTCCCACCATTGAGGGGCGAGGGGAAGAGAAGGCCGGCCCTCGCAGCGGACCCTGTGGACCATCACCCCGCAAGCCCGCAGCGGGAGCCGCCAGCCAAGGCCACTGCGCCGGCCCCACCCGACCCGTTATCGCCCCGCGGCGGGCACGCCGCCCAGGCGGCGGTACTCCAGGGCGCGCACCAGGTTGGTCATGGTTTCGTAATAGGGCACCTCCAGGCCGGCCTGGCGGGCGTACTCCACCACCTTGCCGCCCAGGAAGTCAATCTCGGTGCGGGTGCCATTGGCCAGGTCCACGCATATGGAGTCCTTGTGCTGCCCCACCTTGTCCAGGTAGGCATAGGCCTGAGTCATGTAGTCCGGCCCCAGGCCGTGGCCCATGGCCTGGGCCACGGCCAGTATCTCGGCGAAGCAGCGCTCGGCGATGGCCCGGCTGGGCGGGGATTCCAGGCCCTGGCGGATGGTGCAGTCCAGCACGGCGCATATGTTGGCCATGGTGCACTTCATGACCATCTTCTTCCACACCAGGAGCTTGATGTCCTCCACCAACTGGGTGTCCAGGCCGGCGCTGGTCAAGAGGGCGGCCAGTTCGGCGCCCAGGGCGCGGCCAGCCGGGTCCACGGCCCCCAGGGGGTTGGGCCGGTTGAAGAAGGCCACCTGGGCCGTGGAGGGGCCGGTGAGGGCCGCGCCGTAGTTCATGGAGACGCGAAAGGCCGACTTGGCGCCGTAACGCGCGGCGATGACGTCCTCGGTGCCCAGGCCGTTGTGGCAGCTTATCAGCGCCGTGCCCGGCCCCGCCACCTCGCGCAGATCGTCCAGCACGCCGTCCAGGTGGAAGGTCTTGGTGGCGATGAAGACCACTTCTGGGGCGAAGTCCCTTAGTTCGCGGGCGCTGGCCAGCACGTGCCTGGGCCGGGCCTGGTACTCCAGCACGCCCGTGACCCGCAGGCCCTCGTCTTTTAGGGCCTGGCGCTTGGCCGGCGAGGGCGCCACCAGCACCGTGTCCCCATCCTGGCTCAACAGGGCCGCCGCCAAGACCGCCCCAATGGCCCCTATGCCCACCACCGCCATGCGCCGCTCGCCCATGCTATCCCCCTTTTGGTTAGTGGCGGCCGGGGCGGGCGTCACCCCGGCCGCCGGTCTCGCCTAGCCTATCTCTTTGTCGTCGCGGTCCCAGTACCACTCGGGCAGGCAGTCCTTCCACTCGTAGCCCCGGGAAGTCAGGACCTTCCAGTGTTCCTTGCCGCCGTGCATCAGGTCGGTCCAAGTCTGGAAATTGTAGTCCTCTTTCCACTTGGGCGCGAACTCGTTGATGACCCGGTCGTGCAAGTCCAAGGGTGGGTTGGAGATGTCCTTGGGGTCCACGGCCTGGCGCACCTGGTCGTAGATCACGCCGTAGTTGGGGCCGAAGGCCGGGCCGGTGAGCCCCATCACCGACAGGCTGCCGATGTTGGCCGTGTACTGGCCGTTGTCAATGGCCGTGCGCTGGCTGGCCACCCAGTGCTCCCAGGCCTTGTACTCGCCGGACTTGTACTTGCCCAGCGGGTTCTCGGGGTCCCACTGGATGAGGAACTCGAAGTAGCTGGTGTGACCCATGTCGGTCATCTGGATCCAGCCCTCCTCGCCGTACTCGTCCACCAAGGGCGGCGTGAACTTGGCCTCCTTCTCCTTGAGCAGGGTCTTGCCCCGGGCGAAGGAGTGCTCCAGGGTCTCCACCACGAACTCCACCGAGACATAGCCGCCGGCCGGCCACCACATGCCCGCCGAGTCGGCGTTCTTGATCCAGGACTGGTCGGACTGCTTGGTGCGGCCCAATTCGCCGCCCACCTCGTCCATGATCTGCATCAGCACGCCTTCCTCGTACTCCAGTTGCTTGGCGCTGGTGTAGCCGATGATGAGCACGCGCAGGATGGAGGAGGTGGCGCGGGAGTCGCGGATCTTCTTCTCGTCCGGCCCCCACTTCTCCCAGAAATCCTCGCGGGAGGTGGACTTACCCCGGTAGCGCCAGATGGTGGGCACGCGCATCACGGCGGCGCCGATCTCCGAGCGGCTGATCTCGCGCATGGCCTTGCGCATGGAATCCTCGCTGGGCATGCGGAAGTTGTACCACTTGATGCGGTTGTCGGGGAACTCCAGGGTGCTGAGCATGCCCCGCTCAACGGGCTTCATGCGCTCGGGCAGGAACAGGGGGTGCATCTTGATGGCCATCTTGGTGATGATGCCCACCTTGCCCCACCAGCCCAGGTAGCCGCGCAAGAGTCCCCGCAGGTCCGGCCCCGGCCCTTCGCCCCAGAAGGGATCGTCGGAGTTGCTGAGCGAGCCCAGGCGGATCACCTCGCCATCGGGCAGCACCCACTCCACGCCCAGAATGCGCCGGGTGGCCAGGCCCAGGCGGTAGTTCAAGGGCGAGTAGTTGCAGGTGAGCATGTTGCCGATGACCGCCGCCTGGCTGCCGCCGCCGGGGGTCATGGTGTACAGGCCGCGCTCCTGGGCCTCGGCCTGCAGGGGCGAGTGGATCAGCCCCGGCTCCACGATGGCGGCCATGTGGCGCTCGTCCCACTCCAGGCCGCGCATGCGCGACAGGTCAATGGAGACGTGGAAGGGCACCTTGCCGCCGCAGTGCACGCCCCAGAAGGCCCCGATGGGTGTGTAGGGCAGGTGGTAGCGGAAGCAGACCTTTACGACCTTCTGCACCTCGGCGGTGTCCTTGGGCATGACCACCACGCCCGGAGGCTGCTGGCCGCGCTGGTAGATGCAGTCGTGAATCTCACCGCCCTTGACGTAGCTCTCGGTGATGGCGGCGTCGTCGGTGACCCACTGGGCGCCGACTATGTTGACCAGGGCGTTGTAGGCCGCCTGGGAGACCTTTTCGGTGACTTTGGGCATGGCCGCGTCCTTTCTCTAGAGGGCCTGAGCGATCAGCTCGGTGATGTCAAAGGCCTGCACCTGGTGGTCGCGGCCGGCCATCCCGGCCTGGAACTGGCCCTTGCAGTAGGGGCAGCCGCTGACCACGGCCTCGGCGCCCACGGCCTTGACCTCCTCCAGGCGCTCATCCACGGCGTAGGCCGCCAGGTCGGGATAGGCCTCGGGCACGCCGCCGTGGCCGCCGCAGCACCAGGAGAACTCGTGGTGGCGCTTGAGCTCCAGCACCTGAACCCCGGGGATGGCCGCCAACAGGTCGCGCGGCTGGTCGTAGACGCCGGCTGTGCCCCGGTTGAACTCCTTGGCGCCGAACTTGTTGGCCGGCTCCAAGCAACCCCACTTGCCACGGCCGCCCTCCCAATGCCGGTAGGGCTCGGACATGCGCCCCAGGTTGCAGGGGTCGTGCCAGGCCACCTTGAGGTCCAGCTTGTTCTTGAGGACCAGGCTGCCGTCCTTGACGCCCTGGGCGGCCAACTCGCTGATGTGCACTACCTCGAAGGGCAGGTCGCTGGTGCTGATCTTGCGCAGGCGGGGGTAGTCCACCTTCCAGGTCTTGTAGCACTCGGCGCAGGCGGTCACCAGGCGCTTGGCGCCGGTTTTCTGCATGGCCGCCATGTTGACTTCCATCTGCTTCTGGAAGGCGTCGTAGTGGCCCAGGGCGAACAGGGGATGGCCGCAGCACTGCTCGCCGGGCATGAGCATGTAGCCGCCCAGGGCGCCCAGTATCTTGTCCGTGGCCTTGGCGATGGCCTGGTCCTGGTAGGAGGCCCCGCAGCCCACGAAATAGACGGTGTCGGACTTGGCGGCGGCATTGACCGGCGCCCACTTGGCCCGGTCAGCGGCCGGCGCGCCATAGCGGTTCTTGCTCCCCGCGATGTCGTCAATCATCTTCTGGTGGGCCTGGGGGAAGCGTCCGCCTTCCACCATGTGGCCGCGCAGGGCCTCCAGGGAGTTGGTGACCTCCAGGTCCAGGTTGCGCTTGCAGCCCGAGTCGCAAGCCCCGCACATCAGGCACTGGAAGACCATGTCCCGCATGCCCGGGGTGTCGGTCAGGCGGTCCTCGCACAGGGCCAGGCCCAGCTTGAGCCGGCCGTAGGCCACCTTGGAGAAATAGTATTTGGCGTAACTGGGGCAGCGGTACACGAAACGGTTATCGGGCATGTAGATGTGATCGAGCCATTTGCAGGAAGCGCAGCGCATGCAGCGGCGCATCTCGTACATGTAGTCCTTGAGCTCAAGCGATCCCGAGACGATCATTTTCCCGCCTCCTTTAGAAACAGACGTTGCCGGGGCTCATGACGTGGTTGGGATCCAGCACGTCTTTCACCTTGGCGATGGTGTTGGTGTAGCCACGGGCCTTCTCGAAGACCATGGGCGAGAGCAGGCCGTAGGGGCGGGAGAAGAAGGCGCCTTGCTGGAAGAGCTTGGCGGCTGCCTCCATGTAGAGGGCCTTGATCTTGTCCTTGGCCGCCTGGCTGGCCGGGTCGTAGTAGAACTGGAACTCCAGGTGGCAGGCGCGGCCCTGCTCGATGGGCTGCAAATACACGCCCAGCTCGTTCACGTCGTAGCCGTGCAGGCCGGCGGTCTCGAAGACCGTGCGGGTGTAGGCCGGGGCGTCGTCCATCTTGGCGATGAAGAAGAGGTCCTGGCAGCCGCCCTTGAGGGCGTGCTTCCAGTAGGGGCGCTGGGCCGGCCAGGGGGCGCGCAAGAGGGCCGGCAGCTTCTTCTCCAGGCCCACGGCCCCGGCGAGCGTCGAGTCAATACGCTTGACCGCGGGAATGGCGGCGGCGATCTCCTCCAGGGCCTCCTTCTCGTAGGCCAGCTTCTTCTCGGGCTGGCGCGGCGGCCCCGAGAGCACGATGGCCACGAACCAGGGCGGCAGTTGGCGCTTCAAGGCCTCGTAGCTGCCGGGCGTGCCGTCGTTGAAGATCAGGGCGCCCACCTGGCGGTTGATCAAAAAGCACTCGTTGCCGATCATGCGGCGCTGTATCTGATACAGGGGCTCCACGGCCTGGGCCAGGTCGTCGAAGGTGATGAAGCAGACCTGGTCCATGACCGGCAGGTACTCGAATTTGACGATGGCCCAGGTCATGATGCCCATGGTGCCCTCGGCGCCCTGCAGGAAGCGGTACCAGTTGGTGCCCGGACCCTCGGGGTTGCCGCCCTTGGAGTCGGCCTTCTCGGGAAAGCCGGGGGCGCTGGCCGAGCCGGTGCGGAAGCGCATGCCCGAGCCCCAGATCACCTCGGTGGAGGTCATGGGCTCGCCGTACTCGAAGCGGGGGTTGGTGGGCACCTCGCGCTCCAACAGGCTGGTGACCACCGAGCTGCTGGCCAGGGGCAACAGCGGCAAGACCATGCGGCTACCGATCTTGGCCATCTCCTGCTGCATCTGCCCCCAGGTGACGCCGGGCTCGATGCGCGCCAGGCGGTCAGGCAGGTCAATGTCCAGCACGCGGTTCATGCGCCGCAAATCCACCACGATGCCGCCCATCTTGGGCAGCACGCTGCCGTGGAAGTGCTCCTGGGAGCTCACCGGGATGAGTGGCATCTTGATCTCGTTGGCCAGCTTGACGATCTCGTGGACCTGTTCGGCGCTCTCGGGCCAGACCACGGCGTCGGGCAGGCCGGCCGCCGTCACGAGGCTGTGATCGCGGGCGTAGGCCGCCAGGACGGCGGGGCTGTCTTCAGCCTGCCCCGCCCCCACGATGGCCAGCAGTTTTTCCTTGAGTTCCATGGGGAGTCTCCTCATGCCGCCTGATTGTTTACATCAATTTATTTTACTACTAAAGCTTTTACAACTTCGTTTTCCGGCTGTCAAGCTTTTTTGCGCGCCCGCCGGGGCCTCTCCACCCGCCCCAAAAGCCTTTTGCCACCCACCGGCCAAGTCCCCCTGGGCCTCGCCTGACCGGTCTAGCCGCCCGGGCCGGCCCCTGGCCGGGGCAGCTTGTGAAAAGACCTTCAATCAGCAGGCCCCTCGAGGCCCGCCGCCCTGGCTCCCCGTCCCCCCATCACCCGGCCCATCTAATATGGTTGCGGCCAGGGCCGCGGCCCGGTACGCCTCACCGGCCAGCCCATGGAGGGCCTGCCCAGTCTGGCTTACAGGGGCCGAGGCCGTCCGGCCCCGGCATATGTCCCCGGCTGTTTGTCTCCTGGCCTGGGGGCGGGCCGGCTGCCCCCGCGGCCGGCGCCGGAGGGCCGCGCGGCGGGTTCAAGCTTAAATAGCATTATATAACTTTATGTTATCTCTCAGGGACCCCCCGGCGGCCTCGCGCCACCCCCCCAAATTGGCCTTGACAACCCTCAGATAGTTATTATATAAACTATTTATAACTTAAGCTTGTTCGGCGGCCCCCAGCCCCGCGGCCCGGGCCTCCGGCCAAGGCGATTGGCCTCCGCCACCTCCCGCTCGCTTTCTACTCCTCTCCCGGAAGCCAACGGCCCCCAGGGCCAGCCCCGGCGTCTTGCCGCCTCGCCGGGGCTCCCCTTCCCTTGACGGCTGACCTGCCAACTTGCCCGGCAGAGACTGGATAGAGACAGGCTTAATCACCGGGAGCAAAACCATGACGATGGGAGAAGTGCTGCGCAGGAGCGCCGCCCGCGTGCCCCACAAGACCGCCTTGGTCATGGGCGACAAGTCCCTGACCTACGACCAGCTCAACCGCCGGGTCAACCGCCTGGCCCACGCCCTCCTGGGTTTGTCCCTGCAACCCGGGGACCGGGTGGCGGTGCTGACCCACAACAGCATCGAGTTCTACGAGATATACCTGGCCCTGTGCAAAACCCGGGGCGTGATGGTGCCCTTCAACAACCTGCTGAGGCCACGGGAGCTGACCCGTGACCTGGGCTATATCCGGCCGCGTTTCATTTTCTTTCAGCCCGAGTTCGGCGAGGTTGTGGGGCAACTCAAGGCCCAGGTCCCCTCCCTGGAGAAGGCGGTCTGCCTGGGTGGGGCCGCCCTGGGCGCCTTGGACTACGAGGACCTCCTGGAGGGCCACGGCGACCAGGAGCCGGAGGTGACGGTGCGCGAGGACGACCTCATGAGCATCTTCCTCACCTCGGGCACCACCGGCCGGCCCAAGGGCGCCATGCGCACCCACCGCCACAACTGCCAGAACGCCCTGGCGGCGGCCGTGGAACTGGGCCTGGTGCCCAGCGACCGGGTGCTCCTGCTTTTCCCCTTCTATCACGTGACCTTCGAGGACCGCTTCTGCCACCTCCTCTGCGGCAACACCATCGTCATCCGCCGGGAGGGCAGCTTCGTGGCCGCCGAGGCGCTGGAGCTCCTGGCCCGCCACCGTATCACCCTCTGCCAGTTCGTGCCCACCATGCTCAACACCATGCTGCAAGAGAAGGACATCGAGGAGTTCGACCTGAGCGCCCTGCGCCTGATCCTCTACGCCGCCGCGCCCATGCCGGTGGAGCTGCTCAAGCAGGCCTTGGCCCGCTTCAAGTGCGGGTTCATGCAGTTCTACGGCCAGACCGAGACCGGCCCCCTGACCACGGTGCTCAGGCCCGAGGATCACCAGCTCGACAGCGAGGCCGGCCGGACACGCCTGGCCTCCTGCGGGCGCCCGGCGCTCTTGTTCGAGGTGCGCCTGGTGGACCCCGAGGACCGGCCGGTGCCCCTGGGAGAGGTGGGCGAGCTGACCGTGCGCGGCGAGCCCATGACCCTGGGCTACTGGGAGCTGCCCGAGGAAAGCGCCCAGCTCCTGGCCGGCGGCTGGCTGCACACCGGCGACTACGCCCGCCAGGACCAGGACGGCTTCGTCTACATCGTTGACCGCAAGAACGACATGATTATCAGCGGCGGCAAGAACATCTACCCCCGCGAGGTGGAGGAGGTGCTCTACACCCACCCGGCGGTGCTGGAGGTCTCGGTGATCGGGGTGCCCGACCCCCACTGGGGCGAGTCGGTGCAGGCGGTGGTGGTGCTCAAGGATGGCATGAAGGCCAGCGCCGAGGAGCTCATCGGCTTCTGCAAGGCCAACATGGCCAGCTACAAGAAGCCGCGCACGGTGGAGTTCCGGCCGGCCCTGCCCAAGAGCCCCACCGGCAAGATACTCAAGCGGGTCCTCAGGGACGAGTACTGGCAGGGCCGCGAGCGCAACGTTTAGGCGGTTGGCCCGGCATCCGCCCAAGGTCGCCCATAAAAAACACGAGGAGGAAAGCTCATGCGCAAAGCCGTGGTGGTTCTTCTGACGAGCCTGGTCTTGGCCTTGACCCTATTCGTCCTGGCCGGCGCGGCCTTGGCCCAGGAGCAGGAAAAGGTCATCAAGCTCAAATATTCCAACTTCTTCCCCGCCGCCCACAAGATCAGCCAGTTGCACGAGCAGTGGTGCCGGGAGGTGGAGAAGAGGAGCCAGGGCCGGGTCAAGATTACCTACTTCCCGGCCAACACCCTGACCCCGCCCACCCAGACCTATGACAGCGTGATGAAGGGCATCGCCGACATCGGCATGAGCCTGTTGGCCTACTCCCCCGGGCGCTTCCCCCTGAGCGAGGTGCTGACCCTGCCCCTGGGCTACACCAGCGGCTATCAGTCCACCAAGACCGCCAACGCCTTCTACAAGCAGTTCCAGCCCAAGGAGTTCGACAACGTAAAGGTGCTGTTCCTGCACGCCCACGGCCCGGGCCTGTTCCACACCAAAAAGCAGATCCACTCCATCGCCGAGATCAAGGGCATGCGCACCAAGGTCAACGCCGACGTGGCCGGCATCGCCGAGGCCCTGGGCGCGGTCCCCGTGACCATGCCCATCACCGAGTGCTACGACGGCATGCAGAAGGGCCTCTTGGACGCCCTGCAACTGCCCATGGAAGGCCTCAAGGGCTGGCGCTTCGCCGAGGTGTCCAAGACCACCATCGAGAACCACGGCATGTCCTACGCCGCCACCATCTTCGCGGTGATGAACAAGGACAAGTGGAACTCCCTGCCGCCGGACGTGCAGGCCGCCATAGAGGAGATCAACCTGGAGTGGATCGAGAAGCAGGGCAAGCTGTGGAACCAGTTGGACCAGGAGGCCCGCGAGTTCGCCCTGCAGAAGGGCATGAACATCGTCACCGCCACGCCCCAGGAAGAGGCCGAGGTGGCCGAGAAGATGAAGCCGCTGTTCGCGAAGTACGTAAAAAGCGCCCAGGAAAAGGGCCTGCCCGGCCAGGAGGCCCTGGCCTTCTGCCAGGACTACCTGACGAAGAACAAGTAAGCAACGCCCAGCACGGCCGGCCCCTCTCCGCCGGCTGGCGGAGAGGGCGCGCGGCGCGAACCGCGAGCCCTGGGAGGGATCATGCGGCAATTCACGAGCGTGGTGGACCGGGTGGACCTTGGCCTGCACTATGTGGCGGGCGCGGGCCTGGTGGTGATGATGCTGGCCACCATGACCGACATCATCCTGCGCGCCATGGGGTATCCCCTGGTGGGAGTCATCGAGATCGTATCCTTCTGCGGGGCCATAGTCATCGGTCTGGCCATCCCCCACTCAACCTCCAGGAAGGTCCACATCGCGGTGGACTTTCTCACCGACCGCCTGACCCCCCGTGGCCGCGCGCGCCTGGCGGTGGTCACCCGGGTGATGGGCATCGCTCTCTTTTTGTTCGCCAGCTACAACTTCGTGCTCTACAGCCTGGACCTGTGGCGGGCCAAGGAGGTCAGCGGTTCCTTGCGCATCCCCTTCTACCCCCTGACCATGGGCCTGGCCTTCAGTTGCCTGATGCAGGCCCTGACCCTGGTGTGCCAACTGCTCGCGCTTCTGGGGGGAGGTAAACAAAATGGATGAGCCGACCGCCGGACTCCTGTCCATTCTCATCCTGGTGGGTTTGTTCCTGACCGGCATCGAGCTGGCCTTCGCCATGGCCATCGTGGGCTTCGTGGGCTTCGCCTACCTGGTCTCCTTCAGTGCCGCGGCCAACCTCTTGGTAAAGGACTTCTACGACACCTTCACCTCCTACGGCTTCACGGTCATTCCCCTGTTCGTGCTCATGGGCCAGATCGCCTCCCACTCCAACATCGCCAAGCGTCTGTACCAGGCCGCCCACACCTTCGTGGGCCACGTGCCC
>JACRDC010000020.1 GCA_016218705.1 Desulfarculus sp.
GGCCATGCTCTCCTTCAGCAACTTCGGCGGCACGCCCCACCCCGACGCGCACAGGGTGCAGAAGGCCCTGGCCCTGGCCCAAGCCTCGCGGCCGGACCTGGTCATGGACGGCGAGATGCAGGCCGACACGGCGGTATCGGCAGAGGTGCAGGCCAGGCTGTTTCCCTTCAACAAGCTGGGCGGCCCGGCCAACGTGCTCATCTTCCCCGAGCTGGCCGCGGGCAACACCTCCTACAAGCTCCTGGACCGCCTGGGCGGGGCCAAGGCCGTGGGTCCCTTGCTAATGGGCCTGACCAAGCCCTTCAACGTGCTGCAACGCGACGCCGACATGGAAAACGTCGTAAACGTCATCGCCATCACCGTCGCCCAGGCCCAGGACATGGAAAGAAAGAAACGCCTCAACGGCAATTCCTAAACCGCCTAAAAGCCACATGGGCCGCCGGAAGCGATTCCGGCGGCCCATGTCCTATTCAATGAGCCAAGCGCAGGCGCGCCAACGGGCCTAGCCAGTCAGGAAGTCCAGGATGGCCCGGTCGCGGGCCGGATTGGGCTGAAACACCAGCGAGAAGTGGTCGCTGTCCGGCAGGTCCACCACCCGCGCCTGGGCCATGGCCTTGAGCATGTTCGCAAGGGCATCGCCAGGCAGGAGCAACTCGTCAGCGCCTAGCATACCCTTGACAGCGCGCAAGATCAAAACAGGGCATTTGACCAAAGGATGTAACTGCGATGGTGATACCTTGGCCAGGTTGGCCCGTTCCTCGGCGACGTTCTGGGAATTCACGCGCGAGCGCACTCCGCCCGGCACCGCTTCCGCATCATAACGGAAATAGTCTTCTATGACCTGGTTCCAAGGTTTGCCATAGGGAGACCGGCGGGCCATGTCCAGGTAGGCCTCCAAGGAGGGCAGGACTTTGCCCAGCCTGTCCACCGAAGCCTGGATACCCGCCGCTACCTTGACCCACTGGGGAGGCGAAAGCTCGGCGCCTCCATCCAGGAGTATCAGCCCAGCCGTCTTGTCGGGATACCAGGCGGCAAAAGCCAGGCCGATGTAGGCCCCCAGGGAATGCCCCATGACTACGGCCTTGGGCAAACCCAAGCCGTCCAGCACCGCCTTGATGTCGCGGCAGTGGTGCTCCAGGGAGTAGCCCGTGGCGGGTTTATCGGAGAGACCCCGGCCTCTCAAATCCATGGCCAGCAGGCGGTGATGCCCACCGAGGCCGGCGGCGATGTACTCGTAGCATCGCAGGTTGGCGGTGAGTCCGTGCAGGGCCAGAATGCTCTGGCCAGTGCCCGGCCACTCGCCCACCTGGATGGCGACCTCGCCGGTCTGCACGCTGAAGGCGCGGGTTGGTTCCATGGCTTTCCTCTCAGGCCTGGTGTTGGGCGGGCGGAATGATCTCGGCCTGTCCGCTCAGCACCGTCAGCCCCTCCTGGTTGAGAACAGTAGTGTCCAGGCGCACCCGGTTGCGCTGGGTCATGACTTCCAGCACCGCCAGCGAGATGGTCAGCAGGTCGCCGGCGAAGACCGGCTTGACGAACCTCAACTCCTGGGAGACGTAGATGGTGCCCAGGCCGGGGAACTCGGTGCCCAGGGCGCGCCCGATGAGGCTGGCGGTGAGCATGCCCGGCGCCACCATGCGCCCGAAGAAGGAGCGCTTGGCCATTTCCGGGTCTTGGTGAAAGGACTGGTGATCGCCCAGCGAGCGCGTGAAGGCGATCATCATCTCCTGGCTCACCGTCACCCGCATCTGGTGGGTCTGGCCTGGCCAGAGATGGTCTATGCTGAGCGAGGCTGGCATGACGGTCTTCCCGTATATAGGCATGGCCTTGCCGTTGCCAGGCGCAATGCGGTCAAATCGGCGGCCGTCACGACGAGGGCGCTGGTTGGCCAGCGGCCGGTCATGGGCGGCCCAGGCGGCGCAGGCGGCGGGCCTCGGCCTGGTCGCGCAAGGTGCCGACTACTCCCTTGGGGAAAAACAGCACCGACAATATGTATAAGATGCCGAAGAGCAAAATCCAGCGCTCGGCCAGGCGGTGCATCAGTTCCATCTTGGGAAAAAGGCTCAAGGCCAGCTTTTGCAGATCAGGCAGCCAGGTCTCGGCGATCTTGATGAAGGCCGCGCCCAGGATGCCGCCGTAGACCGTGCCCAGGCCGCCGATTATCACCATGAGCAGGATGTTGAGCATCAGCGGTGTGCCCAGCACGGTGTCGGGATTGACGTAGCTCAGCCACATGGCGAACAACGCGCCGCACAAGGAAGAAACCAGCGAGCCGAAGACCGTGGAGAGCACGCGGTAGCGGAAGACCCGGTAGCCCAGGGCCGTGGCCCTTTGTTCGTTGTCGCGGATGGCCTTGAGCACTCGGCCCACCGGCGAGCGCACGAAGCGCACCAGCCCCACGAACAGAAGCGCGCAGACCACCAGAATGAGATAGTACACTAGGAGCCGTCCGTTGATCTGGGTGCCCCACAGGGCGCCGCCCGACCAGTCGGCGCTGAAGACGCCCGGCAGCTTGAAGGATACTCCGTCCTCGCCCTTGGTCAGGCTGGACCACTGGTAGCCCAGGATGTGGCAGAACTCGGCCACGGCCAGGGTGACCATGGCGAAGAAGATGGCCTTGACCCGTAGCGACAAGGCCGAGATCACCACCGCCACCACCGTGCTGATCAGCGCCGCCAGCACTCCGGCCAGCAGGAGATGATGGTACTGCACCGGCTGGGAGTAGTGACAGATCAGCGCCACGCTGTAGGCCCCCAGACCAAAGAACATGCCGTGGGCGAAGGAGATGATGCCGGTGTAGCCCAGGATGATGTCGAAGGAGGCCACCGCCACGGCGAAGATCATGATCTTGGCCACCAGGTCCATGACCCGAAAGGAGGGCATGACCAGAGGGCCGGCGATAAGGCAGGCCAAGAGGGCCAACTGGATCAAGAACCCCGGCCGGGTGAAGCGTCGCGAGCGTTGGTGCAGGCGCTCCATTTGCACGGGGGTGGGTTCCCGGCCGGTCATGTCACTGCTCCCGGCCCATCAGGCCCCAGGGCTTGATGAACAAGATGACCACCATGATGAGAATGTTGGCCCCCAGGGCCAGCTTGGGCACCAGGTAGGCCACGTAGTTGAAGGCCAGCCCCACCATGCAGGCGCCCAGGAAGGAGCCGGTCACCGAGCCCATGCCGCCGATGATGACCACGATCAGGGCGAAGATGAGGTTCTCGTCGCCCATGGCCGGCGTGATCTGTTCGCGGAAGATGCCCCACATGGAGCCCCCCACGGCGGCCAGGGCCGCCCCGGCCATGAACACCCCGGTGAAGATGCGGTTGATGTTGTAGCCGAGAGTCTGCACCACTTCGCGGTTCTCCACCCCCGCGCGGATGATGATGCCCAGCTTGGTCTTTTGCATCACCGCCATCACCCCGGCATACACCGCCAGGCCCACCACGATGGCCACCACGCGGAACTTGTTGATGACCACGTCCATGATGTCGTAGCTGCCGGTGAAGCTCAAGGGCACCAGCACCGTCTGGTTGTTGGGGCTCCAAAGGACTTTTATCACCTCGGCCAGCACCATGGAGGCGCCCATGGTGATGAGTATCTGCTTGAGGTGGTCGCCATAGACCCGCTGAATGATGACCCGCTCCAGGAAGAGGCCCAGCACCCCGCCGATGGCCAGGGCCGCCAGCAGGGCCAAGAGCACGCTCAATATGCCCTGGCCCAGGGTGCCGGTCTCCACCCAGCCCAGGCCGTTCAGGGCGTTCAGCACCGCGAAGCCGGCGTAGGCCCCCCAAGCGAAGAAGGCGCCGTGGGCCAGGTTGAGCACGTCCATCAGGCCGAAGATCACGGTGAGTCCGGCGGCGGTGAGAAACAGCAGCATGCCCATGGCAAGGCCGGCCACGGTCAGCACCAGGTAGGTGGTGGGGTCTATGGCCAAAAGCGGCAGGAGCCATATGCTCACCGCGGCCAGGCGCGCGGCCCAGCGGCGGCCGGCTTGGCCGGCGTCCGGGGCCAAGTCCATGGTTGTTGCGGGCCTGCTCATGGTGTCTTCCCCGCCCCTCTAGGCGATGCCCAGGTATTTTTGCTTGAGCCCCTCGTCGTCCACCAGGGCCTCCATCAGGCCGGCATGGACCACGCGGCCGTCGTCCAGGATGAAATAGTCGCTGCCCACTTGGCTGGCCATGTGGAAATTCTGCTCCACCAGGATGATGGTGGTGTGCCGCTTGAGCTGGTTGAGCGAGGCGATGAGGTGGTCCACGACGATTGGCGCCAGGCCCTTGGAGGGCTCGTCAATCAACAATAGCTTGTGGTCGCCAACGAAGGCACGGGCGATGGCCAGCATCTGCTTTTGCCCGCCGGAGAGCACCCCGGCCTTGGCCCGCCAGAATTTCTTGAGGTCGGCGAAGAGCTCGAAGATGGTCTCCATCTTGGCCCAGGCCTCCGGGCTCTCCTGAAGCATGGCCAGGCGGAAATTCTCCTCCACGGTGAGCCCGCGCAGCACGGCTTGGTCCTCGGGCACGAAGCCCACTCCAGCCCGGGCCACCGCATGGGGCCTGGCCTTTTCGACGGCCTGGCCGTCGAAGACGATGCTGCCGGCCGAGGCGGGAGTCAGCCCCATGACCGTGCGCAGGGTGGTGGACTTGCCGGCGCCGTTGCGGCCCAGAAGCACCGTGGCCCGGCCCCGGATGGCTTCCAGGCTCACCCCTTGCAGGATGTGGTGCTGGCCGATGTGGGTGTGCACGCCGGCCAGGGAGAGGATGGCCTCAGGCATTCTTCACCCCCCCGCCCAGGTAGGCCTCTTGCACCACCGGGTTGGCGGCCACGGCCCGCGGCGTGTCGTCGCAGATGAGCCGGCCCTCCTTGAGCACCGCGATGGAATCCGACAGGGCCATTATCATGTCGAACTTGTGCTCCACCAACAGGATGGTGCGCCGGCCCGTGGCCTTGATCTGGCGGATCAACTCCAGGATGGCCGGCACCTCTTCCAGGCTCATGCCGGCGGTAGGCTCGTCCAAGAGGAGCAACTCCGGCTCCAGGGCCAGGAGGATGGCGATCTCCAGCTTGCGCTGCTCACCGTGGGTGAGAGTGGAGGCCGGCACGGCCCAGCGCGGGGCCATCAGCACCAGCTCCAGGAAATGATAGGCCTGGTCCTCAAGGTGAGTGAGGCTGCCGTAGTGGCGCCAGAAGTTCAGCCCGATATTTTCCCTGGACTGCAAGGCCAGGCGCACGTTCTCCAGCACGGTCAGCGAGGGGAAGATGTTGGTGAGCTGGAAGGAGCGGCCAATGCCCAGGGCCGTGCGGCCGGGCGGGTCCAGGGCGGTGATGTCCTGGCCCTTGAAAAAGATGCCGCCGCCGCTGGGCCGGTATTGCCCACTTATCAGGTTGAAGAGCGTGGTCTTGCCGGCGCCGTTGGGGCCGATGATGGATTTGAGGGTAAAGGGCTCAACCACCAAGCTGACCCGGTCCACGGCGGTGTGGCCGCCGAAGCGTACGCTCAGGTCTTTGGTTTCCATCAGGGGTATGGCGGCCACGCTCAAATCCATGCCTGCGGTGGTCTTGAAAAGCGCCAAGCGTTCATCGCGATCGGCGGGGCGAGGGCAGGCTCCATGGCCGGCCCCCGCCCGGCGCTCCCTAGCGGTTGCGGATGGGCACCTTCATGTCCTTCCAGGTCAGCTCGCGGGTCAGCTCGGGTATGCCCCAGGCCACCTCGGGCTTGGCGTTGATCTTGAAGGCATACATGGATTGCAGGGCCTGGTGGTCCTCGGCGCGGAAGACCATCTCCCCCTTGGGGGTCATGAAGTGCATGCCCTCCATGGCCTTAATGAGGGCCTCGCTGTCCGTGGAGCCGGCCTTCTTGAGGGCCTCCACCACGGCGATGCCCGCGCACATGCCCCCGCAGGTGAAGAAGTCGGGCGGGGCGTTGAAGCGCTTGTGGTGCTCGGCCACCAGCCAGTCGTTGATGGGGTTCTTGGGTATCTCGTAGTAGTAGTAGGTGGCGCCCTCCATGCCCACCAGCGGCTTGTAAAGCTTCAGCGCGTCCAGGATGTTGCCGCCCGCGGTCAGCTTGATGCCGTTCTTCTCGGTCAGCTTCATGGCGTGCAGCTTGCCCAGGGGGTTGCCCCCGCCGGCCCAGATCACGAAGAGGTACTTGTCACCCTTGACCCCCTCCAGGGCCTTGATGATGCGTTGGGCTGGGGCCGTGAAGTCGGTGGCGTTCATGGGAACGTATTCCTCGTGGGCCACCTTGGCGCCCAGGCCCTCGGCCGCCTCCTTGTAGGAGGCCACGCCGTCGCGGCCAAAGGCGTAGTCCTGGGCCAGGGTGGCGATGAACACCCCGGGCTTCGCGATGGCCATGGCGTTGCTGATGGCGTCCTGGGAGGAGTTGCGGCCAGTGCGGAAGACGTAGCGGTTCCAGTCCTTGCCGGTGATGGAGTCGGCCACGGCGGGTTCCACCAACAGTATCTTCTTGAACTCCAAGGCCACGGGCAGGCAGGCCAGGGCCACCGCCGAGGATACCGGCCCCACGGCCAAGTCCACCTTGTCATCCTTGTAGGCCTCGGTGAGAAGCTGTTTGCCCAGGTCGGGCTTGAGCTGGGTGTCCTTGACGATGATCTCGATGGGCCGGCCCAACACCTGGAAGCTGCCGCCGGTGGCGTATTCGATGCCCATCTTGAAGCCGGCCACCGACTGCTTGGCGTAGGCCTCCAAGGCGCCGGTCATGCCGGCCAATTGGGCGATCTTGATGGGCTGGGGCTGATCGGCGGACATGGCCGGCCCCGCCCAAAGCGCCATCGCCAGGGCCACCACCAGGGCCATGCCCATGCACCTAGTTTTCATGCCTCCCCTCCTTGCCATTTGTGTGGGCCATGTAAGAACCCGGCCGTGGCCGGCCGGCGGGGCCGGCCCGGGCGGCGTTCAGGCGTAACGTTCCTTCAAGGCGTTTTTGAGCACCTTGCCGGCGGCGTTGCGCGGCAGGGCCTCGATGAAGACCACGCTCTTGGGGATCTTGTACTTGGCCAGGCGGCCGGCCAGGTGGGCCAGCAGCTCATCTTGGCCCAGGTCTAGGCCGGGCTTGATCTTCACCAGGGCCTTGCCCACCTCGCCCCATTTGGGGTCGGCCACGCCGATCACCGCCGCCTCGGCCACGGCCGGCAGCTCGTAGATGGCGTCCTCCACCTCGGCGGGGTAGACGTTCTCGCCGCCGGAGATGAACATGTCCTTCTTGCGGTCCACGATGTAGAGGTCGCCGTCCTGATCCATGCGCGCCAGGTCGCCGGTGTGGAACCAGCCGCCGCTGAAAGCCTCGGCCGTGGCCTGGGGCCGGTTCCAGTAGCCCTGCATCAGGTTGGGTCCGCGTATGGCCAGCTCGCCCACCTGCTCAGGCCCCAGGGGCAGCCCCTGGGGATCAACTATTCGCGCCTCGACGTGGAACAGGGCGCGCCCTATGGAGCCGGCCTTGGTTAGGGCCTGGTCCTTGCCCAAGGTGGCGATGGAGGGCGCGGCCTCGCTCATGCCAAACCCTTGCTGTAAGACGATGCCCGCTTGGTGGTACTGCTTGACCAGGTTAACCGGCAGGGGCGCCCCGCCGCTCATGACCACCCGCGCCTTGCCGAAGGCCCCGGCCTTGAACTGGGGGTGCTGGATGAGCATCAGGAAGATGGCCGGCACGGCGAAGAACAGGGAGATGTCCTCGGCCTCCAACAGGCGCAGGCACTCAAGGGGGTCGAAGGCGCGTTGGATCACCACCGTGCCGCCCACGTAGAGCATGGGCAGGGTGAAAAGCCCGATGCCGCCGATGTGAAACATGGGCAGCACCAAGAGGTCGCGGTCGCCGGTGCTGAACCCCATGTCCAGGTGCAGGTTGAGCGCGTTGTAAAGGCTGGCGCCCTGGCTCAGGACCGCGCCCTTGGGCTTGCCGGTGGTGCCGGCGGTGTACATGATGATGTGGGGGGTATCCAGGTCCGGCGGTTGGGCCGGCTGGGGGTCGCCGGGAGCCTGGCCGGCCAGGAGCGTCTCGTAGGGCAGGGCTCCCGGCAGGGCCTGGGAGCCCAGGACCACCATGGTTTCCAGGGCCACGGAGGCCCTGATCTCGCCGGCCAGCTTCTCAAGCTGGGGATCGAAGACCAGTGCCCCGGTGCCGCTGTCACCCAGGATGAAGCCCAGCTCGGCGGCGGTCAGGCGCCAGTTGAGCGGCACCAGCACCAGGCCCAGCTTGGCCGTGGCCATGATGACTTCCACGTACTCCAAGCAGTTGTAGGACAACATGCCCAGGCGCTGGCCCCGCTTCAGGCCCAGGCCGGCCAAGGCCCCGCACAGCCGGTTGACCCGCTGATTGAGCTGGCCGTAGGTCAGGCGGCGCGGCCCGTCCACCACGGCTTCCTTGCCCGGGCAGAGGGCTTGACGTTTGTCCAGCCAGTATCCTATTCCCCGCACGTTGACGCTCCCCCTCAGGCTCTCAGGCGTAGATTTTGGACATGACCTTGGCCAGGTTGTCGGCGAAGTTGGCCACGTGGGTCATGCCCTCGTTGTCGGCTATGGCGTCGTGGGCCCCGCCGGCCCCGGCCATGCCCACGGTCCAGTAGGTGGAGCCGGGAACGGTGATGCCGTTGATGAAGAACCACAAGAGCAGTTGCGCAAAGGCCAGGTTGTGCCCAGCCCGCCGGGCCACGGTGATGGGTCCGCCCACCTTGCCGGCCAGGAATTTGCCGTTCCAGTGGGCCACAAAGGTGGCCCGCGCCAGGAGGCTCATCATCTGGGGCACCACCGAGGACAGGTGCACCGGCGAGCCCAGCACGATGCCCTGGGCCGCTTCCATCTTGGCCAGGACGGCTGCGAAGTCGTCGTCGTCCTGGGCGCACTTGCGCTCCTTGACGCAGGCGTAGCAGCCCAGGCAGGGCTTGATGACCATCTCCCGCAGCGAAATCACCTCGGTCTCCAGGCCCCGGTCCTCCAGAACCCCCAGGCAGCGCTTCATGTATTCCATGGTGTTGCTCTGGGGGCGTGGGCTGGCGCTGATGCCCAGTACCTTCATGACTCGTTTTCCTCCAGCATCCGGGCCTGGTCCTCGGAGGTGGTCAGGGCGCCGGAGCGAAGCTGCTCCCGCATGAGCCGTCGAAAAAAGTCGTGGTCATGGCATTGGCTGAAAAGCTGGGCCTCGCGGAACAGGCCCTCGGGCAGCGGCGAGTTCTGCGCCGCCTTGACGGCGCGCTTGGCCAGGGAGACGGCGTGGGCGGGGTTGCGCAGCATTGGCGCCAGCAGCTCGCCCACGGCCTGGCGCAGTCCTGCTTCCGGGGCCACGCGGTGCACCAGACCCAGACGGGCCGCCTGCTCGCCGCCGTAGAGCCGGCCGCTCAGAATCATCTCCATGGCCAGGCCGGAGCCCACCAGGCGCGGCAGGCGCTGGGTGCCGCCGCCGCCGGGGATCAGCCCCACCTTGACCTCGGGCAGGCCGATGCGGCTGGTGGAGGTGGCCACGCGCAGGTCGCAGGCCAGGGCCAACTCGAAGCCGCCGCCAAAGCACAGGCCGTTGATGGCCGCCACGGTGATGAGCGGGCTGGCCTCCAAGCGGTCCAAGAGCCCCTGGAAGCGCCGCGAGAAGGCATGTGCCCCCGCGCGGTCCAGGCGCATCATTTCTATGCCGTCGGCCCCGCCCACGAAGTGGCTGGACCCGGCGCCGGTGAAGACCACGGCGCGCGGGCCGCCCTCCTCCAGGGCTTGGAGTAGTTCCACCATCTGGGACATGAGATGGCTGTTGATGGAATTGCGGTCCTGGACGCGGTTTATGGTCACCCAGCAGACCTGGCCGTCGTGCTCCAGCCGCAGATGGGGGAACTTGCTGGTCATGGACGCTCGCTAGGGTGTGGCGGTCATGCCCCGGGCCGAGGGGGGAGGGTAGGCAGTGGGAGCGCCCGGGCTGAGTATTAATATTAAATGAATCACCTGTCAGAATTAAGCCATGAACCATGTCCGGCTGTCAAGGGAAAATTGCGGGGCAGGAAAAGTCTAGGCTGGATCCAGGCCCCAAAGCACCAGGCTCACGGCGTCGGCCAGCACCTGGCGAGGCACCTCGGGATTGGCGGCAAAGTTCCACACCAGCCAGCGCAGACCCAGCATGTGGTTTAGCCCCATGAGGGAAGGTACCAGGAAATCCACGGGCAGGGCGCGTACCTCCTTGGCCTTCATGCCGGCCCGCAGGGAGCGGGCGTAGCCGTCGGCCAGGCGGCCGTAGTAATAGTGGGCCGACGAGGGCACGATGGTTTCGGACTCGGCCACGATGCGATATATCCGCGAGTGCCGGCGCAGGAAGTCGAAAAAGGCCAGCATGCCCTCGCGCTCCTTGTCGCGGCGGTCGCGGGTCTGGTCGGTGATCCGTCTGAGCTCGCGGCGCAGCTCGTGGCTTAGAAAGCGCACCACGCCGTCCATCAACTCTTCTTTGCTGGCGAAGTGCACGTAGAAGGTGCCTTGGGCTACGCCGGCCTGCCGGGTGATCTCGGAGATGTTGGCCCGGCCGTAGCCGTACTGGCCCAACACCTGCTCGGCGGCCTGGAAGATGGCCCGCTTGGTCTTTTGCCCGGGAGTGTGGTCGGCCTGCCAGGAAAGCTGCTGCTTCTGGCGCGGGGCCAAGGCGGAGGCCGCCAGGTCGCGGGGGGCGCGCCAGGGCTTGGAGCCGCTGATGCCCCGCCGCAGGAGGTCGCTGGTGGCCTGGGCCAGGGCCGCGTCGTCCCTGGGCTGGCCTGCCTCATCCCAACGCATCTGCTGGAAACTGGCCATGCCGATAATGGCGTAGGCCACCACGTTGGGGTCCAGGGGGCGGGCTTGGCCTTGGCTGGCGGCCTGGCGGAAGAAATCACGCAAAAACCTGGCCAGGGCGTCGTAGTAGCCGATGGTCAGGCCTTCGATGAGGTCATGCTCGTTGAGCACCCGGTGCAGGCCGGAGTTCTGCCGGCAATGCCCCACCACCAGGAGCAGAACTTGGCGCAGGGCCGTGGCGTGGTCCAGTTCCGCCAGGGAGAGGGCCTGGGCCTTTTGCTCGAAGTCGGACAGCACCGCGTCGGTCAGCTCGCGGAAAACCTGCTCCTTGTTGCTGAAGTATTGGTAGAAGGTGCCTTGGCTGACCCCGCAGAGCCGGCCGATCTGGCTCACGCTGGCTTGAAAATAGCCCTGCTCCTCGAAGACCTGCCGTGCCGCGGCCAGCAAGGCCTGACGGGTGCGCTGGCCCTTGGGGGTCAGGGAACGCCGGGGGCCGCCGGGGAGCAGGGCAGGGAGAGCGGGTTTGGTTATGCCTTGTGAATCATGTGTCATAAAATAATTATATACAATAACCCTGGGGCCGGGTCCAGGGGCAGATGCCCCAAAGGCATGGAATAGCAGTGGCAGAAGACGGGATGACTCTCATGCCAAGTTGCGATCAAACGAATAGTTTGATCGCAACTTGGTATGCGGGCCGGGCAAAATCACGCTTTTGCCCGGCCGGTCAGCAATCAAAGCCATGGATGGCTTTGATTGCATATTGGTATCAGACGGCCCGCACCCTACAGGGCACGTAGCGGTGCAGGGGCGTGCCCAGTGGGTCGCGGTGGGTGCTTTTGGTCAGCCGGTTGACGTTAAGGCCAAAAACCTGGCCGTCGTAATTGAGGCCGAAGCCGTGGGGGATGAGCACCATGCCCTGGCGTACCTGGCCTGAGACTTGAAGCTCGCCCTCTTCGCTGCCCGCCTCAGTGGTCACTCTGACCCGCTGGCCGTCCACCAGGCCCAGCCCCTGGGCGTCGGCCGGGCTCATGGCCACGGTGCAAGCCCGCTTGCCCTGGTTCCACTGGGGGTCGCGCATGAGGGTGTTGGCGTTGTAGTCCATGTGCCGGCCGGCGTTGAGGATCAGGGGATAGCCGCTGGGCAGGCGCAGGTCCCGGGCCTCGCCGGCGGCGTCCAAGGCCTGGACCTCTTCGGCCAGTTCGGGGATGAGCACCTCGATCTTGCCCGAGGGCGTCTTGATGCCCGCCATGGGCTTGGCGGCGTCGGCCAGCCCCACCCAGAGGCCCTGGGGCTGGTCCAAGAGGGCCTGGAAGATGCGGTCGCCCTGGTCCAGGCCCGGGGCGAAGCCGGCCCGGACGGCGTTCTCGCGGAAGGCGCTGGGCGCTGTCATCAAGAGGCCCCACAGGGCCGCCTTGGCCGCGCTGTCCCACTCCTGGCCCAGGGTCTTTGCCAGCACGAAGGGCATGGCCTTGAGCACCCTGGGCTCCTGGCGCGCCCAGGCCATGAGGAGCGCGCCAAAGGCCAGCCTGCCGGCCCGGGCCGCCTGGGCAACCTGGGGTGGGATGGCTGGGATCAGGCCCAGACGCTCGGCCAGCATGGTGTGGATTTGCGCGGCTTCCCGGCATTGGGGCGGCGGGTCCACCAGGGGGCGCCGCAGTTGGAAATACACCTCGGGGTAGGTGTTGGGGAAGAAGCACCCGTCCCAGGCCTCGTAGAAGGTGCGGCAGGGCAGCACGTAGTGGGCCAGGCGGGCGGTCTCGCTCATGACGATGTCGTTGACCACCAAGAGGTCGAGCTTGGCGAAGGCCCGCTCAAAGGCCGTGGTGTCCGGATAGGCCCGCAGGGGATTGCAGGCGCTGACCAAGACCGCGCGCAGGCGTTGGGGATGGTCGCTTAAAATCTCCTCGGGCATGACGGCTGGCGGGAAGGAGCCGGCGGCCACCGGCGGCAGATCGCTGGCCACGGTGCGCCAGGTCTTGGGGTCGCGCTCGTCGGCGTGAAAACCCAAGGGCATGACGAAGCCGGGGATGACATTGCCTCCCCTCACGCCCAGCCGGCCGCAGGCCGCGGCCAGCAGGTGCAGCAGATAGGAGCTCAGCGTGCTGTGCCGGCCCATGTAGAGACCCAGGTCCGGGTGCACGCACCAGCGCTTGCTGGCCATGAGGCGGCACAACTCCAAGACCTGGCCGTGCTCCAATTGGCAGACCTCCAGGGCCGCGCCGATGTCCACGCCCCGGAACCAGAGGCTGACCTTGTCCCAGCCCTCCACGTGCTCCTGGAGGTATGTCCTGTCCTCCCAGCCCTGCTCCAGGATGATGGCCAGCATGGCCTTCATGAGCAAGGCGTCAGAGCCTGGGCGCACCGGCAGGTGCAGGTTGGCTATGGCGGCGGTCTCGCTGCGGCGGGGGTCAATGGCCACCAAAAGGCGGTCCGGGTGGTTGCTGATTTCCTTGAGCACCCGGCGGGCCTGGGGCATCTGGTGGCTCATCATACCGTTCCAGCCCCAGGCCACCAGCATCTCCGTGGCCTGCTCGTCGGGGATGGCGATGCCGTACTGTTTGCCCAGCACCCGGCCCGTGACCCACCAGTGGCCGCTGAACTCCTGGCCGGCCGATGAATAGTAATACTGGGACCCCAGGGCGCGTATCAGGCTCAGGCCAAAGGCGGCCTCCATCTGCCCCCCCTGGGCCGCGCCGCCCATATAGGCCAGGCAGCGGGGGCCGTGTTCATCCACCAGCCCGCGCAGCCTCTGGGCGATCTCCTCCACCGCCTGGTCCCAGCCTATGGGCTCGAACCCCGAGCCCACCCGCTTCAGCGGCTGGGTCAGGCGGTCCTGGGGGTATTGGTGATAGATGACGTTGAGCCCCTTGCGGCAGACGTAACCCTGGCTGCGGGGGTTGTCCTTGTCGGGCCGCACGCGGCGCAGGCGGCCTTCCTCCACCAGGATTTCCAGCCCGCAGTTCTGGGCGCAGAGCACGCAGCCGGTCTTCTGCCACTGGGACATGATCGCTACCTCCCTGGGGTCCGGGTTGGCCGGTCTTGCCGCGCCTGGCCTTACAGGTTCTGGTGCCTGGCCAGCTTCTCCGCCAAGGCCTGGCGGGTCTTGGCGCGAAGGACCATGGCCTCGCTGACCGTGCGGGGCACCTGGGGCTGCTGGGGCTTGCGCTCCAGGCTCAAGGCCTCGCCGGCGCAGGTGCCCACGCACAGCCCGCAGCCGATGCAGCGCTTGGCGTCCAGCACGGCCTTGTCGTCCTCCATGCTGAAGGCCCCCATCTGGCAGCGGTCCACGCACACCTCGCAGCCGATGCAGGCCTCGCCGTCCAACTTGGCCGCAAAGGGGCTGACCACCACCTGGGCCGGCACCGGGTGGCGCTTGAGGTGCAGCAGGGATTGGCAGCAGTCGCCGCAGCACAGGCAGATGTTGACGATGTCCTGGCTGTTGCTGGGCTGCACCACCAGGCCCTCCTCCTCGGCCTTGGCCAGGATACCCAGGGCCTCATCCTGGGTGATGAAGCGGCCCAGGTTGTTGCGGTCGTAGTATTCGGCGCCCCAGCCGAAGACCAGGCAGGCCTCGGAGAGCTTGCCGCAGCCGCCACCCTTGATCTGGTGCTCCTTGCGGCAGATGCAAGGCGCCACCAGGATTTTTTCCTGCTGGCGGATCAGGGCCTCGGCCGACTCGTAGGCCAGCACCTCGGGCGCCGCGCTCAGGCTCTTGCCCACGGGTATGGTGCGCAACTGGGGCAGCACGCCGAAGGCCGCCTGGGACAGATGCGGCATGTAGGCCTCCACGTCGGCCACGAACTGGGGTGTCAACCGGTTGAGGTTGTACTCCCAGATGCCCACCACGAACTGGGAGGCCATGTACACCGGCGGCCGCTCCGGCGACTCGATGCTGAAGATCAGCCCCTGGCGCGACATCTCTTGCAGCCGCTGGGCCGTCTCCTCAAGAGGCAGGCCCGCGCGTTCCGCGATGGCCTCGGCCTTTTCCAGCTTGAGCCTCAGGTGCACGGCCAAGGCGGCCTGCTCCGGCGTGAAGAGCTGCTGGAGGATGCGCAGCTCCACGCCGTCCTCGGTGGCGGGAAAGCCGGCGGGCAGGCTGTCCAGATGACGGGCCAGTTTTTGGTAGGCTTCTTGGCTCATGACTCCCTCCTCTTGGTTGGCAAGATATCTTGTATACTAACTAATTGCCCAAAAAAAATTAGCGCAGGTCCTTGAGCAGCCGCTTGAACAATATCCTTTCCTCAAGGCTGAGGGGCTTGAGTATCTCCGCGTTGCACTGTTGGCGCGTCTGTTTGAGGCTTATCTCCGCCTCGCGGGCCTTGGCCGTCAGGCTGATGCGCACCACCCGGCGGTCGTTGGGGTCGGTTTCCTTGCTGATCCAGCCGCCATCGGCCAGGCGGTCCAAGGTGCCGGAGACAGTGGCGCTGTCCAGCACCAGCCTTTGGCCGATCTCGCCGGCGCTCTGGCCGTCCTCCAGGCTTAAGGTCCCCAAGATAAGCTGTTGCAGGGTGGTCAGGCCGTATGGCCTGAGGCGCTCCTTGAGTATGCCATGGGCCTTCTGATAGGCCTTGGAGAGCAGGAAGATGATGCAGTCCTCGTGGGATTCCATGGGCGCTCCGGTCCAAAAAATGCTTCGTATACAAGATATCATCCCGAGATGGGGACGTCAAGCGGGGAATCGCCCGGGCCGGAGGCTCAGGCCAGGCGGTTTTCTTCCAGGAGCAGGAACTTGCGCACCTTGCCCAGGGGGGTGCGGGGGAACTGGCGGCAGAAGGTGACCCGCCCCGGCACCTTGAAGGCGGCCAGGTGCTGTCGGCAGTAATCGCGGATATCCTCGGCGCTGGGCTCCTGGCCGGGGCGGGGGATGACGAAGGCGTGCCCCGCCTCGCCCCAGGTTTCGTGGGGCTCGCCCACCACCGCCGACTCCTCCACCTGGGGGTGGTTGTTAAGCACCCGCTCAACCTCGGCGGGATAGACGTTCTCGCCGCCGGAGATGTACATGTCGCGGAAGCGCCCCACCAGGTAATAGTAGCCGTCCTGGTCGCGGCGGGCCAGGTCGCCGGTGTGCAGCCAGCCGCCCTTGAGGGCGCGCTCGCTGCGCGCCGGGTCGCGCCAGTATTCCTTCATCACCACCGGCCCCCGGGCCACGATCTCCCCCACCTGGCCGGGTTGGTTCACCGGGCGGCCATCCTCGCCCCGCAGCTGCACCTCGGCGTGGAACACCGGCCGGCCCACGCTGCCGGGCCGTTGCAGGCTCTCCTCCTCCGAGGCCCACAGCAGGATGGATGTCTCCGTCTGTCCCATGATCTGGCGGGCGGTGAAGCCGCCCTGGCGGCACTCCAACAAAAGCTCGGGCGTGACCTGCTCGCCGCCGATGGCGCAGACCTTGAGCGAGGACAGGTCGCTGCGCTGGGCGGCGGGCAGGGCCAGCAGGGCACGGTAGACCGTGGGCACCCCCAGGAACTTGGTCACCCCGTGGCGGGCGATATCGCGGCAGGCCAGGCGGGCGTCGAAGCGCGGGTGCAGGAGCAGGGTGGCGCCCTGGTACAAAGAGGGCGTGGCCTGGATGAACAGCCCGCCCGAGTGGTACAGGGGCAGGATGATGAGCATCACGTCATCGGCGGCGAGCTGGAAGAAGATGCCGGCGTTGAGGCTGTTGAAGAAGCTCTTCTGGTAGGTGAGCACCGCGCCCTTGGGGTGGCCGGTGGTGCCCGAGGTGTACATGATGACCTGGGGCTCCTCGGGGTCGGCCGGGGCCAGGGATGAGGTGAGGAAGGGCTTCTGCCCGGCGCAGGCCGCCACCTGGAGGCTGTAGGAGAGGAACTCGCCGCCTTCCACGGGCTGGCCCACCACGGCGGCCAGCAGGGGGGGCTGGTGGTTTTTGAGCGCCAGGGGCGCCACCTTGTGGGTCAGGGTCTCCTTGAAGACAAAGAGCCGGGGCCGGCAGTTGCCCAAGAGGTAATGTATCTCCGGCGCGGCCAGGCGGAAGTTGAAGGGCACGAAGACCGCCCCCAAGCGGGCGCAGGCCAGGTACAGCTCGATGAACTCCAGGCAGTTGTCCAGGAGCACCGCCACGCGGTCGCCCTTCTCGATGCCCACGCCTTGCAGCCAACTGGCCACGGCCTCGCAGCGGGCGTGCAGCTCGGCGTAGCTCACTTGGCCGTGCTCGTAGTGGATGGCCGTCTTGGCCGGATTAAGCTCGGCCCAGCGCTGCACCCACCAGGCCACGTTCATGGATTTAATCATGGCTATCCCCTGCCCATAAACCCCGCCAGAATGGGTAGAATCTATGTTAGGTTCTAGCCATCGTCAAGACGGGAGCGCGCGTCATGGATTTTCAGGCCTGGTCCAAGCCCGAGCTTATCAACTATTTGGAGTTCCTGCTGCACGACTACCGGGTCATGGACGCCTTCTGGTTCATCAACATCGAGAAGGCCCACGGCCTGGGCGAGGCCTGCCGCATCAACGAGCAGGTCTGGGGCAAGGTCTCTGGCCTGGCCGCCCGCGACCTCAAGGCGCGCTTCGGCCTTCATCAGGGCGGGCTGGCGGGCTTTGCCCAGGCCATGCGCCTGTTCCCCTGGTCCCTGCTGGTGGGCTATGAATATACCGAGCAAGAGGACCAGTTGCTCATCCAGGTGGCCTCCTGCCCGGCCCAGCAGGGGCGGCTCACCAGGGGCCTGGGCGAGTACCCCTGCCAGGCCATGCACCGCGCCGAGTTCCAGGCCTTTGCCCGCGAGATAGACCCGCGCATCCAGGTGGAGTGCCTGTTTGCCCCGCCCGACCCCCATCCGCCGGAGACGCACTGCCGTTGGCGCTTCACCCTGGCCCGGGACTGACGGCGGGGCGCCGTTCATGAAGCTCGACCTCATGGTACTAATCAAGGGCGCCGGCGAGATGGCCAGCGGCGTGGCTTTTTGTCTGCACCAGGCCCACCTGCGGGTGGTGCTCAGCGAGCGGCCCCAACCCCTGGCCGTGCGCCGGGCGGTGAGCTTCTGCGAGGCCGTGCACCAGGGCCGCATGGAGGTGGAGGGCGTCACCGCCGTGCGGGTGCCTGGTCTGGACGGCCTGGCGGCCATCTGGGCCGCCGGCCAGATACCCCTCTTGGTGGACCCGGAGCTGGCCTACCTGCCGGCCCTCAAGCCCCAGGTGCTGGTGGAGGCCACCCTGAACAAACAGGGCCTGGACCTGGATATGGGCGACGCGCCCCTTGTCATCGCCCTGGGGCCGGGCTTTTATGCCGGCCGCCAGGCCCATGTGGTGGTGGAGACCAACCGGGGCCATGATCTGGGCCGGCTGATATATGAGGGCCAGGCCCAGGCCAACACCGGTGTGCCTGGCGATATCGGGGGCCTGACCTGGCAGCGGGTGCTGCGCGCCCCGGCGGCGGGGGGCTTTGAGCCGTCCCTGGAACTGGGCGCCCAGGTGGCGCTGGGCCAGGAGGTGGCCCGGGTGGCCGGCCAGCCCCTCCTGGCCGGCACGGCTGGGCTCTTGCGGGGGCTCTTGCGCCCGGGCAGCCTGGTGCACCCTGGCCAGAAGGTGGGCGACATAGACCCCCGGGGCGATCCTGCTTACCTGCGCACCATCAGCGAGAAGGCCCGCGCCCTGGGCGGGGCGGTGCTGGTGGCCATCATGCGCCAGTTCAACCGCTAGGGCGGTGGCATGCCCGCCACTTGCCATCTTTGGCCTCGCCGGGCCGTTGGGTCTGCGTTTTTCTTCCAACAAGCCACCGTGTCCCGCTCCTTAGCCCGGCCATTCTTAATCGCCCTGATGGCGGCGGCGTTATTATGCGCGGCCCTCGCGGCGTGAGGTCATGGCGTGGGCAGAAGCCCCAAGGACTGCGCCGCCTCGATAGGGCCTATGCAGCGCGGGGGCGCGGTATGGCCGGGCGTGGGAGCGGGACACAAAAGAAACCGCTTAGGCTTTGCTCTTTCTTCTTGGCGGGGTCAAGCCGCGCGGCCCTGAAATCTCCGGCCAAGCCTAGCGTGGCGCCGGTTGGCAGCGCGGGCAAAAGTGGGTGGAGCGCCCGGCCAGCACGATCTTCTCCACCGTCGCGCCGCAGGCCGGGCAGGGCTGGCCGGTGCGGCGGTAGACCCGGTGGGCCTCTTGGAAGGTGCCCGGCCTGCCTTCGGCGTCCACGAAGTTCCTGACCGAGGAGCCGCCCCGCTCCAGGGACTCGGCCAGGGTTTCCTGCAACGCCTCATGCAGGCGCAGCAGGTCGGCCCGGTCCAGATCGGCGGCGCGCGCGCACGGCGAGAGCCCGGCCCGGTGCAGGGCCTCGTCGGCGTAGATGTTGCCCACCCCGGCCAGCGCCCGCTGGTCCAACAGCAAGCTCTTGAGCGGCGTCCTGCGGCCGGCCAGGCGCTCCACGAACAGGGCGTCCGCCATGCCCAGGGCGTCGGGGCCGTAGTTGGCCAACGGCCCGGCCAACAGCGCCGCGCGGTCGGGGCAAAAGGCCAAAAAGCCGAAGCGGCGCACGTCGCGGTAGAAGAGGCTCTCGCCGCCGTCCTCGAAGCCGATGACCACGTGCAGGTGGTCGGCCTGGGGGCGGTGGGCGGCCATGATGAGCTGGCCGGTCATGCCCAGGTGCACGGCCAGGAAGGCCCCGCCCTCCAGGCCCAGCATCAGGAGCTTGCCCCGGCGCTCCGAGCCCAGCACCTGGCGACCGGTCAGCCCCTTGCGGAAGACCTTGAGGCTGGGCCGGATCAGCTTGCCCTCCCGGGCCTCCACCTTGGCGATGCGCCGTCCCTGGATGCGGGGCATCAGGGTGCGGCGCACGCTCTCCACCTCGGGCAGTTCGGGCATGTGGCGCTACCTTCCGGGGACCGGCCCCGCCGGGGGTCCGTCTCAAGGCCCCCGTGGGGGTCAACCCCATCATTCGGTGGTTGACACTAACTTTAAACCTATATACAGTATCTTCGACGATCAAGAAAGATTCGGCCCGCGCTTTTCACAGGGCACCAGCAAGAGAGGGACCTTTGCCCGACTTTGAGAAGATGAAAAAGGGCTGCCCCAATCTCCAGGCCAACCAGGCCTCCTGCACCTGCACCTATTCCTCTTGCGACAAGCAGGGCCTGTGCTGTCAGTGCGTGGCCTATCACCGCCGCATGCGGCAGATCCCCGGGTGCTTCTTCAGCCCCGCTGGCGAGCGCACCTACGACCGGTCCTATGCCAAGTTCTGCGGCGACTGCTCTTAATCTGCACCCTCCCGCGGACCTGGGGTCCATGGACCAACGTCACGAATTGACCGACGCCATCAACCTGCTGGCCGACCTCACGGAGGCCTTCACGGCGGCGCTTTTCTTGCGCGAGCGCGGCGGCGAGGCCCTCAAGGCCTCGGCCTGGCACACTCTGAGCCGCTCCTTTAGGGCCGAGGCCGCCATCGCCCCCGGCGAGGGCCTGGTGGGCTACGTCTTCAAGTCCGGGCGCATCGTGGACGTGGACCGCTACCAGCAGGGCTCCAGCGCCACCCGCCTCTACGACGAGGACGAGGGCGTCAAGGCCTTCCTGGCCATGCCCGTGGGCGAGGTGGGGGTCTTGGTGGTGGACACCAAGAACCGCCAGGTCTTCGGCGAGCGCGAAAAAAAGGTCGTGCGCGACTTCGCCAAGTTCTTCAATCACCTGGTCATGCACCAGGAGACGTCCAGCCGCGAGGCCATGTACGGCCGCATTCTCGACCTGCTTTACGACCTGGAGAACGCCGCCCTGGGCTTCGGCGACCCCCGCGACTACTATGCCGAGGTCCTGGACGCCGGGCGGCGCTACACGGGCCTGTCCATGGGCTTTTTGTGCCTGTTGCACCCCGGGCGCAAGCAGTACACCGTGGCGGCGGTGGAGGGGCCGGGCTTGAGCACCCTGCGCGGGCGCTCCTTCCCGGTGAGCCAGGGTCTGGTGGGCTGGGTTTTCAGGGAGATGCGCCCCCTGGCCCACTCGCGCTTCAACCCGCTCAAGGGAAAATCCTATCTCATCTCGCCAGAGGAGCCCATGCGGGGGTACAATGCCTTCGTAGGGGTGCCTCTCCTGGCCTGGCGCAGCCTCACCGGGGTGTGGGCCTTCGCCGGCCGCAGCGAGAGGCACATCGAGGAGGAGGAGGAGCGGGCCTTGCAGTTGGCCGGCAACCGGGTGGCCTCCACCATAGATCACTACCGCCTCAACTCCGGCAAGGGGATCTGACGGCGCTGGCATAGGCGAAAGGGCAAGCGCATGTTTTTCAGCAAGCTCCTGGGTCTGTTTGGCAAGGACATGGCCATGGACCTAGGCACGGCCAACACCCTGATCTACATCAAAGGCAAGGGCGTGGTGCTCAACGAGCCCTCGGTGGTGGCCATCCAGCGCGACAGCGGCAAGACCATCGCCGTGGGGCACGCGGCCAAGGAGTACCTGGGCCGCGCCAATCCCACCATCCTGGCCAGCCGTCCCCTCAAGGACGGCGTCATCGCCGACTTCGACCTCACCCGCCTGATGATCAAGGAGTTCATCCACAAGGTGCGCTCGGCCGCCGGAGTGGTCAAGCCGCGCATGCTCATCGGCGTGCCCTCGGGTGTGACCCAGGTGGAGAAGCGGGCGGTGATCGAGAGCGCCGAGCAGGCGGGGGCCCGCGAGATATACCTCATCGAGGAGCCCATGGCCGCGGCCATCGGCGCGGGCCTGCCCGTGGACCGCCCCCGGGGCTGCATGATCGTGGACATCGGCGGCGGCACCACCGAGGTGGCGGTCATTTCGCTGTTCTCCACGGCCTACTCCGAGTCGGTGCGCGTGGCCGGCGACGAGGGCAACGAGGCCATCATGCGCTACATCCAGCGCAAGTACCAGATGCTGGTGGGCGAAAATTCGGCCGAGAACGTCAAGATTCAGATCGGCTCCGCCTATCCCCTGGAGGAGCACCTGTCCATGGACATCAGCGGCAAGGACCTGGTCAACGGCATTCCCCGCACGGTGACGCTCACCGACGACGAGGTGCGCGAGGCCATGTCCGAGCCGGTCTCGGTGATCGTGGAGAGCGTGCGCCGGGCCTTCGAGAAGACCCCCCCCGAGTTGGCCGCCGACGTGGCCGAGGAGGGCCTGACGCTCGCCGGCGGCGGGGCCTTGATCCGGGGCCTGGACAAGCTCATCCAGGAGGAGATGCACATCAAGGTGCGCATCGCCGAGGACCCGCTGACCTGCGTGGTCATGGGGGCCGGCCTGGCCCTGCACGATATTCGCGAGTTCCGGCGGGTATTTATAAATTAAACCCCCATTGGGGGCGCCTTGGCTGGCGCATTTGGTCTTTGGTCATTACAATTTGGGTGAGGCAACACCATAAACAACGCCCGGCGCGGCCCCCGGGGGCCGGCGGGCGCCAACCCAGCGAGGAGCCACTTGGCCAGACGCCTGCAACCCCATGACCTGGAAGACCGCATAGACTGCTTCGGCGAGTTCGAGCGGGGAGACGCGGTGTGCATGCTGCATTGCAGCCTGAACTTCGAGTGCGCCGCCGCCCGCCAGCGCCTGGCGGACCTGCAACTGCACGACGAGTCCCTGGAGTACCTGGGCTGCCCCCACAGCGCCTAGGGCGGGGAGTTTTTAGCCGGACAGCCAGCCGAAATTAAAGGATTTCGTAGGGGCGGGGTTCATCCCCGCCCTGTCTTTTTGGGGGGCGGCGCGAGGCGTTGGCCCTAGCCTTTATCAAGCGATAGGGTCGTTGCGAGGAGCATCGTGGGAGGATGCGACGCGGCAACCTTCCATTTCGTGTTTTTCATACGCATTTCAGATCAGACGCATAGTTTTTCGGCATATTTCATCTGGGTACAGCCCTTACGGTATAGGCGGCCCAAGAAAGCCTAATACCAATATGCAATCAAAGCCATCCATGGCTCTTTGATTTGCCCTCGAGCGGGCAAAAACGTGGTTTTGCCCGGCCTCCCGGGCGCTTTCGCGCCTGGCGGGCCATCCACCGGGGTCCCCAAAAAAGCGCGGCTTTTTTGGGGTGGTTCTTGGCCCGCATACCAAGTTGCGATCAAACTACTCGTTTGATCGCAACTTGGTATAAGCGGTTTTTTGTGTCCCGCTAGAGCCGCCCGGCCATACTGGCTTGCCGATGCGGGTGCCGGGGCGGGTTGGCTTGGCGCGAAGGCGCGGCGGTCATGGCCCCAGAGGGCCGGCGCTTGGGCGGGCTTGGTTCAGACCGGCCCCCTTCCGGTGCTTTGATTCAATGGCCGGGCTAAGAGCGGGACACGGGGTCTGGGGTGAATAGGGGGATCGGGCGCTGCTGGCCCCAGACTTCTGTGGAGTTCCCTGGAACGGGGGCCGCCAGCCCTGGCCAGCGCCACGGCCCCAACCGGCCCGTATACGCCCGCCGCGGCTCGCGGCCTAGTGCCGGCGGTAGTGCCTAATCAGCCCGGCCACCACGCCTAGCACCTTGACTTCCTCGTGGCGCAGGATGATGGGCTCCATCTCGGGGTTGGCCGGCTCCAGGCGGATGTGGTCGCGCTCCAGGTAGTATTTCTTGAGCGTGACGTCGCTGTGGTTGATGAGCGCCACCACCATCTCGCCGTTGTGGGCGCTCGAGCGCTCCTCCACCACGATGACGTCGCCGGGGCGGATGTGGGCGTCAATCATGGAGTTGCCCCGTACCTCCAGCGCAAAGGTGCGGAAGCGCCCCAGCATGTCGCTGGGGATGGCCACCGTGCGCTCCTCGGGTATGGCCTCCACGGGCAGGCCGGCGGCCACGGTGCCCAGAAGCGGCACCTCCACCTCCTCCAGGGTTATCTCGTACAGGCCCAGTTCCTTGAGGCTGGGGACGGGCATGGCTATCCTCCACTTTAGTCTAGCAGCTACACTTGATGACTATAATATCCGGTCCGGCGGGGCCTTGTCAAGGCCGCTTGGCGGGCGGGCGCCCAGGGGAAATGAATCACTATCCCTCGGCCAGGGTTGGCCGCCAGGCCGGGGCCTGCTATGCTAGGTTCTAGTTCCGCCATGCCCCCCGCCCCCGGCCGCCTTATTCCCCGGCCAGGAGCGGCCTATGACCAGACATCGCCATAGCCAGGAGAACCCCATGAAAAAGGTCGCCGTATTGTTGGATGGAGCCTACGTGCGCTACACCCTCTACCGCTTCCTGGACGGTCCCCCCACCGACACGCACATCGAGCGCTTTGCCCAGGGCTGCGTAAAGCCCGAGGAGGAGTTGTTCCGCATCTACTATTACGACTGCCTGCCCTTTGACGAGCAGCGCCTCAACCCGGTCTCGCGCACCTACATGGACTTCAAGCAGACCGAGGCCTACCGCAAAAGCATAAATCTTATCCAGGGCTTGGAGATCAAGGACTACTTCGCCGTGCGCCTGGGCAACCTGGCCTTCAAGGACTGGCGCCTTAACAACTATGCCTTTGGCCGCCTGTGCGACGCCAGCATGGAGGGGCGCACCCCCGAGTCCCTGAGCCCCCAGGATTTGCAGCCCGACTTCACCCAGAAGGGCGTGGACATGAAGATCGGCCTGGACATCGCCTGGCTGGCCACCAAGCACCTGGTGGACAAGATCGTCTTGACCACCAACGACAGCGACTTCGTGCCGGCCATGAAGTACGCCCGCCGCGAGGGCATCCACGTGGTGCTCATGGCCCTGGGCGAGGTGAGCAACATGCTTAAAGCCCACGCCGACGAGATACGCCCCGTGGACATGGAGCGCGTGCGGGGGGGCCTGGGCTAGGCCAAGCCTGATACCAGCGCTGAAGAATCAGGGCCGCGCCTCCGAGAGGGGGCGCGGCCCTGGTGTTGGGGCAAGGCGGGGGAGGGGAGCAGCCCCATCCCTTGCCGCAAAGCCAGGCCATTGGTGACGGAAGCACTTGGCCTGTGACGGCCCGCCCTTTTCGCCTCCACCCTGCCTACCTTAAAAACGATGCTATAATTTAGTTATTGCCCCTGGGACCGCTCATGACTTGAGCAAGGGGGACCCATGCCTGGCGCCAGCCAACTGGACGCGATCATCAGCCTGATGGCCCAGGCCCACGGCCGGGACCTCTCCTGTTTCGACCAGGCCTTTCTGCGCAAGACCCTGCGCCACCGCCTGGCGTCCAGCGGCTCCCCCAACGCCGAGGCCTACGCCCAGCGCCTGGCGGTCGACCCCCAGGAGGCTGAAGCCCTGTGGCGCGCCCTGGGCATCACCTACAGCGAGTTCTTCCGCGAAACCCTGACCTTCGCCCTGCTGGAGCAGTTGGTGCTGCCCGGCCTGTTGCAGGAGATGGCCGAGCTGGGACGGCCGGAGCTGCGCCTGTGGTCGGCGGCCGGCGCCGCCGGCCAGGAGGCCTACTCCCTGGCCATCCTGCTGGAGGAGCTGACCGCCGGCCGGGGCCAGGAGGCCGCCTTCCGCATCTTCGCCACCGACATCTGCCCGGACAGCCTGGCCCAGGGCCAGGAGGGCCTCTACGAGGCCCAGGCCCTGCAAAACGTCAGGCTCAGGCACCTGAACGGCTGGTTCACGCGCCAGGGCGAGGCCTACCGGGTGGTCCCCCGGCTCAGGGAGCGGGTGGCTTTCTCGGTCCACGACCTGCTGGACCAGCGCCTGGCCAGCCCGGCGGCCAGCATCTACGGCGATTTCGATCTGGTGATGTGCAGCAACCTGCTTTTCTACTACCGCGCCGACATCCGCGGCCTGATCCTGGACAGGGTGGGCCGCTCCTTGCGCGCCGGCGGCTATCTGGTCACCGGCCAGGCCGAGCGGGCCATGGTGGAGCAGGACCAGGGCCTGCGCGCCCTGGCGCCGGTCACGGCGGTTTTTCGCAAGGCTGACCAACAGGGGTGAGACATGAGACTCAAGGACCTCAACATAGGCCTGCAACTGCGCCTGGGCTTGGGCCTGATACTGGTGCTGGTGGCCCTTTTGGGCGCCCTGGCCTGGCAACAGGCCGATGCCCTGTGGCAAGAGACCCGCCGGCTGCACGAGCACCCCTTCACGGTCACCCGGGCCGTGGGGGACATCAAGGCCAGCGTGCTGGCCATGCAAAAGGGCATGCGCGAGCTGTTCCTGGCAGAGACGGATGAAGAGCGGCGGGGCATCATCCAGGAGATCGAGGCCCAGGCCACCGAGGCCGACCGGCAGCTCAGCGTGGTGTACGCCCAATACCTGGGCCCCCGCGCCGACGTGGAGGCCACCGCCCGGGCCTTGGCGCAATGGAAGCCCCTGCGCGAGGAGGTCATCGGCCTATTGCGCGAGGGCCGGCACGGCGAGGCGGCCAGCCGCTTCAAGCAGGTCAGGGCCGGCGTGGGCCAGGAGATCCTGGAGCGCGTGCAGGTGGTGGCCGAGTTCGCCCGCCAGCGGGCCGAGCGCTTCTACCACGACGCCCTGCGACACAAGGAGGGCCTGTTTAACCGGCTGGGCCTGGTGCTGGCGGGCATCATCCTGCTGACCCTGGCCATCAGCTACCTGCTGTTGCAAGGCATCCGGGGGCCGCTCAGGGACCTGACCGGCGTGGCCACGGCCTATGGCCAGGGCGACCTGGCGGCCCGCAGCGGCCATGCCTCGGCCAACGAGTTCGGCGAGCTGGCCCTGGCCTTCAACCGCCTGCTGGACACCGTGCAGGCCCAGTCCCGGCGTCAGGAAAACGCCGTCCGCCTGGCCCAGGCCATGCTGGGCCAAGAGGATCTGCGGGCCTTTTGCCGCGACCTCTTGCAGGCCCTCTTGGAGCGCACCGGCTCCCAGGCCGGGGCCGTGTACCTGCTGGGCGCCGGCCAGGAGGCCTTCGAGCACCTGGAGTCCATCGGCCTGGGCGCGGGCGCCCGCGCCTCCTTCGCCCCCGGCGAGGGCCAACTGGGCCAGGCCATCCTCAGCGGCCAGGTGCAGGTCATCGCCGGCATCCCCGAGGACACGCCCTTTGTCTTCGCCACCGCCGCTGGCGATTTCAGGCCGCGCGCCCTCATGACCATACCCATCATGGCCGGTGGCCAGGCCTTGGCCGCGGTCTGCCTGGCCAGCCTCAAGGGCTACGGGCCAGAGGCCCTGGAACTGGTGGGCGACGTGCTGGTGGCCATGTCCGGCCGCCTGGGCGGGGTGCTGGCCTTCCAGCGCATTAGCGAGCTGGCGGCCAAGCTGGAGGAGCAGAACCGCGAGTTGGAGACCCAGCAGCGGGAGCTGTCGGCCCAGGCCGCCGAACTGAGCGAACAGAACATCGAGCTGGAAATGCAGAAGCGCCAACTGGACCAGGCCAACCGCCTCAAGAGCAGCTTCCTGGCCAACATGAGCCACGAGCTGCGCACCCCCCTCAATTCGGTGATCGCCTTGTCGGGGGTGCTGGAGCGCCGCCTGGCCGGCGCCATCCCCGCCGAGGAGCACGGCTACCTGGGGGTGATAGAGCGCAACGGCAAGAGCCTGCTGGAGCTCATCAACAACCTGCTGGACCTGTCGCGCATCGAGGCCGGCCGCGAACAGATTCGCCCCAGCACCTTCGCGCTGCCGGAACTGGTGGGCGAGGTCACGGGCTTGATTGAGCCCCAGGCCGCCGAAAAGGGCCTGGAACTGCGCGCCAGCCTGCCCACCGGCCTGCCCCCCCTTTACAGCGATCCCGAGAAGTGCCGCCACATCCTGCTCAACCTGTTGGCCAACGCCGTGAAGTTCACCGACGCCGGCCACGTGGAGATCAGCGCCGCGTGTCAGGACCACTCAATGCGGGTGGTGGTCAGCGACACCGGCATCGGCATCGCCGCCGAGCACCTGCCCTACATCTTCGACGAGTTCCGCCAGGCCGACGGCAGCGCCTCGCGCCGCCATGGCGGCACGGGTCTGGGCCTGGCCATCGCCAAGAAGTACGCCAACCTGCTGGGTGGCCGCATCGCGGTCAAGAGCCAGCCCGGCCAGGGCTCCACCTTCACCCTGACCCTGCCCCTGAGCCTGCCCGGCCCCAACGGCGGCCAGGCCCCGGCGGCCCCGGGCCGGGGCTGCCCGCCCGGCGGCCAGATGGGGCGCGGCGGCCTTGCGGCGGGCACTTCCCAGCAAGGCCTGGGCCGGCGCATACTGGTGGTGGAAGACAGCGAGCCCGCCATCGTGCAACTGACCGACATCCTGGCCGGCCAGGGCTACCAGGTGGCGGTGGCGCGCGACGGCCGCCAGGCCCTGGAGCAAGTGGCCAGCCAGAAGCCCGAGGCCATGGTCTTGGACCTGATGATGCCCGAGGTGGACGGCTTCCAGGTCCTGGGGGCCATCCGCTCCGCCCCGGGCACCGCCAACCTGCCGGTGTTGATCCTGACGGCCAAGCACGTTACCGGCGAGGAGCTCAGCTTCCTTCAGGGCAACAACGTGCATCAGCTCATCCAGAAGGGGGACGTGAGCAAGAACCAGCTCCTGGCCGCCATCGCCGGGATGCTCCCCCCGCGCCCGGGCGCGGGGGACGGCCCAGACCTCGGGGGGATGCTTGATAGATGAATGCCCAGGACCTGACCATACTGGCCATTGACGACCACCAGGACAACCTCATCACCCTGCAGGCTGTGGTGGGCGACGCCCTGCCCGGGGCGCGGGTGCTCACCGCCCTGGACGGCTGGCGGGGCATCGAGTTGGCCCGGGCCAACCAGCCCGACGTCATCCTGCTGGACATCGTCATGCCCGGCCTGGACGGCTTCGAGACCTGCCGGCGGCTAAAAAACGACGAGGGCTTGGGACACATCCCGGTGGTCTTCCTCACCGCCCTGCGCACCGACCGCCAGAGCCGCGTCATGGCCCTGGAGGCCGGCGCCGAGGGCTTTCTGACCAAGCCCCTGGACGAGAGCGAGCTGACCGCCCAGATACGGGCCATGGCCAAGATCAAGGCGGCCAACGACGCCAAGCACCTCCAGAACCAGCGCCTGGCCGGCCTGGTGGCCCAGCGCACCCGCGAGCTGGAGCGCGAGCTGGCCCAGCGCCGCCAGGCCGAGGAGTCCCTCCGGCAGGCCAACCAGGAACTGGAGCAGAGCCGGTCAGCCGCCCTGGACCTGTTGGAGGAACTCAAGGCCGAGATGCGGGCCCGCGAACAGAGCCAGGCCGCCCTCAAACAGAGCGAGGAGAAATACCGGGGCATCTACGAAACCATCCAGGACATCTACTTCGAGACCGCCCTGGACGGCACCATCCTGGAACTCAGCCCCTCGGTGGAGCGTCTGAGCCAATTCACCCGCCGGGAGCTGATCGGCGCCTCGATTCTCAACCTGTACGCCAACCCCACCGAGCGCCAAGAGGTGGTGGCGCGGCTGCTGGGCGCGGAAATTATCAACGACTTCGAGATCAGCTTCCGCGACAAGGACGGCCGGGATGTGCCCTGCTCGCTCAGCGCCATGCTGGCCATGGACGAGGATGGGCGGCCCAAGAAGATTTGCGGCGTGCTGCGCGACATCAGCGAGCGCAAGCGCAACGAACGGGAACTGCGCCAGAGCCAGGCCTTCAACGCCAGCATCATCGCCAGCAGCGCCGACTGCATCAAGGTGCTGGACCTGGAGGGACGGCTCCAGTACATGAGCCCCGGCGGCGCTCGCCTGATGGCCCTGGCCGACATCAAGACCTTGCTGGGCCTACCCTACCAGCAGTTCTGGCGGCAGCCCGACCTGGAGAACGTGGGCCAGGCCCTGGAGACCGCCCGCCAGGGCGGCCAGGGACGCTTCCAGGGTTTCTGCCCCACGGCAGACGGCCAGCCCAAGTGGTGGGACGTCACCGTCACCCCCATAGCGGGCGCCAATGGCCAGGTGGAAAGCCTGCTGGCGGTTTCCCGCGACATCACCGAGAACCGGCGGGCCGAGGAAGCGCTACGCAAATCAGAGGAACTGCTGCGCCTGGTCACCGATCACATCTACGACTGGGAGTACTGGATCAGCCCCGAGCTGAAGCTGTTGTTCGTTTCGCCTTCCTGCCAGGCCATCACCGGCTACCAGCCCGGAGAGGTCATGGCCGATGCGGGGCTGCTGGACCGCATCGTCCACCCCGAGGACCAGGGGCTCTGGCGCGAGCACCTGGAGCAGTACCGCATGGGGGAGGGATTCCAGCGCCAGGGCCAGGGCGTCGAGCTGCGCATCCTGGCCAAGGACGGCCACACGGTGTGGATCTCCCACCGCTGCCGCCCGGTTTTTGGCAACGATGGCCGCTTCCTGGGCCGCCGCGTCTCCAACCGCGACATCACCCGGCGCAAGCTGGCCGAGGCCGAGCGGGCCGAGCTGGAAGCCCAACTGCGCCAAGCCCAGAAAATGGAGGCCATCGGTACCCTGGCCGGGGGCATCGCCCATGACTTCAATAACATCCTGGCCGCGGTGCTGGGCTTCGCCGAGATGGCCCGCGAGGATGTCCGCACTGGCCCGGTCAATCCCACCGACCTGGACCAGATTATCAGCTCGGCCCAGCGGGCCAAGGAACTGGTGCACAAAATCCTGGCCTTCAGCCGCAAGAAGGAGCCCGACCTCAAGCCGCTCAGCCTCAACAAGGTGGTGCAGGCCACCGGCGACATCCTGGAGCGCACCCTGCCCAAGATGATCGGCATCGAGACCCGCCTGGACCAGGACCTGCCCCCGGTATTGGCCGACCCCACCCAGGTGGAGCAGGTGCTCTTGAACCTGGCCTCCAACGCCCAGGACGCCATGGCCGAGGGAGGCCGCCTGCTGATCGAGACACAGATCATCTCCCTGGACCAGGAGTACTGCCGCCGGCACCTGGAGGTGCGCCCCGGCGCCTATGTGTTGCTCATGGTCAGCGACACCGGCGCGGGCATGGACGCCCAGACCCGCGAGCACATCTTCGAGCCCTTCTTCACCACCAAGGACATCGGCAAGGGCACCGGCCTGGGGCTGTCCTCGGCCTACGGCATCGTCAAGAACCACGGCGGCCATATCCACTGCTACAGCGAGCCCGGCCAGGGCACCGTATTCAAGATGTACCTGCCGGCCTACCAGGCGGCGGCCAGCCCGCCGCCGCCGCCCGAGGCCCTGGACGAGGCGGCCTTGGCCGGCAGCGAGGGCATCCTCTTGGTGGACGATGAGGCGGCCTTGCGCGAGTATGGCCAACGGGTGCTGGAGACCAAGGGCTACCGGGTGCTCACCGCCCAGAGCGGCGAGGAGGCCCTGGAAATCTACCGCGGCCAAGACGGCCAACTGGACCTGGTGCTCATGGACCTGGGCATGCCGGGCATGGGCGGCCACAAGGCCCTCAAGGAGATACTGGCCCAGGACCCCCGGGCCAAGGTCATCATCGCCAGCGGCTACTCGGCCGGCGGGCAGGTCAAGGAATCCCTGGAATCCGGCGCCGCCGGCTACGTGGCCAAGCCCTTCCGGCGGGCCGAGCTGCTGGGCACGGTGCGCAAGGTGCTGGACCAGGCATAGGCCACCAGCCAGGCAGCGCCGGTTGCCCAACGGCCAATCATCCCCTGGAGGCCCGAGGGTGCCGCGCCGGCCGTGGCGGGGTATGGCCTTGGGGATTATCTTGGTAATAATTCCATTTACTATCAGCGCGTGAATAATTTAATAATTATCATGAGGTGTTCGTCAGGGGGCAGGCAATAGGGCCGCTTCCGGCGCGCCCGTGGGGATCGCCAAGCAAGGCAACATGACTTTTGCCCCCAGGATTTGCGTTAGGCGGGAAAGCGGATGCGTCTTTTCAATAAGCCCAAGACACTCGCCTGGCTGGCGGCCCTGTCGCTACTGGCCGTGTGTCTTTTTCTGCTGGCCTCGGTTTACATCGAGGTGCGCAAGCAGAACCTTCAACAATGGTCCACCCAGCAATTGTCCCTGGCCAAGGGCATCGCCAGGGGCATGGAGGGCCTGTTCTCGCGCTTTCAAGGCTCTCTGAACCATCTGGCCGGCAGCGGCCACATCATCGAGATGGACCAGCAGGGCCGGGAAATGCTGGCCAGCTTTTTATCCTTCAACCAAGGCCCGGTCCGCGCCCTGACCCGCATAGACCAGACGGGCAGGATCATCCACACCTGGCCCCCCAACCCAGCCGTCATGGGCCAGGACGTCTCTTTCCAGGAGCACAACGCCGGCCTCCTGGCCAGCCACGAGCCAGTGGTCAGCGAGGTTTTTGAGGCCATCCAGGGTTACCGGGCCGTGGCCATCGCGGTGCCGGTCTTCCAGGATGGCGCCTTCAAGGGCTGCCTGTCGCTGCTCATGTCCTTCGAGGCCATCATCGAGTCGTTCTTGGGGGACATCAGGCTGGGCCAGGGGGAACACGCCTGGGTGTTGAGCCAACAGGGCCAACTGCTCTACACCTCGGCCGGCGGCCCCGGCCAGGCCGTCATGCAGGAGGCCCTTGCCGGCCCGGCCCTTGCCTCCTTGCGCGACAGATTGCGTGAACGCCAGGGGGGCACGGCGGAGTTCAGGCTGCCGGGCGGGGATGGCCAGGGCGCCTCCGGCCCCCTGGAGTTGGTGGTCTTTCACCCCATCAGCCTGGGCGGCACCTTCTGGTCGCTGGCCATCGCCGCCCCCGAGGAGCATATACTGGCCATCATGAGGGGCTTCACCGTCCGGTGGCTCTTGATAATGGCCTTTCTGGCCGGCACCCTGGCCTTGGGCTCCTACTATCTCATCAAGGCCTGGGCCATTCTGGCCGAGACCAGAAAGCGGCACCAGGCCGAGGAGGCCCTGAGGGAGAGCGAGCGGCGCTTCAGGGCCATCTTCGATTCCTCGTTCCAATTCATCGGGCTGCTGGCGCCGGATGGCAAGGTCCTGGAGGCCAACCGCGCCGCCCTGGAGTTCGCGGGACTCCAGCTGGAGGACGTGATTGGCCGCTATTTCTGGGACACCCGTTGGTGGAGAGGTAACGAGGAGCAAAGGCAATGGCTGCGCCAGGCCGTGGCCCAGGCGGCCGGCGGCAGCTTCGTGCGCCGGGAGGTGGAGCACCAAGGGGCCGGCGGGGCCAGGCAGACCATGGACTTCTCGCTCAAGCCCGTGCGGGATAACCAGGGCCGCGTGGTGATGCTAATCCCCGAGGCCCGCGAAATCACCGACCGCAAGAACATGGCCGAGGAGCTGAAGGCCAACCGGGACCGCCTGCGCAAGGCCCAGCAAATGGCCCAAGTGGGCAACTGGGAGATGGACCTGGCCAGCCAGGAAATGTGGTGGTCCGAGGAGGCCATGCGCATATTCGGCCTGGAGGGGCTGCCCCCGGAATCCCTGGGCATCAAGGCCCTGCGCAAGCTGGTGCTGGCCGAAGACCTGCCCCGGTTGGACCAGGCGGCCCAGAACATCGTCTCCGACGGCCTGCCCCTCGACCTGGAGTTCAGGTTCCGCCGCTACAACCATGAAGAGACGCGGCATGCCCATTCCAGGGCCGAACTGGTGCGCGGCGCCCAGGGCGAGCCGGCCAAGATCGCCGCCACGGTGCAGGACGTCAGCGAGCGCAAGCGGGCCGAGGAGGACCTGCGCCTGACCCAGTTCTGCTTTGACAACGCCTCGGTGGCCATCTTCCTGGTGGACAGGCAGGCGCGGATACTCAAGGTGAACCACCAGGCCTGCCACAACCTGCAGTACACACCCGAGGAGCTTTGCTCCCTGACCATCTATGATATTGACCCCGTGGTCCCCCGCGGCGAGGAAGGCTCCATAGCGGATAGCTTCCAGGGCGAGGGGCCATGGGTGTTCGAAACGGTTCACCGCCGCAAGGATGGCACGACCTTTCCGGTGGAGATATTTCGCGGCCAGTTCGTGCACCAGGGCGAGCGGTTCGGCATCACCTTCGTCACGGACATCAGCGAGCGCAAGAGGGCCGAACAGGAGAAGCAGGATTTGCATGGCCAACTGCTCCAGGCGCAGAAGATGGAGGCCATCGGGCGCCTGGCCGGGGGCGTGGCGCACGATTTCAACAACATGCTGAGCGTCATCATGGGCTATTCCGAGCTCTTGACGGCCGCCTTGCCCCCCGGGGGGGCGCCCGCCAAATACCTGTCCCAGATCGCCGACGCCGCCGCCCGCTCGCGGGGCATCACCCGCCAGCTCCTGGCCTTTTCGCGCAAGCAGATCGTGGAACCCCAGCCCCACGTGCTCAACGAGCTGATAAGCGGCACCTTCAAGACCCTGTCCCACCTCATCGGCGAGAACATGGTCTTGCAACTAAACCTGATGGAGGGGCTCTGGCGGGTAAAGGTGGACGCCTCGCAGGTAGACCAGATACTGGTCAACCTGGCGGTGAACGCCCGCGACGCCATGCCCCAGGGCGGCAAGCTGGTGATCGAGACCGCCAACGTGGCCGTCGAGGAGAGGTACCGCCAGCTCCATCCCGGATGCGACCGGCCTGGCGATTATGTTTTGCTGTCCGTGAGCGACACCGGCATGGGCATGGACCGGGAAACCATGCGCCGCGTCTTCGAGCCCTTCTTCACCACCAAGGACGTGGGCCAGGGCACCGGCCTGGGGTTGGCCACTGTTCATGGCATCGTCACCCAGAACCAGGGCTTCGTGAACGTCTACAGCGAACCGGGACACGGCACCTGCTTCAGGATCTACCTGCCGCGCCTGGAGGGGGAGCACCAGGGGGAGCACAAGGCCGAGCAGCCCGGGCCGGAGACCGGCAGCGGCGACATACTGCTGGTGGAGGACGACGACCTGGTGCGCGGCATGGCCTCGGCCATGCTCAAGGAGCTGGGCTACGAGGTGGCGGCCTGCAAGACCCCCCGCGAAGCCTTGCGGCTGTGCCGGGAGTCTGCCAGGCGCTTTGACCTGCTGCTGACCGATGTGATAATGCCCGAGATGAACGGCAAGGAGCTGAGCGGCGGGGTCCGGGAGCTGAGGCCGGGCATCGCCGTCCTGTATATGTCTGGCTACAGCGACGACATCATCGCCCACCACGGCGTGCTGGAGGAGGGCGTCTTGCTCCTGCCCAAGCCCTTCAACCTGGGCGAACTGGCCGCCAAGGTCAAGCGGGCCATGGGCTAGGGAGCGGGCGCGGCGGGCGGCGCGGCGGCAAAGGCGGGGTACGCTTGGCTAACCAGCCCTACATACTGATGTTTAATTGGTTATGAAGAGGCCGGGGCGGATGGGCGCGGCTGGCCCGGCCCGTGTATGCCCGCCGCGGCTCGCGGCCTAGCCAGCTTGGCGCTTGATTATCTCCAGGGCCTCCTGGGCCTGGCGGACCTCCAGGTGGCGGCGCTTGGCCATCTCCTCGGTCTTGCGCTTGAGGAAGTAGTAGAGGTCCTCCAGGCTTTCCTGGTCCAGGAGGGCCAGCAGGCTGGCCACGGCCTGACCCACCTGGCCGGGGGGGGCGGGGGTTGGCGGGGCCGGGGCGGGGCGGGTGCCCCAGACGACTTCCTGGGGGGCAAGGCCGCAGCGCTGGGCCACGGCCTCGATGACCCGGTCGGGGGCCAGGCGCTTGCCGGTTTCGTAGCGGTTGTACTGGGCCTGGCTCAGGCCCAGGCGCTGGGCGAAGTCGGCCTGGGTCTGGCCGCCCCTCAGCTCCTTGAGCCGTTCGCCCACCCTTAGGGCGATCATTTCATGCCCTTCGCGAATAAAACACCCCCGCCATGGCACTGGTTTCCCGGCGGCCCTGCCCATGCTCTGTTGATCGCCTACAGGCTAACTCATGCGGGCCGCCACGTCCAGACCCCATGAAGGGGTAGGCTTCCGTGCGGGGGCCGGCAAGGCCCGCCAGGGGAGAGCTCGGCCCGGCACGTATTGGGAGCCGAGGCACTCGGCCGGTGGCCGGGTTGTCCCGCAAGGTCGCCACGGGAGCCGGCGAGGCCCGCCAGAGGAGGCCTCGCCCGACCCGTTTATGGGAGTCGAGGCACTCGACCTCGGTCAGCGGCCGGTCAGGGAGAAGACCTGGCGCAGCTTGACCACGCCCTTGTGTTCCAGCTCGGCCAGCAGGCGTTGCAGGACCAGGGCGGTCAGGAGGGCGTCGCCCAGGGCGGTGTGCCTTTCCTCGCGGGGCAGGCCGAAGCGCTTGGCCAGGGTGTCCAGGGCGCAGCGCTTGGCGTGGCCGGCTATGCCGTAGGGGTCGGAGGGCAAGAGGGCCTGCTGGCACATCAGCACGGTGTCCAGCACCAGGTTTTGCAGGGGAAAGCCGTAGAGGCTTTGCATGGTGCGGTTGATGAAGTGCAGGTCAAAGGGCGCGTAGTGGGCCACCAGGATGTCGCGGCCCAGAAAGGCCAGGAAGTCCTGGAAGACATCGCCGGCGTGGCGGGCGTGGGTTAGCATGTCCGGAGTGATGCCGTGCACCTTGATGGCCTCGGCGGGTATGGACCGGCCGGGGTTTACCAGCTCGGCGAAGCGCTGGCCCAGGCGCACGCGGCCCTCGCGTAGGCGCACGGCGCCCACGCTCACCACGCGGTCGTTCAAGGGGTCCAGGCCGGTGGTCTCCAGGTCCAGGACCACGTAGGAAAGGGACGAGGCCGGGGCCTCGGGGTCCAGGCCTTCCAGGGCCAGCAGGCTGGCCGCGGCCAGGGGGGGCAGCTTGCGCCCCCCCAGCCGCGCCCGCAAGAGGCGGTTCTTGAGCCTGGCCTTGGTCAGCCCCATGGGTCCCGCCGCTTGGCCCCGTTGCCTAGGCTTCCCAGACCTGGGGCGCCTGGGACTCGAAGGTCTGGTACTCGATGCGGTAGGGCCTGATGAGCACCACGCAGTAGTTGGGATCGCCGGCGCCGCTGAAATAGGCCTTGAGGCCGTCGTGCCAGTACTTCTTCTTGATGGCCGGATCGGTGGAGACCTCGGCCCGGCCGGCGATTTGCAGATAGGGCTGGCCCATGTTCTCCAGGGTGTTGTTACCCACGGTCAGGTGCACCTCGGGGTTGGCGCGCAGGTGGGCGATCTTGCGCGAGCCCACGAAGGTGCAGAAGTGGATGGTCAGGTCGGGGTCGGCCTGGGGCACCACGTAGCGGGTCCAGGGCTTGCCCTCGGGCGTGACGGTGGCCAGGGCGCCCAGCACCGGCTGGCCGATGATAGCCAGGATCTGATCCTTGAGGGTCACGGTCATTTAAGATTCGCTCCTTTCCTCAGGCTGCCGCGCCTGACGGGCGGGCCCGCGGGCCCGGGGGTGCGCGGCGGTGGTTTTGGGTTCATCGCTCCCCGGCCAGCCCCCCAAGGCCTCGGGCCAGGAACCGCTCCAACATGGCGTTGACCTGCGCGGGCACCTCCAAGGTGATGAAATGCCCCGAGCAGACGGTTTGTCCGCTGATCATCCAGGGGCACAAGGCCCTGAGCTCTTCCATCTGGCTGCGGTGCTGGCTGGCCGAGACCACCAGCACCGGGCAGGTGGCCCGGGCCAAGGCCGCGCCTCCGTCCCAGCGCTGGAACTCCTCGGCCAAGGACAGCATCACCCATGGGGGGGTGCGGGCCATGCGCTCCAGGATGGCCGCGCATGTCTCCGGGTCGTCCCAGGGCGCGAAGAGGGCGGACATGTACTCCCGGTGGACCTCCAGGTAGTCCGGACCGGCCATGCCCGCCACCAGGCGGGGCAGGGTCTCCTCGCGGCGGCGCTGGTCGGAGAGGATTGAGGTGTCCAGGGCGGCCAGGCCGGCCACCAGGCCTGGGTGGCGGGCGGCCAGTTCCAGGGCCACGGCGCCGCCCATGCTGTGCCCCACGGCCACCACCCGCTCCAGGCCCAATCGGCCGCACAGCCAGGCGCAGTCATCGGCCAGGCCGGCCATGGTGTAGGCCTGCCGGGGCTTGCCGCTCTGGCCATGGCCGCGCAGGTCCACGGCCAACGCGCGCCGGCTGGCGCCGAAGTGCTCCATCTGGGCGTCGAAAAAGCCGTGGTCGCAGGTATAGCCGTGGATGAACAAGACCGGCGGGCCGCCTCGCCCCACCTGGCGATAGGCCAGGCGCACGCCATCGCGGTCCAAAAATTCCATGCCCTTGCCTCCTCAGCCGCGCCGGGACAGCTTTATGGCCAGTATGGAGATCAGGCCGCCCAGCATGATGTATCCCAGGACCACCTCCAACATCACCAAGCCCGCCGCCGTCTCGGTGCGCGGGTTTATGTCGCCAAAGCCCAGGGTGGTGAAGGTCACGCCGCTGAAATAGAGCATGGTCGGCAGCGTGAAGGGCAGATTCTCGGCCTTGAAGTGCTCGGTGCCCATCATGAAGAAGATCAGCCCGAAGACCAGGGCGAAGCAGGCCGACCAGCCGGCCCAGCGAAGCAGGGAGTGGCCGCAGTCGCTGGTGAGCCACCACAGCCAGAACCAGCCGGGATGGGCCCGGCGGTATTCCTCCAAAAATATCTGCCCCTCGGCGTAGGACTTGAACATCTGGCTGCCGTAGCAGGTGGACAGGCGCGTGCCGAAAAAGGCCCGCTGGCGGCAGTCTTGACTGAACTTGACGCCGGTGACGTTGGCCTGCTCCAGGTTGGCCGAGCGCAGATCAGCCGTCCGCAGGTCGGCCCCCACCAAAAAGGCCCCGCAGAAATCGGCCTCGCGCAGGTCGGCCCCCCGCAGATCGGCCTCCTCCAGGTGGGCGCCCTGGAAATTGACGCCGTGGCTGGAGGCGCCGCCGTGCCGGTCCACCCAGGAGCCGCCCTCCTGGTTGAAGGCCAGCCAGGAGCCCTTGACCCCCCTGAGGTCGGCCCCACCCAGGAAGGCCCCTTGCAGGTTGGCCCCCACCAGGGTGGCCTCCCTGAGGTCGGCCTCTTGCAGGTGGGTCCATTCCAGATCGGCGCCGGAGAGCACCGCCCCTCGCAGGTTGACCTGATTGAGGCTGGCGCTGCTTAAGTCGGCGCCGCTCAAGTCGGGCGTCAAGCCGGGGTTCTCCTGGCGCCATTGGTTGAAGGCCGGCGCGCCCTGGGCGAGCACGGCCAGATGTTCGCTGTTGGCCATGAAACTGGTTGTCACTCCGTGGTTGGTTGCTGGTTCCTTGTATGCATCAACTCGCCCTTTGTCTTCGTAGGGGAGGGGTTTACCCCCTCCCGTCTTGTTATTTCCCGATGCCCTCACGGGCGGGGATAAACCCCGCCCCCACGAAAACCAAGACCAGGCCTTGCCGACCCGCGGGCCCCCAACGGGAGCCGCCGGCCTGGGCCGGAGCGACAGCCCTGCTCGACTCGTATATGCCCCGCGGGGGGCACCCCGCCGCGGTTATCCTTGCACCATGCGGGCCTGGTAGCGGTACTCCATCAGGTCTTGCAGTTGGCTTATCACGCCGAAGCTCTCCTTGAGCATCTTGCGTTGCAGGCCGCTCAAGGCGGCCGGGTCCACGAAGTTGTCGGGCACCTCGCCCCGGGCGCGGGCCTCCAGATGGCGGCCGATGCGCAGGATGGTCATGAAGCTGAAGGCCTCCTTGAGGTCGGCGGCCAGGGAGGGTTTGATAAGGCCGGCCTGGGCCACGGCCTCCAGGCGCTCCAGGGTGTTGGTGATGACCAGCCCCAGGTCCAGGGCCATGACCCGCACGGCGTCCACCATGGGGGTCAGCCCGCTGAGCTTGAGGTTGAGCTTGTTCTTGTGCTCGCCGCTTTTCTCGACCACGAACTGGCGCAGAAAGCCCAAGGGCGGGCGGTTGTACAGGGCGTTCTTGGCCATGTAGCGCAGGAAGAGCCGGTTGCCCTCCAGGCCCTCCTTGAGCTTCTGTTGCAGGTTCTCGATGAAGTCGGCCTCGGCGTAGATGGCGCGGAAGTCGAAGAAGATGGTGGCCAGGCGCAGGCTCAGGGGCTCGGGGTCCTGTATCCAGCGCAGGAAGGTCTCCTGCCACTGGCGCTCGGGCTGGCACCAGCGGGGGTTGTTGGCCATGACCTCGCCCAGGCAGCGGGGGAAGCCGCAGGCCTCCAGGCCGGCCACCACGCGCCCGGCAAAGCCCAGGAACCAGCGCTGCACCGCCTCCAGGCGCTCGGGCGGCAGGTTGGCGAAGATCAGCGCGTTGTCCTGGTCGGTGCGCAGGGTCTGCTCGCGGCGGCCCTCGCTGCCCAGGGCCATCCACACGTAGGGCACCGGCGGCCGGCCCAGGCCCGAGTGCTCCATCTGCCCCTCCACCAGCTCCAAAAGCTTGATGGTCAGGCGGTCGTTGAACTCGGTGACCAGCGCCAGCATGGTGGGGGCGTTGCCGCCCTGGCGCAGGAGCATCTCCAGCACCCGGTCCACCTTTTTGTGCACCAGCACCAGGTCGTCCAGGTTGGCCACCTTCTCTATGTCGCGCACCACGGTCACCGGCGAGGAGCCGGTGAGCCCGCGCAGGTCGTGGTCGCTGATGAGCCCCACCACGCGGTCCTGCTCCGTGACCACCAAGTGGTTGACGCCGTGGGTGCTCATGGCCAGCAGGGCCTCGAAGATGTGGCTCTCCGGGCCCAGGGCGTGCACCGGCTGGCTCATGAACTCCAGCACCGGGCGGCCGGCGGAGCGGCCCTGGGCCAGCACCCTTGAGCGCAGGTCGCTGTCGGTGAGGATGCCCAGCGGGTGCCCCGACTCCTCCACCACCACCACCGAGCCCACCCGGCGCACCATCATCAGGTGGGCGGCGGCCTTGACCGGGGTGGCCGGCAGGCAGGTGAGCACGTCTTTGGTCATCACCTCGGCCACCCGGCCTTGCACCAGGGAGGCGTCCAGGCCGGCGCCGTCCAAGAGGCCGCCGGCCGGGTCCTGGCCGGCCGTCCGCATGGCCTGAAGGTTGCGGGCCAGGCCGAAGCCAAAGTGGCGCTCTAGACTGGGATGGCGGGCCACCAGATCGCGGAAGGCGTCGCCGGACAGGAGGTAGCAGATCAGGTCCTCGCGGGCCGTGACCCTAAACAGGGCGCGGCTGCCCTGAAGAAGGCTCACGGCGCCGAAGTACTCACCCTCGCCGCGCTGGTCCACCAGGATATCCTCGCCGTCCTTCTGGGGCAGGGATATCTTGGCCGAGCCGGTCTGGATGACGTAGAGGAACTGGGCCGGCTCGCCGCCGGCCTCGATGACCACCTGCCCCCGGGGGAAGTAGGCGATCTCCATCTGCTCCACCGCGGCCTCGAGTTCCTCGGCGGGCAGGGTGTCGAAGGGCACGACCTTGCGAACGAACTCCAACACGCGGGGAAAGGCGGCTTCGGTCATGGACCACCCGTGGCAAGCTCAGCGTGGGGCAAGGGGCGCGGGGATTGTGCATCCAGTTATAGCAGGTATGGCCGGGGGCGGGAAGCGGTTTGCGCGCGCGGCCTTGGTCCCCTGGTCTGGCAAAGTATTAGGTGCCACCCGGGGGGCCGACCGGTAATAATTAGGATATCCTGGGAGGCCCCGGCCCCGGGGCGCGTGGGAGGCACTGGTACCTTAGTTTTCAGGAGGCATTCATGTACCTGTTGGAGCGCGTCAAGGGCATCCTGCTCAACCCCAAGGCCGAGTGGGAGATCATCGCCGGCGAGCCCGGCAACCCCAAGGACCTCTACCCCGGCTACATCATCCCCCTGGCGGTCATCGGGCCGGTGGCCAACTTCATCGGCATATCAGTGGTGGGCATAAGCGTGCCCATGGCCGGCACCATACGCATTGGCTTTTGGGGCGGCCTGGCCTCGGCGATCGCCGGCTTCGCCCTGGCCCTGGCGCTGGTTTATGTGGTGGGTCTGTTGATAGATGCCCTGGCCCCCACCTTCGGCGCGCAGAAGAACCCGGCCCAGGCCTTCAAGGTGGCCGCCTACTCCATGACCCCCGGCTGGCTGGCCGGGGCGCTGAACGTCTTTCCGGGGTTCTTGAGCATCCTGGTCTTCTTGATCTCCCTGTATGGCTTCTATCTGCTCTACCTGGGGATTCTGACCCTGATGCGTCCGCCCCAGCAAAAGGCCATGGCCTACACCGCCGTGGTGATCGCCCTGACGGTGGTGATCTCCATGATCTTCGGGGCCATCAGCGCGGTGTTCGTGCGCTAGCGCGCGGGGATAAGCGCCGCGTTTACTTGATAACGCCCTTTTCCTTGTAGAAACGCTCCGCGCCGGGGTGCAGGGCCACGGGCGGGTTTTGCGCGGCCTTTTGCAGGGAAAGTTGCTTGAGCAGGGGGTGGGCGTTGGCCATACCCTCGGAATAGAGCGTCTTGGTGATTGAATAAACTATCTGATTGTCCACCCCGGCGTGGGTGATGAGGAAAATGCTTGTGGCCATGGTGGGCACATCCTGGTCTTGGCCGGGATAAGTACCTTTGGGGATGGAGTTGGGGTGGTATGAATCATTGGTTGCGGCCATGTTTTGAGAAGCCTCGGGTGTGACGGGAAGCAGAACGGCGCCCGAGGCCAGGGCTTTGGCCACGAGCTGAGATTGCAGCCCCTGTACCACGATGGCGGCATCAAGCTGCTTTGATTGTAGTTTGCTGGCGTATCCCGCAACCGGCGAATAGCTGGTCCCGCTCAAATCCTTGGATGTAAAGCCTGCTGATTCCAATAAAGAACCCACAACCGCCGCTGATCCCGAGCCGGCTGGCCCCAGGGCGATCTTTTTGCCCTTCAAATCCGACAAGTTCTTTATTCCCGCATCATTGCGAACCATCACATGTATAAAGTGGGAGTGCAGCCTGGACACCACCCGGATGTTTGGCAAGGAGGCATCAAAACCGGCCTTGCGGTTGCCGCCCTTGATGGCCATTCGCAGAGTCTCTTCCTGGGTGAAGCCGATCTCCCGGTTGGCCATGCCCACTTGCTTACAATTGATATTGGACCCGGAAGTTGTCACGACGGCGAACTTGCGCCCGGGTATTTCTTTTTTCAAGACCGAAACCATGGCCTCTCCCAGGGTGTTGAAGATCGCGCCTGGCTCTCCAGTGCAAAATGCGATTTCAGGGTGTTCGAGAGCGGCCAGCGCGCCCCCCGCCAGGGAGGAGACCAGACCCAAGGTGAAAAGCAACGCCAACATTTTTTTCATGACGACCTCCTGGCTGGATATGATGGGGACCAAGCCTGCCGCAGGGGCCTCATCCGCGGCCGCGCCCTTGGCCCCCAAGCGCGCTAGGAACAGGCTGGCACAATTCCTTGCCTGGTTCCAGCCTGAAATGCGCTGCCCTGGTGGTGGATTTGCGCGGGGCTGGCGGCCCAGGGGGCCACGCGTGCAAACAAGCGCCCCGCCCCCATCCGGGGGCGGGGCGCTTCACGCCCTGGCGGGCGCTGATTCCTACAGCTTGCGGGCGTCGAAGACGCGCTTGGCCTTGCCCTCGGAGCGCTCGATGCTCTTGGGCGGCACGCAGCGCACCTTGACGCCGATGCCGATGATGCCCCGGATGCGGGCCTCGATCTTGCCCTCCACCTCGCGCAGCTTCTCCTCGCCCAGGTCGTAGACCTCGGGCTTGGCCTCCACGTCTACGCTGAGCGCGTCCAGGTAGCCCTTCTTGCGGATGATGAGCACGTACTGCGGCTCCACCTCGGGCATCTCCAGCAGGATGGACTCGATCTGGCTGGGGAAGACGTTGACGCCGCTGATGATGAGCATGTCGTCGGAGCGGCCGTAGACCTTCTTCATCTTGAGCAGGGTGCGCCCGCAGCCGCACTTTTCGCGCTTGAGCTGGGTGATGTCGCGGGTGCGGTAGCGCAAGACCGGCATGGCCCGGCGTTGGATGGCCGTGAAGACCAGCTCGCCCTTCTCGCCCAGGGGCAGGACCTCCTCGGTGACCGGGTCAATGATCTCGGCCATGACGTGGTCCTCGTTGACGTGCAGCCAGCCGTCCTGCATGTCGCAGTCAAAGGCCACGCCGGGGCCCATCAGCTCGGTGAGCCCGTAGGCCTCGCGGGCCTTGATGCCCATGCGCTCCTCGATTTCCTTGCGCATCTCCACGGTCCAGGGCTCGGCGCCGAAGCAGCCCACCTTGACCGGCAGCTTGCGCAGGTCCACGCCCAGGTCGCTGGCCTTTTCGGCGATGGTCAGGGCGTAGGAGGGCGTGCAGCCGATGGCCGTGGTGCCGAAGTCGCGCATCAGGGTGATCTGGCGCTCGGTCATGCCGCTAGAGGCCGGGATGACCGTGCAGCCGATGGTCTCGGCCCCCTGGTGGAAGCCCAGGCCGCCGGTGAACAGGCCCATGCCATAGGCGTTCTGGTAGATGTCGTCCTTGGTTATGCCGGCACTGGTCATGGTGCGGGCCATGCACTGGCACCACTGGGCCAGGTCTTCCTTGGTGTAGGGGCCGGTGATGGGCTTGCCGGTGGTGCCCGAGGAGGCGTGCACGCGCACCACCTGGTTCAGCGGCACCGCGCACAGGCCAAAGGGGTAGTTGTCGCGCAGGTCGGTCTTGACGGTGAAGGGCAGCCGTCCCAGGTCCTCCAGGGCCTTGACGTCGCTGGGCTTGATGCCTATCTCGTCGAATTTCTTTTTGTAGAACGGAATACGCTCATAAACCCAGGCCACGGTTTTCTGCAAGGCGTCTAGCTGGTGCGCCTGCATTTCGTCGGTGGACATGGTCTCGAATTTCTCATCCCACATGACGCCGCCCTCCTAAATGTCGCGTAAACGAAGTTCCGGTACTGGATTCGCCCGACCCGGGACCGCCCGGCCCGCTAATTACCTTAACCAGCCCCAACCGCCCGCCGTAACCGCGCCAAGGGTAAAACGAGATTGTGCAGGTTCCGCAAGAACTTGTTCACTTTGCCCGACGGTCGTGGCCCTGGCCGGCTTTATCGCCGGTTGGGGCCTGTGCGCCACCTTGATACTGCCTTGAAGACTGCCAGATTTGTAGCACAAGCCCAGGGCGCGAGGCAAGCTACTTTTTAGCTAAAATGTAACTTTAGTCACCTGGGCCTCGGCAAGCCTGTGACTGCTTTTTCATGGCATTAAAGGCAATTAGCCCTTGAGCCCCCGCCGGGGGGCCGCTACAATACACGCCCAGGAGGTAGCTTCTTGCCAGCCCCCGGCGACGCTCATCTCTGCGCCCAGTGCCACCAGGCCGGCGGCGGCTGCTGCCGCGCCGACGCCGACGGCGTGGAGTACATGTTCGGGCTCACCCGGGGCGAGATCGAGGGCATGGCCCGGGCCAGCGGGCTGGAGCCCTGGCAGTTCGTGGTGGCCGACCAGGCCAGCCCGCGCTTCCTGGAGTTCCTGGATTCCCTGCACCCCTTGTTTCGGCAGACCATGCCCCGGGGCCGGCGGCTGCGCCTGCGCCTGGAGACGGATGGCGGCTGCTGCTTCCTGGGGCCCGAGGGCTGCCGCCTGTCCCGCGAGGCTAGGCCCCTGTACTGCCGGCTTTATCCTTTTTTCGTCAACCCCCATGGCCGGCTGATGGTGCTCTCCAGCCCGGCCTGCCTGGCCCAGCAGGGCGCCCGCTCCTGGCGGGAGGTGCTGGGGCGCCTGGGCCAGGACGAGGCCACGGTGCGGGAGCTGTTCGGGCGTCTGCAACATCTGGCAACGGAGCATGAGGCCGCCAGGCCGCTGGAATTGGCCTGAGGGGGGCGGACCCATCCAGCCCGCCTGGGGGCGCGGCGGCTGGCGGCTTGCGCTCCCGCCCCGAGAGGACTAGACTAAGCCCCTGTAACCCCTGGCAGTGAGGCGGACCTGTTGAGCATCTCCCGGCGAAAATCCTCCCTGTGGCGCGCCTGCCTGGCCACGCTGGTCTTGGCGGTGGTGGGAGGCTTCTTGTTCAACTGGCTCATGCCCCAGGGCGTAGGCTTCATCCCCCCCGAGGTGGCCAAGCCCCTGTGGAAGGCCATCGCCCCGGCCCAGGCCAAGGAGCTCAAGGAGCAGGGCGCGGTCTTTTTGGACGCCCGCGAGGCCGGCGACTACGGCAAGGCCCGCCTGCGCGGGGCCTTGAAGCTGCCCGCCGGCGAGATTGACAAGCTCTACCGCTTCCTGGAGCCCACCCTCAAGCAGGCCCCGGCCCTGGTGGTCTACGGCCAGAGCACCTCGCGCTTCCCGGCGGCCTACCTGGCCCAGCACCTCAAGCGCCAGGGCTATGAAAAGGTGTATGTGCTGGAGGGCTGCCTGGACACCTTGCGCGGTCAGGGCTTCGACATCCAGGAGATCAAGCGCCAGGGGGCCTCGTCATGAAAGCGCGCCTCATGGAGCTGGTTTCCCTGGCGGCGCGCTGGTTCGTGGCCGGGGTGTACATCTTCGCCGCCTACGACAAGGTCTGGGACCCGGCGGCCTTCGCCAAGTCGGTGGCCACCTACGACCTGTTGCCCCTGTGGGCGGTCAACTCGGCGAGCGTGGTGCTGGCCTGGCTGGAGATTCTGGTGGGCGCCCAACTGCTGCTGGGCCTGTACCACCGGGCGGCGGCGGTGTGGGCCTCGGGGCTTTTGGTCTTCTTCACCGGCCTGATGCTCTACGCCGGCTACACCGGCGCCGGCTTCGACTGCGGCTGCTTCCCCGGCGGCGGGGGGGCCGCCGCCCACGAGGCTGGCTACGAGGGCGCCCTGCGCGACATCCTCTTCCTGATGCCGGCCCTGTGGGTGGTCTGGCGCCCCGGTCGCTGGCTGGCGCTGACCCCCCAGGCCAGCGGCCGCGACGGCGAGTACCTCTCCGACTCCTGGGGCCGCCATATCTCCTGACCGCCACCCACCGGTCAAAACGCCAGGGCCGGACCCTGGCGGACCCGGCCCTGATTCTTCAACGTTTACGTAAGGCTAGTTGGCGGGCGCCGCCGGGGGCTGGCCCCGCCTGGGCCGGTCCTTGTCCGCCTTGCGGTCCCAGCCGTCATGGTGGTACTTGTAGCGCTTGAAGTATTGGGGGTACTTGGCCAGGTACTCGTTGTACTTCTTCATGACCTGGGCCAACAGGTCCACCTTCTCGTCGGCCACGGCCTTGATTTTGGCCCCGTCGGGGGTGGGCTGGGCCAAGAGGGTCTTCAGTTCCACCCGCTTGGCGGCCAACTGCTGGCGCAGGGCCATGGTGTCGTTGAGAAAATCTGCCTTGACCTTCTTGTACTCCGCCCGCTGCTCCGGCGTCATTTTGTGGTGGTAACCTTGGCCACGCTCCGGGCCGGGGGCCTTGGCGGCATCCGCCGCCAGGGCCGGCAGGCTGAAGCAGACCGCCACGGCCAGGGCCACCAGGATCGTCAGCGCCTTTTTCATGGACCCCTCTCCTTCCTGTTCAGGTTGCATCCTTCAGGCACAATCTTCCCCTAATTACTAATATTTTAGCACCAAGCGTGCCAGGTGACGCAAAAGAGGCCTTGGCTATTTTATAATGAAATTTCCAGTAAATAAGCTAAAGGCCTTCGACAAGGGCCAGGGGGCCGCCCAGGGGTGTGTAAAAAATTTATGCGCTCACGTACCGTGCTTGCGTAGTTGTTACTCGCTTGGATTTATGCTTTTTTCCAGCCGCCGGCCCTGGGCCTGCCTTGGCCAGAAGACAAAAAACGAATACCAAGCGGTTTTTTTGTGTCCACGCTCCCACGCCCGGCCATACGGCGCCCTCGCGTTGCGCAGGCCCCACCGAGGCGGCCTGGTCTTTGGGGTTCTTGCGCGCGGCTGGGCCTCACGCCGCCAGGGCCATGCGTAATACC
>JACRDC010000021.1 GCA_016218705.1 Desulfarculus sp.
CCGCTTCGTCGAGTCCTACAACCGCTCCTGGCGCCTCGAAAGACTGGGCTACATGAGCCCTCTGGAATACAGGCAGGCCTACTTGACCAGGTTGGCCGCCTGATGACAAACTCGTGTCCAGTGAACCGGGGCCGATTCACCAGCAGGATCAAGGCGGCGACGGAGAACAGCGCCCCGGCCAGGTGGGGGAGAGGGCGCTGAAGGAATCTTTCTTGCGGTCAAGCATGGACACTCCCCATGCGGACGCGAATCTTGTGCTTGATTGGCCCGTCTTCAAGTCCAATGGATTCATCCGTTTCCAGCCTGCGGCCATCCAGTTCGATCCAGGCCACCCCATGGCTCACCCGATCACTATTGTCCACCGTGATCTCGTACACCGCCTGGCCCCTTGCCAGGCGTAGCGAGACCGTCTCCCAGGCCGAGGGCAAGACCGGATCAATGGCCAAGCTATCGCCTCGGACCTGCAATCCGAATACCTCCTCAATCAATATGCGGTACATCCACCCGGCGGCGCCGGTATACCAGGTCCACCCACCCTGTCCCTCCCGCCCCGGCAGGCTGTAGACATCCGCGGCCAACACGTAGGGCTCCACCTTATAGCGAGCGACGTCTACAGGCTCGCGGGCGTGCTCTATGGGATTGAGCAGACGTAAAAGCGCGGCAGCCCCGTCACCGTCACCGCGCCGCAATAGGCCCAGGGCCAGCCAGAGCGCCGCGTGGGTGTATTGCCCGCCGTTCTCCCGCACCCCCGGCGGATAGCTCTTGATATAGCCGGGGTCCAAGTCCGAGGAATCAAAGGGAGGGGTGAAAAGCAGGACCAACTTCTCCTCCGGGCGCACCAGGTATTCCTGGGCAGACTGGAGGGCTTGGGCCGTGCGGCCAGTATTGGCCTGGCCGCAGATGGCCGCCCACGATTGGGGAAGCGAGTCAATGCGCGCCTCCGCGCTGGCCGCCGAGCCCACGGGGCTACCGTCATCGTCAAAGGCGCGCAGATACCAAGCGCCGTCCCAGGCCTGATCCTCCACCGTGGCGGCCAGGGCGCGGGCGTCCGCACGAAAGCTCACGGCGTCATCGGCTTGCCCACAAAGATCGGCGCACTCGCTGAAGGTTGTGAGGACCTCCACCAGGAACCAGGCCAGCCAGACGCTTTCCCCTCTGCCGGCCTGCCCGATGCGGTTCATGCCGTCGTTCCAGTCGCCGGTGCCCATGAGGGGCAGTCCATGGGCCCCCCGGGTTAGGCCCCGCTGAATGGCCAACCGGCAGTGTTCATAGACCGAGGCGCGCTGGCCGCTCTCGGTGGGCGAGACGAATATCTCGTGCTCGCTCTCCTCCAGGGGGCGGGCTTCGATGAAGGGGACCTGAGCCTCCAGCAACTCCCGGTCACCCGTGACCCTGATGTAGTGGCCCACGGCGTAGGGCAGCCAGAGGAGATCATCGGAACAGCGGGTGCGCACGCCCACTCCGCTGGACGGGTGCCACCAGTGCTGGACATCACCTTCTGGGAACTGCCGTCCGCAGGCCAGCAGGATATGCTCCCGGGCCACTTGCGGCATGCTGTAGAGCAGCGCCAGCACATCCTGGAGCTGATCGCGAAAACCAAAAGCGCCGCCGGATTGGTAGAGGCCTGAACGGCCCCAAATACGACAGCCCAGGGTCTGATAAAGTAGCCAGCGGTTGACCAGCAGATTCGTCGCCACCTGGGGGGTTGTCAACTGCACGGTCTGCAAGGTTCGGTCCCACCATGTCCGGGTACGCTCCAGAGCCGCCTCCACGGCGGCGCCTTGGCCGTATTTGGCGATCAGCTCCCGCGCCTGCTTGACCGAGGTGGCCTGGCCCAGCATGAAGGTAACTTCCTGGGTTTCGCCGGGCTCCAGTTGCAGCTTGATCTGCAAGGCCGCGCAAGGGTCCAACCTGGTGCCGGTGCGGCCCGAGAGCCAGCCCCTGTGCAGGGCGGCGGGGTCGGCCAGGCTTCCATTGCGCCCCAGAAATTCCAGGCGGTCGCCACTGCTGGAGTGCGCGGCCGGGGTGAGCGCGGCGAAGGACACCCGATCGGCGCTGTCCGGTTGGTAGCGGTTGTAGGCCAGGATCGCCCGCGCCTGGCTGTCCCATTGGGTGACAATGTGCATCTGGGTATTCTCCCGGTGCTCGCCTAAGGTCCATTCGGCGTAGAAGGTCACCGCCAGGCGCCGGCGCCGCGACCCATCGTTGCGCAGCCGCAGCCGCTTGAGGCACAGCGGATCGCCGCCGGCGTCGTCCTGGGGGACGAAGACGGTCATCTCCTGCTCGATGGCGTGGCTGTTATGCTCGAAGACCGTGTATCCCGCCCCGTGACGGGCGCGGTAGGCGTCCAACTCACGGATGGGCAGGGGAGTGGGCGACCAGAAACCGCCGCTCTCCTCGTCGCGGATGTAGACCGCCTCAGATGGGGTGTCGGCCAGGGGATCATTGGCCCAGGCCGTGAGCCGGTTCTGCTGGCTGTTGCCGGCCCAGGTGAAGCCCGAGCCCGATTCACTCAGCAGGGTGCCGAAGGTGGGGTTGGCCATAACATTCACCCAAGGCGCCGGCGTCCAGGCCTCTGGCCCCAGATAAATGACGTACTCCCGCCCCTCGGCGGAAAATCCCCCCAGGCCGTTGAAGTATTGGAGCTCCATGAAGGGAAGGGGCGCCGACGGTTCCTGCCCCACGGGGCGCGTCTTCAACACCGGAGGGAACTCCCATGCGGGGTCGGGAATGGCAGCCAGTTGCTGGGACAGCGTTCCCCGGGCGGCCACCAAAACCACGCGCGCCGCGGTCAGGAGCAGCGTCAGGTCCTCGCCCGGCATCTGGTCCGCCTGGCGCAGGAAAATGCCGCCGGGCACGTCCAGGCCCGTATGCACGGCATAACCCTGAATGAGGCGCCGCAGCTCCTCTTTCAGGGGTTGCTCGTAGCTGCTGGTTTCCTCGTTCAAAATCACCAGGTCGGACTGGAGCCCCTGGATCCGCCAGTAGGCATGCGCTTGCAGCACTTGGCGGACCAGACTCATGTCGCGGGTCTCGGCGATGGTCACCACGGCCAAGGGCAGATCGCCGGAAATGCCATGCGGCCACAGCCGAGATTGGCCTAGCCGGTTGTTTTTGATGCGCTCCGCTGGCGTTCTGTGCTGCCAGCCGGGATAAAGCATCGCTCCCGCCAGTTCCTGGAACCTGCGCGCCTCATCCGGTTGAATTCGCAGGCGACGCAGACCCAATTGGGCCTGGTTCCAGGCCATGTCCATCTGGCGCTCGATGGCGCGGGGATCGCTGTATCTGCCGGCCAGACCAAGCGCTCCATCGCGGGTGCCGGCCGCGCCCAGGATAAGAGAAAACTGGCCGCGCTGGCCCGGCTCCAGGTGGATGGTCCGGCGAAGGCTGAAGATGGGGTCCAGCACCGCGCCGGCTGTATTCGAAAGCCTTTCGTAAAGCGCCGCGGGGCTGCCAACCGTGCGGCCTCGGCCGATAAAGCGTCCACGGTCCGTTTCGAACTGGAGGCCTTCCTGGTCAGCATCCTTGGCGACCAGCAAGTGAACCGCCCAGACCGGAGGTTCGCCCGTCTCCCTCGGGCGGCGCGTGGCCAGCAGGGCGCCGCCCTTGTCCAGGGCCTCGGTCTCGACAAAGAGCTTGTTGAAGGCGGGGTGCTGGCGGTCGGCGTCGTGCGGCGCCAGGGCCAGTTCAACGTAGCTGGTGACCTCCAGATCACGCGGGCGTCCCGAGCGGTTGACAAGGGTGATACGGCGAATCTCCACGTCGTCCTCGGGCGCCACGACGATCTCGGTCTCGGTTTCCATGCCGCCGTCGGTGCGCCGGATTTCCGCCCGGTCTCCCGGGAAGCTGACGGCGTAATTGCCGTAAGCCCCGCCCATGGGCTGGTAGGCGTTGCTCCAGGCCCGGTTGGTGGCCAAATCCCGCAGGTAGCAATGGGTCCCCCACCTGTCGCTGGTGCCATCGGCGCGCCAACGAGTCAGATCAAAGCCACCCCACCGGCTGTAGCCGCCACCGGCATTGCTCACCATCAGTGCGTACCTGCCGTTGGACAGGAGCTGGACCTTGGGGGCCGGCGTATGGGGCGTGTGGAAGGTGGAGGCCGGGGGAGCCGACTCGGCTGCGAGAGAACGCGCGGGGGTGCCTTGCCGCAGAGGGGCCTTGTAAACCGGCGGCGACACCGGTATGCGCTCGTAAAGCAGGGGCTGGGTGGCCTTGACCCGGGGGTCGGCATGGAAGCGCCGCTGCATGGGCTGGCCGTTGAGCTGGTTATCAATGGCCAGGAGCCCCATGGCCTGGTGGTGAGCCATGTAGGCATGCACGATCACGCCCGGTTCCCCTGACCGGAGTTCCTGCCTGCTGAAATCTATGGCCTCCAGAAAGCCGTAGTCTCCGTGCAGCCCCAGCCGTTCCATGGCCCGGAGATTCAAGACAGCCCCCGCCGGGTCCAGGGCCAGGGCCAGCAGCGTGGAATATGGCGACACCACCAGGTCGTTCTCCAGGCCACGCTTCAGGCCCAGGCCCGGCACACCAAAGGCCTGGTACTGATAGGTCCCGCCGACATCCAGGTCGCTGAAGGCGGCTTCGGATATGCCCCAAGGAACTCCACGGCCGCCGGCATACTCTTTTTGCACCAACACCGCTTGGCGGCAGGCGTTTTCCAGGAGGGAATGGGGGAAGCTCCGTTGCAGCAAGTGCGGCATCAGGTACTCGAACATAGTGCCGCTCCAACTGAGCAGGACACGCTGTCCGTGCACCGAGCCGAAGGGGCGGGACAAGGACAGCCAATGGTTGTTGGGTACGTCGCCGCGAGCGATGGCCACGAAGCTGGCCAAACGCGCCTCGCTGGCCAGGAGGTCATAATAGGAGGAGTCCAGCCGCTGCTCCCGCACGCTGTAGCCGATGGTGAACAACCGGCGCTCCCGGTTGTACAGAAAGCCCATGCCCATGCCATCACCCAGCCCGCGCACCTCACCCATGACCTCTTCAGCTTGGGCCAGCATCTCGCCGGCATGCCACTGGGCCTTGGCGATGGTGTCCGCAAGCGCCGTGGCCTGCCGATCCAGCGACGCTGGAGGATCACCCACGGCTTGCCAGCAGGCCAACAGCTCGTTGAGCGCGTCCACTTGGCCGGAGGCCAGCGCCCGCAGCGAAGGCGCTATTGCCAGGGCACGCTGGCGCGCCGCCAGCGCCTCGGGGCCGGCCAGGCCGGCCATCTCGGCGGGCTCCTGGTCCAGCGGCTCGACCCAGGCCAGGTAGCGGTCCATCAGCCTAATCCAGGCCGCGACCTGGTTCTCCACCTGACCAGCCCAGTAAACCGCTTCCCCCGGGAGATCTCCCGCTTGCCGGATTTCCTCGGTCATTGGCCGTGCGAGCGCCTCCGCGGAGCGCAGGCGTCGCATGATCTCATCCAGGCGCCGGGGCGGATCGAAAAAGAGCTGGGCCAGGCGTTCAAGGGAATCGTGGAACGGCTGGGGGCCATTGGACGCGGGCAGGGCCTTGCGCAACAGGCGCAGGGTGTCATCCAGGCCCGCCAGGGTTGGCGGTCCCATGAGGGGCTCCGCCAGCATCTCGCCCAGGCCCTGTTCCAGCGTCCATAGGCTGGCCAGGAGGTTGCCGCTGTCCACCGTGGATACGTAGCGGGGTTCCAGGGGCGCCAGGGTTGCTATGTCGTACCAGTTCAAGAGGTGCCCGTTGTAGCGCTCCAGCGTGTTGATCGCCGTGAACGCGTTGCGGGTGCGCTCGATCACCTGGTCCACGGTCAGATAGCCCAAATCATGGGCAGCCACGTTGGTCAACAACCCCAACCCCATATTGGTGGGGCTGGTGCGCAGGGCCAGGCCGGTCCCGGGGAACACCTGGAAATTGTCGGGCGGCAGCCACGAGGTTTCGGGGCCAATGAACTCGGCGAAGTAGCGCCAGGTCTGCCGGGCCACCTCCCTGAGCATGGCCACGTCCTTGCTGGGCATGTCCGTACCCGCGGGGCGCGTCCCGGGCTGGCGGTTCAACCACCACCCGGACAGGGGGCAGAGCATCCAGAGCGCCATGAACGGCGCCGCCGCGGAAAGGCTCCCCGGACGAAGCAGATAGAGCCCCGCGCCCAGGCCGGCGGTGGCCAGGCTGATGAGCATCAACAAGGCGAACAACGCCCTGGCCCGTCCGGCCGCCTTGGCGGGCGTCACGCGCGCGGAGGCCCACTTGAGCAGGTGACGGCCGCTGACCATCTGGCGATGCCCGGCCTTGACGATGGCATCGGTGGCCCGGAAGGCCTGGTAGGGAATCAAGGTCGCCTCCACCATCACGCGCAAGCCGTCGTGAGCCAGTTCACGCCAGGATAAGGCGCCCGGCCCGGGCAGAGTCGTCATCCAGGTTGCCAACCTGGTCAGCAGCGGGAAGGCCAACAGAAACCCCACCACAGCGCTGGCCACCAGCCCCATTGCCGGCGCACTAAACCAGGACACCAGGAGAAAGGCCATCAGGCTGGCCGGCACCAGGCTGCGGCGCAGGTTGTCGAGAATCTTCCAGCGATTCAGGAGGCTCAGCGGGTTATCCACGCGCTTGCCATCGGGGCCCGGGACCCGTGGCAGGCACCAACCAGCTATCTGCCAATCGCCCCGAATCCACCTGTGCTGCCGGTTGGCGTAGGTGAGGAAGTCAGCCGGGAAGTCGTCCAGAAGTTCGATATCGCTGGCCAGACCCACGCGGACGTAGGCGCCTTCCAGCAGATCGTGGCTCAGGATGCGCTGCTCCGGGAAGCGGCCGCTCAGAACCCTGTGGAAGGCCCGTGGATCGTAGATGCCCTTGCCGATGTAGGAGCCCTCGCCGGTGAGGTCCTGGTACACATCGGAAACCGCCTTGGTGTACGGGTCCGTTCCCACGGGATCGGTGAAAAGCCTGCGGAAGGGGGTGGACATCCCGAAGAGGGGTGTCGTGGTCACCCGTGGTTGGATGATGGTGTAGGCGTCGGGATTGGTTTCCTGGTCCAGGGAGGGGCAATTGAGGGGGTGCGCCAGGGTTTCAATCAGGCGGCGGGCGGTGCCGTGCAAAAGTTGCGTATCGCTGTCGAGGGTGATTACGAACCTGACCTCCGCCAGTCGCGTGGCGTCGCCCACGCGCACGATGGACTCCTGGCCGTCCTGTTGCTGGCCGCTGATAAGCCGGTTGAGCATTTCCAGCTTGCCGCGTTTGCGCTCCCACCCGATGTATGACTGCTCCGACTCGGTCCACACGCGCTCGCGGTGGAACAGATAGAAGCGTTGCTCCCCGTGGCGTTGGTTGAGGGCCTTGATGCCGTCGATGGCGACATGCAATAGTTCGTCGCCCGCCGCTTGCAGGGCGTCGGCGTCGGCGTAATCGCTGAAGAGGCTGAAGATGAGGTTGGGGTCCTGGTTGGCCAGGTAACGTATTTCCAGCTTTTCTATCTCGCGGCGAAGGTTGCCTTCGCTGGCCAGGAGCATGGGAACCACCACCAGGGTACGGAACTGGTCGGGGATGCCCTCCTTGGCAAAGGACATCTTGGGGAGCAACCGTGGCGGCAACAGGCGGGCCAGCAGGTAGTTGACCAATTGCGCGGCGATTTGGCTGGCGGGCAGCAGGGACAACAGGGCCACCAGAAGCAGGGTGGTCGGACCTGTCCCCAGGCCAGCGCCCAGGACGAGAACCAGGCCGAGGATGGCCAGGGTCACGCCGCCGAGGGCGCCCAGGTATAGAGGAGTGTGGCATTGGTAGACCCAAGCGAGGAATCGGCGCCTAGGCTTCTCCCTCGCACCCAGTCGCTGGGCCAGCAGGGGGCGGCCCCGCCCGATCAGATGGTAACCCACATGCGCGGGCGGCAGGGCCGCGCCATCCTCCCCGGCCGCCTCGGAGGCCAAGGCCAGCGCCGCCGCTGCCACCTCACCCTCGCTATGGCCCCCGGCGCGGGATATTTCCTCCACGGCGCTGCGGTATCGGTTGCGCGTTTCAAAATCCATGCGGGTGTAAACGCCGGCCGGGTCCTCGGCTAGCTTGCGCTCCACCCGGGATTGCTCATCAAAGACCTCGCGCCAATCTAGCAGTATTAGCAACCGGAGGCTCGTCACCGCGTTGCCGATGGAGGCGTTGGCCTTGGCCTGGGCCGCCTTTTCGGTGAGGACCGCCTCGTCCAAGGTGCTGGCCAGCTTGCGTTCCAACCAGCCCACCACCGGGACCAAGGCCGCGGCCTCGTCATGGAGATGCCCGGTCAGTTGAAAGGCGAAATGCGGGCTGGGCTCAGGGTGCTGGCGGGCCAGGTCGGCGAGCACGGCGAAAATCAGGTTGGGATCGCCACGCGCCGCCACCAGGAGTCGGTTGGCCCAAAAGTCGGCTTCCTGCCGGTCGCAGAGGTCCTGGTGAAGGCCTTGGGCCAGCCCGCGCAGGCGGTCAATCAAGGCGATTTTGAGCATGAGCGGGAAGGCCCAGAGCTCGCCGATGGTAAGCGGCGTGCGCTCTTGGTACGAATCCAGGAAATCCCCAATCGAGTGGCGGTCTAGGTAGCCGTCGGTGCTGCCCACATATTCCACCGCCAGGCGGTAGACTCGCGGCACCCGGGGATCGGCGGCGGCCAGCGGAAGCTGGTGGTAGAACTTCTTCGGCAGGTTCAGCCTGACGTCATTTATCTGGGCCTGCACGACGTGGGCGTTGTCGAGAATCCACTCCGTGGAGGGCGAGATGCGTTGCTCCAGGCGAGTGGCTTCGGCCAGTTGCCGCTGAATCTCCCCGATTACGCGTTCCGAGTCGTCCAAAAGGCGCAGTATGGGCTCCCCCCCGCCGGAGCGTAGGACCGTTGAATCCCGGAAATCCGGCGGATGGCGCGCTGGCTGGGCCAGCGGGGAACTGGGCGCGGCTTCACCGGCCAGCGGGCCCCGCGAAGGCAACCCCCCTGGCGCGGCGTGAAAGGCGAATATCAAGGATTGTGTCTCGCGTCCTCGCCGCAGCACCGTGATCGCCTGGCCCATCAGGGCTGGGGATGCTTGCACGACCACGGCGGTTTCGCCGGCCACCAGCCTCGGGGAATATTTCTTGATGAGCCGATCGTCAACGCCCAAGCCAAGAAGGCGCGCGCCGCTCCACCCCATGCCGGCCCCGGCGAGGGTAGCCAGGGCTAGGATGAAAGGCCCGAGCCACCCGGCGAGAACGCCTCCTGGACCCAGCGTCACCAGACCGAGGGCGCTTCCCGCTATAAACCCTAGGCCCGCCCCCCAGAGCGCGCCGTGCCGCGGCCTTATGTTTTTGACGCGCACGCCGCCGTCTTGCGCCTTATGCATGAGTGCGGAGCGCCGTATGCCCTTCTTCCGCAACTGCTTGCGCGCCACGGCGGCGTCTTGCCGGACCAGGTAAAAACTCAGCAGGCTAATGTGATAACTCATTAATGGTAAGCCTGTCGGCCTTTCTCTTGTTGGCTGGATTGCCACCAATGGCTGATGACCACGCCAGCCATCCACCGCCGGTTTCAGCGCGCGCGGGCAGGGGGCGCTTCACCTGGGCGGGTTTATCGCCGTCCTTGTCAGCCGCGAAGCCAGCGGCCGGAGCCAGCGGGTTGCCTCAAGCGGTGAGCCCACGCCCTGGCGCCTTGGGGTTGCGGACCCGGGATGATTATTCCCTTAGCTCGCGGGCTCGGTATTGCAGGTAGAAGTCGCGCATGGCCACGTAGGGGTCCACGGCCCCGGCCGCCAGATCGGCGTACTCGCCTTCCACGAAGGAATAGCGGTGGAACCATTCATAGCTCTTGATGCCGGATGCCTCCCAAAAGCCCACCGGCAGGTACCAGACGGGGTCCAGATAGGCCCCGCCGAACCAGCCGACACCATCGCGCAGGCTGGACGGCCCCAGCACCGGCAGCACCAGATAGAACCCGTGGTCCAGGCCCCAGGTGCCCATTACTTGCCCCAAGTCCTCCTTGGGCGGCGCCGGCAGCTCGAACAGGTCCAGGGCCGCGTCGCCCATACCCAGGATGCCCAGGGTGGTGTTGAGGATAAAGCGGGCGGTCTCCTGGCAGGCGCGCTCGATCTTGCCTTGCAACACCGAGGAAACCATGCGCAGGGGTGTCATCAGGTTGCTAAAAAAATTCTTGATCCCCTGGCGCACCTCCGGGGGGACCACCTGCTTGTACCCCCGGGCCGTGGGATCCAGCACATGGATGTATAGGCCATCGTTGAATTGGAAGATGGCCCGGTTCACGGGCTCCAGGGGATCGGCGACAACCGGTGCCGCCGCTGCCTGGGGATCGTTGGCCAAATCGGCCAGGATGTCCTCCTCCGAGTCCAGGTTGCCGCCGCTGGCCGGAGCCTGGGCCTGGGCCGGTGGCCCGGCGGATGGCTGCCCCGGCGGAACCGCCGCCGGGGCGTCCGGGGGGGCCTGGACTGGCTGATGGGCGGCGCAGTTGGCCAGCAGCAGCATCAGCACCATGATCCCCGAAAAAGTTGCCAACCGCTTCATGTGACCTCCGCCTGGCGCTTGCCAAAATAATCGCGTTCCCTCGCCCCGCGCCCCCTGCTCCCGCCCCGCCGGGCCATGGCCGAGGCTCAGCCCTGTTCCTTGGCCTGCATCTCCTTGACCCGCTGGACCAGGCCCGCCGGCATGCCCTTGAGCAGGAACTCATTGAACTGGGTGCGGTAGTTCTGGACCAGGCTCACACCCTCCACGGTCACGTCGTAGATTTGCCAGCGGCCGTCGCGCATCCACAGACGGTAATCCACGGGAATGTCCCCGCCCTGGCGGCTGATGCTGCTCTTGACCAGGGCCTTCTTGCCGTCGTATACCTCCTCGGCCAGGATGCGCACCTGCTGCTGCCGGTAGTTCTCCTGTATCTTCTTGAGGTAGTTGGTCCGCAGCAGTTGGGCGAACACCTTGCTGAATTCGTCCTTCTCGGCCTGGCTGAATTTGCGCCAGTTGGCGCCCACCGCCACCACAGCGATGCCCTGGAAGTCGAAGCCGCCCTGGATCACCTGCCACAGGCGCTCGGACTGCTCGGCCTTCTTGGCCTCGCCGGCATAGGCCGGGTCCTTTAGGACGCTCACGAAATTATCTATGTAGGTCTTGATGACCTCCTGGGGTTCGGCTGCCCGGCCGACCCCGGCGCCCAGCACGCTGGCCAGGATCAGCAGACACGCGATACGCCTCACCATGGGCATGAGCTTTGCTCCTTACTTCTTCTCCCCGCTCTTTTCCCCGTCCTTTTCAGGGCCCTTGCCTCCGCCCTTGGAGTCCACCCCGCCAAAGACATACTTGCCGATCAACTCCTCGATCTCCAGGGGCGACTCGGTGTCGGTGATGGTCTCCCCGGGGGCCAGGTTGGTCGGCATGCCGCCGGGCGAGAGCTTGACGAACTTGTCGCCGATCAGACCCGAGGTGCGCACCGAGGCGATGGTGTCCACCGTGAGCTTGAGGCCCTGGCGGATCTTCAGGTCCACCATGGCGGCCATGGTTTCGCTGTCAAGGTGGATGGCCGCCACCTTGCCCACCTCCACCCCGGCCACCTCCACCCGGGCGTCGGTCTTCAGACCGGAGACCGATTGGAAACGGGCCTTAAGCAAGTAGGTGTTGTCCCCCATTAAGTCCACCTTGCCCAGCTTCACCGCCATGTAGCCCACGGCCAGCAGGCCGATCAGAACGAAGATGCCCACGCTAAGTTCGATGTTGTCTCGCTTCACGCTAACCTCTTGTGCTTGGCTCAAGCTCCGGCCCCGCCGCCTGCCCGGGCGCGGCGTGCCAGATGGGATTCTTCCATTGGTATTCCACGGTGCGAAAGAACTGGCGCACCCCGGGCAGGGTTTCTTGCGCCAATTGTTGGGGGCTGCCCTGAAAGATGATGCGCCCCTCGTTAAGGAAAGCCACCCGCTGGCAGATGTAAAGAACATCGGGCACGGCATGGCTAACCAGCACGCCGGTGAAGCCCAGCTTGCGGTGGTGCTCGGCGATCATCTCCAGCACCGCGGCGCTGCGCATGGGGTCCAGTCCGGTGGTGGGCTCGTCGAAAAGCAGCACCTGGGGGTCGGTGACCATGGCCCGGGCCAGGGCCACCCGCTTTTGCATGCCACCCGACAACTGGGAGACGTACTTGTCATCCACTTCATGCAAATCCAACAGCTCGAGCACCTTGTGCACCCGTTCAGCAACCTGGATTCGGCCCAGCCGGCTGCGCTCCACCAAGGGCAGGGCCACGTTCTCGAACACGGTCATGGAATCAAACAGGGCCGTGCCCTGGAACAGGTAGCCGAAGCGGCGAAAGACCTCCTTGCGAAAGGCCCCTCCCGAGGCCCACAGGTCCCGGCCCTCCACCAGGATGCGCCCCGCGTCGGGCCGCAACAGCCCGATGATGTGCTTCAGAAGCACGCTCTTGCCCTCGCCGGACTTGCCCAGGATCGCCGTGATTTCGCCACGGTAAATATCCAGGTCCACGCCGTTGAGCACGTTTTTGCCGCCAAAGGCTTTCTGCAGGCCCTGTATTTGGATAAAGGGTTCGGCCATGTGGCTACAGCAAGAAGGAGGTGAGAATGTAGTCGGCGAACAATACCAGGACGCAACTTTGCACCACGGCCCCGGTGGTGGCCAGGGCCACCGCCTTGGAACCGAAGCCGGCCGGACTCAGATGGGCGAAATAGCCCCGAAAACAGCAGGTGTTGATGGCCACCAAGGCGAAGACCAAGGACTTCAAGAAGCCCCCGCTGACGTCAATCATGCGCACCCCGCTCTCAACGCTGGAGAAATAGACCCCGGAGCCCAAACCCAGCAGGACCGAGCCGCTGAGGTAGCCGCCCATGATGCCGATGAAGTCGAAGATGGCGGTGAGCAGGGGAAAGCAGAGCACCGCGGCCACCAGCCGGGGGCTGACCAGAAAGCGGATGGGGTGGATGTCCATGGTGGTCAGGGCGTCTATCTGTTCACTGATGCGCATGCTGGCTAGCTCGGCGGCCATGGCCGAGCCGCCCCGGGCGATGACCATGAAGGCGGTAAGCACCGGCCCCAGCTCCCGCACCAGGGACAGAGCCACCGCGGTGCCCAGGATGCCCTCGGACCCGAAGCGCGCCAGGGTGTAGTAGCCTTGCAAGCCCAGCACCATGCCCGTGAAGGCCCCGGTGAGGCAGACCACCAGGAGGGACTTGAAACCGATGAAATGCATCTGGGCCAGTATCTTGCCGAACTGCCATGGCCAGGCGAACACCAACACGAAGCTCTTGCCGAAGAAAATGGCCTGACGTCCCATGTCCTGGATGGGAAATATCACCAGCCAGCCCAAGTAGGCCAGGGGATTGCGATGGGATTGGGCCAGCGGCATGGTGTTTGGGCCTTCCCTGGGTAAATAAAGAGATTTGACGTTTGCAGCGCCAGGGAAGGGACCTTCTATCTGGCCCCCTTAACCTCCAGGTTATTCCCCACCGATTTCACATGCTCGACGCTGCGGGCGATTTCCAGCGCTCTGTCTATGCCTTGCTGGGAATCAACGACGCCGCTCAGGTTCACCACGCCGTCTTTAGTGGTCACGTTGATCTGAGTAACCTTTAGCAGTTGGTCACCGAGAATACCGGCCTTAACTTTGGCGGTGATGGCCGAGTCATCCATGTAGTCCCCAGCTTTTACTGCTTTGTCGCTCAGGGCATCGCCGGCCGCTTCAATTTTTTTTTCCGCTTTATCCACGGCTTGATCCATGGTTTTCTCGGCTTTATCCACCGCTTGATCTAACTTTTTGCCTGCCTTTTCGGCTGGGCCTTCTTGTTGACAGCCAAGCATCACCACGGCCAATGCCAGCATACATACGGCAACGCAACGCCTGAATGATATATTCACGTGAAATCTCCAATCGTGGTTAGATTCTGCCCAACAAAAGTAGGATCAATACAATTATCAGCCCTAGGCCCACCAAGCCGCTGGGCCCATAACCCCACGCCCGGCTATGGGGCCAAGTTGGGATTACTCCTAAAAGCACCAGGATCAAGACTACAAGCAGGATTGTGCCAAGTGACATGTTTTTGCTCCTGATTGAGGGTCACTCCAGCAGGGCGCTGACAACTCAACATGCTAGCTTTGATAATCTAGCTAGCCTCTTCAACTCAGGCCTGCCTTAGTAAAAATCTGGGTTCTTCAAGTATGCGCTGCCGGCGGGTGGGTTTTGCCTACAAACAGACGGTATTCAACCGTCCGCAAGGCCATATGCCAAAATTGCATTGGCTATCTGCCAAGTTACTTAACAATTAGGCTGTTTCGCACAGATCGTACCCCCTTGACAGATCTGGCTATTTCCTCGGCCGTGTAGGCGGCCTGCGCAGAGTTGACAAAGCCGCTCAACTGCACAACTCCCTTGAAGGTTTCAACACTTATCTGGCCCACTACCAGTTTAGGATCGTTGTATATCGCCGCCTTTACCGTGGCGGTTATGGTGCTGTCATCAACGTATTCACCCGTACTTTCTCGGGTATCGGTGCCAGCGCAACCGGCCATCATAACCGCCAACAACACGGTTACACCCAAGAGCAAATGTATTGTTATTTTGTTCCTCATCTCCTGCCTCCTTACCAAGGGTTTTCTCCCCGCCATGACATCATAAATACCGTTGTGATGTCGCTCTAATGGTCTCTCCAGTATCCTCGGATGCCTGGCGCTGAGCGCCATGACCAGGCGCTCAACCACCATCAGCTATGGGTTAATGGACTCGTGGTATGAATGCCAGCTCAAACCTGGGCCTTTTCCCAGGCCTTGACCTGCCTTTCGGCCTCCTCCTGAGCCATCCCGTACTTCTCTTGGATCCGTCCAACAAGGATGTCCCGCTTACCGTCTATTTGCTCAAGTTCATCATCGGTTATGTCACCCCATTTTTCCTTAACCGCGCCCTTGAATTGCTTCCAATTGCCTTGGACTTGATTCCAGTTCATATCGTTATCCTATTGTTAAAATGTGTTGATTGGTTACCGCTGAATAGCGGTGCCACATCGCCTCGGTATCCCGCGCTAGTTTCAGTCGATTGGCTGGCCAGTTTTTTAGGCTATGCGGTTGGCTTTTTAATGGCTGCCCTCCCCGGGGTTTTCCGAGGCAAAGGTGAACTTGGTTTCCAGGGCCATGCTGATCTTTTCCTGAAGCTCGGCAGTGTTAAAGGATTTGATTACCGTATAATCCGCCCCGAAGGACCTGGGATCGAAATCTGGATTATTATCGGTGGCCCAAATGATCACTGGCAGTTTTTGGTGCTCTGCGCGGATGGCCTGCAACACGTCCAACCCCTTTAAGGAACAGGGATCTACATCCATGATCAGCAGGTCCGGCTGAACGGACTTAATGCTTTCCACCAGGGCTTTGCCATTGGTGGTGCTGGCCACCTGGTAGCCTTCTCGCTTTAATTCCTCGGCAAAAAAATTGTAGCCAAAATTGTATTCTTCAGCAAAGAGGATTGTCGCCATGGCAATTAACCTTTTCCCTTAATGCTTAGAGGTGGCTTGTCTTTAGATACCCTATCTCTCGGAAAAGATGGCTTAATGTCGCTGCTCCATATTTAATCTCTCTGGGTGTAATTCCCCGATGCTTGCTTCGGCTATAACTTTATTATTTACCTCTTGATAACTCGTATCCTGCCGCGGGATGGTTCTTTGCCGCATTTGCGATCATTTCACAACGAATACTCCATGCTTTGCTCCTCCAAGGACATAGCTATTTTCTGACCTGCCGAAGCGGTAGCAAAGGGGTACTGCACCTGATACGTCGTTCTACTTACCCACGACCTTCTCGATCTCCCCGATCTTTTCCTGTATTTTTCCGGCTCTCTTTTCGTCCTTACCTTCGCCTTCCAGAACGGGATTAAGGCTGACTATACCCGCGATCTCCTTAACCCTGCCTTTAACCTTGTGATACTTGCCTTGCGCCTGGTCATTAGTGCTGTATTTCACGTTATTACTCCTTGAAAATACTGGTTGCGTTCAAATTACGGCTGATCAACGGTGATCGCTGCCACCTACATTAATTATAAGTAGCGACTAGGCTAGATGGGCGGTGGTTATCAGGCAGTTTATCGGCAGGTAAAAGCCACCATCAGGCGAATTCACGCAGGTGCATGGCCAGGCTGGTGTTGGTATCGGTTATGCCAAGCTTGCGGCGTATGTTCCTGCGGTGGAAGCTCACGGTATCAGGGGACATGTGCAGGCTTTCGGCGATATCCTTGCTGCTCAGGCCTTGATTGATCATGCCGGCAATCTGGAGCTCCCGGGCTGACAACCCCAGGCTTGGGGAGCCAAGCTTCTTGGCGAAGGACGAGGTGATGCTTTCAAGGTGCGAGAGCGCCGCCTCGATTCCCAAGCGTTGTCCTGTATCCAATCTTGTGGCCAAAACGTTCTTAAGGCAGGGCAGCAGCAGTTTGTGAACCTGCTGCATGATGTTTTCCTCCATGGACATCCGGTCTTGTTCACTGCGCCGGAGCAAGACCCCCACCGCGATGTTGGATTGTTCCAATTCTTCAGTCTTTGATACCAACGCTTCTTTCTGCCGGCCCAACTCCCTGGCCGCCTCTTCGCGTTGTTTTATCTCCTCTTCCAAGACCTTGTTGGTGGCGATCAACTCGGCCGTGCGAATCTCTACCTCATCCTCCAACCTTTCATTGGCCTGGCGAAGTTGGCTTTCAGCGGCTTTGAGCCGGCTTATGTCCACGATCACAACCCGAAATCCCCGCGCGGGCGACTCATCGCCGGATAGGGTAGATATAGCCAATTGCACAGGGAATTTGGCACCGCCACCACTGACCGTTTGGATTTCCAGGTTCAGTTCACTGGCGGTCTCGGCCACGGCCTTGAGGCGCCTCAGCAGGGCCCCGCGATGCTCCTGCTCCACGAAGCCATAGAGGCTTTGGCCTTCCAGGCGGCCTCGGTCACTGGACAGCATCCTGGCGGCGGTAAGGTTGGCTTGGCGGATTATGCCCTTTTCATCCAGGGTCAGGTAGCCCACCGGCGCCCGGTCGTAGAGATCGCGGTACTGGTCGCGAGCCTCCTCCAGGGCCGCCCGGCTCTGGCGCAGCTCGTGATTCTGTAGCTCCAGCTCGACCTGGTGCACCTGAAGCTCATGTAGCAGCCGCCTGATATCCTCGTCCTTGAGGGCAAGGTTGGCACCCGACGCCTGGTCCCGTATCAGGTCTTCAGCCCGCCTGCGCAATTCACTTGCACTGTTTTCCTGGCCCGAGCTTTTTATCATGGCGTGCCCCCCCCGGGTACCCCCGTATTGGCCGCCGGCCAAGGCATGACCGGCACGGCGCTGATGCTGTTCTTGGGGCTGCCCTCGATTACGCGGTCGCTGTAGGCCACGTAGACCAGCACCTTGCGCTCGCGGTCGAAGAAACGCACCACCTGGAGCTTCTTGAACACCAGGCTGCGGCGCTCGTCGAAGACGCCCTCGCCGTCCTTCAACTCGCCATTGAACTTGATGGGGCCGACCTGGCGGCAGGCGATACTGGCGTCGCTGGTGTCCTCCGCCACGCCCAGCTCGCCCTTCACCCCCCCGGTTTGGGCGCGGCTGATAAAGCAGGCCACGCCCTGCACCTTGGGATCGTCAAAGGCGTCCACCACGATCTTGTCATTGGGCCCCAGCCAGCGGAATTTGGTGCTGACCGACCCGGTGGTGCCACGTTCGGGGCGGCTGCCGATCCACCAGCCCACCAGCACGACCAGCAAGAGGAGCCCGCATCCCAGAGCAATCAGTATTTTTTTCATTGCATGACCATTTCAGGGGTAGGCGCACCAGCCACACCTTGCTGCCCAGGGCGGGCAAACGCGGGGTGGCGTGGCTGACGCGCAGAGATGTCTATTTATTAATATTATCGCAGAGACAAAGGCCTTGCCGCAATGGTCCCTTCGTTGGGGATCACGGCGCCGTACCCTGGCCGCGGCCGGCTTTGGGGTTACTCGTCATATCCCGGGTAGAGCAACTTGACGCAATCCGGGCATATGCCGTGGCTGAAATCAGCCTCGGAGCGCTCGTGAATGTATTTTTCTATCGATTGCCAGCAACCTTTGTCGTCGCGTATTTTCTTGCAGTTGGCGCAGATGGGCAGCAGGCCGCTCAGGAGCTTTACCTTGGCCAAGGCCTCCCGGTACTGGAGGATAAGCTCCTCGCGCTCCTTTTCGGCCTGCTTTTGGGCGGTGATGTCGCGGGCAATGGTGGAGGCCCCGACTATCTCGCCTCCACTGTTCCTGGTGGGCGACAAGGTCAGGGATATGGACAGCCGGCGGCCATCCTTGGCCATGCGTTCGGTCTCGAAGTGGGTGACCGGCCGTCCCTGGCGTACCTTCCCCAGAAGGAGGTTCATCTCGCCGGACCTCTCGAGAGGAAGCAGCGAGGACTCCGGGCGGCCCACCATCTCCTCGGCGGTATAGCCGTAAATACTCTGCGCTCCCCGATTCCAACTGGTGATGACGCCCTGGAGGGTCATGCCCACGATGGCGTCATCCGAGGACTCCACGATGGCGGCGAGCAGTCTTAAGGCCTCCTCGCCCTTCTTGCGATCGGTGATGTCCACCGCCGCCAGGCGGCAATGCGCCTCTTGTCCCTGGCCCGGGTCCACGGCCACGCCCTCTATATGCACGAATCGCGGCTCGGCTCCTTGCTGGTCGAGGTGCACCTCGCAGACCTGTTTGGTCCCCCCCGCGCTGACCCTCATGAGGAAGTCATGAAAGGCCTCGCGGGTGCCGCGGGAAATGAAGCCACCGATATTCTTGCCCAGCAGGTTGGCCCGCTTGCTTCGCAGGAGGTCGGCGCCGGCCAGGTTGACTTCACGGATGATCCATCGCTTATCAACGCTGAAATAGCCCACTGGCGCGAAATCGTAGAGGTCGGCGTAACGTTCCCGGCTGGCCTCCAGCCCCAGGCTGGTGCGTCGCAGCTCCTCGTTCTGCAACTCCAACTCGACCTGGTGAACCTGAAGCTCGTGGACCAGCCGCTGGCTGTCTGCCTCGGTGGCTAATGACGCACCCTGGTCATCCTTGCCCGCCAGGCTCGCTTCCGCCCGTTGGCGCAGATCGGCGGCGTCTGGCGGTTGGCTCTTCTCTTTTCCCATGGCTTGCCTTCGTCAGTATGTTTGGGACGGTCTTCCATCAGCGGGCCCCCCCCACTGGTCTTGTCGGTCAACCCCGCCAGCGCACGCCCATTTAGCCCTGGTGGTCCAGCACCCGGCGCACCTGGCGGGCCATCTCGGCCGCCGAGGCCGGCTTCAGCAACACCGCGGCCACGCCGGCCTCCTGGAGGCTCTCGGGGGTGAGCTGGTCACTGAAGCCGGTGGTCAGGATCACCGGCAAACCGGGGCGTTGCTGGTGCAGGCGCCGCGCCAGTTCCAGGCCGGTGAGCAGGGGCATGGTCTGGTCGCTGAGCACCAGGTCAAAGGCCCGCGGGTCCTGGCTGACCAGGGCCCCCACAGTCAGAACCGGTTTTCTTGGCCATTAACTTCGACGTCCGGGCCTCCAGCTCTTCATAGGCCAAGCGAAGCTTTGCTTCCAGCTCCTTGGCCACCGTGATATCGGCGAAGGTCATCACCACCCCGTCAATCACGTTGTCCAGGGTGCGGTAGGGCATTATGCGCGCCTGGAACCAGCGCCCATCCCGGGTGGCCACCTGCTTCTCGCGGAAAACCAGGGTGTTCAGCACCTCGGCCACGTCCGAGGCCAACTCGGGGTAGATGAGGTCCGAGGCGATGTCGGTCAAGGGCCGGCCCACGTCTCCGGGGATGAGCTTGATGAGTTTGGTGACCTGGGTGGTGAAGCGGCGCAGGTTTAGGTTGTGATCCAGGAACACGCAGGCGATGTCGGTGCTGTTGAGCAGGTTCTTCATATCGTTGCTGGCCCACGACAGCTCGTCCACCTTGGACTGAAGCTCGGCGTTGACCGTTTGCAACTCCTCGTTCAGGGACTGCATTTCCTCCTTGGAGGTGGTCAGCTCCTCGTTGGTGGACTGCAATTCCTCGTTGGTGGATTGCAGCTCCTCGTTGGTGGACTTGAGTTCCTCCTGGGAGGTCTGCATCTCCTCGCGTATGACCTGGATCTCCTCGCGGGCCTGCTGGCGCTCTCGCTCCAACTCCGCCAGCCGGGCGCTGGCCACGGAGGCTCGGGGGGCGCGGCCCGCCGCCTTGCCCTGGGGCGCCTCCCGCTGGTCGCTGAAGACCACCATGAGCATGCCGCGCAGGGCCTCCGGCTGCTCCAGGGCCTGCACGGTGAGGTCCAAGAGCTGCTGGCCGCCCTCGGTCGTCACCTTGAGGCCGGTTAAGACAACCGGAGCCTTCTGCCTGGTGGCCTGGTGGAGGGCCTGGGTCAGTTCGTAGCGCAGACCCTCCCGGGCCATGGCGAAGATGTTCAGGTTGGCCTTGCCGGCGGCCGGCTCCAGATACTTGCCCGTGCGCCCGTTGATGAAGAGGATGTTCCCCTCCTTGTCTACCAGCACCGCCGGCGGGGTGAAGCACTGGAGAAGGCTTTGCTCGGCCAGGGCTTGCAGGTTGGGGGTGGGCTTTGGCTCCCTAGCCTCCACCTGGGCGCCGGTTCGGGGCGGGGAGAAGGAGGAAGGAAAATCCACAGGAGCGGCGGGGGCGCTGGACTCCTTGCGGCGATACAGCCGCATCTTGGCATCCAGCGGCCCGAACAGGTCGGAAAACCCTCCGATGGTCTCGGCGCTGCCCAGGAAGAGCACCCCGCCGGGGTTCAGGCTGTAGTGGAACAGGGGCAGGAGCTTCTTCTGCACCATGGGGTCCAGATAGATGAGCAGGTTGCGGCATATCAGGATATCCAGCTTGGTGAAGGGGGGGTCCATGATGACGTTCTGCGGGGCGAAGGTCACCATCTCGCGGATATCCTTGCCAACCCGGTAGCCGGTCTCCTCCTTGACAAAGAAGCGGCTCAGACGCTGGGGCGAGACGTCCGCCGCGATGTTGGCGGGAAAGAATCCCAGACGCGCCTTGTCTATGGCGTCGCGGTCCAGATCGGTGGCGAAAATCTGTAGAGTGAAGCCCTTGTTGCCCTTGAGCCTATCCACCGCCTCCTTGAAAGCCATGGCCAGGGAGTAGGCCTCCTCGCCGGTGGAACATCCCGGCGTCCAGGCCCGCAGTTGGGAACCCGCCGGACAGCCCTTCAGGAGCGCCGGCAGGACCTTGTCCTTGAGTGTTTCCCAGGCCGCCGGGTCGCGGAAAAAGCTGGTGACCCCGATCAGAAGCTCCTTGAAGAGCAGGTCCAACTCTTGAGGGTTCTCCTGGAGGAAGCGCACGTAATGGGTGATCTTTCCGATCTGGTGTATACCCATGCGCCGCTCGACGCGGCGGTAAAGGGTGGACTTCTTGTACTGGGAAAAATCATGGCCGGTGTGCGCCCGCAACAGAATGACCGCCTTCTCCAGACCCCCCTGGGTCTTGCTCTCCAGAGTCAGCCCGGTCTTGGCCAATAGCGGGGCGTGGCGGGCATACTCGATGAGCTTGCCGGCCAGCTCAGGGGCCGGGGCCACGAAGTCGGCCAGCCCCGCCTCGATGGCGCTCTTGGGCATGCCGTCGAACTTGGCCGAGGCCGGGTCCTGCACCAGCACCACCCCGGCCGCCTCCTTGATGGCCCTGAGCCCCAGGGAGCCATCGGAGCCCATGCCCGACAGGATCACCCCAACGCTCTTTTCGCCTCGGTCGGCCGCCAGGGAACGGAAAAAGAAATCAATGGGTAGGCGCAGCCCACGTGGCGAGACAGGAGGGAAGAGGTGCAGGCTGCCGCGCAGGATGGACATGTCCTTGTTGGGCGGGATCACGTAGACGCAGTTGGGCTGAACCTTGGTGCGGTCTTTGACCTGCCCCACCTTCATCTTGGTGCCGCGCTGCAAGAGCTCGGCCATGATGCCCTGGTGGGTGGGGTCCAGGTGCTGCACGATGACAAAGGCCATACCGCTATCCTCGGGCACCCCGCCCAGAAACTGCTCCAAGGCCTCCAGCCCCCCGGCTGAAGCCCCGACGCCAACTATGGGGAAGTCATCGGTCTTCGTGGGGAGAGCCGCCTTGGAAGGCGGCGGTGCCTGGGCCCCCTTTTGTTTGCTGGCTGGAGGCATGGCGGTTTTTTTCATGGGGCATTACCTAAGGCCGAAGCTTCGGGGTTCGGCCGTTCAAGGGTTTGGAGGGCACATGGTGATTTAGAGATTAGAACCTCAGGCCAAGGCAACCGCGATGTTGCTCAAGCCCGGGCATGCGGAGGCTTAGTTCGCCGCATATTACCGGACGAAAATCCTAGTTTATGTTTTTTTATTATCCCGCGCGGCTGGATAACATAGCAATGGATATCGCAGGAAATTTTGGCAAGTTTCGAAAGTCGCCTTGCCCAGGACCACCTTCAAGGCTTCGCCGGTCTTCTCCTTTTACCAGTCTCCGCATAGTCTCCATTGCCAACCAAGCGCACTCGCTCCACCGTGAGCGTGGCCGCGCCGAAGTTCTCCTCCACCAGCCCCTCCAAGATATAAGGGCGTTGCCAGTCCAGGCCCAGGTGAAAACGGCGGAAGGCCTCGGGGAAGAAGGTGGTCTCCACCAGCCCGGTTTCGTCTTCGAAGGTCAGGAACTGCATGGGCTCTTCGCTCTTGGTCCACACCGTCTTGCCGGTGAGCAGCCAACCAGCCAGCCGCACCCGGCGGCCTACGTACTGGGATAGGTCCCGAGCCTTGACCACGCGCTGGCCCTTTAACGCGCTGGCGAAAAGCTCCATGGGATGGCGGTCCGGCAGGAAGCCCAGCACTGAGTACTGCCGGCGCAACTCGGCCAGATCGTCGGCTGGGGGGAGGCGGGGCGCGTCCGCTGTTCCCCGCTGGAAAAGCGCGCTCTCCCGGCGGGCCGCCGCTTCCCGTCGCCGTTGCTGGCCGGCCAGCCGCCAGAGCAACCCAGCCCTGCCCTGCCCCGCCGCCAGGCCGTCCAAGGCCCCGGCGGCGATCAAGGCCCGGGCCTCGTCTTCGGCCGGCAGGACGCGCCCGCAAAAATCCTCCATGCTCCCGTAGGGTCCAGCTTGGCGCTCGCCCACGATGCGCTCCATGGTCTGCCGCCCCAGGCCGCTGACGGCCATGAGCCCTACTCGTAGCTGGCGGCCCTGGCCGCTCCATGCCGTCAGGCTGGCGTTCACATCCGGGGCCAGCACGGTGAGCCCCAGACGGCGCGCCTCGGAGACATAAGCAAAGGTGCTGTAGAAGCCGCCCTGGTTGCTGATGACCGCGGCCATGAACTGGGCCGGATGGTGGGCCTTGAGATAGGCAGCCTGGAAGCTGACCCGGGCGTAGCTGGCGCTGTGCGGCTTGCAGAAGCTGTAGCCCGCGAAGCTCATCATCATCTCCCAAATCTCGGCGATGCGAGCCTCGTCCACGCCCCTCTGCCGCGCCCCAGTCACGAAATCATCGCGATAATCCTTGAGCGCCCGCTCCTTGTCCTTCCAGTTCATGACCTTGCGCAGCTTATCGGCCCGGGCGTGGGAGAATCCGGCCAGGGCCACCGCCGCCTGGGAAACGTGCTCCTGGTAAACCATGATGCCGTAGCTCTCGGCCAGAATCGGCTCCAAGAGGGGGTGGATGGGCTCCCAGGGTTGGCCGTGCAATCGCTTCAGGTACTCCTGGATGTAGGGGTTGGCGGCCGGCCGGATGATGCTGCTATGGATCACCATGTGCTCGTAGTCGCCCTGGGCCGCCTTTTGCTGCAACAGCCGCGTGGCCGGGCTCTCAATGTAGAAGCAACCCATGGTCTCGCCGCGAGCCACTGTGGCTTGGGTGGCCGGGTCGTCCTCGGGCTGCCAGGCGGCCTCGTCAAACTCCTGGCCGCTAACGCGTAGGCTGGCCACGGCGTCGCGGATTACTCCCAGGCTGCGGTTGCCCAAAAGGTCTATCTTCACCAGTCCCGCCTCCTCGGCCCCCTCCTTTTCCCACTGGATGATGGGCACGCCCTTGGGCGCGGTCTCCAAGGGCGCGTAGCCGTCGAGGGGGCCAGGGGTGATGACCACCCCGCCCACGTGTACCGAGACATGGCGAGGGGCGCGAACCAGTCCCTGGGACAGGCGCAATATCTCCGGCCAGGGCGCGGAAAAATCAAGCTTGGCCCCGGGTGGCAAGGCCTGGCGCTTGGGATAGAAGCCGGTGTGCCCCTCCACCGGTCCCCGCAGCCAGGGCAGCCGCCGGGTGAAGTCCTTGATCTCCCGGGCGGGGATGCCGAAGACCTTGGCCACCTCGCGGATGGCTGAGCGCCCCTGGAAAGGCACGTGGGTGGCCACCATGGCCGCGCGGCCCTGGTACTGCTCCAGCACCGAGGCTATGACCCCGTCCCGCTCATCCCAGGCGAAGTCGATGTCAATGTCCGGCGGATCAACGCGGTCGGGGTTGATGAAGCGCTCGAAGTAGAGGTTGTATTTGAGTGGGCAGACGTTGGTGATGCCCAGGCTGTAGGCCACCAGACTGGCCGCGCCCGAGCCCCGGCCGCAGATGCGGGGGCTGCGGCCCACGATGTCCTCCACCACCAGAAAGTAGGAGGAGAAGTTCTTGCCGGCGATGACGGCCAGCTCCCGTTCCAGACGCTCCCGCGCCGCCGCCGGCAAAGGCTGGCCATAGCGCCGCGCCGCCCCTGCAAAGGCCCGCTCCCGCAGGACGGCGTCGGCGCTGCGGCCCTGGGCATCGCGCCAGGGTGGCATGATGGTCCCCGGCGTGGGGACATACTCCAGGCGCTGGGCCAATTCCCGGACGGCCCGGATGGCTAGGGGCTGGGTCTCGAAGCGGCGGGCGAACTCAAGCGGTGCCACCGGCCAGGCGTCGGGCGGGGCCAGATCCGAGGCTCCCAGACGCGAGAGGGAGGTGTTAAGGGCGATGGCTCGCAGCACCCGGTGGCACAGGTAGTCCTCCGGTCCCAGGAAGAAGGTCCCAGCCACCGCCACCAGGGGAGCCCCCAGACGGCGGGCCTCCTGGCGCAGGCGAAAGCTATGGCCATTGATGCCTCGCGGCAGGGCGGCCAGGGCCGGCACCCCGGCTGCCCGCCAGATGGCCAGGAGATGGGCGCTGGTGGTGAGCACCACCAGGCCGGGGGAGAACTCCGGCAGGGTCTTTGCCAGGGAAAACCCCGGGGCGCGGTGGCGCCGGGAGATGAGGCGGCAGAGGTTGGCGAAGCCATGGGCGTTCTCCACCAGGCACAGGGCGCGGCGGGGGGCGGCGGGATCGGTGATCTCCGCGCCCACGATAGCCTGCAAGTTGTGCCGCCGGCAGGCCCGCAAGAATTCCCACAGCCCGTAAAGGTTGTCGGTGTCGGTCATGGCCAGGCCCTCGTAGCCCAGTTCCGACGCCCGGCGGCACAGGTTCTCCGGCGAGGTGGTACCCCACAGTAGGGAGTAGTGGGAGCGCACGCCCAGGGCCAGCATCTCACTGCCCCAGGGCGCGGCCCAGCCGAATCATCTCTGAGCCATGGCGGCCGCGGATGCGGTCTAGGGCCTGCACCAGGCTCTCTTGCCGGGCTTGGCGCGCCTGGGAGGGGCCTGACAAGAGGGGCAAGTCCATCTGGGCGGGTGGGAACGCCAACCGATCGCTGACCAGCCGCAGATGGCTGAGCCGCACCCGCCGGGTCCAGGCAGCGGCCAAGGCCTGGCGCGCCATATCGAAAAGAAGAAAATCGTTGGCTGTGCCCTGGGCATGGCCGCGCTGACGGGTTGTGCGCATGCCATCGCTGTAGTGGAGGGTAAGGCTTATCCGCCGGGCCACCCGGCCCATCCCCCTGAGCCGCCGCCCAACGCCCTCGGCCAGGAGAAAGATGGCCCTGTCCACCTGAGCCACGTCGTTGGTGTCACCGGCGAACTGGCGCTCCACCACCACCCGCTGGGAACCGCTGCCAGCAGCCATCACCGGGCTGTTGTCCACCCCCCGCAGCAGCCGGTGGAAGTGGTCTCCCCGCCTGGCAAAGACCACCTCCAGCTGCTCGGGTGTCCACAAAGCGGCTTGGCCCACCCGACGCAGGTGGAAGCTTGCCAGGGTGAGAAGGTCTTCCCGCTCCAAGCCGGGCAGCAGATGCAAAGGCAAGGGGCGCAGAAAGGCTTCCTCCGCCCCAGAGGGGACGACGTGCTCGCCATCGGGCTTGACCACCCGGGTGGCGATTTTGGCCACCAGCTTGTTGACGGCCAGGCCCCAGATGGGCTGGAGACCCAGGCGGGCCTTGGCCTCCCGGCGGATGCGCCAGGCCACGTCTCGGGCCGGCCCCCACAGCCTGCCGGTGCCGGTGAGGTCGAGAAAGATATGGCCGCTGTGTTCGTCGCCCTCGACGAGAGGTGAATAAGGCAGAGCCAGGCGGAACATCTCGCTCATGGCCCGTTCATAGAGCTGGGGCCGGGGCGGCAGCAGCCGGGCCTCCCGGCATAGCTTGCGGGCGCGCTCCAGGATCATGCCCTTGCGTACGCCGGCCCGGTAGGCTTCCTCGCTCATGTCATAAACCAAGGACCGTCCGCCGGGCGGGGCCACGATCACGGGCCGGTCGTGCAACCCGGCCTGTTCCTGGCGCTCCACGGCCACGGCGAAGTCTGCCACGTTGAGATGCACGATGCTGCGTTCCATGGGACCCCAAGTGCTTTATGGATACATTTGTTTAGTCATTAGGCCTAGGATACCCCTGCCCGAGGAGGCAGTCAACAACTCCCCGTTCCTGAGGGGCGGGGTGCGGTGACTCGCTTCTGTTTCTCTGGGATGGTGTCTACGGTTTTATTGCTGGGCGTTTTAGCCGTTAACCACCCTGTCGCTGGTTCGAGTCCGGCCAGGTGAGCCAAATAAAACAATGGCTTAGGTGGAAACGCCTAGGCCCTTTTTCTTTGCTGGGCACCCCGGGCGGCCAAAGCGGCGCCGGCCTGCGTTGGGCATAGACCCGGCCCGCTCCGGCCCAGGCAGGTTCGGGTTGTGTTTTGTTCAACCCAAGGTATAGGCTAAACAACAGCAAGCGCTAATTGGGGGCACGCCCCATTCCGCTAGGGGGTCTGCATTATGGGTTTGATGCGCACGCTTATTATGTGCCTGGTATTGGCCCTGGCCTGCCCGCTGGCCGCTCCGGCGGCCGACGCCAAGGCGCTTTACGCCAGGTGCGCCGGCTGCCATGGCGCCGATGGCGGCAAGACGGCCCTGGGGGTGGGCAAGCCGCTCAAGGGCATGTCTGCCCAGGAGGTGGCCCGTTATCTGCAGGGCTACAAGGCCAAGGCCATCGGCGGCCCCCAGAAGGCCATCATGGAGGCGCAGGCCGCCCTCTTGTCCGACCAGGACATCCAGGCCCTGGCCGCCCTCATCTCCCAGTTCTGATGCGCCCCCTGGGGCACTTGGCGCTCCTGCTGGCCTGGCTTTGTTGCTGGTCCACGGCGACCCTGGCCCATGAAGAGCGCCCCACCGGCGCGGCCCCCAGCGTGGGCGTGGCGGAGCGGCTGGGCCAGTACATACCAGAGGACGTGGTGCTGGCCGACGAGGAGGGCCGTCCCCTGAACCTGCGCCAGATACTGACCCTGCCCACCATCCTGGTGCCGGTGTATTACTCCTGCCCAAACGCCTGCAACCTGCTGCTGGGGCGGCTGGCGCAGGTGTTGCCCCAGGTGGGCCTGCAAGCGGGACGCGATTACCAGGTGGTGACCGTGAGCTTCGATGAGCGCGAGACACCAGACCTGGCCCGGCGCAAGCACCATGACTTCAGCACGGCCCTGGCCGGCGGCTTCCCGCCCCAGCACTGGCATTTCCTCACCGGCGGCCAAGATGCCATCGCCAAGCTGATGGAGGCCATTGGCTTTGGCTTCCAGCGCCAGGGCGACGGCTTCCAGCACCCCATGGTGCTGGTGGCCCTGTCGCCCTCGGGCAAAATCACGCGCTACCTATACGGTGGCTCGCCGCTGGCCTTTGACATCGCCATGGCCGCCGTGGAGGCCGCCGGCGACCGTCCCGGCCTGTCGGTGACGCGCGCCCTGGCCTTCTGCTACACCTATGACCCCCAGGGGCAGCGCTACGTCTTCAACCTGATGCGCGTGGCCGGCGCGGCGGTGCTGCTAGGGATACTGCTCTTCGTGGTCTTCCTGTGGGTTGGGGGCCGCCGGCGCCGGCGGCGCCAGGCCGCCAACCACAAGCGGAGCACCCCATGAACCCCGCCGGCCACCCGGACGCGGCGGACGACCGCGGCTTCCTGGCGCCGCCCGGGGGCAGGCGGGGCTTAGGCTCCTGGGTCTTCAGCACCGACCACAAGCGCATCGGCCTCTTGTACCTGGGGTGCATCCTGGCCCTGTTTCTGGCCGGGGCGCTATTGGGCCTGGCCATGCGGCTCAAGCTCATGACCCCAGGCAACGAGTTGTTGGCCGCCCAGACCTACAACGCCGTCTTCACCCTGCACGGGGTGATAATGATCTTCCTGGTGCTCATCCCCAGCATCCCGGCCTCCTTCGGCAACTTCCTGCTGCCCCTGCACATCGGGGCCAACGACGTGGCCTTCCCCCGCCTGAACCTCCTGTCCTGGTGGCTCTACCTGGCGGGCGCCCTGGTGGCTTTTGTGTCCATTTTCAGCGGCTCGGGCGCGCCCGACACCGGCTGGACCTTCTACGTGCCCTTCAGCCAGCGCACCACCACCAACGTCTCGGTGGCCGTGCTGGCGGTCTTCATCCTGGGCTTCTCCTCCATCCTCACCGGACTCAACTTCGTCACCACCATCCACCAACTGCGCGCCCCGGGCCTGACCTGGCGGCGGCTGTCGCTCTTTGTGTGGTCGCTCTACGCCACGGCCTGGATCCAGGTGCTGGCCACGCCCATCCTGGGCATCACCGCGCTACTTATCTTCTCTGAACGCGTGCTGAACCTGGGGCTTTTCGACGCCAGCCGAGGCGGCGACCCCCTGCTCTACCAGCACCTGTTCTGGATCTACTCCCACCCGGCGGTATACATCATGATCCTGCCGGCCATGGGCGTGGTCTCGGACATCATCCCGGTCTTCGCCCGCAAGCGCATCTTCGGCTACAAGATGATCGCCTTCTCCAGCCTGGCCATCGCCTCCGTGGGCTCCCTGGTCTGGGCGCACCATATGTTCACCAGCGGCATGAGCGACCTGGCGGTGCTGGTCTTCTCCTTCCTGACCTTCATCGTGGCCGTGCCCAGCGCCATCAAGGTCTTCAACTGGCTCTCCACCCTGTACAAGGGCTCCATCAGCCTGGAGCCGCCCTTGCTCTACACCCTGGGCTTCATCTGGATGTTCTCGGTGGGGGGGCTATCGGGCCTGGCCCAGGGCGCCGCCGGCGCCAACATCCACGTGCACGACACCTATTTCGTGGTGGCCCATTTCCACTACGTGATCTTCGGCGGCACCGGCCTGGGCCTGTTCGCGGCCCTGCACTTCTGGCTGCCCAAGATGTTCGGCCGCATGTACAACCGGCGCCGGGCCCTGGCCGCCTTCTGGGTCATCCTGGCCGGCATGAACCTGCTCTACTTCCCCATGTTCATCCTGGGCCTGATGGGCATGCCCCGGCGCTACTACGACTACCTGCCACAATTCGCCACGGGCCAGTTCATGTCCACCGTGGGCTCCTGGATACTGGCCCTGGGGCTCTTGCTCATGTTCCATAACCTCTACGCCGGCCTCAGGCGTGGGCCACTGGCCGGCCCCAACCCCTGGGGCGCCGCCACCCTGGAGTGGACCCTGCCTTCGCCGCCGCCCCGCGAAAACTTCGCCCAGGAGCCGGTGGTGCATAAGGGACCCTACGACTTCCCCCGGCAGGGCGGCCATGCCTGAGCCCCGCCGGGACCAGGCCGGCGCCAAGCTGGGCATGTGGCTGTTTCTGTACAGCGAGATGGTGCTCTTCGGTGGTTTGTTCCTGCTGTATGCCGCCTACCTGCACCGCTATCAACCGGAGTTCCACCGCGCGGCCCAGGGCCTGGACGCCCTGCTGGGCGGCATCAACACCGTCGTCCTCATCACCAGCAGCCTTTTCATGGCCTTGTCGCTCACCGCCCTGCAAACGGGCCAGCCGGGTCGCTGCCTGGGGATGTTGGCCCTCACCGTGCTCCTGGGTGCAAGCTTTCTGGTCAACAAGGCCCTGGAGTGGGGCGAGAAATTCCAACACGGCATCTATCCCGGCTCACCGGGCGTGCTGGCCCTGCCCCCGGGCGAGGGCACCTTTTACAGCCTGTATTTCGCCCTGACTGGCCTGCACGGCCTGCACGTGCTGGTGGGCGTGGTTCTCCTGGGCGTGGTCATGCTCATGCTGTGGCGCGGCCGCCTGCGCCAGGACCACCCGGCCCTGTTGGAGAACGCCGGCCTGTACTGGCACCTGGTGGACCTGATCTGGTTATTCTTGTTCCCGCTCTTCTACCTGATAACCTGAAGCTCGCCCGGAGGGCCGCGCATGGACCCAGGGGACAACCAGCCCGCCCCCCGTATCCTGAGCAGCCGCCTGCTGACGGCGGTCTGGGCGGCCCTGGCCTGCCTGACCGGCCTGACCATGCTGCTGGCCAGCATTGACCTGGGTTTCTACAACGTCCTGGCCGCCCTGGCCATCGCCACGGCCAAGGCCCTGCTGGTCATCGCCTTCTTCATGCACCTGAAATACGAAGGGCGTCTGCTGAAGGGGCTTTTGTTCCTGGCCTTCGTGCTGCTGGCCATCTTCATCGGCCTGACCTTCCTGGACCTGGCCTTCCGCGCGCCGGGGCAGTCATGACCCCCCAGGCGGTAAACGCGGTGGCCAGCGTGGACCGCGCCTTTTTGTTCATCTTCGGGGTCTCGGCGGCCATGCTGGTGCTCATCACCCTGGCCACCATCTATTTCGTCATCCGCTACAGCCGCCAGCGCCACCCCGTGCCGGCCGACTTTGACCACAACCTGCTGGCCGAGATCATCTGGACGGTCATCCCCACCCTGCTGGTGCTAGCCATGTTCTACTACGGCTGGCAGAGCTTCAGCGCCCTGCGCGGCATGCCCGAGGGGGCCATGGAGGTGAAGGTCTTGGCCCGCCAGTGGTCCTGGTCCTTCACCTACCCCAATGGCCGCCAGAGCCCTGAGCTGTACGTGCCCGTGGGCCAGCCGGTCAGGCTGGCCATAACCTCCACCGATGTGATCCACGGCTTCTACGTGCCGGCCTTCCGGGTCAAGATTGACGCCGTGCCGGGCATGACCACCCAGGCCTGGCTGCGGGCCGACCAGCCTGGCGACTACGACATATACTGCTCGGTGTACTGCGGCCTGGAGCACGCCAGGATGCTCTCGCGGGTGCGCGCCGTCAGTCCCCAGGAGTTCGAGCGCTGGCTGGTCCAGGCCCCGGACCAGGATGGAGAGGCCATCGCCCGGCGGGAGGGCTGTCTGGCCTGCCACTCCACGGACGGCAGCATCCTGGTGGGTCCCAGCTTCAAGGGCCTCTTCGGACACCAGACCACGGTGCTGGACCAGGGCCGGCCGGTACAGGTCATGGTGGACGCCGAATTCGTCCGGCAGGTGCTGGCCGACCCTTCCCGCCGCCCCACCCAGGGCTTCCCGCCGGTGATGCCGGCTTATCCCCATATCACCCCGGAGCAGACCGCCGCCCTGGTGGAATACCTCAAGGCCCTGGGCCAAGAGGAGCACCAACATTGATCGCCGACCTGGCCAGGCTGACGCGGGCGCGGCTGGGGCTCATGGCCGCCGCCGGGGCCATGGCCGGTTACCTGCTCTGGCGGCCTCGGCCCAGCCTAGGCCTGCTGCTTACGGCGCTGGGGGCCTGGCTGCTGGCCGCGGGCTGCTCGGCCCTCAACCAGACGCAGGAGCGCCGCCGGGACGGGGTCATGGCGCGCACCCGCCAACGGCCCCTGCCGGCTGGCCGCCTGGGCCTGGGTCCGGCCCTGGCCCTGGCCCTGGCCTGCCTGGCCCTGGCCCTGTCCCTGCTCTGGGCCGTGGGCGGGGTAGGGACGTCGCTGCTGGGCCTGGCGGTGGTGGCCCTCTACAATGGCCTTTACACCCCCCTCAAGGGCCGTACGCCCTTTGCCCTGCTGCTGGGGGCCGTGGCAGGGGCCTTGCCGCCACTGTTGGGTTGGCTGGCCGCCGGCGGGCCGCTCCTGGGCCATCGCGCGCTCCTGGTGGCCGGGGTATTCTACTGCTGGCAGGTGCCCCACTTCGCCCTACTGGCCAGACTGCGCGCCGACGACTACCAGGCCGCCGGCCTGCCCCTGGCGGGCCTGGCGCTAAGCGGGGGCTGGGGACGCTGGCCGCTGTTGGTCTGGCTGATGGCCTACGGCACGGCCCTGGCCCTGGTGCCGGCCCTGGGCCTGGTGGCCACGCCGGCGGCCAAGATATGCCTGGCCACCCTGGCCCTGGGCCTGGGGCTGGGCGGGGCCTGGGCCTTGCGCCGGGAGCGGCTGGGGCTGTGCCTGGTCAACACCTCCCTGGCCCTGTTCCTGGCCTGCCTCATGGCCGACGCCCTCTGGCGGGGGATTTGAGGCCAACGGGCCTGGCCGCGCCTGGGTTCGCGCTCCTAGCGGCGGTCGGGGTCGTGGCTGAGCCGGTGCAGGATGAAGGGCCGGGGATGGATGGGCACCCCGTCGGGGGACGGCGGGAAGATGGGCGTGAGCCGCAGGGTGTTGTCGCCCACGAACTCGTAGCGCATGACGTTGCCGCCAAAGGCCTGGCTCAGGCCGGTGAGGTCGAAGTCCATCTCGCCCACGAACACGCCATTGACGCTGAAGCCCTCCACAAAGAAGTTGCTGAAGTCAGGATTGCGGGAGGTTTCCAATATTCGCTCGCCGGCCCGCACCGTCAGGGGGGCCGAATAGCTGCCCGAGTACAGGAACACCACCGTATCGGACCTGGTGCCCCTGGCCCGCTGCCTCTTTATGGTCACGGTTGTGCCCGCCACCGAGTGTTCCATGGCGTGCAGGCGGGGGTCGCCGGTGGTGCGGAACCCATAGATCATGCTGCCGTGGATACTCAGGCAGTGGCCGCCAATCGGCTCCAACACCGAGGTCAGGTAATCGCGCATGCTGTCCATGTCGGCGCGCCATTGCCCGCTGAGCCGGTCGCCCGGCTGCACGGCCCGCGGGCCGTCGGCCCGGGCCTGTCCCGGCCCGACCAGGACCAAGGCCAGCAACGCCAGCGCCAGCATAACCCTCAGCCACCCCCGGCCCCGTCCGCACAGTCTCAGACATTCGCCCGTCATGGTCGTTATCTCCAGTTGGTTGCTTAACCCACCGAACCCTTGCCGTGGCGCTTGACGCTGAACATGGCCTGGTCGGCCAGGGCCAAGAGCCCGCGCAGGTCAGAGGCGTCCTGGGGAAAGGCCGCCACCCCCAGGCTGGCTTGCAAACTCACTTCCAGGCCTCGGTTGACCAGGTAGGCGGTGGCGCACAGGCATTGATTGATCTCGCGGGCCTTGTCCAGGGCCTGCTGCCGGCTGGCCCCGGGCAACACCACCACGAACTCGTCGCCGCCATAGCTGACTCCGTAGGCCGGCTCGGCCAGACAACCGCGGATGGTCTGGGCCACCTCCTGCAAGACCTGGCTGCCCATGAGGTGGCCGTGGGTGTCCACCACCCGCTTGAAGTCGTCCAGGTCCAGAAATATCAGGGCAAAGGGCCGGCCGGCGGACACCAGCTCCTGCAGGGATTGATACATGTGGCGGGTGTTGTATAGGCCCGTGAGGTCGTCGTGGATGGACAGGTCGTGGATGCGCTGATAGCGCCTGGCGTTCTCGGCGGCGATGGCCACGAAGTCGGCCACGGTGTTCAGAAGCTCCTTGACCGCCTCGTCCATGCGGTGGGGATTGACCACCTCGATGGCCCCCAGGGCCTTGCCCGCGAAGACCAGCGGAGCGCACATGATGGATTGGGTGCGAAAACCCGCCATCTGGTCCACCTGGGGGAAGAAGCACTGGCAACGGCTCACGTCCTGCACCACCAGGGTCTTCTGTTGCAGCACCGCCTGTCCGGCCACGCCCTGGCCCACCTCCAGGCGAATGTCCTTGACCAGCTCCCGGTCCAGGCCCACGGTCACCTCGAAGCGCAACTGGTTGGTCTGGTCGTCAAGAAGCAGCAGCGACCAGTTGTCGGCCGGCAAAAGGGCCGAGACCCTGTCCAAGAGGGCCGCCAACAGGCGCGGCGGCTCCAGTTGGGAGGTGAGTGCCTTGCCCAGCTCCAGGCAGGCCCAAAGCTCTTTTCTTGACAACTGCTCCGAGGATGTCATTGCCCGCTCCTTGCCCAACCTTAATGGGCAAAAGGCGGGCGGGGATAAACCCCGCCCCTACGAAAACCGAAACAACAACCAGCATTTTCTTTGTAGGGGATGGGTTAATCCCCGCCCGTGCATTTCTCAAAATGCGATACGGTTGAAATCCAATCGGTATCAAACATCATCATAGCATGCTCGCGGAGAATCAAGACGGCTGGGTCACCTCGGAGGTCCAGTCCTCCTGCAAGCTCTCGAAGCCGCCCACGGGCAGGCCCAGCTCGCGGGCCTTGAGCACCCGCCGCAGGAGCCGGCGATTGGCGTTGCGCGGCAGCTCGGGCAGGAACTCCACCTCGCTCAAGGGCAGGTCCGGGGATATCTCGGCCCGGGCCAGGGCCTTGAGCACCTCCTTGAGTTCCCACACGCCCTTGTGCCCCTGGCGCAGCACCACGAAGGCCTTGAACCAGGGCGCGCCCTCGGTGGGGGGCAGGATCACCGCGCACTCGGCCACTCCGGGGTGGTGGCTAAGGGCGCGCTCCACCTCGTAGGGACCCACCAAGCGGCCACGCACCCGCAGGATGTCGTCCTTGCGGCCATGCAGGTAGTAATAGCCGTCCTCGTCGGTGGTGGCCAGGTCGCCACTCAGGTACCAGCCCTCGCGGAAGAAGCCCTCCTCGCGGCCGGCCTCGCCCCACAGACCCGAGAACATGGCCGGCCAGCCGGGCTGGAAGGCCAACTCACCCAGGGTCAAGAGGGGCTGGCTCTGGCCCTGACCATCCACCACCGCCGCCTGGATGCCCGGCACCGGCAGCCCGGCCGAGCCCAGCTTGATGTCGGTGCCGGGGAAGTGGGCCAGGGCGATCATGCCCATCTCGGCGCTCCACCAGGTATCGTGGATGTGGCGGTTGAAGTTGTTGCGGAACCAGAAGAAGTTCTTGGGCGGCAGGGACCGGCCCACGGTGGCCACGTGCCCCAGGCCGGTGAGATTGTAGCGCTTGACCAGGTCGTCGCCGGCCTGCTTGAGCAACTCGATCACTCCGGGGCGGGTGTACCAGGTGGTGGGGCGGTGGCGCTCCAGGGCGCGGTACCAGGCGGCTGGGCTGAACTCATCGCCGATCAAGAGCACCGCCGAGCCGCAGAGCCAGGGCGCCAGCCCGCCGTAGACCGTGGAGGTAACCCAGCCGGGCAGGCCGTCGGTCCAGCACAGGCTGCCCGGCCCCAGGTCCAGCACGTAGCGGCCGGTCATCATCAGGCCCACCATGCCGCCGTGCACGTGCACGGCCCCCCTGGGCGGGCCGTCGCCGCCGGAGGTGAAGACCAGGTACAGGGGATGGCTGGCCCCCACCCAGTGGGTGGCGAACTCCGTGGGCTGGGCCGGCAGCAGCCGGGTGGCCAGATCCTCCCGGTGGTGCAGGCCGGGCAACTTGCCCTCGGTGAGTAAGAGTACCGCCTCGTAGGGCAGGGCCTCGCCCGGCAGCCGCCGGGCCAGCCAGGGGGTGGTCACCAGGACCTTGGGGTCCACCCGGGCCATGAGGCGGTAAAGCTCGTGGGGCGTGAGGTCGGGCGGCAGGGCGCAGAAGACGGCCCCCAGGCGGGCGGCGGCCAGCACCGCCAGGTGCAGTTCAGGACGCGGAGGCATGAGCACGGCCAGGCGGTCGCCGGCGGTGAGGCCCAGGCCGGCCAGCATGTTGGCCCACTGGCACGACAGCTCCTTGACCTGCCGGAAGGTGTAGGAGCTGACCTCGCCGTGGCGCTCGTAGATCAGGGCGGTCTGGTCGGGCATCTGGCCGGGTTCGGCCCAGCGGTCTATGGCCTCCTGCACCAGGTTGTATTGGCCGGTGTGCTGCCAGGTGAACTCCTGGAAGAGCTTCTCCCAGCGAAAATTGATGTAGGCCTCCTGATAGGAGCCCAGGCGGGAGGTGCGCTCCTCGGCGCGAATGCGGGTGCGTATCACATCATGCCTCCCATCCACACGCCGTAGGGACCGTGGATATGGCGGGCCTTGTTGGCCAGGGCCCGGCCCCGGAAGCTGTCGGCCTGGGCCAGGATGTCCTCGCCATAACCTGGGTTGAGCAGCGCCAGCAGGCTCTGGCGCACCGAGGACGTGAGCGCCTCGTGGCTGTAACCGCCCTCCAGGGCCAGCAAGAGCGGTATGCCCTTGGCTGGCCCCAGGCGGCGCACCAGGCTTCCTAAGCCGGCAAAGGCCCTCTCGGTGAGCTGGGTGTTGCCCAGGGGGTCGTCCTTGTGGGCATCATAGCCGGCGGCCACCATTATCAGTTGCGGATCATAGCCCTCCACCACCTGGGGCAGTATCTCGCGGTAGAGGTGCAGCACGTCGTCGTCGCCGGCGTCGCCGGGCAGGCACAGGTTCAGCGTGTAGCCCGCGCCGCCGCCCAGGCCCACCTCCTCCCAGTCGCCGCTGTGGGGGTAGGCCTGGTAGTAGTGTGAGGAAAGGTAGAAGACCTCCCGCTCGCGGTAGAAGGCCTCCTGAATGCCGTTGCCGTGGTGCACGTCCCAGTCAATGATGAGGATGCGCTTCAGCCCAAAGGCCCGCCGCGCCCAGCGGGCGGTGATGGCCAGGTTGTTGAAGATGCAGAAGCCGCCGGCCTGGCCGGAGAGGGCATGGTGCCCGGGCGGGCGCACCAGGGCCAAGCACATGGCGCACTGGCCGGCCATGAGCGCCTCCAGGGCCTTGAGGCAGCCGCCCGCGGCCAGCCAGGCGGCCTGGCAGGAATGAGCGCTGGAGGGGGTGTCGGAGGTGAGGTTGGTGAAGGCCCGCCGGGCCGTGGAGAGCACCAACTGCACATAGGCCGGCGAGTGCACCAGCTCGATCTGCTCCAGGCTGGCGGGCGTGGGCGCCAGGGCCAAGAACCGGCCGCCGAACTCCTGGTCCAGCATCTGGTACAGGCTGGTCAGGCGTCCCGGGTCCTCGGGATGGCCCAGGCCGGTCTTGTGCTCCAGATATTCGGGGTCACGCACGATGCCCAGACTTAGGTCCATGGCCCCCCCTGCGTTGTGTTGCCCACAGGCGTTACTGTGTGAAGATGGTGGCACAACCCGCCCCAACCTGGCAAGCCCGGTTTGCCATGGTGTTTTGGTGGCCAAGCCTCGCGGATACTTCGGCGGGCCAGCGCCATGGGGGGGCCGGGTGCCGCCTGGGCTATGGCCCGGGCTAGCCGCCTTTGTTATGATGCTAGGGAGTCACGGGGCCGGCCCAGGCCCCGGACGTCATCATTTGTCTGTGCCAAAGGGCTTCCACGGGCGCCTGTGGCGCACAAGCCAGAGGGGGACGCCAACCGACCCGTCAATGCATGTCCGGGCGCCGGGCAAGGAGAGCAACATGGCAGTTCACGAGCTGGCCGGACAGCCGGCCCCCCCTTCCCTGCTGATCAACGTACCCCGCCTGGTGAGCGCCTATTACACACTGAGGCCCGACCCCGGCGACCCGGCCCAGGCGGTGGCCTTCGGCACCAGCGGCCACCGGGGCTCCTCCCTGGAGGGCAGCTTCAACCAGGACCACATCCTGGCCATCGTGCAGGCGGTCTGTGAGCAGCGCCGCGCCCAGGGCATTGACGGCCCGCTGTTCATGGGCATGGACACCCACGCCCTCTCGGAGCCGGCCCTGTACAGCGCCCTGGAGGTGCTGGCGGCGGGTGGCGCGCTGACCATGATCCAGGCCGGCCGGGGCTACACCCCCACGCCGGTGATCTCCCACGCCATTCTCACCTACAACCGGGGCCGGACAGAGCACCTGGCCGACGGGCTGGTCATCACCCCCTCGCACAACCCGCCGGGCGACGGCGGCATCAAGTACAACCCGCCCAGCGGCGGCCCGGCCGACACCGCCACCACGTCGGCCATCGAGAAGCGGGCCAATGGGATTCTGCGCGGTGGCTGCCGAGAGGTCAAGCGCCTGCCCCTGGCCCAGGCCCTCAAGGCGGCCACCACCCGGGAATACGACTTCGTGGGGCCCTATGTGGCCGACCTGGCCAACGTGGTGGACATGGAGGCCATCGCCCGGGCCGGGCTGAAGATCGGCGTGGACCCCCTGGGCGGCTCGGGCCTGGCCTTGTGGGAACCCATGGCCAGCCGCTACGGCCTGGACCTGGAGGTGGTCAACAAACGCGTTGATCCCACCTTCTCCTTCATGACCGTGGACAAGGACGGCAAGATCCGCATGGACTGCTCCTCGCCCTATGCCATGGCCGGACTCATCGCCCACAAGGACCGCTTTGACATCGCCTTTGGCAACGACCCCGACTACGACCGCCACGGCATCGTCACCCGCCAGGCCGGCCTGCTCAACCCCAACCACTACTTGGCCGCGGCGGTGTGGTACCTATTCCAGAACCGGCCCGGCTGGGCGCCGGGGGCCAAGGTGGGCAAGACCGTGGTCAGCAGCTCCATGATAGACCGCGTGGCCGCCCACCTGGGGCGCGAGCTATGCGAGGTGCCCGTGGGCTTCAAGTGGTTCGTGGAGGGCCTCATTGACGGCAGCTTCGGCTTTGGTGGCGAGGAGAGCGCCGGGGCCTCCTTCCTGCGCACCGACGGCACGGTGTGGACCACCGACAAGGACGGGGTGATAATGGACCTCTTGGCCGCCGAGATGACCGCCCGCCTGGGCCAGGACCCCTCCCAGGTGTACGCCGGGCTGACCAGCCTCTTCGGCGAGCCCATCTACGAACGCCTGGACGCCCCGGCCAGCCGCGCCCAGAAGGAGGCCTTCAAGCGGCTGACCCCGGAGATGGTCCAGGCCGATGAGTTGGCCGGCGAGGCCATCACCGCCAAGCTCACCCACGCCCCGGGCAACAATGCCTCCATCGGCGGGCTGAAGGTGGTTACGCAGAGCGGCTGGTTCGCGGCCCGGCCCTCGGGCACCGAGGACATCTACAAGATCTACGCCGAGAGCTTCCGGGGACGCGAGCATCTAAGCCGCATCCAGGAGGAGGCCCAGGCCATGGTGGGGGAGGCCTTCCGGACAGCGGGCGCCGCCTGAGGAAAGGAATGGCCCTGGCCTTGGGCCTGGCGGCCAGGCCCGGCCAACACCGCGGGCCTGGGCGAAAGTTTTTCCTCCGCCCAGGCCCGGCCGGATCAATTCTCGTCTAGCGAACCAGTTCCTTGATGCGCTTGACCAGGGCCGCGGGGTCCACTGGCTTGTCGAACCACTCGTCGGCCTCCAGGGACTTGATGGCCGCCTGGGGGGCGTAGCTGGTGTCGGTGGCGTGCTCGGCCACGGCCGTGAGCATGATCACCGGGGTGCCGCCTAAAGTTTCGTCCTTGGCCAATTCCTTGGCCACGGCAAAGCCGTCCTTGTCCTCCATCATCACGTCCAGGATGATGAGGTCGGGCTTCTGGGAGCGGGCCAACTCCAGGCCCTCCACTCCTCCGTAGGCGGCCAGGGGTTCCATGCCCTCGCCCTCCAACAGCATACTGACCGCTTCCACCAGATCGGGATCATCATCAATAATGAGGATGCGCTTGCCGGCCATGCCAACCCCCTCCTAGATCAGTGATCGGGTTATGGTGCCTTTGCATTTGAGCATAGCAATCTAATAGGACAACTGTCAATAAAGCTCACCATTGCTGGCCCCGTCATCAAGAGATATGGCCCCGCGCTCCAACCATCAGCGGCATTGTGAATACTACCAGCGGTATGGTAGGGTGTTGACACGGGGTTCCCCCGCTCGACCGCGCCCGCGCCCGAGGCCGGCTTTGGCCCGCACTGGTCTTACCTGCATCGCGCCCTGCACTCCAGGGGGATGAGCCATGGACCGGGAACCCGCCAGCAGCACGGAACTAAAGGCCGAACTGGCCCATCTGCGCCTGCGCCTGGCCGAGACCGAGGCCAGGCTCAAGCAGTGCCAGCAGGGTCAAGGCGCCTTGTCACGCGAGCGCGATTTCAGTCAGACCGTGCTGAAAAGCCTGCGCGACGCCATATACGTGGTCTCGCCCAGCGACTTCTCGGTGGTGGACTGCAACCAGGTATTCTTGCAGCAACTGGGCCTGACCCGCGAGCAGGTCATTGGCCGGCCCTGCTACCAACTGACCCGCCAACGCGAGTACCCCTGCCACAAGGGCGGCGGCGACTGCCACGCCCTGTGGACCCTTTACCAGGGCAAACCGGCCCTGTCCGAGCACACCGTCATCAGCTCCGATGGTCAGAAGCGCCACATCGAGTGCACCACCCTGCCCGTGCTGGACCAGCAGGGCCGGGTGGCCAGCATCGTGCACGTGCACCGCGACATCACCAAGCGCAAGGACGCCCTGCAACGTTACCTGGAAGCCAACCGCGAGCTGAGCCGTTCCAACGCCTTTTTGCGCAACCTCATCATGAGCTCCCTGGACGCGGTCATCGCCGCCGACATGACCGGCCGCATCCTCATCTTCAACGAGGCCGCCAGCCGTATCAGCGGCTACAGCGAGCACGAGGCCCTTAACGAGATAGACATACGCAACCTCTATCCCGGCGACGGCGCCCGCCAGATCATGGCCCTTTTGCGCGGCGAGGCGCACGGCGGCAGGGGCAAGCTCAAGTCCCACGAGGTGCAGCTTCTCTGCAAGGACGGCAGCATGGTGCCCATCAGCCTCTCGGCCTCGTCGGTGATGGAGGGCGGCATAGAGGTGGGCACCGTGGGATTTTTCTACGACCTGCGCGAAAAAAGGCGCATGGAGCGCGAGCTGGACAAGACCAGGGTGCAACTGTTGCAGGCCGAGAAGATGGCCTCCATCGGCAAACTGGCCGCCGGCGTGGCCCACCAGCTCAACAATCCGCTAGCAGGCATCACCCTCTACGCCAACATCCTGGCCGAGGAATACGACCTGCCCGAGCAGGCCCGCCAGGATTTGCAGCGCATCCTGGACAACGCCGAGCGCAGTCGTGACACCATCAAGGAGCTGTTGCAGTTCGCCCGTCAGACCCGCCAGGAGATACGCCCGGCCAACCTCAACGAGGCCTTGTCGCGCACCCTGTTCCTGCTGCAAAACCAGTCGCTGTTTCAGAACATAGAAATCCATCGCGGCCTGGACCCCGGGCTGCCCATGCTGCCGGCCGATATCCAGCAGCTGGGCCACGTCTTCATGAACATCATCCTCAACGCCGCCGAGGCCATGGACGGGCAGGGGCGCATAGAGGTCAGCACGCGCAAATCAGAGGATGGCCGCTGGGCGATCATCGAGATAGCCGACACCGGGCCGGGCATCCCGCCAGAAGTGCTGCCCCACATCTTCGAGCCCTTCTACACCACCAAGGACGAGGGCAAGGGCACCGGCCTGGGGCTCAGCGTGGCCTTTGGCATCATCGAGAACCACAACGGCAGGATAACGGCCAAAAGCCCGCCCGGCCAAGGGACCCGCTTTACCATCGAGCTCCCCTTGAACAGCTATGCGGAGGCCTAATAGCGTGGACGCAAGCGTGCAGACGGTTCCGGTGCTGATAATTGACGATGAGCGCGACATCCGCGATGGCTGCGAGCGCATCCTCTCGCGCATGGGCTGCCAGGTGACCAAGGCCCCCGACGGCCGCCAGGGCCTGGAGGCCCTGGAGCGCGAGCTGGCCGAGGTGGTGCTCCTGGACCTCAAGATGCCGGGCATGGACGGCCTGGAGGTCTTGAAGCGCATCAAGCAGTCCTGGCCCCAGGTGCTGGTCATCGTCATCACTGGCTTCGCCACCGTGGAGACGGCCATCGAGGCCATGAAGCTGGGGGCCTACGACTTCATCCCCAAGCCATTCCAGCCCGACCAACTGCGGCTCACGGTGAACCGGGCCATTGAGCGCCTGCGCCTGAGCCAGGAGGCCGAGCGCACCCTGAGCGACCTGCACACCGAAAAAAGCCGCCTGCGCACCATTATCAGCGCCTTGCCCCAGGGCCTCATGGTCACGCGCACCGACGGCCAGGTGGTGCTCATCAACCCCGCCTTCTGCCAGATGCTCTCCCTGGCCCCCCAGACCGCCCCTGGCCAGGAGGTCGCCTGCTATTTGCCCGACCCCGCGGCCTGCCAGATGCTGCGCCGTGTCTCGGCCGGCGAGGGTGGCCCCGAGGAGGAGGCGCCCTCCCTGGAGTTCAGCGCCCCCGGCGAGCGCCACCTGCTGGCCCAGGCCACGCGCATCCTGGGCGAGGACGGCCAGGGCCTGGGCGCCGTGCTGGTGTTGGTGGACGTCTCGGCCTTCAAGGTGCTGGACCAGTTGCGCTCGGAGTTCGTGGCCAAGGTCAGCCACGAGCTGCGCTCGCCCCTGTCCACCATCCTGCTGCAACTGACCCTGCTCTTGGGCGAAGGCGCCGCGCCCCAGGCCGAGGGGCAGCGCCACCTGTTGGTGCGCGCCCGCGAGCGCACCCAGGGGCTCATCAGCTTCGTGCGCGACCTGCTGGACCTGTCGCGCCTGGAGGCCGGCGCCGGCCGCCAGGGCCCCCGCGAGGTGCGCCTGGAGGAACTCTTGCGCGTGGTGCTGGACTCCTTCTCCACCCAGGCCGAGACGCGCGGGTTCCAGCTTGTCCTGGACCTGCCGCCCGAGCCACTGCCCACGCTGGTGGCCGACCCGGTGGGCCTGGAGAGCGTGTTCAACAACCTGGTGGCCAACGCCCTCAACTATTCCGACGACGGCGGCCGCATCGAGGTCAAGGCCCGCGTGGAGGACGGCAAACTCAAGGTTGAAGTCAGCGACCAGGGTTTTGGCATCGAGGAGGAAAAACAGGCCCTGATCTTCGACAAGTTCTACCGGGTCAAGAACGAGAAGACCCGCTTCGTCACCGGGACCGGTCTGGGCCTGCCCATAGTCAAAAGCGTGGTGGAATCCCTGGGCGGCAACATCAGCGTGCGCAGCAAGAAGGGCCAGGGCAGCACCTTCACGGTGGTGCTGCCCTGCGCGCAGGCGTGATATGGGCCTGAAGGAGAAGGGCGGGGATGAACCCCGCCCCTCTTATATGTTCAACAGGGCCGCTACGGGAGCCCACTTGCTTTGTGGGCAGAGAGCCTCCCCGACTCGTTTATGGGAGTCGAGGCACTCGACTTAATCCACCTTGGGCCGGGGATATAGGCCCGCCTTCTCCACGATCTCCGGCACCTTTTCCTCCCACTCGATGGCCATGATGTGGAAGCCCTTGACGCCGGGGAACTCCTTGAGCCGCTGGATGGACTCCACGCAAATCTTGATGCCCTCGTCGGCCTGCTGGTCCTTGGGCACCCCGGAGATGCGCTTGATGACCTCATCGGGCACGTCCATGCCCGGCACCCGGTTCTTCATGTATTTGGCCATGCCCGCCGTCTTGAGCGGCGTCAGGCCGGCCAGGATGTAGACCTGGTCCAAGAGGCCGCGGTCGCCGGCCATGCGCATCCACAGCTCGAACTTGTCCAGGTTGAAGATGCACTGGGTCTGGATGAACTCCACCCCGGCGGCGATTTTCTTGGCCAGGCGCGGCACCCTGATCTCGAAGGGATCGGCGAAGGGGTTCTCGGCGGCGCCCACGAAAATCTTGGGCGGCCGCTTGATCTCGTCACCGCCCAGGAACTTGCCCTCGTCGCGCATGTGACGCACCATCTGGATGAGCTGCATTGAGTCCAGGTCGTGCACGTTCTGGCCCTGGGCGCAGTCGCCGAAGCTCTGGTGGTCGCCGGTGAGGCAGAGCATGTTGTGGATGTCGAAGGAGGCGGCGCCCAGGATGTCGCTCTGCATGGCGATGCGGTTGCGGTCGCGGGTGACCATCTGCAAGATGGGCTCCACGCCCGCCAGCTTGAGGTGGATGCAACTGGCCAGGGAGCACAGCCGGGTCACCGAGGTCTGGTTGTCGGTGATGTTGATGGCGTCCACGTGGTTTTTTATCATCTCGGCCTTGTGCAGGATGACCTGGGCGTCGCTGCCCCGGGGCGGTCCGCACTCGGAGGTTACGGCCTGGTGGCCGGCGGCCAGCACCTTCTCCAGTTTGCTGGGGGTCTTGGTGTTCATTGGCGCACCTCCTCCTTCACCACCTTGCGCGGGCCGCCCGCCCGGTCGCTGGACCAGTCCTTGAGGGGTATGATCTGCTCGTAGTCATCCATGCGGCCCAGGGCCTTCAAGCGGTTGACGATGAGCTGCCAGGCGCAATCCACGTCCTTGCTTATCTCGCACTTGCCGTTGCTGGAGCCCCCGCAGGGGCCGTTGAGCACACGCTTGGCGCAGCGGGCCACCGGGCAGATGCCGCCGGTGCGGGCCAGCAGGCAGGAGCCGCAGCCTTGGCAGCGCTCGCTCCACACCCCGCGCTCCAGGGCGCCGCCCATGAACATGGTGTTCACCCCCGGCTGCACCGGCTTGTTGGCGAACTCCTCGGCCATGAACTGGCAGCCCACCCCGCAGGCCATGGAGATTACCATCTGGTAGGATTCCACCGACTCGCGGGCCTGGATCAGGTACTCGCGGTCGCACTGGCGTTGCAGGGTTATCTCGCCCACCTGGGTCTTCTTGCCTTGGTTGAGGAAATACAGGCGCAGGGCCGAGGCAAGGATGCCGACCTCCTTGCTGCCGCCGGCCTCGCAGACCGTGACGCACTCGTTGCAGCCGGCCACCAGGATGCTGTCGCAGTCCTTCACCGCCTCGATGATCTCCTCCAGGGGCTTTCCTTTGGCTACGATCATCTTGAGCTACTCCCCTTTAGCTTGAGTACTAGGCCGCCTTGCCCTGGCGGACATCCATGGCCAGCTTGGCCGGGTTGGGGCCGAGCGCCATGATGCGCTCGCTCATCTCGCGGGCGTACTGGGCGAACAGCGGGGCCTCGCCGGAACTGAGGTTGTACATCTGCACCCTCTGCCCGCCGGTGCCCACGGCCTCCAGGAGGCGCTGGGCGTGCTCCACCCGCTTGCGCGCCCGGAAATTGCCCTGCTCGTAGAAGCAGCTTCCCTCCATGCAGCCCACCAGATAGACGCCGTCGGCACCCTTCTCGAAGGCCCGCAGGATGTGAATGAGGTCCACCTTGCCGGTGCAGGGCACGCGCACCACGCGCACGTGCGCTGGGTAATTGAGGCGCATCGAACCTGCCAGGTCCGCTGCCGAGTAGCCTCAGGCGTTGCAGCAAAAAGCCACGATAACCGGTTCGAAGCCTTGCATCACATCACCCCCTCTAGCAGGCCGTCCAATTGGCTCATTATCTGGTCATCCTCGTACCAACTGAGTTGTATGGCCTTGGCCGGGCACTCGGCGGCGCAGATGCCGCAGCCCCGGCACATGGCCTCGTCTATTTCGCTTACGCCGTCGGCGTTGATGCGCGGCACCCCGTAGGGGCAACTGTAGACGCATATCAGGCATGCGGCGCAAAGCTCCGGGGTGACCCGGGCGGTCACCGGCGACAAGGCCAGCTCCGACTGGGCCAGCAGGGTGGCGGCCCTCCCGGCGGCGGCGTAGGCCTGGGCTATGCTCTCGGTGACTAGCTTGGGGCCGTGGGCGGTGCCGCAGACGTAGACCCCGTCGGCGGCCATGTCCACGGGCCGGAGCTTGACGTGGGCCTCCATCAGATAACCGTCGGTGGTGCGAGCCAGCTTCATGATGGAGGCCAACTCGTCGGTGTCGGCCGGGCGCATGCCGGCGCTCAGGCCCAGGAGGTCGGCCTTGAGGCTCACGGGCCGGCCCAGCACGTGGTCCTTGAAGGTGATGTTGATGCCCTCGTCTGACGGCTCCACCACTGGCGGTTCGTTTTGATCGTAGCGGAAGAAGAGCACGCCCTTCTGGCGGGCCAGGGTGTAGTAGTCCTCCAACAGGCCGTAGGTGCGTATGTCGCGGTAAAGCACGCAGACCAGGGCCTCGGGGTTCTGCTCCTTGACGTGCAAGGCGTTCTTTACCGCGCTCTGGCAGCAGATGCGCGAGCAGTTGACGAAATCAGCGTTGCGCGAGCCCACGCACTGGATCATGGCCACTGTCTTGAGGTCGCCGGAGCCACGCTCCTCCAAGCGCCTGCCTAACTCAACCTGGGTGAGTATGCGCGGGTCCTGTTTGTAGTAGTACTCCGTGGGCTGGTACTCGCTGGCCCCCGTGGCCAGGATCAGGGCGCCGTGGTTAATCTTGCGCTCGTACATGCCGGGGCCCACTATAAGCTCGGTGGTGAAGTTGCCACGGTAGCCGCTGAACTTGACCACCAGGCTCTGGGTGAGCACCTGAATCTTGGGATGGTTGCTGGCCCTCTCGATGAGCTGGTCCAGGTGGGCGTTGATGTCGGCGCCCTCGATGGTGTGGGTGAGCTGACGGCCGAAGCCGCCCAACTGGGCCTCCTTCTCCACCAGCACCACCTCGTAGCCCTGGTCGGCCACCCCCAAGGCGGCGGTGAGCCCGGCCACGCCGCCGCCCACCACCAAGGCCCGGGGGTTCACCTTGACCTTGGTCTCCACCAGGGCCTTCAAGGTGCCGGCCCGGGCCACGGCCATGCGCACCAGGTCCTTGGCCTTGTCCGTGGCCTGCTGGGGCGTCTGGCCGTGCACCCAGGAATCATGGTTGCGGATGTTGGCCATCTCGAAGAGGTACTTGTTCAGCCCGCAGGCCTGCAGGGTATCCATGAAGATGGCCTCGTGGGTCTTGGGGCTGCACGAGGCCACCACCACGCGGTTGAGGTTGTGCTCCTTGATCTTCTGCTTCATCTGCTCCTGCACGTCCTGGGAGCAGACGAATAGGCCGTTGTCGGTGTGCACCACGTGGGGCAGGGTGGCTGCGTACTCCGTGACCGCGGGCACGTCCACCACGCCGGCGATGTTGATGCCGCACTTGCAGACAAACACGCCGATGCGCGGCTCCTGCCCGGTCACGTCAATCTGGGGCGGCACCTCCACGCTGCGCGTCTCGGTCCAGCGGGCCGGGGCCAGTTGGCCGGCGGCGGCGCAGGCGGCGGCGCTAGCCTCGGTCACCGAGCTGGGGATATCCTTGGGTCCCTGGAAGGAACCGCAGACCAGCACGCCGGGGCGGGAGGTGGCCACCGGGGTCATGGGCTTGGTGTCGGCGAAACGGTACTTGTTGGTCTCCACGGCCAGACGGCCGCTCAGATCGGCGTTGCTCTGGGGCACCTCCAGGCCCACCGAGAGCACCACCATGTCGAATATCTCCTCCTTGGCCTGGCCGTCGCCCGTGGCGTACTCGATGCGCAGGCCACCGCTGGGGTCGTCGTTGATGGTGTGTATGCGCGACTTGACGAAGCGCACGCCCTCCTGGTCGCGCGCCCGCAGGTAGTAGCGCTCGTAGTCCTTGCCAAAGGTGCGCAGGTCCATGTTGAAGATGGTGCATTCCAGGCCTTGGTGGGAGTGCTCCTTGGCCACCAGGGCCTGCTTGATGGCGTACATGCAGCACACCGAGGAGCAGTAGCCGTTGCCGCAGCGGTTGGTGTCGCGGGAGCCCACGCATTGCAGCCAGGCTATCTTTTTGGGCTCCTGCTGGTTGGAGGGGCGCAGCAGGTGCCCCTGGGTGGGGCCGGAGGGGCTTAGGTAACGCTCGAACTCCAGGCTGGTGACCACGTCGGGGCTGAGGTGGTACCGGTAGTAGTCCAGGGGCTGCACCTGGTAGGGGCGCGCGCCGCTGGCCAGGATGAGCGAACCCACCTGGAGCTCCATCTCGCGGGGCTTCTGGCCGTGGTCCACGGCGCCGGCCAGGCAGGCCTGCACGCAGAGCATGCACTCGGCGCAGCCCGCGCAGGCCAGGCAGCGGCTGGCCTCTGCCCGCGCGGCCTCCTCGCTCAAGATGCCCACCACCTCGCCGAAGCCTTGGGCGCGTTGCACGGGGTCTGCGTGGGGCGGCTTCTGCCGCGGCTCAACCGGCACCGCCACCTTGGGCGGCTCCACGGCCTGCCAGTCCTTGGCGCGGCCCGCCGCCAGGTCCTGGCCCTTGAGCAGGCGCATGGCCGACTGGGCCGCCTCCTTGCCCTGGGCCACGGCCTGGATCACCGTGGCCGGC
>JACRDC010000025.1 GCA_016218705.1 Desulfarculus sp.
ATACATCGAAGATGATTTTGTTTCAATCCACGCCCCCGCGCGGGGGGCGACATGAGGGGCCAGCGGTCCTCGACGCGCACGCTGAGTTTCAATCCACGCCCCCGCGCGGGGGGCGACCATGCTGCAAAATCAGTTCGTGTTGGCTTTGCAGTTTCAATCCACGCCCCCGCGCGGGGGGCGACAGGGTCCGCGCAACTGCCTACAAGGAAAGCCTATTTTCAAGTCTTAACGCGCACCCCTTGCAAACAAGACACAATTACAACGATCATCCTCGGCTTGGCCAAAAATGTTGTAAGTAAACAATCCGTTGCGACTATCGCCAACCCCTTGGTCCAAACATGGGCGCTTGGGGTTGGCGCAACCTGCCATAGCCTTACACCACCAAGGGGCCTTCGGGGTCATAGGTCGGTTTGGCCCCCACATGCTCCACCCGGCGCTTCCAGTTAGCGCCGAGGTGATAGAAACGCAGGCTGTCCTTATTCAGATCGGCTTCTTCAATCAGCCGGCCCTTCAGGTTGGTCCATTGCGCCGGGTCCAGCATGCACTCGAAGAGGCTGTTTTGGACCCGCTGCCCATAGTTCTCGCAGGCCTTGGCTACCCTTCGCAGGCGCCGGCGTCCCTCGGGGGTTTCGGTATTGACGTCATAGGCGACCAGCATCAGCATTGCTTGCCTCCCGTACTCAGCGCCAGATAAAGGGCGGATAGGCGTCCAAATCGCCGCGCAAGTGGCGGGCCAGCAATAAGGCCTGCACGTGCGGCACCAATCCCAGGGCCAGCTTCTCGCCCAGGAAGGGGTGGCTTAGTTCCTCGCGCTTGCGCTCCTGATAGGCCACCAAGACCGTCTTGCGAGTGGCGTCGTCCATGTAGACTCCTCCGTTGGCCGTGGTGGTGAACCCGTTGGCCTTGACCTGCTGGCGATTGACCAGGGAGAGCACCAAACGGTCGGCCAGGAAAGGCCGGAACTCCTCCATCAGGTCCAGGGCCAGGCTTTTGCGCCCAGGCCGGTCGCGGTGCAGATAGCCGACGGCGGGGTCCAGCCCCACGCCTTCCAGGGCCGAGGCCACGTCGTGCATGAGCAGGGTGTACACAAAGGACAACAGGGCATTGATGTTGTCCAGGGGTGGCCGGCGCGAGCGAGCGTGGAAAAAGAAGGACTCCTTCTGGGCGCGGATGAGGTGATCGAAGGCGCCGAAGTAGGTTCGGGCTGCTTCCCCTTCCACACCCCGCACCACCTCCAGGCTAGAGGGGCCTTGCAGGTCGCGCAGTCTGCTCGCCAACTCCCGCCCGGCCTGGGACAAGGCCCTGGCCGCGCATTCGTCGGCCCCCTGACGAATGGCCCGCAGCAAAACACTCCTGGCGTTCATGACCTTGCCCGCCACCACGGCTTGGGCCAGAAGGCTTGCCTGGGCCTCATGATCGGCGCGCCGGTACTGCTCGCGGCGCAGCAAGACGTTGCCGGCCACGGGGCCTTGCACCCGGGCCAGGAAGCGGCCGTTCTGGCTCAGGAAGGACAAACAAACCCCGCGCTCTCCGCACAGGCCCATGAGGGCCGGGCTGGCCCCCACCTGCCCCAGACAGACGATGCTCCCCAGGGTGTGCATGGGCACCCGCAGGCGTTCCTGTCCCTCCAATTTGACCACCACCGTCTCGCCCTCCCGGGACAGGTAGGCTCCCTGGCTGGTGACGTACAAGGTATTGAGCAGGTGCTTCAAGGTGTCTCCTCCTGGGCCAGGGCGCTGGCTATTTCCCGGAGTAAATAGCCTGCGGCGCGTTCCCTCGTGGCCAACTTGGGTAGACAGACCGCCTCCAGGGAGCAGCTTTTGCAGTGGGGACCATAACGGGGTGGCGGAGTCCGGCCCTGGGCGGCCAGTTGATGCAGGCGCGCGGCAAGGTCCTCTGTCTGCTGGCGCAGGCAGGCATCAAAGGCCACGGCCTGGCGGCGGCGGGGCCGGCCATAGAAGATGGCCCCGGCCGGCACGGGAGCGTTCATCATTTCCTCCAGGCAAAGAGCCTGGGCACAGAGCTGCACCTGGTCCCAGTTTTCTGGCTTGGGCGCCCCGCGTTTGTACTCCACGGGGAAGGGACGCCAGTGCCCGGATTGGCCAGAAAGGGCCGCGCCGTTCTGGCCCTGGCCCTCCAGCCTGTGGAACTCCACCACGTCGGCAATGCCGGAAAGCCCCAGACGCTGACAATGCAGATGCAGCCGCCGCGCCACCCGCAGGCCGGGCCGGCCTTCGTCTTGGGGCTCATGGGCTCGCCGGTGCAACAGATGTCCCTCGGCCGTGGACCGGTTGTCGGCCCATTGCCCCTCCAGGTGGATCAAGCCCCATTGGCGCGGGCAAAAGGCCAGGTGTTGCAAGGCCGATATGGGTTGCCAATCATCCTCGTCATACATGCTTCCCCCAAGTGGGGGCTGGCCGGCACAGGCCGGCCGGCCCCCAGGCACGGTTTAGGCCAGGACCTGCATCTCCACCCCCGCCGGAAGCTGCTCAAGGGTGGGCAGTTGGACTTGGAAATCTCCAAAGCTGCGGGCAGGACCCTCGCTGTTTGCATCACGTCCCACCTTCACCAGATCGAACAGCGCGTGGGCCGGGGCGTTGCCCAGGCTGCCGGCGTGCTTGAAGGCAACGAGCCCGCGCGTGGACATCTGGCCGCGCGCGGCGGAGCGGTCGTGCTCGAACATGTTGATCAGCGCTTGCCAAAACAGGTCCAGGTCTTCTTGGCTGAAGCCCGTCTGGGCGGCCAAGGGCGCGCTGATGAAGCCATGGGCGCGGTAGAGGCCATAGGGCACGGTGTACTTGCGCCCCATGGTGCGGTTGTCGCCGGACTGGGCCTCGGCCTCGCGCTCGGTGGCCACGGCCATGCGGGTGATGCTGTGCTCCAGGGGCACCACCTGAGCCACGCTGCGGGCAAAGGTGAGCTGCACCGGACCGCGCACCTGGCCGCAGTTGACCCCGGTGCTCATCACCGCGCCAAAGGCGCGCACGTCGAAGAAGTTCTGGCACATCCAGGCCCGAGCCTGCTCCACGTGCTCGCCGCCCTTGCGCTTGCCCTCCTCCTTGGCAATATCCACGCCCAGGGCCTGGTAGGCGCGCTCGTGCTGGCGATTAAGAACCGCCTTCTCCTTGACGTAAATCTCGAAGGGCGGCTGTTCCTCCTTGAGCAGCCCCACGTAGTTGCGCACCTTGCGTTTGAGGCAGACGTCGGTGACCAGGCCATGGCCGGTCTCGGGGTCCACCCGGGGCAGGTTGCCGGCGTCGGGGTCGCCGTTGGGATTGCCGTCGATCACGTCAAAGAGCAGCACGAAATCATAACGATTGTTGATGGGCTGATTCATTTTCTCCCCCCCAAGTTAGTGGGCCGCCGAGGCGGTAGGTTTTTGCTCATTGTCCTGGGCCGCGTCCTCGATCTGGGCGCGTTTCTTGAAAAAGTCCTGGCGCTGGTGGTAATAGCCCACCGCGAAGCGCCCCTGGTCGGACAGGGCCAGGTGAGCCGGGAAGGCCTGGGCGCCATCCACACCGGCGAGCACCTCGGCGATGAGTTTTTCCAGGTTCACCACCGCGCCCTGATTTTCCATCTTTGCCAGATGGTGGTTCTTGAGCTTCATCAATCGCGGGAAGGCCACCAAGGGAGTGGCTGAGGCCGCGCCATAGAAGCGGTCGCGGATGGTGGCGTTGATGCCTGGCTGGGCCAGTTCCTGCACGCGCTCCAGGACCGCGAACAGGCGGCCCAGACGGTAGCCTATATTGTCGTTGGTAAGGTCCAGGGCCACGGTCAGCTCCTTTTCTGGCAGACGGTGGAAACGGACGCGGCGGTTGAGCAAGGCCTTGATGAGCGCCGCGCGGGGGTAGGTGACTTCGTGCTCGGCCCGCAGACGCGTCAGGGCCATGGCCAGCAGGCTCTCGGGGTAGGGCATACCCTTGAGGATGTTCTCGTAGAGCTTGCCGGCCAGGTTTGGTGGCACATTGTCGGCTTTGCCCAAGGAGGCCACCGCCAGCAATAGCCTGAAAATAGAGAGGCTGGGCTTTTCCTTGGGGGCGCGCGCTATCTCCAGATCACTAAAGTGCCGCATGAGGTTGCGGCTGACCTCGGCCACGCTGCCCCGGTACCAGAAACGCACGGCGATGCGGGCGGCGTTGGGCGCCAGCCCCAGGACAAAGAACCCGGTGGGATCCTTCACCAGGGACGGCCGGCCGGTTTTGGGGGAGAGGAACAGGGCCTTGATGTCCTCCAGGCTGGCCTCTTGGCCCTCTATCTCGGCGTTGGCCAGCAGGGAGGCCAGGAGCCCTTCCATGGGGTGGGCCTTCTCGGCCCAAAAGACCGTGGAGGCGTCGGCCACCTGCATGCGCTGCTTGGAGTCCTTGCCCAACAGATGGTTGAGCGCGGTGGTGTAGGCAAACTCGGCCGTGGCCCCGACTGGGGCGTTATAGCCTTGGGACTTGCCCTGGGAGCAAAAGGACGGCAGGTTGAAGGAGATGATATCGCCGCCCCGAGTGCTGCCGCCCCAAACACCCTTGATGGCGGTGTGCAGGCGGGCGATGGGCTCGCGGCGGCCCGAGACCAGACACAGGCCGGGCTCACCCAGGTCATCATCCGGCGTGGTCAGGGCCGCGCGCACCGCCGGCCGCTGGCAGATCAGTTCCGTTTCTCCTTCCAGGCGGAAGGAAACGTTGGCTCCGCTCTCCAGCAGCTCGGACCACAAGGGATGCTGGCTTAAGCCGGGGTGGTCCGAGGACAGGAAAGACAACACCGCCGTCACCCCGGCATCGGCACGGGGATCGGGAAAGACCTCGTGGATGCGCTCCCTGAAGCTCTGGCGCATCTCGGCCAGGCGGCGGGGGTCTCGGGCCGGCTTGCCTTTCTTGGGCACCTCTTGCCCGAAGACATAGGCCGGGTTGTCCCAGAGCAGGTTGGCGGTCACCTTGACCGTGCGTTTGACCTCCCGGGGCACCTTGAACACCCCGGTTTTTTTCTTCTTGCCCTCTTGGCTGCGGGTGTCGTCCATACCCGTGAAGGAGCCGTCGGGCCTTAGCACCACGATGAAGGCTATCTCCTTGCTCTGATACCCGGGCGGGGCCACATTTTCGTTGGGGTCGGCGGCCAGGCGGTCATAATAAGCGGCCAGGTCTTGCAGGATCATGCCCGCACCTCCAGCGACTCCCAGGGCGGCACCGTGAGGCTGCCCTTCTTCAGCTCGGCCCTGAAAAAGTGCGGTTGCCTGCCCTGGTCATAGGCGAAGTCGTAGAACATCCAACCCAGGTCGTGGTCCAGGGGCAGGGGTTGGGGCGAATCCTGGCCGTGCTCCACCAGGGCGAAGTGGGCCGCGAACTCGCGGCAGCCCAGGTAGGGGCGGTGATGGCACTGGCCCTTGGCGGCCCGGCGGCGGAACATCTCCGAAAACTTCTGCACCGTGTCCTCGGGTCCGGCCTGGGGGGTCAACTCGAACTGGGCGTGGATCAGGTAGGCCACGTCAATCAGCACCTGGGCCGCCCTCTGCTGGCGTTCGTCCTCCACGTAGAGGCCCAGGTTGCCGCTGCCGCGCCGCATGGCGGCAATGGCGTTGTCGGTGGAGGCCACCGCGCCTACTTCGTTTCGCCGCACGCTGGTGGTTCGCAAGGGACGGGCGGCGCTCTCGGTCACGGCCATGTCCCAGGACTGCTCATCAACCAGGGAGCGGCCATGGCGAATGGGGGCCAGCAGATCAATACCGGTTACGCTCCAGCGGATGGCCGGCTTCCAGAGGATGGCCTCCAGGATGGCCCTGGCTGCGGCGGGCGTGATGATGTCGTAGGACACGCGTTCGACCTTCATCTCCGGGCGCGTGAACAGGGCGTGCTCACCCCACACCTTGAGGCGCACCTGGCGCCACTTGTCTTCCAAGGTCATATGATCCCCCCATGAAGGAGATGTGCATCGGGATTGGGCTGATGGTGGCGGGCAGGCGTTGGCGGTGGGTCATTTTCGGCGCGGCGGGCCGTGGTTGCGAATTTCTGCGCTATCCATATTCCCCCCCGGAAACGGCAGACCCCTTATTGCTAAACTATAGTATATTAAAAGTCAACCTGAGTTGGCTTGGGGATGGCGGAGGAGGATGCTTCACGATGCCACGACCAAGTCTTCCGCCCGCCAGGCTGCCTCCGTATCCCCCAGCCCGTGGCGCGGGTCGTAGAGCCCCGGCGCGGCCTGGGCCAGGTGCCCCTGGGGCAGCTTCTCCAACAAGCCTTGGTCCAACCATTGCTCACTGACCCTGGCCGGCACGCTCACCGCGTGGCGTTGCAGACGGCGCAGCAAATCCCGGCTGGGGCCGTCGTGGCGCAGACGCTGGATCAACCGCAAGCCCTGGCCATGCCAGACCAGCACCGGGGGGCCGTCTTCGGGAATAAGGCGGAAGAGTTGGGCGGCGGCGCGAAATTTGCCGTCCCGAAGTAGAGACACAATGCCGTACTTATCCAGACCGCTACCCTTGAGCCAGTACAGGTCACGGAAATAGCGGGTGAATAGCTCGGGGGCCAAGGGGTCGGGCGGGCGGGAAGCCAGGATGCGGCGGGCGCATTCGGCGGCCTGGCGCAGATGCCCCTTGGGTGGCGGGTCGGGTGGCACAAAGACCTCCACGCGGCCCAAGGCGGGCAGGAGTTCCCCTTCGCGGTTGCAGCGTCCGGCGGCCTGGGCGATGGAATCCAGCCCGGCCAGGGCGCGGTAGACCACGGGAAATGAAAAATCCACGCCACATTCCACCAGTTGGGTCGAGATGACCACGGTGGGCAGCTTGTCGTGCAGGCGTTGCTTGATGGCCGCGATGACCTCGCTGCGGTGCTGGGCGCACATGGCTGCCGACAGATGCCAGGCCCGGGGCAGCAAGCCGGACAATAACCGGGCGTGAGCCCTGGTGTTGACTATGCAAAGGGCCGATTCTTCCGCCTCCAGGCGTTGGGCCAATTCCTCCCAGGGGGTCCAGGCATTCAGGTCGCCGGGTAGGCGCACCCGCACCCGCTTGAGCCGCCGGTGGAGCTGCATGGGGTCGCGCACCAGTTCCCTGCCCCCCGGCAATCCCGTGAAGCGCATGTCCATGGTGTTGATAGGCTCCCAGGCGGGCTGGGTGGCCGTGCAGACCACGGGGCTCACGCGGTAGTGCTCCGCCAGTTGCGCCAGGGCGCGCAGGATGGGTTGCAGGAACTCCGGGGGCAGCAGTTGGGCCTCGTCCAGAACCACCACGCTGCCGGCGATGCGGTGCAACTTGCGGCAGCGTCCGGGGCGGGTGGCGAAAAGCGACTCGAAGAACTGAACCGTGGTGGTGACGATCAGGGGCGCGTCCCAATTCTCGCTGGCGAGCTGATTGGCGTAGGAGTCGCGCTCGGGGTCCAGGTTGCTGTGGTGCTCCAGCACCCCCTCGCCAAAGATGCCCCTGAATACGCCGGCCGTCTGTTCGATGATGCTGGTATAGGGAATGACGTAGATCACCCGCTCCAGGCCGTGCTCCATGGCATGGCGAAGGGCGAAGGCCAGGGAGGAGAGCGTCTTGCCGCCGCCGGTGGGCACGCTGAGGGTGAAGACGCCCGGCGGCAGGCCGGACGCCGCCAGGCACTGGCCCAGCACCTCTGCCCGAAGCTGATTAACCTCGCCATGGCGGCTGTTGGCGGCCAGCCTGTCCAGGTGTGCAGTCAAGCGGGCATGCAATTCCGCCAAGCCGGGGTGGCCACCCCGGCGATCAGCTTGCTCCGGCTGCATGAAGGCCTCGGTGTCCAGATAATCGGCGTCCACCAGGCAGGAGAAGAGCATGCGCACCCATAGGTCCGACTCTCCCGGCGGGGAGGCTGGGCAGTGCGTCTCGGGCGGCTCCATTATCGCCGGTGGGATGCCGCCGGCCTGGGCCGCCGCCAGCAAGTCGGTCTGTCGCAAACGCGCCCGCAGCTGGGCCTGCGGCGTTTCGGCATTGATGTAGTCCGGCAATCCGGCGTGATGCCCGGCGATGGTAAAGGCCAGCAGCCTGCCCAAGCCGCCTAGGGTTTGATCCGCCCAGATTGCCCCGGCGCTGGAGTGGTTGACGCGGCCAGGCCCCTCCAAGGCGGCATCGGGACCCTGGGCTTGGGCCCTGGACAGCATCTCTTGAAAATCAGTGGAATACTTGCCCAGGTCATGCCAAAGGCCGGCGCGGAAGGCGGCGTCCGCCGCCTTGAATACTCGCGCGAAACCAGACGCCAGGAGGGCCACACCCTGGAGGTGGTCCTCCAAGGCATGCAGGATGAGCCGGCCGTCATGGCCGTTGCGGAAATGAGCTATCGCTGGTTCAAAGGCCATTTAATCCCCTTATGATGGACGATCGCGCAATTTGGTGCCAGATTTTGCTTGTGCTCTTGAGCAGCGATCCTGAATGAGACAGCCACAGAGCGCTCAAAAGTCCAGGGCTTCCATTGTCAATGTTTATTGTATGCGATACATTTCTCATGTTGAAGCAACTGCCGTGGGCAGGGTAGTCAGTGGATCGGCGAAGGCGTTTCTACACCTTAGGTTCAGTGTTCGATCCACTGGCAGCCCACCATCAAAAGAATAAGGCTTACGCCTAGATAGACCACACCCCGGAAGGCTGCTCAGCCTACAGGGGTGTGGGTTTTTTTGCCGGCTTTGGCTCAGCCAGCGGTTATTGACCGCGCCCAACGCGCCGGCCCTGGCGCGCCTCCCACAGCCCCACGCCCAGGGGCCAGGCCAGCATGGCCACCCCTAGGCCCACCACCGCCGGCCAACCCGCCCAGGCCCAGGCCTGGCCCGAGAGGGTGATGCCCGCCGTGCCTCCCAGGTAGTAGAAGAGCACGTAGAGGGAGTTGGCCCTGCCCTGGCTGCCGCTCAGGCGGCGGTTCAAGGCCCCGGCCGCCGCCGCGTGCACCGCGAAAAACCCCAGGCAGACCCCGGCCAGGCTCAAGAGCACCGCCCACAGGGCCGGCACCAGCGACAAGAGCACCGCGCAGGCGAACAGGGCCGAGCCATAGGCCATGGTGGCGCCATTGCCCAGGCGGTTGCTGATGCGTCCGGCCAGGGGACCGATGACAATGCCCAGCAAGTAAGACAGGTAAAGCATGGTGATGAAGCGTGTGGAGGCGAAAAAGGGCGGCCCGGAGAGATAAAAGGGCAGGTAATTGAAGACAGAGGAGAAGACGAAAAAGGCCCCGAAGGCCACCAGGTAGTTGCGCAACAGGTCTGGCCGCAGCATAAGCTCCCTGAAGCCGGCTGGTTTCTGGTCCGAGCGCGGGGCCGCCGGCTGGGGCGGCAGCCAGGCCGCCGCGGCCAGGGTGGCCAAGAGCAGGAGCAGCGAGGCGCTGACAAAGGCATAGCGCCAGTGCAGTGGCGGGTGCAAAAAGCCGCCCAGGAGCCGGCCCAGCAGCCCCCCGGCCACCGTGGCCGAGACATAGGAGCCCATGGCCACGTTGAGCCGCTCCAGGGCCAGGCTCTTGGCCAGGTAGGCGGCCAGGCAGGTGGTCAGGGCCGGCAGGAAGAGCCCCTGCACCAGGCGGGCGGCCACCAACAGGGCCAGGCTATGGGTGGCCGCGCAGAAGAGCCCGGCCCCGGCGATGGTCAGGCCGCCGGCCAGGATCCAGGGGCGCAGGGGCAGGCGGTCGGACAAGAGGCCAAAGGGCAGGTTGGCCAGGGCCAGGCCCAGCACCACCGCCGAAACCGTCAGGGAGGCCACTGGCGGGCTCACCCCGAACTCCTGCTGCAACACCGGCAGCACCGGCTGGGGCAGATAAATGGTGGTGAAGGCCGCGGCCACCAGGGCGAAGACCAGGCTCAGCCTGGGCCCCTGGGGAGCGGGGACCGCCGCGGTGCCGGCGCCAGCCATCAAGCCTCCCTTGTCTTCCTTGGGGCCTCCCGGCTCCCTACACCCAAGGGCAGAAATGCAACCCTTCATGATCCCTGGGCGATCCCAGCGTACCTCTTCGCAGGCGCCGGCCAACACCGTTTAGTGTAACTATCATTTATGATTGCTAAATATTTTTCACGCCCGCGGCAAATACCTTGACTTGCTCCCTTGTTTGTGGCTTATTGATTTGTCTATACATCATATATCATTACACGCCTGTAACCTTAGGTCTTTGGCAGGGGCAACCCCAAGAAAGGACCGCACGGTAGGTTATGAAATACGTTTCCCTGGTTGAAGAAGGCGCGCCCGATCTCGCCTGGCTGGAGAAACTCCTGGCCCGCGAGGAACAGAACCCCATTCTGGACCCCCAGGCCTGGTCCCAGATGGAAGAGCGGCACGGGGCGGACTTCGCGCGCGCGGTGCTGTATATCCTCACCCGCAAGACCTTCGAGCCCCGCCAGGCCCAGCGCTACTGGCGGGGCATCGTCAACCACCGCCGCGCCCTGCGCGAGACATTGGGCCGGGACCTGGGCCTGCGCGCGGCCCTGTGCGATTACTTCGTGAACATCGAGCCGGCGGTCAAGAGCCCCCTGATCCTGGAGGAGGAGCTTTTCGCCCAAAAGGAGCAGACCGCCCTGTGCGACGAGCTGACCGGGCTGTTCAACCGGCGTTTCTTCAACAGCGTGCTGGCCAAGCAGATCGCGGCCAGCCAGCGCTTCGGCCAGGTCTTTTCGTTGCTGCTCGTGGACGTGGACTGGTTCAAGCTCTACAACGACCGCCACGGCCACCTGGCCGGCGACCAGGCCCTGGTGGAAATCGCCGGCCTCCTGCAGGCCTGCGCCCGCAACATTGACTACGTGGTGCGCTTCGGCGGCGAGGAGTTCGCGGTTATCCTACCCCTGGCCGACAAGGGTCAGGCCCTGGGCGTGGCCCAGCGCCACCGCGAGGCGGTGATGGCCCACCACTTCCCTGGCCAGGAGATCATGCCCCAGGGCCGCCTGACCATCAGCCTGGGCGTGGCCACCTTTCCCGACGACGCCGGCGACGCGCTAGACCTGATCCAGCGGGCCGACCAGGCCCTGTACCAGGCCAAGCGCCAGGGACGCAACCAAGTGCGGGCGGCCCATCCCGAACGCCGCCGCCATCCACGGGTGCCCTTCAAGGTGCCGGTGCGCTACCGTTACCTGGACGCCCGCCAGGGCTTCCAGCAGGGCCAGGCCCTGGACATCAGCCATGGCGGCCTGGGCCTGCAAAGCCTCCGGGCCGTGGACGCCCGCCGGCCCCTGGAGCTGGTGATAGAGGACCCCAAGCAAAAGCTCGATATCAGCGTGCAGGGCTCGGTGGTGCGCGTCTCCCTGGCCCCGGGCAAGACCCAGGCCTACAACCTGGGGGTGTCCCTGCAGGGCGCCCCCCGCCGCCACACCGCCTTTCAGGCCTTGGTGGAGAGCCGGCTGCGCACCATACAGTAGGTCGAGCAAAAACGGGCGGGGGTAAACCCCGCCCCTACACGAAGAAAGATATTCTTGATGTAGGGGCGGGGTTTACCCCCGCCCTCTGTTGGCAATATCGGCCGGCCTGTGGCCCTAGGCCGCCGTCTTGAAGCCCAGGTCAAAGGCCCTCAGGTTGGCCTCCACGAAGCGCTCCTTGCTGTTTAGCTTGATCATCTTCTTGATGGCCGCCACGGGCACCGGCAGGTCGCCGTGGGCGAACAAGGCCCCCAGCATGACCATGTTCAGGCTCAAGGGGTTCTTGGCCTGCTCGGCCAGGGACTGGCCGTCAAAGGCCACCAGGCGCTTGACCTTCTTGGCGAGGATTTTCACCGTCTCCTGGGGATCGGGGTAGGCCGCCTGGCCGATGGCCACGGTAAAGGGCGGCAGGGGCCGGGTGTTGGTGATTATCAGGGTGTCCTTGTGGGCCTTGTTGAGTATGCGCAGGGTCTCCACCGGCTCGAAGCTGACGATGATGTCGGCCTCGGCGTCACTGACGATGGGGCTCTTGGCCTGGCCGATGATCACCGCCGACTCCACCACGCCGCCGCGCTGGGCCATGCCGTGGATCTCGCTGACCACCACCGGCAGGCCGGCGTCCAGGGCCGCCTGGCCCAGGAGGTTGCTGGCCAGCAGGTTGCCCTGGCCGCCCACGCCCACGTTGACGATGCGTTGGGTTTTCATGGTTACCTCCTAGGCCTCGGCCTTGACCGGCAGTATGGCGTTCTCGGGGCATATCTGGGCGCAGAGCGCGCAGCCGATGCACTGCAAGGGGTTGATCTTGGCCTTGCCGTCCTCGACGAACATGGCCGGGCAGGCCACCTTCTTGATGCAGTCCAGATGGCCCTTGCACTTGTCCAGGTTGACCGCGAAGGGCTTGCGGGACTTGGGCGCCACCCGGCGCGCGAAAAGCGGGCAGAGCTCCTTGCTGATGATGACGCTGACGCCCTTGTAGTCAACCGCGGCCTTGACGGCCTCGATGGCGGCGCGCACCTTGAAGGGCTTGATGACCGTGACATGCTGCACGCCCAGGCCACGCACCACCCCCTCCAGGTCAATGTGGGTGGTGGGGTCGCCGATCTTGTCGGTCTCCACGCCGGGGTGGGGCTGGTGGCCGGTCATGGCCGTGGTGCCGTTGTCCAGGATGACCAGGGTGAAGTCGTGGTTGTTGTGCACGGCGTTGACCAGGCCGGTGATGCCGGAATGGAAAAAGGTGCTGTCGCCTATGAAGCTGACCACCTTCTGCTTGGTGGCCCGGCTGAACCCGCCCGAGGAGGAGACCGAGGAGCCCATGCAGATGACGAAGTCGGCCATGGAGATGGGAGGCAAGAGGCCCAGGGTGTAGCAGCCTATGTCCGTGGGATGGATGGCCGTGTCGCCCACCACCTGCTTGACCGCGTAGAAGGTGGCGCGGTGGGGGCAGCCCGGGCACAGGTTGGGTGGACGGTTGGGTAGGGCCGGCAGGTCGTCGAGCTTCAAGGGCTTGGTGGCCTTGTACTTGAGGCCGAAGTAGCCGGCCATGGTGTCGCGCACCAGGCGGGGGTTGAACTCGTAGGCCCGGCTGAAGAGCTTGGGTCCCTTGCCGGCGATCTGGGTCTTGACCTTGTTCTCCTGGGCCAGGGCCTTGAGCGCGTTCTCCACCAGGGGCTCCAGTTCCTCCACCACCAGGACCTTGTCCACGGACTTGAGGAACTTGACCAGGGCCTTCTCGGGCAGGGGCCAACTGAAGCCCAGCTTGAAGACCTTGACCCGCTTGGCCGCGTCCAGGTCGGCCACGGCGTCCATGACGTAGTTGTAGGCCACGCCGCCGGCCACGATGCCCAGCTTGCCCTTGCCCGTGATGAAGTTTAGGCTGGACTGCTCGCTGATGGTTTGAGCCTGGTCGTAGACTTTCAGTAGCTTAAGATGAAGTTGCCGGCTCACCGCCGGCACCGTGACATACTGGAAGGGCGACTTCTTGAACTGGGCCTGGGTCTTGACCTTGCCCAGCTTGTCGAAGGCCACGGCCTCGCGGGCGTGATTGACCCGGGTGGTGGTGCGCAGCATCACCGGCACGCCCAGTTGCTCGCTCAGGTCAAAGGCGTAGGTGGTGCACTGCTTCAACTCGGCCGGGCCGCTGGGCTCCAGCATGGGCAGGCCGCTCAGGCGGGCGTAGAAGCGGTTGTCCTGCTCGTTCTGGCTGGAAAAGAGCGAGGGGTCGTCGGCGGTGAGTAGCACCATGCCGGCGTTGACCCCGGTGTAGGCCAGGGTCATCAGGGGGTCGGCGGCCACGTTGACGCCCACGTGCTTCATGGTGCACAGGGTGCGCAGGCCAGCCACCGCCGCGCCGGCGGCGCACTCCAGGGCCACCTTCTCGTTGGTGGAGTACTCGAAGTAGTACTGCACCGCCTCGGGGCTTTCCTTGCGCAGGCGGTACAGCGTGTCGGGCACCTCCGAGGAGGGCGTGCCGGGGTAGCAGGTGGCAAAGGCCACCCCCGCCTCCAGTGCCCCGCGCACGATGGCCTCGTTGCCCAGCAGCAGGTGGGATTTGCCGCCACCAGGGGTCAGGAGTCTGTCCATGCTTCTTTCTCCAGCCAAGGTCTAGGGATGGCAATCAGCTTGCTTGGCGCCGCCGGCCCTTGGGGGCCCCTGGCGGCCCTGGCCAGGGCCACCGGTAGTTATAAATTAGCTACATAGTGGCTAAAGTTATTTAGACGCCCGGCCGGGCGCCTGTCAAGGACAAATCTGTCGAAAACCGGGCCGCCAGGTTGTGATATTGGGCACCGGCCCCCGGGAGGCCGGGCAAAACCACGCTTTTTCCCGGCCGCTCAGGCCCTGCCCAGCAACTGACGCACGGCCTGGCTGGCGCGGTCAATCTGCTCAAGGCTCAGGCCCAGGCCCGAGGGCAGGTACAGCCCCCGCCGGCCGGCGTCCTCGCTCACCGGGAAGGAGCCCCTGAGATCGGGCAGGCCCAGCCGCGAGCCGTCGTACACCGGCTGTTGGTTGAGCGGCAGAAAGAAGGCCCGGCTGTCCACGCCCAGGGCCTTGAGTTCGGCCATGAACTGGTCGCGGCCGCGGTCCGGGGGCAAGAGCAGGCCGTACATCCACATCACCGGTTCACAACCGGCGCGGTAGCGGCCCCAGTACAGAGTGATTTCCTTGAGGTCGCCCAGGTTCTGGTTGTAGCGGTCGCCAATGGCCGCTTTTTGAGCCTTGATGGCCTCCAGGCGCTCCAGTTGGGCCAGGCCCAGGGCGGCCTGGATATTGGTCAGGCGGTAGTTGAAGCCCAGCTCGTGGTGCTCGAAGCGCTTGGAGCCGTGGGCCAGGTTGCGCAGCAGGCGCAGGCGCTGGGCCAGGTCCGGGTCATTGGTCACCACCATGCCGCCCTCGCCGGTGGTGATGAGCTTGTTGGCGAAGAAGCTGAAACAACCCAGGTCGCCCAGGCCACCCAGCACACGTCCTTGGTACCTGGCCCCGTGCACCTGGGCCGCGTCCTCGATGACCCTTAGCCCGTGGGCGCTGGCCAGCGCCAGGATGTCGTCCATCTCCGCCGGGTGGCCGTACATGTGCACCGGCATGATGGCCCGGCTGCGCGGCGTGATGGCCGCGGCCACCCGCCCGGGGTCCAGGCACAGGGTGTCGGGCTCCACGTCCACCAGGACCGGTCTGGCGCCGGTCTGCACAACAGCGTTGGCCGTGCTGATGATGGAAAAGGCCGGCGCGATCACCTCGTCGCCCGGCCCCAGGCCCAGGGCCACGCAGGCCAGGTGCAGGGCCGTGGTGCCATTGCTACAGGCGACCCCATGGGCCACTCCGCACAGCTCGGCCATGCCCCGCTCGAAGCGCTCCAGGAACTGGCCGGCCGAGCTGATCCAGCCGGTGTCCAGGCACTGGTTGACGTACTGGGACTCTCGGCCGGCCAACAGCGGCTCGCAGACCGGTATGAACTGCGGGGCGCTCATTTCTGGTCCGCGAACAGGTAGTGCTTTTCCTGGGCGCCCATATAGGGGCCCTGCTTGATCTCGATCATCTGGCAGCGCTCCAGCACCTTGAAGCCGTGTGGCGCCCCGCACAAGAGCACTAGGTCGCCAGGCCCCAGCACCACCTGGGCCAGGGGGCTCTTGTCCTGGTGGAACAGCTCCACCAACAGCCGGCCCGAGCGGATGAAGAGCACCTCGCCGGTCTGGGTGACCTGGCGGAGCGAGGGGTTGTGCATGTGGGGCGAGATGACCCGGCCGGCCGGGTTGTCCATGTAGGCCAACTGCTGGGTCAGGTCGTCCGGGGTGAGAAAGTGCACCCCCGGCCCCAGGTCGGCCTGTTGGCGCAGCACCAAGGCAACCAGCCGGCCCTGGTCCTCGAATCTTTCCACCGCTTGATCCATGATGAAAATCCCCATGTGTGTCCGGGTGCAGGCTCCGGCGGCGCGTATCACCAGCGCGGAAGCTGATTATAGTCCCCCGGGGCCAGCGCTGTCCAGGCCAGCGGGGCACTTGTGTGTTAGCAACGCAATAGTGTCCCCTTCAATTGCAAAGCTAAAATGTCCCCTTCATGGGAGACATAATAAGCATGAGCCAATCGGAGAGGGGACGGCACCACGCCTTGCGGATGGTGCTTGAGGGCAGGATCAGCCTG
>JACRDC010000026.1 GCA_016218705.1 Desulfarculus sp.
ATGCGGGCCATGGATCCACCCCAAGCAAACTGCGTTTGCTTGGGGACCCCGGGGAATGGCCCGCCGGGCGCGAAAGCGCCCGGGAGGCCGGGCAAAACCACGTTTTTGCCCGGCCGATCAGCAATCAAAGCCATGGATGGCTTTGATCGCATATTGGTATTAGGTAACTAGCCATTAACCTAGGAAATGCATGCCAACTTACTTGTTGGCAGTCATTTGATAGGCATAACATTGTTACTTCTTATTGGGGGATAAAATGAACCGGCTTTTCCATCGTCTTCTGTACCTATCGCTTCTCTTGGCCTCTCTATCTGCTTGCGCCGCACCGCACCAGGTGATGGTCAATCCCGAGGATGGAACTTCAGTGGATTGTTCCACCTGGGGCAGTGGCATACTTGGCACCACCATCGCAGTGGCTACACACAAGGATTGTGTGGACCGGTTGCGTGCCAAAGGTTACATCACCGCCGAGGAGGCCCAGACTAAAGGGATCAAGGCCGGCGGTACATCGGGAGCCCTGGGGGCCGCCAGCGGTTCCGCCATGGGAACCATCCGGATCACGTCCGATCCTCCCGGAGCCATTATATTCGCAGGCAAACCAGGGAGCACTCTAGTGCAAATACCTGGCTATTACACACCAAGGAATGCCGCCCCTGCTGCTGGAACCAAGACTTGGCCACCCTTTTGTTACCGGGTGGAGCTGAAGGGCTACAAGGTTAGTGAAACCATATGCCGACCCGAGGAGACTGGCGACCGCCATATTCATTTCACCTTGGCGCCGGACCCGGACGCTAAAGACACGGACAAGAATCTTTAGGTTATTTAAGATAGTTAAGGCGGGTTGGCGCGGGCCGGCCCGCCTTTTTACCCCTTTAAGGACCTGGGTCGCGGGGTCAGGATTCACGATTAGATTTCACATCAGCAACCCCGCCTTGGGGCTCCGGGTCACCAAGCATTACAGCGATCAGACAAAGCTCGCAGGTCAGGAGAGCCGCCCGCCCCGTTGTGCCCACCCGTCAACCCCAGCCTCCCCCACCCTTCCCTGCTAATCCTCTTAATCTTGCTCCACTTTTCACCCCTTCCCTCATTGACACATTATAGCTATTTGGGTAAATTTCCTGTCTAGCCCTCTACTCCCGGCCCCTCCGCCGGCACCAGCCAGCGGCGGCGGCCGGGGTTCATTGTCGCCAGGAGCAATCAATGAGTGCCATTGCCGTGGTCTTTCCGGGTCAGGGGTCCCAGTACGTGGGCATGGGCCAGGCCTTCTGCGAGGCCTCGCCGACCGCCAAGGCCGTGTTCGAGACCGCCGAGGCGGTCAGCACGCTAGCCATCCAGCGCCTGTGCTTTGAGGGGCCGCTGGAGGAACTGACCCAGACCGTGAACCTGCAACCCGCCGTGGTGGCCGTGGACCTGGCCTGCTGGCTGGCGCTCAAGGAGGCTGGCATCGCGCCCGTGGCCGTGGCTGGCCACAGCCTGGGCGAGTACCCGGCCCTGGTGGCGGCTGGCGCCATCAGCCCCGAGGAGTGCCTCAAGCTGGTGAGCCTGCGTGGCCGTCTCATGGAGCGCGAGGCCAATGCCCACCCCGGGGCCATGAGCGCCATCATGGGGCTCAACCCCGAGCAGGTGATGCTCTTGACCCAGGAGGCGGGCGGCGTGGTGCAGCCGGCCAACTACAACACGCCCTCGCAGACGGTCATCACCGGCGCCGCCGAGGCCGTGGCCGCCGCCAATGCCCTGGCCAAGACCAAGGGCGCCAAGGCCATACCGCTCAAGGTCAGCGGCGCCTGGCACAGCCCGCTCATGGAGACCGCCGGGGTGGACATGCGCGCCGCCCTGGAGGGCGTGAACTTCCAGCCCTTGACCTGCGCCCACCTGCCCAACACCATTGGCCAGCCCACCCGCGACGCCTCCGTGGCCAAGGACGAGCTGATGCGCCAGCTCACCTCCCCGGTGCGCTGGGTGCAGACCATCGAGGCGCTATTGGCCATGGGCGTGGACACCTTCATCGAGGCCGGCCCCAAGAACGTGCTGGCCGGGCTCATCAGGAAAACCGCGCCCGACACGGCGCGCGTCTTCAACGTGGAAGACCCAGCCAGCCTGCGGGCCACCCTGACGGCCCTGGCCTAGATCACTTAAGCGAGGAACAGCCATGACGGCCAAGGTCAAGATACTCAAGGAACGCTGCAAGGGCTGCGGCCTGTGCGTTTTAGCCTGCCCCAAGCAGAACCTCTCCCTGGGCAAGAAGTTCAACGCCTCGGGCTACGCCTATGCCAAGGCCGGCGACGACTGCATCGGCTGCGGCTTCTGCGCCGAGCTGTGCCCGGACATCGCCATCCGGGTCTTCAAGGCCGAGAAGCAGGCGGCGTCCGCCAAGAAGTAAACCCACGGCTGGTCCGCCCATCGCGGCCAGGCTCGCAACAACAGATATTCACCGTTAGCAGGAAGCCAAGCATATGGCCAAGCGCGTCCTGGTCAAAGGCAACGAGGCCATCGCCATGGGGGCCATCGCCGCGGGCTGCCGATTCTACTTCGGCTACCCCATCACCCCCCAGAACGACATCCCCGAATACATGAGCGCCCACCTGCCAGACGCGGGCGGGGTCTTCATCCAGGCCGAGAGCGAGATCGCCAGCATCAACATGCTGCTGGGCGCCGCGGTCACCGGCGCCCGCGCCATGACCAGTAGCTCCAGCCCGGGCATCAGCCTCAAGCAGGAGGGCATCAGCTATCTGTGCGGCTCCGAGGTGCCCGGGGTGATCGTCAACATGAGCCGCTCCGGCCCGGGCCTGGGGGGCATCCATCCCTCCCAGGGCGACTACTTCCAATCCACCCGGGGGGGTGGTCACGGCGACTACCGCACCCTGGTGCTGGCGCCCTCCACGGCCCAGGAGAACTACGACCTGACCATGCTGGCCTTTGACCTGGCCGACAAGTACCGCAACCCGGTCTTGATCCTGGGCGACGCGCTCTTGGGTAACATCAAGGAGCCGGTGGAGCTGAAGCCCTACCGCAAGACGCCGCCTGTCAAGGACTGGGCCCTGACCGGCACGGCTGGCCGGCCCCAGCGCATCGTCAAATCGTTGTTCCTGGCCGACGGCGAGCTTACCGTGCAGAACTGGAAGCTCTTCAAGAAATACCAGTCCATGGAGCGCGACGTGCGCTTTGAGAACTACCTCACCGATGACGCCGAGATGATCGTGGTGGCCTTCGGCTCGGTGGCGCGCATACTCAAGACCTCGGTGGACAAGCTCAGGGCCAAGGGGCGCAAGATCGGGCTGCTGCGCCCCATTACCCTGTTCCCCTTCCCCAAGGCGGCGGTGCTGGCCGCTGCCCAGCAGTGCGGGCACCTCATGGCCGTGGAGTTGAACACCGGCCAGATGGTGGAAGACGTGCGGCTGGCCGCCGACTGCCAGGCCAAGGTGGACTTCTACGGCCGTCCGCCCGGCTCCATCCCCACCCCCGACGAGTTGGCCCACGAGGTCGAGAAGGCCTGGCGCCAGGGAGGCCGCAAATGAGCGCCCAGACAAGCAAGAAGGCCCCCGCCAAACCCGCCCCGGCCAAGGCCGCCCAGCCCAAGGCCGCCCAGCCCAAGCTTACCCAGGTCTTCGACCGGCCCAAGTCGCTGAAGGACGTGCCCTGGCATTTTTGCCCGGGCTGCCATCACGGCGTGATACACCGCCTGGTGGGCGAGCAGCTCGACGCCTTCGGCCTGCGCGAGAAGACCATCGGCGTGGCCAGCGTGGGCTGCTCGGTCTTCCTCTACGACTACTTCGACGTGGACGTGGTGGAGTCGCCCCACGGACGGGCGGCGGCCGTGGCCACGGGGGTCAAGCGGGCGCGCCCCGACAACTTCGTCTTCACCTACCAGGGCGACGGCGACCTGGCGGCCATCGGCACCGCCGAGATCGTGCACGCCGCCAACCGGGGCGAGAAAATCCTGGTGGTGTTCGTCAACAACGCGGTCTTCGGCATGACCGGCGGCCAGATGGCCCCCACCACCCTGGCCGGCCAGGTGACCACCACCTCGCCCCGGGGCCGCGACATCGAGACCGCCGGCCCGCCCATCCGCATGGCCGAAATGCTCACCACCCTGGAGGGGGCCTCCTTCGTGGCCAGGGTGGCGGTGGACAACATCAAGAACCTCAAGAAGGCCAAGGCCGCCCTGAAGCGGGCCTTTGAGTATCAGGTCAACGGCTGGGGCTTCGCCTTCGTGGAGTTTCTCTCCTCCTGCCCCACCAACTGGAAAATGACGCCCGAGGCGGCCAACGCCCGCGTGGGCAAGGAAATGGCCGATTACTTCCCCCTGGCCACCTTCAAGGACCGGCGCGCGGAATAACGCGGGAGCGAGCACAGAATGTACTTCGACACCATAATCGCCGGCTTTGGCGGCCAAGGCGTGATGCTCATGGGCAACCTTCTGGCCTACGCGGCCATGAAGGCCGGCCGCCAGGTCACCTACATGCCGGTCTACGGCGTGGAGATGCGCGGCGGCACCGCCAACTGCACGGTGGTCATCAGCGACAAGCCGGTGGGCTCGCCCATCGTGCAGGAGCCGGTCAGCGCCGTGGTGCTCAACAACCCCTCGGCCGAGAAGTTCAGCCCCAAGGTCAAGAAGAACGGCCTGCTCTTGGTCAACTCCAGCCTAGTGGATGAGAAATACGTGCAGGCACGCACCAAGCGTATCCTGCGCATCCCCTCCCTGGAGCTGGCCAGCGAGGTGGGCAACCCCCGTCTGGCCAACATGGTCATGCTGGGGGCCTTGGTGCAGGTCAGCGGCCTGGTCACGGTGGAGCAGGTGGTCAAATGCCTGCCCGAGGCCCTGGACCCGCGCTATCATAAAATGATTCCGGTCAACTCGGCGGCCCTCAGCCGGGGGGCCGAGTTCGCCAAACAAAGCTAGGCCTGCCTTACCCAGCCCACGGCAAGGAGACGCGCCCATGAGCCATCACGAGGATAACGGCCACCACGACCTGATGCACAGCATGCAGGACTATCGGGAATCCAGCCGCCAGGACGACTACCTGCGCGGGGTGGCCAAGGTGGCGGCGCTGGCCGGGCCTTCCCAGGCCGACCTGGATACTCCGGTGGGCAAAAGGGTGCGGGCCTTGCGCGAGGAAAAGGGCCTGAGCCTGGCCGATCTGGCCCAGCGCACGGGCCTGAGCGAGACGGCCCTGGGTGAGATCGAGGACGAGGCCGCCAGCCCGCCCCTGGGCACCCTCATCAAACTGGGCAAGGCGCTGGGCATGAAGCTGGGCACGCTCATCGCCAGCGGCGAGGACCGGCCCTACACCGTGGTGCGCGCCGCCGAGCGGCCGGCCATGAGCCGCTTCGCCTCCCAGAAGGGCACGGCCTATGGCTATTCCTACGAGGCCCTGGCCCCCCAAAAGAAAAACCGCTCCATGGAGCCCTTCCTGGTGACCCTGAACAAGGCCGACGACCAGGTGGAGCCCTCCAGCCACGACGGCGAGGAGTTTATCTTCGTGCTGGATGGGCGCATGGAGGCCCTGGTGGGCGACGCCCGCGAGTTCCTGGAGCCCGGCGACAGCATCTACTACGACTCCACCGAGCCCCATTTGCTGCGCCCGGTGGGCGATGAGCCGGCGCGCATCCTGGCGGTGATCTTCAGCCAAGGGCGCTGAAAAAATCCAGGCCCGTAAAAATAATTCAGGCCCCCGTCCTGGCAGCGGGGGCCTGATACCAATTTAATGACAATCATACAGTATTAGGTTGTTGCCCCTTGATCCGGGCATCCTCTGGCCGGCGAGCTTTGGTTTTCTGGCCGCCCAAGCCCCGTGTCCCGCTCTTAGCCCGGCCATTCTTAGGGCACCGGCAGGG
>JACRDC010000028.1 GCA_016218705.1 Desulfarculus sp.
GCCGCATAGGGGGGGCGCACGGCGGCTCGCGAGGGGAAATCCCCTCCGGGCTACGCCCTCCGGGGATTCCCCCTCGCGCAAAAAACCGGACAGTTTATGTGCTACTACACCGGACAGTTCTATTTGTTGACAACAGCCCTTGGCCAGGGACAGGGGGCCAAAACAAAGGCTACCGTCTTGCGCTTATTTGGCGGCCATGCTAATAATTGTTCTCTCTTTAGCCACGTGGCATGGTGCCGGGCCAGGTTTCGGCGCCGTGGCTGTTTTGCTTGACGGCTAGGGGCATCGCCAAGTCGAGCCATCGTTGATTTCACAGGGCGAGCCAAGGCATGAAGGCATTTGCTCACAGACCCGCGTGGCTTCTGTTGCTGGCCCTCATGTGCTGGGGCCTGGCCCTGCCCTGCGCCGCCCAGGAGCCACCGGCCCCTTCGGCCTGGGCGGCCCAGGGACCCCACCTGCCCTCCCTGGAAATCCTGGAGGACCCCGGCGGCCAACTGGGTCTGGAGGAGGTGTCCTCGCCGGCCATGCGGGGCCGCTTCCAGCCCTGGGGGGCCAGGCCGCTTTCCCTGGGGCTCAAGAGCGGGGCCGTGTGGCTGCGTTTTGACCTGCCGCCCGCCCTGCCGGCCACCGTGTTCGGCCGGGAGCAGGCCAGGTTCCTGGAGCTGGGCAAGGCCATCATTGACCAGGTGGACATCCACCTGCCCCTGGAAGCCTCTCCGGGAGACCGGCGGCACCTGGCCGCCGGCACCACCCGCCCCCGCCCGGCCGCGCAGGCCGTTTTCCGCACCCCGGTCTTTCTGCTGCCCGCCGGCTTGGACCCGTCGCGCCCGGCCTATGTGCGTCTTTCCAGCCAAATCTCCCTGAGCATGGCCGTGCGCGTGTGGACCGTGCGGGACTTCATGGGCCACGCCTTCCGCGACGGCCTGGCCTTTGGCGTCATCTTCGGGGCCATGGTGGCCATGGTCATCTTCAACCTACTGATCTTCTTGTCCCTGCGCCAAAAGGCCTACGTGGCCTACATCTTCTACGTGCTCTCCATGCTCATGGCCCAGTTATCCCTGCAGGGCCACCTGGGGGCCGTGTTGACCCTGCCCCAGCCGGGGCTGGCCCAGGCCCAGGCCTTATTCATGGCCTGCTCCATGTTCTTCGCGGCCCTGTTCACCCGCGTCTTTCTGGACAGCCGCCAAAACGCCCCCTTCTGGGACAAGATGCTGAACATCTTCCTCTACGCCCCGGTGGTCATGGCCGGGCTGGTGCTGGCCGGCCGCCTGGACCTGGGCAACCCCCTGGGCTACGCCACGGGCGCCCTGGGGCCGCTGCACGCCATCTGCACGGCGGCGGCCTGCCTGCGCCGGGGCTTCCACTCAGCCCGCTTCTTTCTGGCTGCCTGGACAGTGCTCGTCATCAGCGTCTTTGCCTTCGAGCTGGTCTCCCTGGGCTGGCTGCCCCACAGCCCCTGGACGGCCTACCTCTTGCCCGTGGGCACGGCCCTGGAGTCGCTGCTCTTGACCCTGGCCCTGGCCGACCGCATCAGGCTGTTGAACCAGGAGCGCCAGGAGCTGGCCAGCAGCCAGCGCCGCTATCAGGAGCTCTCCGTCACCGACGGGCTCACCGGCCTGTACAACCTGCGCTTCCTCAAGAGCAAGCTCACCAGCGAGATGGAGCACGCCCGCCGCCTTGACCAGCCCCTATCGCTCATCATGCTGGACCTGGACGACTTCAAGGCCTTCAACGACGCCCACGGCCACGTGGAGGGCGACCGGCTCCTGCTGGGCGTGGCGCGGGTGCTGAAAAGGACGGTGCGCGAGGGCGACGTGGCCTGCCGCTACGGAGGCGAGGAGTTCACGGTGTTGTTGCCCGGCACCGGCCTGGATGCCGCCCAGCAGGTGGCCGAGCGCATCCGCCGGGGGGTGGAGCAACTGGGCCTGTGGCCGCGCTCCCAGCACGAGGTGCGGGTCACCGTGAGCCTGGGCGTGGCCCGGTTGGGGTCCGGCGAGGACGCCCAGGACTTCATTCACCGCGCCGACCAGGCCCTGTACCAGGCCAAGGCCCAGGGCAAGAACCGCTGCGTCAAGGCCTTGGGCTCAAGCCACGGCCAGGGGCCCCGGGCGGGGCCATGACGGGCCGGGGCGCGAGCCGCGGCGGGCAGCCGGGTGGCCCCGGCGGGGCGTGGCTGGCCTGGGGGCCAAAACCGGCGCTGGCGGCTCCCGCGGAAACATCGTCAACCGGCTTCACGGCATCTTGATGCAAGGGCGGGAGTTATCTCCCCAGCACGAGACGGGCGCGGACAAACCCTGCCCCGCCCGTCTTGTCTTCGCGCGTCCGGCGCCAACAAAGGCCGCCGGTCTATCCCAGGCCGGCGGCCGTCAGCCCTAGGCTGTGCTGGTCAGATTAGGCTTGAGCCTCCCTGGAGGTCAGTTCTCGAAGCGGACCTCCTCGATGCCACCCGCCGACCCGCCCAGGTGCCCCAGCCAGAAGGCCTGCACCCGCCGGGCCAAAACCTCGTAATCCTCGCGCCCGTGGGGGTCCCCCTCAACATAGCCGCCCACGGCCTCCTCGGGCGACAGAACCCATTCACCCGTCCCTAGCTCGCGGTAGCCGTGCTCGGGTTCCCAGGTCAGCGCGGCGTCGCGGTATCTGAAGGTGGCGAAGGCACCCTCCTTTCATGCTCAGTGAGCCAATGCTCTCTGAGTCAATCGTAAGCATTTCATACTAATTTGCAAGGATATCGCGCGGCTTGACAGCCCCTCCGCCGGCCACCCTGGGGTTTTACGGCGCCCTCCCTTGACAACCGGGCGCCAGCGTGAACAAATTACCTAAACCCCCGGCCGGGGCGCCGGCCCCAAGGCCGCGCCCGGCCCGTCACCATTTAAGCGAAAGGACATCTCAACCGTGGAACGCACCCTCATCCTCATCAAACCAGACGCCATCGCCCGCGGCCTGGCCGGGGCGGTGCTGGGCCGCTTCGAGCAAAAGGGGCTGAAAATCGCCGGCATCAAGATGATGCAGCTCGATGACGCCATCCTGAAGGAGCACTACAGCCACCTGGCGTCCAAGCCTTTCTTCCCCACCATCGCCGAGTTCATGAGCCGCCTGCCGGTGATCGCCCTGTGCCTGGAGGGTCTGGAGGCGGTGGAGGTCTGCCGCAGGCTCTGCGGCGTGACCAACTCCCGCAAGGCCGACCCCGGCACCATCCGCGGCGACCTGGGCATGAGCATGCAGGCCAACCTGGTGCACGCCAGCGACTCGGTGGAGACCGCTAGCGTGGAGGTGGCCCGCTTCTTCAAGGCCGAGGAACTGCAAGCCTACGAGCCGGCGCTCATCAACTATTTGTACGCCGCCGACGAGCGCTAGACCCATCCCACCTGGTCCGCCCACCCCGGGCGGGCCAGGCCCGCGCCCCATGCCCCGCCCCCAGGCGGGAGGAGACATGCCCATGGCCCCCGCGCGCGCCTGCCTGCTGCTGGCCCTGGTCCTGGCCTGGAGCCTGCCCCTGGGCTCCTGCGTGGCCGACCAAGGCGCCGGCCAACCCGCCCCCCGCCAGACCGTGGCCGCCCCGGCGGCCCCCGCCGCCCCGGCGCCGGCCTCGCCGGCCACCGCCGGCCCCGGCGGCGACTACTGCGCCCCCCGCTACCTGCCCCAGATGCCCAAGGAGCTGTTCCTGGCCGGCGAGCGGGTGCCCCTAGAGAACCCCCTGGTGGCCGAGTCCCTGGACCGCGAGTTCACCATCGCCGTGCACGACCAGGCCCAGGTGGTGATGTGGATGAAGCGCGCCCAGCGCTACTTCCCCCACATCTCGGCGCGGCTGAAAAGCGTGGGCCTGCCCGACGACCTCAAATACCTGGCCGTGGCCGAGAGCTCGCTGTTGCACCGGGTGGTCTCGGTGGCCGGGGCCACCGGCCCATGGCAGTTCATGGAGGCCACGGGCCGGGCCTACGGCCTCAGGCGCGACGCCTACTTCGACGACCGCCGCAACCCCGAGAAGGCCACCGAGGCCGCCCTGGGCCTGTTGCGCGACCTGCACAAGAGCCTGGGCTCCTGGAGCCTGGCCATGGCCGCCTACAACTGCGGCGAGCGCCGGGTGCGCCAGGAGATGGCCGAGCAGGGGGTGAGAAGCTACTACGACCTGTACCTGCCCTACGAGACCATGCGCTATGTCTTCCGCATCATGGCCGCCAAGCTGATCCTGGAGAACCCCAGCGCCTACGGCTACTGCCTGCCCGACGACGTCCTGTACCAGCCCCTGCCGGCCGACCGCGTGCGCCTCAACCTGGCCGGCAACCTGCACCTGCGCTCCCTGGGCCAGGCCACGGGCACCACCGTGCGCATGCTCAAGGAGCTGAACCCCGAGTTGATGACCTACATGGTGCCCAAGGGCGTGCACGACCTCAAGGTGCCCAAGGGCCAGGGCACGGGCCTGGCACAGCGCTTGGCCGCCACCCGCCTGGAGCCGGCCCCCGTGGCCGCCCCGGCGGCCCCCGAGCCGCCCGCCCCCGCCCCCGCCGCCGGCCGCGCCCCGGCCGAGGATGCCCCGCCGCCGGCCCTGGGCCCCCGCGAGGACTCCGCCGCGCCGGCGGTCCCGGTGGCCCAGCCGCCGGCCCCGGCCCAGGCCGACGGGCCGGCGGCCCAGGTTTCCCAGGCCGCGCCCGGGCCGCCGGCGGCGTCCATGCCCCAGGCGGCCTTCGCCCCGGCGGCGGCCACCGCCCCCCAGCCCGCGCCGCCCTTGCCCAACGCCTCGCCGGAGGCCAAGAAGACCATCGTGGCCAAGGGCCAGGCCAAGCGCGAGTGGACGGTCAAGGGCGGAGAGTCGCTGTCGGGCATCGCCCGCAGCCTGGGGGTGAGCGTGGCCGCCTTGAAGCAGGCCAACGGCCTCAAGAGCGACGCCATCAAGCCCGGGCAGAAGCTGCTGGTGCCGCTGAAATAGGTGCTATAATTTTTTAATGAGCCCGGAAGCAACGCCGGGCCTGGAGGGCGGCTATCGAGCCTGCGCGAAATTGAGCACCTGGGAGCCTGGCATGCGCAAATACCTCGGCGCCTTCTTCCCCAGCGCCCTGGCCGTGGCCCTTATCGCGGTCTCCCTGTTCGTCTTCATCCTGCCCGAGACCGAGAGGTCCCTGCTCAAGAAAAAGCAGGACTTCATCCGCGAGACCACCAGCATCGTCATCAGCTTTCTGAACACCTACCTCGATCAGGTGGAGAGCGGCGCCCTGAGCCTGGCCGAGGCCCAGCACAGGGCCAGGGCCAGGGTGCGCGAGTTCCGCTACGGCCCCGAGAACAAGGACTACTTCTGGATCATTGGCCTGGACCTGGTCACCCTGGCCCATCCCTACCGCCCCGACCACGAGGGCCAGGACCAGTCCGGGCTGACAGACATCAAGGGCAAGCGCTTCATGGTGGAGGCGGTGGAGTTGGTCAAGACCCGGGGCGAGGGCTTTTTCAGCTACCACTGGCAATGGCAGGACGACCCCACGCGGGTGGAGGAGAAGCTCTCCCATGTCAAGCTCTTCAAGCCCTGGGGCTGGGTGGTGGGCACCGGCGTGTACCTGGGCGACGTGCGCCAGGAGATAATCGCCCTGACCCGCACCTTCACCTACATGGGCCTGGTGGCGGTGCTGTTGGTGGGCAGCCTCACCGGCTTCATCTCCTGGCGCCGCTACCAGTCGGACCGCACCAAGCAGATGGCCGAGCAGGCCCTGCTGGAGGCCTACGCCAAGCACCACGCCGTTCTGCAGGCCTCGCCCAACCCGGTGATCCTCTACGACCAGCAGGGCCGCGCCACCTTCATCAACCCCGCCTTCAGCCGCCTGTTCGGCTACAGCCCCGAGGAGGTCCTCGGCCGGCCCATTCCCTATATTCCCGCCGAGTACCAGGCCGCCACCACCGAGGGCAGCCAGCGAGTCTACGCCAGCCAGGAGGGCCAGGCCCATTTCGAGTCGGTGCGTATCGCCAAGGACGGCCGGCGTCTGTCGGTGAGCGTCAGCGCCGCCGTCTTTCGGGGCGGTGGCGGCCAGCCGGCGGGCATGGTGGTCTGCCTGGCCGACATCACCCACATCAAACAGAGCGAGCGCGCCCTGCGCCAGACCCAGAAGCTGGAGGCCCTGGGCACCCTGGCCGGGGGCATCGCCCACGACTTCAACAACATTCTGGGCGCCATCACCGGCTTCACCGAGCTGGCCCTGACGCGTCTGGGCGATCAGCAGGCCCCCCGCCAGCACCTGCACAAGGTGCTCCAGGCCTGCCAGCGGGCCAAGGAGCTGATCCGGCAGATACTAACCTTCGCACGCTCCAGCGACGGCGCGCCCCGGCCGGTGGAGGTCAGGGTCATCGCCAAGGAAGTCTTGCACCTTCTGCGCGCCACCCTGCCGGCCAACATCGAGATGAAGACCACCCTGGACTCCCACGCCGTGGTCCTGGCCGACCCCACCCAGATTCACCAGATGCTCATGAACCTGTGCACCAACGCCGCCCAAGCCATGGACCCTGGGGGCGGGGTGCTGGCGGTGGGCCTGCGCGAGTTCAACCTGGCGGCCGGCGGCCAAGCCGACTCTCCCGGTCTCAAGCCCGGCCCCTACCTGGAGATCAGTGTCCGCGACAGTGGCGCGGGCATCGCCCCCGAGATCCTGGACAAGATATTCGACCCCTTCTTCACCACCAAGGGCCCCAGCGAGGGCACCGGCCTGGGCCTGGCCGTGGTGCACGGCATCGCGGCCAAGTACGGCGGCCGCGTATCCGTGGAGAGCCAGCCCGGCCAGGGCGCCGCCTTCCGCGTCTGGCTGCCTACCGTGGACCAGGCCGCCGCCGAGGATGGGCAGTGGTCCCTTGACGGCGTGCCCCGGGGCGGCGAGGCCATCCTCTTGGTGGATGACGAGGGCGACCTGGTGGAGGCCGGCCGCCAGATGCTGGAGCTCTTGGGCTATCGGGTCACCGCCCTGGGCTCCAGCGCCCAGGCCCTGGAGGCCTTCCAGGCCGGCCCCCAGGCCTTTGACCTGCTGTTCAGCGACCAGATCATGCCCGGCCTGTCGGGCCTGGACCTGGCCCGGGAGGTTCTGGCCCTGCGTCCCGGCCTGCCGGTCATCATCTACTCGGGCCGCTCCAGCCAGGTTCCCGAGGAGCAGGCCCGCGCCCTGGGCATAACCATACTGGCCAAGCCCCTGGACCTGGCCAGCTTGGGCCGGGCGGTGCGCCAAGTCCTCGACGGGGCCGCGAGCGGGGCCGCGAGCCGCGGCGGGCGTTAACGAGTCGGTTGAGGTTATTGCCACAACCAAAGCCGGCGGCTCCCGTGGTGAGGCTCTGGTGAATGGAAATATGTAGGGCGGGTTAGCTTTAGCGTAACCCGCCTTCCGGTTCCATCGTAAAAAGACCCGTGGCGGCCCTCCTGGCCCCCATTCTTACGGGGTAAGGGCACGCCCCGCCGGCTCCCGCCAACGCCCCCCCAGAGAAAAGACCAGAGGGCTGTTTCTTGCCCCCTCTCCCCCACCGGGGGAGAGGGCCGGGGTGAGGGGGCAGAATCTCCTCGGTTGACATACCCGATACAACATGAATCTTGACGAGGCGGCCTGCTTGCTACATCCTGTGTCTGACCGCCGTGTTGGGCAAAATCACGCTTTTGCCCGGCCGATCAGCAATCAAAGCCATGGATGGCTTTGATTGCATATTGGTATTAGACGCTACCGCAAGCACAGGGAGCAGACATGCCGCGTACTCATACCCATGCCCTGGCCCGCTGGCTGCCCTGGCTGCTGGGGCTTTTGCTCCTGGCCCCCGCCCCTGGCCTGGCCGCCGCGCCGGAGGTAGGCGCCTGGCTGACCAGCGAGCTGGGCCAGGCCAAACCCAGCCTGGGCTACCAGGCCGAGCACCAGGGCGACCAGAAGACCACCGACCACGGCGGCGCCTTGGGCTTCACCCAGCACGAACTGAGAGGGTCCACGCCCCTATGGCAGAACTCCAGCAATGATCTATCCCTAAGCGCCCGCGCCCGCTATTTGGATCTGGACACCCCCACCAAGCTGCCCTCGGGCAAGAGCATGCCCGCCGAGTTGTGGGACCTGAACCTATCGGCCCAGTTCCGCCACCGGCTGGACAATGGCGTGGTGCTGGGCCTGGCGGCCCGGGGCGGCTCGGCCAGCGACAAGCCCTTTCACAGCGACGGCGAAAGCCAATACGGGGCCACGGCCTTCGCCCGCCTGCCCAGCGGCCAGCACGGCGCCTGGCTGGTGCTGGTCAACTATGACAACAACCGCGAGATCATCACCGGCATGCCGCTGATACCCGGCGCGGGGTACTGGTACGCGCCCTCAAAGCAATTCCAGGTGCTGGCCGGCGCGCCCTTCAGCAGCCTGCGTTACCGCCCCCTGGCCGACCTGGACCTGAGCCTGTCCTACGTCATGACCCGCACCCTGCGCGCCCGCGCCACCTACCACCTGGCCCCGCCCCTGGCCGTGTACACCGGCTTCGAGATGTTCCACCAGAGCTACCTGCTGGCCGACCGCCCCCGCAGCGAGAACCGGCTCTTCTTCTATCAGAAGCGCGCCCTGGCCGGCACCTCCTACGACCTGGGGCGCGGCCTGGTGCTGGACATCAGCGGCGGCTGGGCCTTTGACCGCTTCTTCTTCCAGGGCGAGAACTACGGCGACCGCTGGCAGGACCGCCTGAGCCTGGAGGACGGCGCCTACTTCGCCGGCCAGGTGGGCTACCGCTTCTAGTGACATGCTGAGCGATTTCCGTTGAAACAAGACGGGCGGGGGCAAACCCCGCCCCTACACCCAAAAAGGCAATTACCACGTTGTCTTAATGTAGGGGCATGGTTTACCCCCGCCCGTATTTTTCAGATGGAACCTTCAAGCTGATCTGCGCCGCCACGGCCCAGGACGGTGGGCCAGCCGCCGGCCCGAAACTCTCCGGACCGGCGGCTGGCGTTGGGGGGAGGGGTGGCGGGGAGCGAGGCTGGCGAGGAGGCGGGGGTTACAGGCTCCTGAGCCAGGCGGCGATCTGCTCCTGGGGCGTGGCCACGATCAGCCCCGTCAGGCTGACCCAGGTCAGCGGAGTGCCCGCCGGCAGATAGCCGCGCTTTATGGCCTCGTGCAGGTAGCTCATGGCCAGGCCCTGGGGTACGCCCTGGTACTCCCAGTAGAGCTTGGGCACCATGGGCTCGCCGGCCAGCTCGGCCTGCACCAGGCCCATGACGTAATCCTCGGCCTCCTGGGGGGTGCAGGCCGGGTGCTCCTTGATCCAGGCGATGGCCTGCTTGCCAATGGCCTTCTGGGTCAGGAAACGCTTGTCGTGGGGGCTGGCGGCCAGGTTGCGCCTGACCACCTCGGTCAATTCCTGGAAGGGATCGGCCGGCGGGGCCGGCGGCTCCCAGGCCGGGTCAAGCTGGACGCCCACCACCTGGCCCTCCTCGACGACGCCCCTGAGCCGGCCCAGGTCGGCCAGGCCGGCCTCGTAGACGGCCGTGTCGGTGGTGATGTAGGCCAGGGGCATGGGCAGCGGCTGGTGATCGAACCTGCTCATGCTCCTGACCGTGCCGTCCTGGCCGCAGATGATGCGGTAGTAGTCCATGTGCCCTCCCTTAGGCCGCGCGCTTGAGCAGCAGGCTCTGGGCGGTGATGGTTACGCCGCCGGCCTCGGCCCGGTTTTTGACGTTGAGGCTCGTGGCCGAGGCCAGCTTGACCTTGGCGATCAGGTTCTGCCCCGTGCCCGAGGTGCAGCCGTTGCAGATTGCCTCGGTCTTGCTGGTGTCACCCACGCTAGTAATGGTCTCGTTGGTTTCCGCGCACCAGTCCACGGCTGCCGATACATGGGTGGTGGTGACCCGCGTCACGGACAGGCTGCTGCCGGCCTCGATCTCCCACTCCACGGTGAGAGTGTAGATGTTCTGCGAGCTGTAGGTAACGATGCGCAGGTTGGTCGAGCTGGTCAAAAGCAGGCGGACCTGGCCAATGGAAGACCCGTTGATGGTGAAGCCCTTGAGCTTCTCGGCGCATTTTTCCAACGAGGTCAGCCCCAAGCTGGAGACGTCCACGTCGGTGGTGATGGTGATCCCCGCGCCGCTGTTGTGGTTGACCACGGTGGTGCCGCGATGGGTCTTGGTGGTGCCGCCGAGCAGACGCAGCATGGCTACACCTCCACCGGCTGGATGAGCATCTCGTTGACCAACAGGTCGCCGCCGTGGGCGTCGCTGGCCGAGCGCCACAGGCCCAGGAGCAGGCGGCTGTCCAGGGCCACCTCGCCGGCGGGTATCTGTAGGCCGGCGCTGTCCACCTCAAAGCGGGCATAGGCCGCCGAAGGCGCGGTGACGCTCTGGGTCAGCCCCTTGAGGCCCGCCGCCTGGCAACGCCAGGTAACGCCGCCGTCGCTGACGATATCGCCGATGGTGGTGGGCCAGGTGGGCGCGGAGGAGCCCGAGGTGCCGGCCGCGGTGACCTGGTAATAATAGCCGTTGGGCGTGGGGGGCACCCGCTGGTCGCCCACCAGGTAGGCCGTGGAGGCCTTCCAGCGCAGGCGCACCGGGTTCATCACCGCCCCGGCGGCGAAGACCTGGTAGGCCAGGCCCAGGCCCACCTGGGAGGCCTCGCCGCTGCTCATCATGACCTCCAGCCTGACGCGCCAGGCCACGTCCGCCAGCCAGGCCTTGAAGTCGCACCAGCCCCAGGCCTGGCCGCTGTTGGCAAAGCGCAGGTAGCCCGCCGTGGCCTCGCCCTGGCAGGGGTCCTGGTCGTCCAGGTACAGGCCCGGCACCGGCCGGGGGCGCAGCACGTCGGCCAGCTCGCCCTGGCGGGTCAGCCGCGCCTCGGCGCCATCGCCGGGGCCACGGTAAAAGGCCTCGGCCTGGCCGCCGGCCTGCTTGGCGTAGAGCACGCCCTCGGCCGCGCCGGTGGCCGGGGCCGAGGCCTGGCTGGCCAGGTAGCGGTACTTGCCATGGCCGTCCGTGCCCGTCTCCACCAGGGCCAGGCGGTTGAGGGTGTCTTCCTTGGTGGGATGCCCGGCCCCCACCATCTCCTCGTTGTACTGAATGGTCTGCTCGCTCATGCCTGATACTCCGTCCGGTCCCGCCCGCCGCCGGCCAGCTCCCGGCCATCGGCCGGCGCGCTCCCGTCGGCCAAGAGGGCCTTGGTTTTGTGGAACCCCGTATCCAACAGGGTGAAGGCGATGGTCCCCTTGTCCAGTTGGGGCTCCAGGCCCAGCACCCGCACCATGCGGTTGACCAGGGGCTGTCCCTGGCCGTCGTAGAGCCAATCCAGGCTCAAGAGCGCCAGGTCGCCCTTCTCCAGGGACAGGTTGGCCAGGGCGTCCTCCTGGCAGGTGATGACCCGCCGGGGCACGCGAAAGCCCCTGACCAGGGCCGCGGCCAGGGCCGTGGCCGTGGCCGCGTCGCGCACCCAGGGCAGCTCCAGGGTGCGAGCCTGCGGGCCGTAGAGGGCGATGCTCAAAGGGTCCTGGCTGGCCAGGCCGTCGTGGCCGGCCTCGTACTGGTTGTTGCGGTAGTTCTTGCAATAGAGCGCCACGGCGCGGTTGACCACGTCCGCCAGGCGCGCCGAGACCGAGACGTCCTTGAGATGGGCCTGGCCCAGCATGGCCGCCAGCTCGCCGTCGCTGGCGCTGCCCGGCCCCAGGTCAAGGTACAGGCGCAAACGCCCGTCGCCGCCCCGCCACCAGGAGCCCAGGAAGGTGGACATTATCTCGGTCAACAGACTGGCCACGGCCTTGGGCTGGTTTATCAGGCCGCTGGCCCGAAAGCCCCGGGCCGCGGCCCGGCCCCGCGAGCGCGAAAGCGCCCCCTGGTCCAGCTCCTTGGGGTTGAGCCCGCAGACCCCCACCAAAAAGTCCTCTGCCACCTCCAGGGGGTTGGTTATGAGCTGGCTGTCCGGGCCAGGCTTGCCCTGGGCGCGCACCCCCATCGGCTCCTGGACGCCGGCCTCGGCATTCAAGGTGGCGGTGGCGATCAGCCCCCGGTCCTGAAAGTCATGGCAAAGGTCAAGGCTATAGCTGGCGGGGTCCAGGGCCTGGCCGTCCGAGGCGTAGAGGGTCACCTGGTTGCCGGCGGCCGAATCCAGCAGGGGGTGCCCGGCCAGGGCGTAGACATGGGCCGCCGTGTCCAGGCACACGGCGTTCCACAAGGGTCCGTTGCCGCCTTGCATGTCGCCGTAGACCATTGGCAGGCATTCGGCCGGACGCCGGGGCGCGGCATAGTCCCAGGCCCGCCTGAGGGGCGCCAACGCGCTTAGGTCGGTCATCACAGGGCCCTCAAGGTCAGGGTAAGGCGGTCGGCCTCCAGGCGGTAGGCGATCACCCGCCCTTGGAAGCGGCTCATGAAGTCCTGGGGCTCAAGCCCGCTGTAGCCCACCGACAGCTCGCCGGTGGCGCCCAGCAGGTTCTCCTGGGCCTCCAGGCGGCTGAAGGGGCGCTGGCCCTTGGCCCCGGCGTTGCTGAGCACCAGGGTCAGGCTGCCGGCCTCCTCCTGGCGCAGGCTGGCCAGCATCTCGTTCTTGAGGGGGGCGAGCGTCTCGCGCAGGCGGCCAAAGGACAGCACCCGCGCCCCCCGCTCCAGCAGGGGCCACAGGCCCTCGCCGGCCTTGCGGCCGCCGTCGGCCAGTTGGCGGCCATCGGCCATGACCGAGGCCCGCTGTTCGGCCAGGGCTGGGCCGGGGTGGCGGTCGCAGTACAGGCGGGCGCCAAAGGCGTTGGTCAGGCAGAAAAGCACTACCGGGGCCTGGTTGCGGTCGCGGCGGGCGCGGTGAAAGGCTTGGCTGAGGTTAAACATGGGTGCGTATCACCTCTTGCAGCTCCAGGTCCAGGGCGTAGGAGCCCAGGTGCTGGTACACCGGGGTGAGCGAGGCCCCGGGCAGGCAGTAGAGGGTGCTGGCCGGGTCCTCGCCAAAGGGCGTGAAGAACAGGGGGCTCAGGCGTCCGCTCTGGGGATCGTGGATGGCCCGGTACAGGGCCTGGAATCCGGCCACGTCGGCCTGGCCCAGCCCCCGGAAGGAAATGCGCCAGGCCTCGGCCAGGCCCCGGGCGCTGCCGGCCACCTTGCCGGCGTCGGTGGCGGTGGTGGAGCGCCCAGCCACCCACGTGCGCGTGTAGCGCGCCCCGAACATGCGCGAGGGCTGGAAGCAGTGCCCCAGGTAGAGCAGGCTGGCGCTAATGGTTCCCGCCGGATTGGCCGGGTCGCTGATGGCCAGGCGCCAGTGGCGAAAGGCCTGGCCGGGCAGGGCCACCAGATGGGGCCGGGTGGGGGCCAGGCTCTGGCTGAAGTCCGGGGCCTGCCAGTTGTCGGGCTGGCCGCTGGCCAAGAGGGTCACCTGGGCCTGATCGCCCAGGTTGTGGTCGGCCAGCACCAGGGCCGCCACCTCCTGGCTGGCCCCCAGGTCCACGCTGATGCTCTCCTGGGCGCAGCCCGTGGCTTGCCAGGTGGTGTCGCGGTCGCGGTCCAGGAGCAGGGCCGGCCCCTGGTTGCGGCCGGCCAGGATGCTCCAACTGTCGCCCTTGACAAAGTCCGGCCCCGCTCCGGAGACCCACTTGACCCGCACCCCGTCGGCCAGGTCCAGGAAGCTCCTTTGGGTGGTCAGGCCCAAGCCCTCCCAGTCGCCATGGTCGCTACGCCGCCAGCGGAAGGTGGCCTGGCCCACTTGGCTGCCGGCGGCCAGCGAATCAATCTCCAGCAGGAAGACGCGGTCCTGGCCGCCCTGGTGCAGACCGGAGGTATAGGCCACCGCCGTGCCCCGGGCCTGGGCCACGGGCATGCCCACCATGCCCGGCTGGGCAGAGGAGACGCTGACCTGGGCCGGCTCGGTCAGCAGATTCTGGTACAGGAAGCGGCAGACGCTCATGGTCCCCTCCGGTGGGTGGCCGCCCTGTGGCTGCCAGGATGGGGCCAGCTTGCCAGCCCGCCGGGGGGCCGCCCAGGAAGCCAGCGCGCGAAGATGTCTCCCCGGCTGGCCACCTAAATCACAGGCCAGGACGCCGCCCGCCCCACCAGGGTGGGGCGGGCGCACCGGAGCATGGTTTTGATTGCCATTGGCTCTTATGTTAAGCTGCATCCATGGACCAGAGCCCCCCAGCCATCCCCTCCATGCCCCTGGAGGTAGTGGTATTTCACACCCCCGGTTGCGGACGCTGCCAGGCGGCGGCTGACTTTTTCCGTCAGCGAGGCTTCGAGGTGAACATGCTGGACGTGGCCAATGACTTCGGGGCGCTCAGGCGCATGGCCCGCCTGTGCCCGGGCGAGCGCAGCGTGCCGGTGATCCTGTGGGGCCAGGAGGTCTTCGTGGGCTTTGACCCCGCCTACTGGCGCCAGCGCCTGGAGGGCCAGCCATGAACGGCGAGGCCGCCAACGGCCGGCCCCGCCTGGCCGTAACCCTGGGCGACCCCGCCGGGGTGGGGCCGGAAATCGTGGCACGGGTCTGCCACGACCGCGAGGTGCGCGACAAGACCGACCTCCTGGTGGTGGGCCGGCGCCTGATCCTGGCCGCCGGGGCCATGGCCTGCGGCCTTAGCATGCCCGAGGTGGAGATGGTGGAGGTGGGGCCTGGGCAGAACTTCAAGCCCGGCTCGCCCACCCCCGTCACCGGACGCCAGGCCGGGGCCTTCGTGGAGGAAGCCGTGCGCCTGTGCACCTCCGGCCAGGTGGCGGGCATGGTCACGGCGCCCATCAGCAAGGAGGCCCTGCGCGCCGGCGGCTACCCCGACACCGGCCACACCAGCCTGCTGGGGCGGCTGTTGGGGGTGCCCAAGCCGGTGATGATGCTGGCCGGCAACCGCCTGCGCGTGGTGCTGGCCACCATTCATTGCGCCTACCGCGAGGTGATCGGCCGCCTGAACCCCCAGGGCATCGCCCAGACCGGCCTGGTGGCGGCCCGCGACTTGCAGCGCTACCTGGGCATCAAGGGTCCCCGGGTGGCCGTGGCCGCCCTCAACCCCCACGCCGGCGAGGGCGGGCTCTTCGGCGACGAGGAGCAGACCATCATTGCCCCGGCCATCGAGATCCTGCGGCAGGCCGGGGTGCAGGCCAGCGGCCCCCACCCGCCGGACACCGTGTTCTGGCGGGCGGCCCGGGGCGAATTCGATTTGGTGGTGTGCATGTACCACGACCAGGGGCTCATACCGCTGAAGCTGTTGCACTTCGAGGACGCGGTCAACGTCACCCTGGGCCTGCCCATCATCCGCACCAGCGTGGACCACGGCACGGCCTACGACATCGCCGGCCAGGGCCGGGCCAACCCGGCCAGCCTCAAGGCCGCCGTGCTCCTGGCCGCCCAGATGGCCGCCCGCCGGGCCAACGGTCTTTAGCGTGCCCCACCTCCGCCTTGCGCCTTGGCTGGCGGCCTGGGCGCTGGCCCCTTTGTTGCTAATCTTGGCTGCTCCCGCCCTAGCCGGTGACCTGGTCGTCACCCCCGACGGCTGGGCGACCCTGGAGGGCCGGGCCTATCGCTGCGCCCTGGGCCGCTCGGGCATCAAGCCCGGCAAGCGCGAGGGCGACGGCGCCACCCCAGCGGGGACATTCCCCTTGCGGCGAGTGCTCTACCGCCCCGACAAGCTCCCCCAGCCACCCCGGACTGGCCTACCGGTCAGCATCATCGCCCCTGATGACGGCTGGTGCGACGAGCCCAACCACCCCGCCTACAACCAGCCGGTGAAGCTGCCCTTCCCGGCCAGCCACGAGGAGCTGTGGCGCACCGACGGCCTCTATGACCTGATCGTGGTGCTGGGCTATAACGACGACCCCGTGCTGCCGGGGGCGGGCAGCGCCATCTTCCTGCACGTGGCCAGGGATGGCTACGCCCCCACGGCGGGGTGCGTCGCCTTTAGTAGGGAGGATTTGCTGGAGATAATCAGCAGGTTGGGAGAAGGGTCAAGGGTGGTGATAGAGGCTCCGGGGCTATGACGGTGCGGCCCGCCCCGCGCGCAGGGTTAAATGGCAAGCGGCTTGGATTTATTCAGGGTCACGACGGTCGCCCCCCAGCCGCCCTGCTCGCCCTCGGCCAGCCGGTACGACTCCACCAGGGGCAACCTGGCCAGCGTGGCCTGCACCAGACGGCGCAGCTCGCCCCGGCCCTTGCCGTGGATCACCCGCACCTCCAGGATGCCCGCCTCCTGGCAGGCCTCCAGGTAGTCGGCCAAGAGCGCCTTGACCTCCCCGGGCCGGAAGGTGTGCAGGTCCAGCACCCCGTCAATGGGGATGGCTATGGGTTCGTCCTCGTCCCAGTCCATGACGCGTACACCACCACAAGCCAAGCACGGGCGGGGATAAACCCCGCCCCTACATTAAGAGCGCGAATCCATATACTATTCTTGATGTAGGGGCGGGGGTTATCCCCGCCCGGCATGGTTTAACCTCAACGCCTTCACCGGGAGCCGCCGGCCTCGGCCAACACCTCAAGGCCAACCGACCCGTATACGCCCGCCGCGGCTCGCGGCCTAGCCGTAGAGGCAGATGTAGGACGACTCCATTGGCACCTCAAGCTGGAACTTCTGGTTGGCCGCCACCTCGAAGCGCTCGTAGGGCTTGAACTCTTGCCAGGCGCTGGCGCCGGGCAGCTTGACCTTCAAGAGGCCCGAGGTCACGATCATGATCTCCTTGGTGGAGGTGCCGAACTCGTAAGAGCCCACGGCCATCACGCCGGCGGTGGCCGGGCCGTCGGTGCTGGCAAAGGCGATGGACTTGACCTTGCCCTCGAAATACTCGTTGACCTTCAGCATGGCTGACTCCTTGGTTAGTGCGACCCAGGGATGGTAGTGCATGGCCAGCGTGGCGTCAATGGCGGGCCGGCTTGCACCGCTAGCTAGTGGCGCTCCCAGCCAGCCACGGCGAACGTGGCATGGCCTGCTTACTACCTCTCCCCCACTGGGTGAGGGGGCCGGGGTAGGGGGGCTACAGCGATAGTGTCATTGCGAGGAGCATCCCCGAAAGGGATACGGCGCGGCAATCCACCATACTTGCCGAACTGGGAAGCATAAAACCAAGCGGTTCTTTTTTGTGCCCTGCCCAGCCGCCCGGCCATACCGCGCCCAACCGCTGCGCAGGCCTAACCGAGGCGGCGCGATTCTTGGGGCAGCTTCCACGGTGGCGGTCTCTGTTGGTGCAGGCCGAGCGTAATGGCCAGGCCTTGCGGCGGCGATTAAGAATGGCC
>JACRDC010000027.1 GCA_016218705.1 Desulfarculus sp.
CCGCGTCTTCGACAGCATAGAAGCCCTGGAAAGCCACTTGGCGGCCTCGTTGCGACACATGGAGCTCCACCCCGAAACTCTACGCTCCATTGTGGCTTGGCCATGGATTATTAATTCACTATTGAATTAGAATTGGAATTACTCTACTAATGTTTTAGGCGACGGTCGGGCATTGCGCCGCTACTGGTGTCCTGGCGCGGTTTGCGGGCCCAGGCTTTCCATCGGCTCCAGACCTTGGCGCAGGCGGTCCCAGGCCTGCTGGTTGATATTTCCTCGCTTTAAAATCAATATTGTTTACAGTCTGTTGCGTCCCAGACTGTAGCCCGCCGGCAATGCGCTTGGCCACGACTAGGAATTTTTCTTGTCTGCCGTCGCTGGGGTTGGCCATAATTAAACTAACCCTGGTGAGATACTCCTTTGGCCCGCTCGGCGCAATTGAGGATGGAGCAGGCGCCCTTCCGCAGCGATCCAACTTGATAACACTTTAACAACGTTGCAATATTTACGGCAGCCTCCGCAGCCGCGCCCCCGGGGTGGCTGCGGTGGCGGCCCAGGCTGGCGCGGGCTGGCGCGGGCTGGCGCGGGCTGGGATGAGATTTCGCGATCAGGGTCGCCGATTCCAGGGAAGCGGGGTTTTCCAAAAGGAAAACCATATAGCATTAAGGGATATTAGGATTATATTTATTATATAAATAGTGTTGGCGACCGGCGAACCCCAGGCGCAATCCACGCGGTGAAGCCTCGGGAACCTAGCCGGCCAGCCCCAACCCGCCCCCAGAGGCGAGGAGAGAGGGAGGTTATACGCTTGATGCCCGAGGCTCAAGAACTACATTCGGGTATTTTTTGGGCCGCGCCCAGGCCGGCACTTGGCTTTGCCTGGGCTCCGGGGAGCTTGCGCGCCCGGCGCGCCGTGCCTGGCGCGTCCGCGCGCGGGGTCAACGAGCAAATACTTTTTATACCGAGCATCGTTGGCTTTTTGCTGGCGATGACAGGCCATGCCACCACTAGGGGTGCACAGTATGAGCCCGGGAATTCATCCTGTGTGGCGTTCTGCCTGCCCAGCGGCTCATGGCTGGAAAAATCCGGCGGCATGACCTTGGTTACGGGTGGAGATTGGGAGGGGGGATATGTCTCTTCGAATTATGCGTCTAGAGGAAAGAATCGTCATGGACGCTGCCGTTCCAGCGGCGGTGGCGGCGGCCACGACCCCTGTCACGGCAGACCAGCCAGGGCCCCAGACAACCTCCTCGGCTGACACCTCGGCCACTGAGAGCAACGCCACACCCGCGCCCACCACCGATACCACCCCTAGCGGTCCCAGCTCCGGCGGCTCCTTCAGCGATGCCAACATACATTGCGATTCCGGGGCCACCGCCACCAGCGTCACCACTTCTGTCCCCACCACCGCCAGCACCACAAGCGCCCAGGGCACCGCCGCCACCGATTCCGCACCCGACGCCACCGGTGCCACCGACACCACCGGTGCCAGCACCGCGGCCACCGATGCCACCAGCGCCGCTGTGGAGGGACCCCAGGTGTTGGCCATCGCCTCCACGGTCAGCGGGGCCGAGGACCTGGCCGCCGCCACCACCAGCAACGTCATCACCACCATTTATGACGCCCAGCACGACACCCTGGACCAGGTGCTGGAGCAGATCCGCGCTCTCCTGGGAGACGTCAAAGCCGCCAGCATCGCCCTGGCCGCCAGCGGCGGCAACGCCGGCGACATCCGCCTGACCCAAGACTGCACCGTCACCGCCGACAACCTTTTGGCCCAGCCCGAGATTACCCACTTCTGGGCGGCCCTGGGCACCATGATCGCCGAGGGCGGCCGCCTGGACATCCTGGCCTGCGACCTCACCGCCAGCGAGCAGGGCATGCGCCTAGTCAGCGAGCTGGAGCAGGTGACCCAGCATGAGGTGGCCGCCTCCGACGACCGCACCGGCAATGCCCTGGCCGGCGGTGATTGGTTGCTGGAGAAGGGCAACGTGGATGCCGCCGCCACCTATTTCGACACCGCCAAGCTGGCCAACTTTCAGGGCGCCATGGGCGTGCCGGTGGTGGCGGGGCTAGATAACGTCACCTTCAACGAAAACACGGTCAACGCCACGCCGCAGGTGATAGACAGCGACATAACCTTCAGTTCCGACTTCCCCATTACCGGAGATACCGGCAACGTAAAAGTGTACTATACTGTTGGCGGTGGAGCCCAAGATTCGCTGGGCATCTTCAGCGGAGGGTTGATCACCGTTCAAGGCGGCACCTTGCTCAAATACGACTTCGCCGGCGATGGCAGCGATTTCCAGGTCATTGGCTCCGTGGATAGTGGGCATCAGGGCCAGAGCGGGCAACAGTTGTGGGTCAATCTTGACACGGGCGTGGCCACGGACGCGGCGGTGCAGGAATTGCTTCGGCACCTCACCTACACCAACAGCTCCGATACGCCCACGGCCACGCGCACCATCGGCATCACGGTGGACGACGGCAACGGGGCAGGCGGGGGAATCTCGGCGGAGAAAACCTCACAGATCACGGTGACCCTGCAGAACGACAGCCCCTCCCTGACCGGCCTGAATGCCAAGACCTTCAATGAGAACGATATAACCGGCGGGGCGCAGGTGATTGATTCGGCGGTGGTGTTCTCCGACCCGGATAACCCCGCCAACCTCAACGGTGGGCAGTTGCGCGTGCGTTACACGGTGGGAGGCGCGGCCCAGGACAGCCTTTCCATCCAGAACCAGGGGGCAGGCGCCGGCCAGATCGGTTTTGACGGCACCAACGTTACCTACGGCGGAGTGGTCTTCGGCGCCATCAACGGCGTCAACACGGGCACCAGCGGCGCCGAGCTGCGGGTGGACCTGAACGCCAGTTCCACCGTGACGGCGGTGGACGCCCTGATTGAGCACCTGACCTACGCCAACAGCTTCGCCAACAACCCCGCCACGGCCGCTCCCACGCTCACGCGGACCATCGGTATAACCGTGAGCGACGGCCAGGGAGGATCCACGGTCGAGAGGATGTCCGTCATAACGGTGGAATCGCAGAACGACCCCCCGGTGATCGCCAAGCCCGCCGGCCAGAGCACCAACGAGGAGGTGGCCAAGACCTTCGGCGCCGCGGGCGGCAACCAGATATCCATCTCCGACGTGGACGCCGGCACTGCCAATCTCACGGCGGCGGTGAGCGTCAGCCACGGCGCCCTGACCGTGGCCGCCGGCTCCGAGGCCTTGATAACCGCCGGCGCCAACAACACGGCCACCTTCACCCTGACCGGCACCGTGACCCAGATCAACACCGCCCTGGATGGCCTGGTGTACACACCCACCGGCAACTACGACGGCGCCGATTCCCTGGCCATCGTGGTGCACGACCAGGGCAACACGGGCAGCGGCGGCGATAAGAGCGACAGCGAAACCGTGGCCATCACGGTGAACGGCATCAACGACGCGCCGGTGATAACCAAGCCCGCCGGCCAGACCACCAACGAGGACACGGCCAAGACCTTCAGCGCCCTGGCCGGCAACCAGATATCCATCGCCGACGTGGACGCCGGCGCTGGCAATCTCACGGCGGCGGTCAGCGTCAGCCACGGCGCCCTGACCGTGGCCGCCGGCTCCGAGGCCTTGATA
>JACRDC010000029.1 GCA_016218705.1 Desulfarculus sp.
ACGAAGTTGAACGCTTGTTCCGACGCTTGAAGGGCTTCCGCAGAATATTCTCGCGCTTCGACAAGCTCGATGTGATGTTCATCGGCTTCATAAGCTTCGCATTGATCGCCGATGGACTCAGTTTGTGTTAACAGGCCCTAGCCCAAGTTAATTCCGCCAATTCCCCTCCATGGCCTGGCGCCAGGCGCCGGCGCTGGGGGGCGGGCCAGGCCTGGCCCGTAAAAGCCTATTTCCCACTCGTCTATGCGCTGATTTTCCCTGAACGTTGAGTAAAATACCCTATAGTATAGGGTACACACCCCACAATCCATTAGGGTGTTGACCCTAATACAAGACCATGTTAATTACTTCGCGTTGCGTTTTGAAACAATCTGATCCTGCCCAGGCCGCTTGGTCACCCCCTGGCGGGGAATTTGACGGCTGCTTGTGGCAGGCAATAAACCTAGGGCGCCCCAACCGGGCAGGCTGCCGGGGGCGCCAAGCGCGCCAGGGCCACGGGGCCAGGGGTGGATTTCATGATAGCCCGTATTTTTCCGTTCATCGCCTGGTTCAAGAAATACAACCTGGCCGTGCTGCGCACCGATGGCATCGCCGGGCTGACCGTGGCCCTGGTGCTGGTGCCCCAGTCCATGGCCTATGCCCAATTGGCCGGCCTGCCGGCCCATTACGGACTCTATGCCGCCTTCTTGCCGCCCATGCTGGCGGCCATGTTCGGCTCCAGCATGCAACTGGCCACCGGCCCGGTGGCCGTGGTCTCGCTGATGACCGCCGCCTCCCTGGGACCATTGGCCACGGCGGGCAGCGAGGCCTTCATCGCGTACGCCATCCTGCTGGCCCTGATCGTGGGCCTGTTCCAGTTGGCCTTGGGGCTTCTTCGCCTGGGCCTGGTGGTCAACTTCCTCTCCCACCCGGTGGTCAACGGCTTCACCAACGCCGCGGCCATCATCATCGCCACCTCGCAGCTCAGTAAGATGTTCGGCGTCAACGTGGACGAGGCCCCGCACCATTACGAGACCATCATGCGGGTGGTGGAGGCGGCCCTGGTCTACACCCACTGGCCCACCTTCATCATGGGCGCCCTGGCCTTTGGCATCATGTTCGCGCTCAAGCGCATCAACCCCAAGATACCCTACGTGCTGGTGGCGGTGGCCGTGACCACCGTGGCCTCCTGGGCCTTGGGCTTCGAGCACAACCACAAGGCCCCCCTGGAGGCTATCAAGTCGGCTGAGTTGCGGGACCTGGTGACCAGGTTCAACCAGGCCACGGCCAACGCCGCCCGGCACGCCGCCACCCGCGTGGAGGTGGCCAAGCAGGAGGAGGGCGCGGCCAAAGAGCACGGCGAGCGCTCCCTGGAGGCCTTGAAGGCCCAGCACGAGGGCACCTACCTGGCCATGCAGATCGAGGAGGACCAGAAGGAGGCCCGCCTGGCCCGCCGCGCCCTGCGCGCCCTGCTCCTGGAGGGCGTGCCCCAGGCCGACGGCTCCCTGTCCTTCTATCTGCAAGGCCAGGTACCGCCGGGCTCCCAGGGCGACGGCCGCGCCTGGCGCCTGACCATCGGCAACCGCCCCCTCAAGCTGGAGGCGCTGACCTTCAGCGGTGGCGGTGCCGTGGTGGGCACGGTGCCCGCCGGCCTGCCGCCCTTCTCCCTGCCCACCATCGAGCTGTCGGCCCTGGGCAAGCTCTTTCCCTACGCGGCCATCATCTCGCTCCTGGGCTTCATGGAGGCCATCAGCATCGCCAAGGCCATGGCCGCCAAGACCGGCCAGCGCCTGGACCCCAACCAGGAGCTGATCGGCCAGGGCCTGGCCAACATCCTGGGCGCCCTGGGCCGCAGCTACCCGGTGTCGGGTTCGTTCTCGCGCTCGGCGGTAAACCTGCAGGCCGGGGCTCTCACCGGCATGTCCAGCGTTTTCACCAGCCTGACCGTGCTGGTGGTGCTGTTGTTCTTCACTCCGCTGTTGTACCACCTGCCCCAGTCGGTGCTGGCGGCGGTTATCATGATGGCCGTGGTGGGCCTGGTCAACGTCAGCGGTTTCGTGCACGCCTGGAAGGCCCAGTGGTACGACGGCGCCATCAGCATCATCAGCTTCATCTTTACCCTGATCTTCGCCCCTCACCTGGACAAGGGCATCATGATCGGCGTGGTGCTCTCCCTGGGCGTGTTCCTCTACAAGAGCATGCGGCCCAAGGTGGCGGCCCTGGCCATGCACGACGACTGCTCCTTCCGCGACGCTCAGCACTTCGGCCTGCGCCAGTGCGAGCACATCGCGGTGGTGCGCTTCGACGGCCCTCTGTTCTTCGCCAACAGCAGCTTCCTGGAAGACAAGATCACCGAGCGCATCATGACCATGCCCGGCCTGAGGCACATCCTCATCGTGGCCAGCGGCATCAACGATATGGACGCCTCCGGCGAGGAGGCGCTATCCTTGATCGTGGACCGGGTGCGCTCGGCCGGATTCGACATCAGCTTCTCGGGGGTCAAGGAGAACGTGCAGGAGACCATGCGCCGCACCCACCTCTGGGAGAAGATCGGCGACGGCCACATCTTTCCGCTGCTGGCCACGGCGGTGGCCGCCATCCACGCCGAGGCCCACCGCGACTCCAGCGAGGTCAACTGCCCGCTGGTGACGGTCTGCCCCATCGGCGCCTATCGAGAGAGCGAGGTTAAGTAAGCCATGAGCGTGGTCACCATATTCAGCGGCGTTTTTTGCCGGGGCCTGGAGGTGGCGCAGACCGCCGCCGCGCAGATGGGCTACGAGCTGGTGGACGATCAGGCCCTGGCCGCCCAGGTGAGCCAGCAGGGCGACCTGTCTCCAGCCAAGCTGATCAAGGCCATGACCGACAAGCCCGGGGCCTTCAACAAGTTCACCCACGAAAAAGAGCGCGCGGTGGCCGCGCTCAAGATCGGCATGAGCCAGTTGGTGGCCCGGGACCGCGTGGTCTACCTGGGCCACGGCAGCCATCTGGTGCCGGCCAGCGTCTCCAACGTGCTTCGGGTCTGCCTCATCGCCGACCTCAAGCACCGCGCCGAGCGCGCCCGCCAGCAGGGCCTGGCCGAGAAGGAGGCCCTGGCCCGCATCCACAAGGAGGACGAGGCGGCCCACGCCTGGGTCAAGTACCTGCGCGACAAGGAGGCCTGGGCCAGCGAGCTCTACGACATCCTGCTGCCCATGGACAAGAAAAACCTCGCCGAGGCGGTGAACCTGATCGTGGACAACGCGGGCAGCGAGCTGCTGGCTAGTACTCCCCAGGCCCTGACCCAGGCGGCCGACTTCCAGTTGGCCGCCCGCGTGGAAATGGCCCTGGTGGGTCAGGGGCACGACATCCGCGTCACGGCCAAGGAGGGCAAGGTTCTTATCGAGATCAACAAGAAGGTCCTGATGCTCAGCCGCCTGGAGGAGGACCTCCTGCGCCTGGCCCGGGCCGTGCCCGGGGTGGGCGAGGTGCGGGTCAAGGTGGGGCCGGGGTACTACCAGAGCGACATCTACCGCCAGGCCAACTTCGAGATGCCGGCCAAGGTGCTGTTGGTGGACGACGAGCGCGAGTTCGTGCAGACGCTCTCGGAGCGCCTATTGATGCGCGAGATCGGCTCGGCGGTGGTCTATGACGGCCAGGAGGCCCTGAACTTCGTCAAGGACGAGGAGCCCGAGGTGATGGTGCTGGACCTCAAGATGCCGGGCATAGACGGCATCGAGGTGCTCAGGCGCCTCAAGAAGGAGCACCCGGGCATCGAGGTGATAATCCTCACCGGCCACGGCTCCGAGGCCGACCGCGAGATGTGCATGCAACTGGGGGCCTTCGCCTACCTCAAGAAGCCGGTGGACATTGATGTGCTCAGCCAGACCATGCGCGAGGCCTACGCAAAAATAAGGGCCAAGGCCGGCCAGGCCTAGTGTAATCTGAAAGCCAGGCGCTGGTCTTCACGGGCCGACGCCCGGCAGTGGTGGTATGGCTCCTCTTGGAGTAAGGCGGGCGGGCACTTGTCACTGTGGAGCAGGTTAAAACCGGCCTTCTGGGATCAATCCCAGGACCAGCCGACCCAGATCATCAACTACCGCCGCCTGTGGAAGTCCACCTTCGGCGCGGCGGTGGGGGTGGCCCTGTTGCCGGTGATCCTGCTGGGCATAATCAATTACTACCAGTTTGAGGAGCAGCACCAGCTCCAGCGCGCCGAGCTTGACCACGAGGTGCAGCGGGTGATCTACAAGACCCGCGTCTCCCTCGCCTACTTCCTGGAGGAGCGCAGGAGCGCTCTAGCCTATATCGTGCGCGCCTACTCCCTGCCCGAACTGGGCGACTCCCGGCACCTGGCGCGCATCTTCGCCAACCTCAAGGGGGCCTTCGGCGGCTTCGTGGACCTGGGGCTGATTACCTCCGACGGCCTGCAAAAGGCCTACGTGGGTCCCTATGCCCTGGAGGGCAAGGACTACCGCGATCAGGAGTGGTACAAGGAGGTGCTGCTCAGGGGCTTCCACGTCAGCGACGTGTTCATGGGCCACCGCAACTTCCCCCACTTCGTCATCGCCGTCAAGCACGAGTGCGACACCTGCGGCTACTACATCCTGCGCGCCACCATTGACACCGCCCGCCTCAACGAGCTTATCGCCACCATGCGCCTGCGCCCCTCGGCCGACGCCTTCATCATCAACGACAGCGGGGTGCTGCAAACCAGTTCCCGCATGCACGGCCAGATATTGAGCCAATTTTCCCACCCTCTGCCCCCGCCCCTGGAGCAGGACCAGGTGGTGCAGGCCAAAAGCGCCGGCGGCCTGCCCCTGATCCTGGGCTTCGCGCGCATCGAGGGCTCGCCCTTCACCCTGGTGATGGTGGAGCAGCCCTCGCTGGTGCTGGCGCGCTGGGGTCTGTTGCGCATCAACATCATTCTCCTGGTGCTGGCCAGCGTCATCGCCATCCTGGTGGTCATCTGGCGGGGCACCACCAACCTGGTCAGCCGTTTATACGACGCCGATCTGCGGCGCCAGGCGGTGCTGCACCAGATCGAGTACACCAACAAGCTGGCCTCCATCGGCCGCCTGGCCGCCGGCGTGGCCCACGAGATCAACAATCCCCTGGCCATCATCAACGAAAAAGCCGGTCTGCTCAAGGACCTCATCACCGGCCGCGACGACTCGCCCTACAAGGAGCGCTTCCTGGCCAGCGTGGGCTCCATCCAGAACTCGGTGAAGCGGGTCAGCGCCATCACCCACCGCCTGCTGGGCTTCGCCCGGCACTTCTCGGTCAAGATCGAGATCATTGACCTGGAGCTGTTGATTGAGGAGGTGCTGGGCTTCTTGGGCAAGGAGGCCGAGTACCGCAACGTGACCATAACCACCCAGGCCCAGCCGGGCATGCCCACCATCGAGAGCGACCGCGGCCAGTTGCAGCAGGTGTTCCTCAACATCCTCAACAACGCGCTCAGCGCCGTGGCCCAGGGACCCAACCAGCCCGGGCGCATCGAGATATCCATCCACACCCAGGCCGACGGCCAGGCCGTGGTGGCCATAGCCGACAACGGCCAGGGCATAGCCCCCGAGAACCTGGAGCGCGTTTTCGAGCCCTTCTTCACCACCAAGGGCGAGCAGGGCACCGGGTTGGGGCTGTCCATCACCTACGGCATCGTGCGCAAGCTGGGCGGGCAGGTCATGGTGGAAAGCCAGCTCGGCCGGGGCACCACCTTCCGGGTGGTGATGCCCCTCAGAAAGACGCCGGCCAGCGCCAACCCCCAGGCGGCCAACGGCCAGGGCCTGGGCGCCAGCGGAGGGCAATGATGCGCGTGCTGCTCGTGGACGACGAGGAGGAACTGGTCACCACTTTGTCGGAGCGCCTGGCGCTCAGGGACATCGATAGCGACTGGGCCACCTCGGGCGAGGAAGGCCTGCGCCTGGCCCTGGCCAGCCACTACGACTGGGTGGTGCTGGACCTCAAGATGCCCGGCATGGGCGGCCTGGAGACGCTGAGGATCATCAAGCGCCAGCGCCCGGACACCCAGGTCATGGTGCTCACCGGGCACAGCGCCGAGGACGAGTACGAGGCGGTCATGCGGGCCGGGGCCAGCCACTACCTGCTCAAGCCCCTGGACGTGGATGACCTGATCGCCAAGATGCAGGCCTGAGGCGGCGGGGCGCCCCTCGGGACAGCGCTTGGCCGTTCAAGTTTCCGGCCGGATTGGGGGTCCCCATGGCCGATGCTCCCGAATGCTCGCAGGAACTGGCCTTCTTCGGCAAGGTCACGGCCAGCGTCAGCCATGAGCTGAAAAACTACCTGGCCCTCATCAACGAGTACAACGGCCTCTTGTGCGACCTGGTCATGGCCCATGAGATGGGCCGCGCGCTGGACCTGGGGCGGCTCAAATCCCTGTGCGGCGACATCAAGCGGCAGGTGACGGCGGGCGGGGCGGTGCTGGACCACCTGAACGGCCTGGCCCACAGCGTGGACCAAGAGGTGCAGCCCGTGGACCTGGGGCGCTGCCTGGGCCTGTTCGTGGCCTTAAGCCGGCGCAGCGCCGCCCGTCAGGGGGTGGAACTGGAACTTATGCCTCCACCGGAGGGCCTAAGCCTGCGTACCCAGCTCTTCACCCTGCTGCGCGGCCTGTGGCAGTGCCTGGAGGCGGCCCTGGCCGCCTGCCCGGCCGGTGGCCGCCTGATCCTGGAGGCGGCGGTAGAGGGTGGCCAGGCGCGCGTGAGCCTGCGCGGCGCCCCGCCGGCCGCACAGGGACAGGCCGTCCACGCGCCCGCGGCGGCGCTTCTAACGGCCCTGGGGGCCAGCTTCAGCCGGCAGGACGATGGCTGCTTGCGGCTGTGCCTGCCTCTGGCCGGGGCCTGAACGGCCACGGGGGGTAGGGGAGGGCGCCGAGGCTCACACCAGATATTTACCTTGGGTTAGGTGCCTGCGGGATTTACGGTAGAAAAACAAGGCCAAAAATAACAGCACCCCAGCCAGGGGCAGGGAAACCAAGGCCAGGGCGGAGTGATAATAGATCAACGGGATGATCGAAAACATGAGGCCCAGGCCCAGTAGGCCGCAGATCATGGCTAACACCCGGGGCAGCAACATATATGGCTTCATGCCGGTTAACATTCCTCTCTGCCGTTTCTTAACGGCGGCGCAGATCGCCAAGGGGATGTGGCATTCAGCTTGATTATTTAATTATAGCGTAATATCTGGCCAAGGGGCCGGGGCTGGTCATCGCCCCAAAAAAGAAACCAAGGGGCGGGCTGGGCGGCGCCGTGAGCTATCCCGCCGGTTTTGGGCCCGTGGCTGCAAGGCCATGAAACCGGTGTCACCTAAAATGTTGGGCTCCAAAGGCTGGGAAAATGAGACAGGGCAAGGTCCTTCTGATTGACGACAAGGTGGAGTTCCTCAAGGTGCTCTCCGAGCGCCTGAGGCTCAGGGGCTACGAGGTGACGGGGGTGGGCAGCGGCGGCGAGGCCTTGCAGGCCGTGGAGCGGGAGCCCTTCGATGTCATCGTGCTGGACCTGGTGATGCCGGTGATGGACGGCGTGGAGACCCTGCGCCGCCTGCGCGCCCTGGACCCCCAGGCCCAGATCATCGTATTCTCGGGCTACGCCACCTCGCGGGAGGTGGAGCAGGCCATGGCCCTGGGGGCCAGCGATTTCCTGGCCAAGCCCGCCGACCTGGACACCCTCATGGAGCACATCAACCAGGCCATCGCCAACAAGGGCGGACCTGGGGCCTGAATTTAATCCCCGCCCGTCTTTTGTTTTTTGATGAGACTATTGCCGACGTTAAATCGGTATTAGTCCGTGGTGGGGTTGCCGTAGCTGCCGTCGAAGCCACCGTCCACGATCTCGCTGAGCACCCCGCAGGTATCCTTGGGCGGGGTGAGGAAGGCGTAGCGGTTGCCCATGAGCTTGCGCGGCGCCTGGTCTATGGTGGTATAGCCCTTGGCCCTCAGTTCGTCCAGGCCGGCCTGCACGTCGGGCACGCGGTAGGAGATCAAAAAAACCCCCTCGCCCTTGGAGCGCAGGAAGCGAGCCACCTCGCAGGCGTCGTTCATGGGCTCCATCAGCTCCAGGGCCACCTGTCCCAGGTAATAGCGGGCCACGCGGATGGACTCGCTGGGCGCCTCGTAGAGCCCGTGCAGAGTCAGGCCCAGGATGCCCTCGTACTGGCGGCGGGCCTGGTTCAGGTCCTTCACCGCGATGCAAATATGGTCTATGGACTGGGCCTGCAAGGCGTGCCTCCCTGACTTGGTGATTACTTCTGCGGCCCCCGGGCGGGCAGGCCGGCCTGCTTCTCCTGGATGGCTTTGAGCACCCTGGCGGGGGTGAGCGGGTACTCGAAGACCGGCCGGCCGATGGCGTTGGCCACCGCCCCGGCGATGGCCTGGGCGGCGCTCATGGCCGCCGACATGCCCGCCTCCTTGGCCCCGAAGGGGCCGCTCTGGTCCATGCTCTCCACGATGATGTTGGCCATGGCCGGCATGTCGCAGGCCAACGGCACCTTGTAGTCCAGGAAGCTGGGGTTGAGGCAACGGCCTTCCCTGGTCCACAAGAACTCCTCGGCCAGCATGCCGCCCACGCCGCCCATGCTGGCCCCGCCCTCGAACTGCCCCTCCACCACCAGGGGGTTCAAGGCCCGGCCGCAGTCCTGGCTCAGCACCAAGTTGAGTATCTTGACTTGTCCGGTGGCCGGGTCCACCTCCACCTCGGCCACGCAGGCCCCGAAGCTGAAGGTCTCGCTGAGTTGGCCGAAGGGGTTCTTTAGCCACTCGCGCTTGTTGTCCACCCGGGGAAAGAACGATCCCCGGCCCATGACGGGCCGGCCCTGGGCCAGGGACAGGCGCACGGCCTTGGCGATGGGCAGGGCGCGCGTTGGCTCGCCAGCCACCATGATCTGGCCGCCCTGGGCTTCCAACTCCTGGGGCGCGGCCTGGAGGGCCGGGGCCGCCACGGCCAATAGCTGGGCCAGGGCATCCTGGCAGGCAGCCTTGACCGCCCCGCCGCCGGCCAGGGTGGAGATCATGGAGTAGGAGCCGGGGTCGTTGGGCGTGGCCTGTGTGTCGGCGCTGATGAGCTGGATGTCGGCCAGGTCCAGGCCCAGCACCTCGGCGGCGATCTGCACCAGCATGTGGTCGTTGCCCTGGCCGTTGTCCACCACGCCGCTGATCACCGTGGCCCCGCCGTCTTCGTTGAACTTGACCATGGCCGAGGAGCCGCCGCGTATGCCCATGGGGAAGCCGGTCTGCACTGAGTTGGTGCCCAGGCCGATGCCGCGCCAGGGCGGCAGCTTGCCGTATTTGTCGCGCCAGCCGGCGGCCAAGGCCGATTTGGTGATGCACTCCGTGAGGCCGCAGGACTGCACCAGGCTACCTGTGGGCGTGGTCTCGCCAGCCTGGCGGGCGTTACGCAGGCGCACCTCCAGGGGGTCCAGGCCCAGCTCCTCGGCCAAGAGGTCCAGTTGCAAGTCCACGCCCGAGGCGAAGGCCCGGCCATGCACCCGGTACATGCCGCCGATGGGCTTGTTGGTGTAGACGCGATAGCCGTTGAAGCGCACGTTGGGGAGCTTGTAGCACTGCTCCATGCACAGGAAGGGCACGCTGGTGGCGATGGGGCCGGTGCTGCTGTAGGCGCCGCCGTCCATATAGCAGGTGATGTCGCGGGCCAGCACCCGGCCCTCTTGGTCCACGCCGGTCTTTATCATGGTGAACATGCCGTGGCCCTTGCGGGTGGCCAGGCTGTTCTCCTCGCGGCTGTACACCAGGCGCACTGGCCGCTGGGCCTTGATGGCCAACAGCGCGGCGATGAACTCCGCCGGGAAGACGTCGCTGCGCCCGCCAAAGGCCCCGCCGATGGCGCATTTGCGCACGATGACCTTGCCCAGGGGCAGCTTGAGCGCGTTGGCCAGGGCCTTGGCCTTCTGGTGCGGGGCGGCGTTGGGCATCCACAGTTCAAGGGAGCCGTCGGCCAGGGGGTTGGCCACCACGGCGTAGGGCTCGGTCATGAAATAGGAGTCCTCAGGCGCGCTGAAGGTATCCTCGCGCACCAGGTGGCTCTCCCTAAAGCCCCGCTCCACGTCGCCCACGTTGATGTGCACGTGCACGTTGATGTTGTGGGGGTGGTCGTCATGCAGCAGGGGCGCGCCCTCGGCCATGGCCTCCCAGACGTTCAGCACCACGGGCAGGGGTTGGTATTGCACCTTGATGAGCGCGCAGGCCTCCTCGGCGGCGGCCAGGCTCTCGGCGGCTACCGCCGCCACCTCCTCGCCCAAAAAGCGCACGCGCTCCACGGGCAGGAGCACCTGGTCGCGGGTGTAGCGGAACACGCCCCACTTCACGGCGGCGCTGTCCTGGCCGCTGACCCCCGCCCGCACCCCAGGGACGGTCAGTGCCTCGCTGTAGTCCACGCCCAGGATGCGGGCGTGGGCATGGGGCGAGCGCAGCACCTTGGCGTGCAGCATGCGCGGCAGGCGGATGTCGCCGGCGAACAAAGCCGCGCCCCGGGCCTTGGCCTCGGAGTCCACCCGGGGCAGGCGCTGGCCCACGTAGCGCAACTGGGGGCTCATGGCTGTTCCTCCCCAGGCGCCGCCTGGCCCAGGGCGGCCACGGCCTCCACGATCTTGGCGTAGCCGGTGCAGCGGCAGACGTGGCCCGAGATCTGGCGGCGTATGGCTGCCTCGTCGGGGAAGGGCTCACGGCTCAGCAGATCGCGGGTGGCCATGAGCATGCCCGGAGTGCAATACCCGCACTGGATGGCCCCGTGCTCGATGAAGGCCCGCTGCTCGCGGGAGAGCTCGCCACCCTGGGCCAGGCCCTCCACGGTGAGCACGGAGAGGCCTTGCGCCTCCAGGGCCAGGGTCAGGCAGGCGCGCCGGGGCTGGCCGTCCACCAGCACGGTGCAGGCCCCGCAGACGCCCTCGCCGCAGCCCTCCTTGCTGCCCGTGAGTTCCAGGCGGTCGCGCAGCACCTCCAAGAGGGTTTCCTGGGGCGCGATCAAAAGCTCCACTCCCTGGCCGTTTACCTGGGCGCCGAAGATTTGCTTGGGCCGGGGTTGGTCCATTAGATACCTCCCTGAGCCCGGCTGGCGGCGCGCTCCAGGGCGCGGGCCACCACCACCGGCACCATCTGCGCCCGCCAGGCCGCTGGGGTGGAGTGGTTTTCGATCATAAAGGGCGCGGCGTCCCGCCCGGCTTGGGCCGCCGCCTGGGCCAGGTTCTCCGGCGTGGGGGCCTGGCCCAAGAGCGGCTCCATGGCAGTTTTGAGCAAGAGCGGCGCGGCAAAGACCGCCCCCAGGGCCAGGCGCGCGCTGGCGATGAGGCCTCCCTCGATGCGCATGGCCGCGCCGGCGCTGAGCAGGGGGAAGTCCACGGCCCCCCGGCTGGCCATCTTGACGTAGGCCGAGCCCAGGCCCGGGCCTGGGCGCTCCAGGATGACGTGGGTGAGCATCTCGTCGGGGCCGATGTCCTGGGGGCGCTCGCCCTGGCCGGTGAAAAAATCGCTGAGTGTCAGGGTACGCTGTCCGGTGGCGCTTTGCAGCACCACCGAGGCCCCCAGGGCCATGAGCATCACCGCGCCGTCGGACTGGCAGGTGGAGCGGCAGCGGTCGGCACCTGCCCCGCCGGGGTGGCACACCTCGCCGCCCAGCTTGAAGCAAGGGGCCAGGCCGGCGCGCCACAGGGCGCTCTGGTTGTAGTGCAGGCAGCGGGTCTGGGCGCAGAGGTTGCCACCCACCGTGGCCACGCGCTGTTGCAGGGTGGGCGCGCCGATGGCGGCACAGGCCTCGGCCAGGCCGGGCAGCTCGCGGGCTATCAGTGGAAGGCTCAGGGCCTGGTGCAGGGTGGTCTGGGCGCCCAGGCGCAGGTGATTGGCTTCCTCGCTCAGGCCGGCCAACTCGGGGGAGAGGTGCTTGAGGCTTATCAGGGCCTCGGGGCTGACCAGGCCTTGCTTGGCCCGCGTCAGGAGGTCGCTGCCGCCGGACAACCAGGCGGCTTGGCCGCCCCAGAGGGCCTTTTGCTCCAGGGCCTCGGCCAGGCTCAGGGGGGCCAGGTATTGGAAGTGGGGCAGGGACATGGTTGCCTCCGGCTGGGGGGCGGCTCCTGTCTTGGATTATACCTTACGCCGGCTTTGGGGATTGACAGGGGCCGGCGGCGCCGTCTAGAATAATCGTGGATTCTGGATGCAGCATCCACCACCCAAGATATGATAACCCGGCCAGTCCAGGCCCGTCAACACCTCCCAGGGCCGCGAAAAAGGCGAACCAACATGCAGCCACTATCGGAACTGACCGTGCTGAGCCTGGAACAGGCCACCGTGCTGCCCTACCTCACCTACCGCCTGGCCCAGGACGGCGCCCAGGTCATCCGCCTGGAGCACCCGGTCTACGGCGACCCCAACCGCCTGGTGGGCGAGCCCCTGCCGGGCCAAGAGCGCATGAACCGCTACTTCCTGTGCATCAACGCCGGCAAGAAGGCCATCACCCTCAACCTGGCCGAGGCCCAAGGGCAGGAGCTTCTGGCGCGGCTTTTGGTGGAACTAAAGGTTGACGTCTTCGCCACCAACCAGTTGCCCAGCAGCTACCGCAAGCTGGGAATCAGCTACGAGCAGCTTAAGCAGGTCAAGCCCGACCTGATCTGGCTGGGGGTGAGCGGCTTCGGTCCCGATCATCCCGAGCCGGCCTACGACCCCATCCTGCAGGCCCGGGGTGGGCTCATGGAGCTGACCGGCCCGGCCGGCGGCGAGCCCCAGGTGCTGGGCATACCGCTGCCCGACATGGGCGCCAGCGAGCACGCCTACGGCCTGCTGATGAAGGCCCTGTACCAGCGCCAGCGCAGCGGCCAGGGCGCGGCCTTGAACGTCTCCATGTTCGCCTCCACCCTGAGCTGGCTCACGGTGCCCATAACCCTGACCGGCAGCTTCGGCGAGACCATCACCCGCCGGGGCAACACCCATCAGTTCTTCGCGCCGGTGAGCGTCTACCCCACCCGGGACGGCTTCGTCTACCTGGCCGTGGGCAACGACCGCCAGTTCCAGGCCCTGGTGGGCTTGCCCGAGTTCAGCAGCCTGGACCGGCCGGAGTACGCCAAGAACCTGGGGCGCATCCACGACGTGGACAACCTCAACCGCCAGATAGCGGCTATCACCAGAGGCGTGACCAGCGACGAGCTGCTGGGCAAGCTCCTGGCCATCCGCCTGCCTGCCTCTAAGATACAGACCATCGCCGAGGTGCTGGAAGACCCCCTGGTCAGGCCCAGCCTGCTAAAGAGCCGCGACCCGGTCACGGGCACGGATTTGGTGCTGGCCCCGCCGCCCCATCCCACGGCCTATCTGGAAGAGCGCGGACAGACCCTGGACTTCCCGCCGCGTTTCGGCCAGCACAACGCCGAGGTGTTGGGCCGCCTGGGCCTGGGGCCGGATGAGCTAAGCTCGCTGGCCCAGGCGGGGGTGATCTGATGCCCGGCCAGCCAGACAGCCCCCTGTGCGTGGCGGTGCTGGTAAAGCAGGTGCCCGACAGCGCCGAGATCAAAATGGACCCCCGCACGGGCACCCTGATCCGCGAGGGCGTGCCGGCGGTGATGAACCCCGACGACCGCCTGGGCCTGGAGACGGCGCTGGCCCTCAAGGACAGCCTGGGCGCCCTGGTCACCGCCCTGTCCATGGGCCCCATCCAGGCCGTGGATGTGCTCAGCGAGGCCTTGGCCATGGGAGCCGACCGGGGCGTGCTGCTCAGCGACCGCAATTTCGCCGGCGCCGACACCTGGGCCACCAGCTTCACCCTGGGGCGCGCCCTGGAGCGGCTCATGAGTCAGGGGCCGCTGGACCTGGTGATCTGCGGCCGCCAGGCCAGCGACGGCGACACCGCCCAGATAGGCCCCCAGGTGGCCGAGCACCTGGGCTGGCCCCAGGTCACCTACGTGGAGCGCCTGGAGGTGGAGGGGCGCGAGCTGCGGGCCTGGCGGCGGTTGCCCGGTCTGGTGCAGAAAGTGCTCTGCCCCCTGCCGGCGGTGGTGACGGTGCTGGCCACGCCCCAGGCCCCACGCTGGCCGCTGGTGGACCGCCTGCTCTGGGCCTGCCGCGAGGCCGCCCCCCTGGAGGTCTGGGACGCCGCCGACATCGAGGCCCCGGCGGCGCGCACCGGCCTCAAGGGTTCCCTGACCCGGGTGGTCAAGACCTTCAGTCCCAAGGGCCAGCGGGTCACCCAATGGCTGGAGGGCACGGCGGCCGAACAGAGCCAGGCCTTGCTGGCCGAGCTGCGCGGCCACAAGCTCATATGACGACCAGACCACACAAGGCGGCAGGCTGATGGCCATCTGGGTGATCGCCGACAAATGCACCGGCTGCGGGCTGTGCGTCAAGGCCTGCCCCTACGGGGCCATGCAGGTTCAGGACAAGCTGGCGGCCTTGGGACCGCGTTGCACCCAGTGTGGGGCCTGCCTGGAGGCCTGCAAGTTCGAGGCCCTAGGGTCAGACCTGGCCGATGAGCCCCGGCCCGACCTCTCCGGCTATCGGGGCGTATGGGTGTTCTGCGAGGTGCAGGATGGCGCCCTGGCGCGGGTTTCCCTGGAGCTCTTGGGTCAGGGCGCGCGCCTGGCCGCTGAGCTGGGGCAAACCTTGGCCACCGTGCTGTTGGGTGAGGACGTGGAGGGCCTGGTGCCCGAGCTGGCCGCTCAGGGCGCTGACCGCGTGTACCTGGCCCAGGATGCGGGCCTGGCCGCCTACTCCACCCTGGCCTATACGCGGGTGCTGAGCGAGTTGATCGCCACCCACCGGCCCAACATCCTGCTGTTGGGGGCCACGCCCCTGGGCCGCGATTTGGCCCCGCGTCTGAGCCGGCGCCTGGATTTGGGGCTCACGGCGGACTGCACCGAGCTGGCAATTGACCCGGTTGACGGCGGCCTGTGGCAGACCAGGCCGGCCTTTGGCGGCAATGTCATGGCCACCATCGTCACGCCCACGGCCCGGCCCCAGATGGCCACGGTGCGCCCGGGGGTCATGGCCCTGGGGCCGCGCCGCGATGGCGCCCAGGCCGAGGTGGTGCGCCATCCGGTGAGGCTGGAGCCTGGCGATCTCCTGGTCCGGCTCCTGGCCAGCCAGGCCCAGGGCCAGCGCCCGGTGGACCTGGGCGCGGCGCGGGTGATCGTGGCCGGCGGGCGCGGCTGCGGCGGCCCCCAGGGCATGGAGCTGCTGGCCCAGTTGGCCCAGGCCCTGGGCGGCGAACTGGGCGGCACCCGCGTGGCCGTGGAGGAGGGCTGGCTCGGCCAGGCCCGCCAGATCGGCCAGACCGGCGTGACCGTGCGCCCCGACCTTTACATAGCCTGCGGCATCAGCGGGGCCATCCAGCACCGCGCCGGCTGTCTAGGGGCGCGCTACATTGTGGCCATCAACCGCGACCGGCGGGCGCCCATCTTTTCGGTGGCCGACTACGCCCTGGCCGGCGATATGTTCAAGATCGTGCCGGCCATGCTGGCGGCATTGAAGGGAGCAGCCTAGCCATGGCCCCGCGCTCCGATCCCCAGAAACTGCTGCGCCAGGTGATGGCCCGTTTCGTGCGCGAGGAGGTGGCCCCCGTGGCCCGCCAGGTGGACGAGAGCGGCCGCTTCCCCCGCGAGCTTTTCGTCAAGCTGGCCCAGATGCATGCCTTTGGCCTGCGCTATCCGGTCAAGAACGGCGGCGCCGGTGGCAACGCCACGCTCTACTGCATCATGTGCGAGGAACTGGCCCAGGGGCTTTTGTCCCTGGCGGCCATCGCGGCCAAGCAGTGCCTCATGGCCACCAACTTTCTGCACCGCTTCGCCGACCAGGAGATGCGCCAGCGCTACTTTCTGCCGGCCCTGCGCGGCGAGCTGGTGGGCTCCTTCTGCCTGACCGAGCCCGAGGCCGGCGGCGACCTGGGGAGGGTCTCCACCACGGCGGTCAAGGATGGCGACGGCTGGGTGGTCAGCGGCATGAAGACCTGGATCACCAATGCGCCGGTGGCTGACTTCTTCACGGTGCTGTGCCAGACCGACCCCGAGCAGGGCATCCGGGGGCTGAACTTCTTCTTCGTGCCCCGCGGCACGCCCGGCGTGCAGGTCAGCCCCGGCTTCCAGACCCTGGGCACCCGCTCCACCGAGATCAGCGAGGTGGCCTTCAACGACTGCCGCATCCCGGCGCGCTTTCTGCTGGGCCAAGAGGGCAAGGGTCTGGGCGCCCTGTTGGCCATCTTGGCCGAGATCAGGGCCATGACCGCGGCCCTGGCCCTGGGCCTGGCCAAGGCCGCCTACCAGGCCGGCTTCCAGTACGCCAAGGAGCGCTCGGCCTTTGGCAAGACCATCAACCAGTACCAACTCATCCAGTCCAAGATCGCCAGGCTGGCCACCGATATCTGGGCCGCCGAACTGATGCTCTACGACACCACGGCCAAGATTGATGCCGGACAGCGCCCTTCCAAGGAATCCATGATGGTCAAATATTTTGCCACCGAGGTGGCCTGCCGGGCCTGCGACGAGGCCACGCGCATCCTGGGCGCCTACGGCTACTCCATGGAATACCCGGTGCAGCGCTACTTCCGCGACGCGCGCTTTCTGTTGTACGGCGGGGGCACCCACGAGGTGCTACAAACCAACATCGCCCGCGAGTTGGGCTTCTGAGGGTGGCATGACTGGCTTAAGCATCGAGCGCCGGCCGGTGGGCGAGCAGGTGACCGACCACATCCGCCGGCTTATCCTGAGCGGTGAGTTGCCGCCGGGCTCCCGCCTGGTGGGCAAGCACCTGGCCGAGGAGCTGGGCATCAGCCGCACGCCGGTGCGCGAGGCCCTGCACCGTCTGGCCCAGGAGAACTTGGTGGTGCGCCGCGATTCGGGTGGCTTCGAGGTGCGGCCCCTATCGGCCCGCGAGGTGGAGGAGGTGGTGGGGGTGCGCGCGGCCCTGGAGTCCTACGCCATGGAGCTGGCCGCCCAGCGCCTGAGCCCCCAGGTCTTGCAGGCTTTGCAGCGCAACGTGGAGGAATACGCCCAGGCGCTCAAGCAAAAGAAGGTCATGCGCCTGGTCAAGCTCAACACGGCCTTCCACGAGACCGTCTACGAGGCCGCCGGCTCGCGGGTGCTGCGCGGCCAGATCAACGAGTTGGCCGAGATACTGCACCGCTTCCGCGTGGCGCTCCTTAGCGAGCCCCAGGCCGCGGCGCGCTCGCTCAAGGACCACCGCCGGCTGCTGGCGGCCCTGGAAAAGGGCGACGCCCGCCTGGCCGGGCGCATTTGCCGCGAGCACGTGCTTGCCGGGGGCGAGTGGATCGTCAGCCGCCTGCAAGACCAGCAGGAGGAAGACTGAGCATGGCCGACGCCCGCCAGAGCGCGCCCGTACGGGTGCTGGTGGCCAAGCCCGGTCTGGACGGCCACGACCGGGGGGCCAAGGTGGTGGCCTATGCCCTGCGCGAGGGGGGCATGGAAGTGATCTACGGCGGCTTGCACCAGAGCACCGAGCAGATTCTGCAGACCGCCCTGCAAGAGGCCGTGGACGTCATCGGCCTGTCAATCATGAGCGGTGCCCACCTGCCCATCTGCCGGCGCCTGATGCGGGGGCTGGCGGATAAGGGGCTCTCGCAGATCAAGGTGGTGGTGGGCGGGGTGATCCCCCAGCCCGACATACCCAGGCTGTTGGAGTTGGGCGTGGCGGCGGTGTTCCCGGGGGGCACGCCGTTGCCCGAAATCGTGGAGGGCGTGCGCCGGGTGGCTCGGGCCGCCCAGGAAGCCTGACTATCATGGGCGTGGCCAAATACAGCAAGGACAAGCGCGGAGCCATCCAGGAGGTGGAGCTGCATAGCGGCATCAAGGTCAAGGCCTCCTACGGTCCGGAAGACCTGGAACGCGTGGGCTTTGAGTATCAACAGGACCTGGGCCAGCCTGGCCATTACCCCTTCACCCGCTCCCTGCATCCCCTGGGCTTTCGCAGCCGTGAATGGACCGTGCGCCAGTACTCGGGCTTCGGCACGCCCTCGGAAACCAACGAGCGCTTCAAGCTTCTGATAGCCCATGGCCAGACCGGGCTCAACGTGGCCTTTGACCTGCCCACCCAGATGGGCTACGACTCTGACCACCCCCTGGCCGAGGGCGAGGTGGGGCGCGTGGGCATGGCCGTGGACACCCTGGCCGACTTCGAGGCCGCCTTCCAGGGCATTGACCTGGCCAAGGTGGGGTCGGGGCTGACCATCAACGCCGTGGCCGCCATCATGCTGGCCATGTACGAGGCCCTGGCCCGGCGCTGGGGGGTGGATACCGCGCGCATCAGCGCCACGCCCCAGAACGACATTCTCAAGGAGATCATCGGCCGGGGGGCCTGGATCTTCCCGGTGCGGCCGGCGGTGGACCTGGTGGGCGACCTCATCGAGTACGCCACGGCCCAGGGGCATCTGCCACGCTGCAACCCGGTGAGCGTCTGCGGCTACCATATCCGCGAGTCCGGGGCCACGCCGGCCCAGGAGATCGCCTTCGCCTTTGGTATCGCCTTCGCCTACCTGGACAACGTGATGGCTAGGGGCTACGGCCCCGACCAGGTGGTGGAGCGCTTCTCGTTCAACTTCAACATCTTTGGCAACCTGTGGGAGCAGGTGGCCAAGTTCCGCGCGGCGCGCAAGCTCTGGGCGCGGCTGCTCAAGGAGCGCTACGGCGTTCGGGAAGCAAAGGCCCTGTTCCTGCGCGGGCTCTTCGGCGGCGGCGGTTTCGGCCTGACCAAGGCCCAGCCCGAGAACAACATCGTGCGCGGGGCCTACTACGCCCTGGCCGCGGCCCTTGGCGGCGCCCAGACCACGGCCCTGTGCTCCTATGACGAGGCCTACACCATCCCCACGCCCCAGGCCGCGCTCCTTAGCCTGCGCACCTTGCAGATTCTCATGGACGAGATGGGCCTGCGCGACACCGTGGACCCCCTGGCCGGCTCCTACTTCATCGAGACGCTGACCAAGGAGATGGAAGGCAAGATACTGGAGGAGATGGAGCGGGTGGAGCGCTGGGGCGGCATGGTGGCCGCCGTGGAGAGCGGCGAGGTGCAGCGCCTGGTGGCCAGCCAGGCCTTCCAGTGGGAGAAGGACCTGCTGGAGGGCCGGCGGGTCAAGGTGGGAGTGAACAAGTACACCGAGGGTGGGTCCCAGGCCGAGGTGGAGTTGCACCAGTACAGCGAGGAATCGGCCGCCCGCCAGGTGGCGTCCCTGCAAGAGGTCAAGCGCGGGCGTGCCCAACGGGAGGTGGCCCGTTGCCTGGGCGATCTGGAAAAGGCGCTTAAAGACAGGCGCAACGTCATGCCCATCCTGGTTGAATGCTGCGCGGCCTACGCCACGGTGGGTGAGATGGCCGGAGTGATGCGCCAGGTATTGGGCGAGATGAAGGAACCCTCCATCTTCTGAGAGGGCCGTGGCCAGGAAGCGTCGCCAAGGGCGGCCGGGAAGCGAGCCATGAAATACAAGATCGGCATAGACGTGGGTGGCACATTCACCGACTTTCTGCTCTGCGCCGACGACGGCAGCTCGGAAATCTTCAAGGTGCTCTCCACGCCCCAGGACCCCTCAATCGGCACCATGGCCGGCATCGCCGAGATGGCCGAATCCAAGGGGCTATCGGTGCCGCAGTTCCTGGACCAGGTCAGCGCCATCGTGCACGGCACCACCGTGACCACCAACGCGGTGCTCACCATGCGCGGGGCCAAGACGGGGCTGGTGACCACGCCGGGAGTGCGCGACGCCCTGGAAATGCGCCGGGGCATCCGCGAGGAGCAGTACAACAATCGCTACCGCAACGTGGAGCCAGTGGTGCCGCGCTATCTGCGCCGGCCGGTGGGCGGGCGCCTGGACTACGCCGGGCGGGAGATCGAGCCCTTCAGCGACGAGGACCTGCGCGAGGCCTGCCGGCTGTTCGGGGCGGAGGGCGTGGAGGCCGTCGCCATCTGCTTCATGAACTCCTTCGCCAACCCCGCCCACGAGGAGCGAGCCGCCGCCCTGGTGGCTGAACTGCTGCCCGAGGCCTACGTCAGCGTCTCCACCCGGGTGGTCCCCTCCATCAGGTTTTACGATCGCCTCTCCACCACGGCCCTCAACGCCTTCGTGGGTCCCATACTGCGCCGTTATCTGACCAGCCTGCTGCGCAAGCTGGACCAGGAGCGCTTCGGCGGCGTGCTCTTGATCATGCAGTCCAACGGCGGGGTCATCAGCCCCCAGGCGGCCCAGGATAAGGCCGCCGCCACCTTGCTCTCGGGGCCGGCCGGTGGACCGGTGGCTGGCATCGCCTATGGCCAGGCCCTGGGCCAGGGCGACCTCATCACCGTGGACATGGGCGGCACCAGCTTCGACGCCGCCCTGGTCAAGGACGGCCAGCCCCTGGTCACCACCGAGGGCGAGATTGACCGCCGCCGCATCGCCCTGCCCATGCTTAACGTGGTGACCATCGGGGCCGGCGGCGGCTCCATCGGCTGGATAGACGAGGGCGGGTTGTTGCGAATGGGGCCACAGTCGGCGGGTTCCCTGCCCGGCCCGGCCTGCTACGGCCTGGGCGGCGAGCTGCCCACTTGCACCGACGCCGACCTGGTGCTGGGCTATCTGGCGCCAGATTACTTCGCTGGCGGGCGCATGCCGCTGTTCATGGACCAGGCCCGGCGGGCCATCGAGGAGCACGTGGCCTGCCACTTGGGCTACACGGTGGAGCAGGCCGCGGCGGGCATGTACCGGGTCATCAACGTAAACATGGCCGCTGCGGTGCGCGAGGTTAGCGTCAAGCAGGGCGCCGACCCCCGCGACTTCCCCCTGGTGGTGGCCGGCGGCGCTGGTCCCAACCACGCCTGCATGATAGCCCTGGAGCTGGAGATACCACTGCTCCTGGTGCCGCGCGAGTCGTCCATCTTCTGCGCGGCCGGCATGCTAATGAGCGATTTGGAGCACGACTTTGTGCGCTCCTACCCCTGCCTTCTGAAAGACTTGGACCTGGCGCGCTTCCGGGAGATCTTCGCGGACATGCGCCAACAGGGCGTGGAGCTTTTGGCCAGCGAGGGCATAGAAGAAAACCGGGTGCGCACTGTCTATTCCCTGGACCTACGCTACCTCAAGCAGTACCACGAGGTGGGCGTGGAGGTGAGCGCCGAGGAGGTGGCCGCCGGCGACGTAGAGGCCATGGCGGCGCGCTTCCATCCCGAACACAACCGCCTCTATGGCTACGAGCTGAGCGACACCACCACCCCGGTGGAGCTCATCAACATGCGCGTGAAGACCATCGGCGTCACCGGCAAGCCGCGCCTGGGTCAGGAGCCCTACCACGGCCCCGACCCCTCGGCGGCCCTCAAGGGCCGCCGGCAAGTCTACGTGCCGGCGGCGGCCGACTTCCAGGAGGTGCCGGTCTACGACGGCGCGCGCCTGCGCCACGGCATGCGCCTAAGCGGCCCGGCCATGGTGGAGCAGGTCAACACCTCCACCTTCATTACTCCCGAGTACCGCCTGGTGGTGGACGCCTTCGGCACCATGACCATCTACCTGCCGGCCATCGAGGAGCAAATCCTGGGGAGGATCGAGCCGTGAGCCAGGTCAAGATAGACAAGGTTTTAGTGTCCATCCTGCAACGGCGCTTCAAGTCCATCACCGAGGAGATGTCCATCGCCCTGGCCCGCACCACGCGCTCGCCCATTCTCTGCGAGGCCAAGGATTTCGTCACCGGGCTCTACGACGCCAAGGGGCGCATGCTGGAGCAGTGCGAGAACCTGCCCATCCTGGCCTTCAGCCTGGGGCCGGTCTGCGAGTACATCATCCAGTACTTCGGCGACGACATCCACGAAGGCGACGTAATCTTCCACAACGACGTTTTCTCCATGGGCAACCAGAACAACGACGTGGCCGCCTTCAAGCCCATTTTCTGGCAGGGGCGATTGGTGGCCTGGGCCGCCTGCAAGGGGCACCAGGCCGACATCGGCGGCGCGGTGCGCGGCGGCTACAACCCCGAGGCCACCGAGGTCTGGCAGGAGGGCCTGCGCATCCCGCCGGTGAAGGTCTTTGAGCGGGGCAAGCTGCGCAAGGACGTGTGGGACCTGATCTTCGCCAACATCCGCCTGGACATCGTGGCCGAGGACATGCGCGCCGAGATCGGCTCCTGCGTGGTGGGCGAGCGCGGCATATTAAAGCTTATCGAGCGCTACGGCCTGGAGTCCTTCGAGGCCCACAAGGAGCACCTCTTCGAGTCCACCGAGAAGATGATGCGCGCCGAGATCAGGGGCATCCCCAACGGCGTGTATCATGGCCAGTCCAACTGCTACTACGACGGCAAGAACCCGGGCAGCGTCTACACCATTCGGGTGGCCATCACCGTGGAGGACGAGGAGATCACCTTCGACTACTCGGCCACCGACGCCCAGACGCCGGGCTTCGTCAACGGCACCTACACCTCAAGCGCCTCGGCCACCCTGCTAACCTTCTTGCAGATGGTCAACCCGGCCATCCCCCACAACGACGGCATGGTGCGGCCGCTCAAGATCGTCATCCCCGTGGGCACCATCCTGAACGCCGCCTACCCGGCGGCCACCACCTACGGCAATCACCTGTGCCCCAACAACGCCGACGCCATCATGCGCGCCCTGGCCCCGGCCATTCCCGGTCGCGTCACCGCCGAGTGGAACGAGCTGTTGTGCTCGCTGACTACCGGCATTGACCCGCGCAAAAAGGTGCCTTACGTGGACATCGGCTTCATGGGGCTAAAGGGCGGCTCCGGGGCCATCCTGGGCGAGGACGGCTACGACCACATCGGCATGATAGACGCCAGCGGCGGCGTGCTGGACCAGGACTACGAGATGTTCGAGCAGCAGACCCCGCACCTCTTGAAGAGCCATGAATACTGGCCAGACTCTGCCGGGGCGGGGCGCTGGCGTGGTGGCCTGGGCGTCATCACCGAGTTCGTCATTGGCAACGACGACACCCAGGTGGTCACCTTTGGCGACGGCGACGTGGAGCCGGCCTTGGGCGCCCACGGCGGCGGGCCGGGCACCCTGAACCAGATTTGGCTGCGTTATCCGGACGGCCGCAAGTATGTCTGCACCACCAAGGACCTGGTGCGCGGGGTGCCCCAGGGCACGCTTTACCATCAGGACGCCGGCGGCGGCGGCGGCTACGGCGACCCCAAGCAAAGGCCGGCGGCCAAGGTGGCCCGCGAGGTGCGCGACGAGATCGTCAGCCGCCAGGCGGCCCGCGAGCAATACGGCGTGGCGCTGCGCGATGACTTCTCCCTGGACGAGGAAGAAACCGCCCGCCTGCGCGCTTGACCAAAAACCCGCGAGGTTGTCATGAAGGACATGGCCTATCACAAGCCCGCCAGCCTGGCCGAGGCCCTGGAGCTCAAGCAGAGCCTGGGCGAGGGGGCGATTTTCCTGGCCGGGGGCACCGACGTGATGGTGCAGGCCCGGCAAAGGAAGATAGCCCCCCAGGCGTTGATAAGCCTGCGGGGCATCGCGGAGCTGCGCGGCGCGCGCCTGGAGGGCGACACCCTGCTCCTAGGCGCCGGCACCACCTTGAGCCAAATACTGGCCGATCCTCTGATCGCCCTCCACCTCCCCGTGCTGACCGACGCCGCGCGGGTCATGGGCTCCACCCAGATGCGTAACGTGGCCACCGTGGGCGGCAACGTCATGAGCGCCGCGCCCAGTGGCGACACCCTTTGCCCGCTGTTGTGCCTGGAGGCCGTGTGCCACTTGGCCTCGGCCGAAGGCCTGCGCCTGGTGCCCATGCAGGAAATGTTCCTGGGGCCGCGCCGCACCGCCGCCCAGCCCGGCGAGGTACTTACCCACCTGGCCATACCCCTGCCCGCAGCGGGTGGCCATGCCAGCGCGGGGGCCTTCCTCAAGCTCAGCCGACGGGCCGCCTTGGACCTGGCTCTCATCAATCTGGCCGCGCAACTGTGGCTCAACGCCGACGGCGGGCGCATAGAAAAGGCCCGCGTGGCCGCCGGTGTGGTGGGTCCCACGCCCTTGCGGCTGCCCGAGGCCGAGGAGGCGCTAACCGGCGCGCCGCCCACGGCGGCGACCCTGGAGCGGGCAACCCAAAGTTTGGGCGGCACTTGCAGCATCCGCGATAGTCACCGGTGCGCGGCCTGGTACCGCGAGGAGATGCTCAGAGTCCTGCTTATGCGCGCCGGCGCGCTGGCCTTGCAACGCCTGGGCGTTTCGCTGGAGGTGGAGGCATGAAGCGCGCGATCGAGTTCAGGCTCAACGGCCAAGCGGTACACGTGGAGGCCAGGGGCGGGCAGACCCTCCTGGAACTGCTACGGCAAGAACTAGGGTTGAACGGTGTTAAGGAGGGCTGTGGGGCCGGCGAGTGCGGGGCCTGCACGGTGATCGTGGACGGCCAGGCGCTCACCTCCTGCATCTTCCCGGCCCTGGAGGTGGAGGGCGCCTCCGTCACCACCATCGAGGGCTTGGCCGCGCCCGACGGCACCCTGCACCCCGTGCAGGAGGCCTTTGTGCGGAATGGCGCCGTGCAGTGCGGCTTCTGCACACCCGGGCAGATATTGAGCGCCAAGGCCCTGCTGGACTTGAACCCGCATCCCAGCGAGGAGCAGATACGCACGGCCCTGGAGGGCAACCTCTGCCGCTGCACCGGCTATCAGCAGATCATCGAGGCGGTCAAGGCCGCGGCGGAGGACCAACCGTGAGCGCGCTGAAATACGTGGGCCAACGGCTGCCCAAGGCCGACGCCCTGGACAAAGTGACCGGCCGCGCCGTGTACATCAACGACCTGAGCCGGCCCGGCATGCTCCATGGCAAGATACTCTACGCGGCCCATGCCCACGCGCTCATCAAGGGCATTGATGTCAGCAAGGCCCGGGCCTTGCCTGGGGTGCGCGCCGTGCTCACCGGCGCCGACATCCCCGAGATACCGCTGGGCTTCATGCGCGACAACCGGCCATTGAAAAAAGGCAAGGTGCGCACCCGCCGCGACGAGGTCGCCGCCGTGGCCGCCACCAGCCCCGACATCGCCCAGGAGGCCATCGAGCTAATCGAGGTGGAGTACGAGCCCCTGCCGGCCCTGTTCTCGCCCGAGGAGGCCCTGGCCGCAGATGCGCCCCTGATCCACGAAATGGACGCCAAGGGCCGGCCGGCCAAGTCCAACAAGCTGAGCCTGCCCTGGAAGCTGATTTGCGGCGATGTGGAGGAAGGCCGCGCCCGCGCGCGGCACGTCGCCCAGGGCACCTTTAGCACCACCTGGATCAGTCATTGCTGCCTGGGCACCAGCGGGGTCATCGCCGAGTTCGACCTTAACCGCAACCTGACCATGTACTCCATCACCCAGATTCCCTACCTGGCCCAGAACGACTACCTGGAGGCCCTGAAGGCCATGGGCCTGCCCAGTAGCCAGGTGCGGGTGCTGTGCCAGACCATCGGCGGCGGCTTCGGCTCCAAGCTGGACACCCACTGCTACGAGTTCATCGCCATCCTGCTGGCTAGGGCCACGGGCAAGCCGGTGAAGATGCAGTTCAGCCGCGAGGAGGAGTTCCTGGCCCAGGCCACCCGCCAGCCGGCCACCATGGAGATCAGCCAGGGCTGCGACGCGGAGGGGCGGCTCACCTTTCGCGAGGTGCACATGCTGTTGGACAACGGCGGCTACACCAGTTGGGGCGCTACCACCCCCAGCGTGATGATGGTGCCGGTCAGCTCGCTGTACAGGGTGCCCAACGTGCGCTACCTGGCCGAGAGCGTCTACACCAATAACATTTATGCCCAGGCCATGCGCGGCTACGGCAACCCCCAGGCAACCTTCGCCATCGAGTCCAATATGGATCAACTGGCGCTCATGGCCGGCATGGACCCGGTGGAATTCCGGCTCATCAACGCCAACCAGCCTGGCGACGAGACGCCTCAGGGCTTCAAGATCACCACCTGCGGCCTTGGCCAGTGCATCGAGAAGGTGCGCCAGGGCCTGGGCTGGCGAGAGCATCAGCGGGCCAAGGAACTGGGCGCTAACGTGCGGGGGCACAAGGCCCGTGGCCAGGGCCTGGCCAGCCTGATCCACGTGGGCGGCGGCGCGCGCGTCTACCGCTCCGACGGCCACGGCATGATTATGAAGCTGGACGACTTCGGCCGGCTGACGGTCTTTACGGGCGCGGTGGAGATCGGCCAGGGCAACGAAACCATCCTGCGCCAGGTGGCCGCCGAGGCCGTGGGGCTGAAGCTGGAGGACGTGGGCATCGTCAGCCACGACACCGCCATTTGCCCCTGGGATGTGGGCACCCACGCCAGCCGCGCGGCCTTCATCAGCGGCAACGCGGCCATCCAGTGCGCGGCGGAACTGCGGCGCAAAATATTCACCCTGGCGGCTGAGCAACTGGAGGTGGAGCCCGAGGACCTGGACTTGAGCCAGGGCCTGCTCCTGGTGCGGCGCTCCAGCGGCGGCGAGGGTCAGCGCCTGGCCGTGGCCGAGGCCGACGAGAGCCTGCCCCTAGCCAAGGTGTTGCGCAAGGCCCACTTCAGCGCGGGCGGGCGCATGCTGGTGGCCGAGACCTTCTACGACCCGCCCAACCAGATGCTGGACCGCGAGTTCAAGGGCAACCTCTCCTGCGCATACGCCTTCGGGGCCGGTGGGGTGGAGGTGGAGGTGGACACCCAGACCGGCCAGGTGCGCATACTCAGGTACCTGGCCGCCCACGACGTGGGCCGGGCGCTCAACCCCATGCTGCTGGAAGGGCAGATATACGGCGGCTCGCTCATGGGCGTGGGCATGGCGCTGACCGAGGAGGTCAAGCTGCATGAGGGCCGGGTGGTCAACGGCAATTTCCTGGACTACAAGATGCTCACGGCCAAGGACGCCGTGCCCATCACGCCCATCATCGTGGAGACCGACGACCCGGCCGGTCCCTACGGGGCCAAGGGCGTGGGCGAACCGGGCTGCGTGCCCTCGGCGCCGGCCATCGCCAACGCCATCTTCGACGCCGTGGGCGTGCGCATCCGCGACCTGCCCATCACGCCGGAGAAGGTTTTGCGGGCGCTCCAGCAGAAGAAGGATGAGGTCTGCCGCCTGGTACCGGCGGCCTGTTAGTTTGGGACCGGGTTCGGCCGGATTAAAACCGGGCGGGGTTCGCTTAGCCGACCTTTAGCGATAGGGCAGAGGCTGCCGCTTTGATACTATTTCAACAACCATCATATAGTATTAGGTTGTTGGCTCTTGATCCGGGCATCCTCTGGCCGGCGGGTTTTGATTTTTGGCCGCCCGAGCCCCGTGTCCCGCTCTTAGCCCGGCCATTCTTAGGGCACCGGCAGGGGGCTGCTATGATTCACCCGGGAAGGGATACGGGCTCCCTGCGGCCCCTGCCCACGCCAAGGCGGAGAGTCCACCCCGCGCCGGCACCCGCACCGGCCAAGCCAGTATGGCCGGGCGGCTGAGCGGGACACAAAAAGAAACCGCTTAGGTTTTCTTGGGCCGCCGAAACGGTAAGGGTTGTACCCAGAGGAAATATGCCGAAAAACTATGCGTCTGATCTGAAATGCGTATGACACCCATCCAGAAATGGTGTCATCGCGAGCGTTAGCGTGGCGATCTTCCACTTCGTTCTTCAGATGTGCCCGGAAAAGCACCAGAGCGAAGCGGAAGATTGCTTCGCCGAGTTCGCAATGACCGTTTTTCTGATATCTTGATTAATCCCTGCCCACTAAAGCCGTCCATAGGTGGCGGCCAGCTCGCGCAGACGCCCTGCCAAGTCATCGCTGAGCTGCCCGGGCAATAGCCGCCAGCCCCAGTTGCCCTCGGTCTGGGAGGGGCGGTTCATGCGCGCGCCGGACCCCAGGCCCAGCACGTCTTGCAAGGGTATCACCGCCATGCCGGCCACCGAGGCCAGAGTCAGGCGTATCATCTCCCAGATCAGGTCGTCGTCGCCGCAACGCCGGCCCAAATAGCGGTACAGGCGCTGGCGGGTGGCCTCGTCGGCCTCCTCGGAGAGCCAGCCGCGCAGGGTGTTGTTGTCGTGGGTGCCGGTGTAGGCCACGCTGTCCGGCTGGTGGTTGTGGGGCAGGTAGGGGTTCTGGGGGTTGTCCTCGCCAAAGGCGAACATCAGGATGACCATGCCCGGGAGATTCTGCTCCCGCCGGGCCTCGCGCACCGCCGCGTCTATGATGCCCAGGTCCTCGGCGATGATGGGCAGGCTGCGGAAGCGCCGGCGCAGGGCGCGGAAGAAGTCGCCAAAGGGCGCCTCCTGCCAGGTGCCGCGCACGGCGTTGGGCTCCATGGCCGGGATCTCCCAGAAGGCCACCAGCCCCCGAAAATGGTCCAGGCGCACGTAGTCGTAGAGGGCCAGGTTGCGTCCCAGGCGCTCCTGCCACCAGGCGAAGCCGTGACGCTTCAGGTGGTCCCAGTTGTAGACCGGGTTGCCCCAACGCTGGCCGGTGGGGCTGAAGTAGTCGGGTGGCACGCCGGCCACCACCCAGGGCGCCCGCGCCCCATCCAGCTTGAACTGGTCGGGGTTGGCCCACACGTCGGCGCTGTGGAAGTCAACGTAGATGGGCATGTCGCCGATGATGGCCACGCCCTGGCGGTTGCAGTGGGCCTTGAGCGCCGCCCACTGGCGCTGGAAGACCCATTGTTGGAAGCGCTCCAAGGCCAGGCGCGGGGCCAGGCGCTCACGGGCCGCCGCCAGGGCCTGGGGTTGGCGGTCGCGGATATCAAAGGGCCAGTGGTTCCACAGGCGGCCCGGGAACTCATTGGCCAGGGCCATGAACAGGCAGTAATCCTCCAGCCAGTGGGCCTGGCCCGAGGCAAAGCGCTCCAGGTCCTGGGCCAGGGCCAGCCGCTCATTGGCCCGGCGGAAGGCCCGCTCCATGAGCCGGCGCTTGAACAGGGCGGCCTGGTGGTAGTCCACGCGCTCGCCCGACAGCGGCGGGGCCTGGGCCAGGTCCTCTGGCGTGAGCAGGCCGTCCTCCACCAGAAGCTCGGGGCTGATGAGCAGGGGGTTGCCGGCGAAGGACGATGCGCTGTTGTAGGGCGAGTTGCCGCGTCCCGGCTCGGTGGGGGTCAAGGGCAGCATCTGCCACAGACTCATGCCCGCCCGGGCCAGGAAGTCGGCGAACTGGTGGGCCGCCGGCCCCAGGTCGCCCACCCCGAAGGGCGAGGGCAAAGAGGTGGGGTGCAGCAGGATGCCGGCGTCGCGCGGGGTCATGGGGTCAGCTCCTCGGGGTTGCGTGCCGTGGCCTGGGCATTTCCGCGGCCATATTTTATTAGCATACCCGAGGCGGCCCGGCCGGCGAAGCGCTTTCGCGCCGGCCGGGCGTCGGTCTTGGCCTGGCCCTAGGCCCGCATCAGGCCTTCTGGCGCCATTTGGCCTCCTCCTCCTCGCGCAAGGAACGCCGCAGCACCTTGCCGATCATGGACTTGGGCAGCTCGGCGCGCACCTCCACCTCCCGCGGCACCATGTAGGGCGTGAGGTTATCTTGGCAGAAGGCGATCACCTCCTGGGGGTCTATCTGCTGGCCGGCCTTGGGCACCACGTAGGCCTTGAGGTACTCGCCCTTCCTTGGGTGGGGCAGGCCCACGGCCACGGCCTCGGCCACCTGGGGGTGCTGGTGCAGCACCTCGTCCACCTCGCTGGGGAAGACGTTGAAGCCGCCGATGATGACCAGGTCTTTCTTGCGGTCCACCAGGGTGATGTAGCCGTCCTCGTCCATGACCCCGATGTCGCCGGTGAAGAGCCAGCCATCCTTGAGGGTCTCGGCGGTCTTGTCGGGCAGGTTGAGATAGCCCATCATCAAATCCGGCCCGCGTAGAATGATCTCGCCGGCCTGGCCGATGGGCATCTCGGTCACCCCGTCGGCCAGGTCCACGATCTTCCACTCCACGTCGGGGAAGGGTATGCCGATGGTGCCTGGCTTGCGGGTGCCCAGGAAGGGGTTGCAGGCCACGGCGGTGACGGCCTCGGTCAGCCCGTAGCCCTCTATCAGGGCCGCGCCGGTGCGCTGGGAGAACTCCTCCATCACCGCCAGGGGCAGGGGCGCCGCGCCCACGAAGATGCCGCGCAGGCTCTTGAGGTCGTATTTGTCTATGTCCGGCAGCTCCTTGATGGCGATGAACATGGTGGGCACGCCGGCAAAGATGGTGGGGCGCTCCTTGTTGATGGCGCGGCAGACTTCCTGGGCGTTGAAGCGCGGCAGCAGGATGACGGTGCCGCCGTGGCTCAAGGGGCCGTTCATGCACACGCTCATGCCGAAGCCGTGGAACAGGGGCAGCACCGCCAACAGCGAATCCTGGCCGTTCAGGTTGCCCCAGGCGCAGACCTGGGTGGCGTTGGCCACCAGGGCCTGGTGGCTGAGCATGATGCCCTTGCTCACCCCGGTGGTGCCGCCGGAGTAGATGAGCACGGCCATCTCCCGGGGATCAATCTTAACCACCGGCGGTGCGTCCTGCTCCTTGAGAAGCTCCTTGAGCATCACGGTGTGGGCGTCGCGCTCGATGACCACCTTGGGCATGGTTTTGTCAAGGCCGCGCTTGATGGGGTAAAGCAGGTTCAGCGGGAAGGGCAGGAAGTCGGCCAGGCTGGTGTAGACGATGAGCTCCAGGGTCACTTGCTTCTTGATGTTGTTCACGCGCTGCGAGAGCAGGTCCAGGACGATGAGCGCCTTGGCCCCCGAGTCCTGGAATTTGAAGACCAGCTCGCGTTCCACGTTCAGCGGGTTGGCCAAGACCGCCGTGGCCCCCAGGCGCATCAGGGCATAGAAGCTGATGACGAACTGGGGGCAGTTGGGCATGAGCAGCACCACCCGGTCCCCGGCCTTGATGCCCCGTTTGGAAAGGACCGTGGCCAGGCGGTCCACCTGGTCGAAGAGCCGGCCATAGGTGAGCGTCAGGCCCATGAACTTGAGGGCCGCCTTGTCGGGGAGCTGGTCGGCCTTGCGCCGCACCAAGGCGTGGATGTCCAGGTCGGGGTAATCCAGGTGAAGGGGCACCTGGGGGTCGTAGGACTTGAACCAGCGATGCTCGGTCATGACGGGCTCCCATGATAAGGCGCGCTTTCCGGTGCCTTTGGCCGGGGCGCGGCGGATTGGTGTCTTTAGGCCAGGGGCTCCCATTGCAGCCAGGCCCGCACGGCCTCGGGCATGGGCGGGCTGACGCCGTCGTGGCCGACGGCCTGGGCCACCTCCTGGGGAGTGATCTTGTCGCGGGGGCCCACGAAGAGCCCCTTGACCAGGGCCAGGGCATACAGCTCGCCGGCCACCTCGAAGCGCTGCTCCATGAAGAACCATTTGTGGTCCCAGCACAGAATGCGCGTGCGCAGGTCGTAGCGTTGAAAAGGCTTGAGCCCCCGGCGATAGCGGATGGTGGCCGCGGCCACCATGGGCCGCCAGCGCTGTTTGAGCACTTGGCGGATGATGCCCACCCGTATGGTCAGGTCGAAGCGTCCCAGGTCCATGAGGGTCAGGTAGCGGCCATTGTTCATGTGCAGGTTTAGGTCCAGGTCATTGGGCCAGACCCGGAAGCTGACCACCGAGTCGTCCAAGGCCCCCAAGGGTGGGCGGCGCAGGGCCATAAGGGTCACCTTAATCAGGCGCAAAAGCAGATTCATGACGCAACATACCCTTGCCGCCGCGAAGGCGGTATCCAAGCCGTGGGCGGTTGCGGGCGCCGATGCCAGGCAGTGTAGCGGATATATAGCCAGGCAGGCAACAGCAATGAGCGGCGGTTCATTTTTGCACAGGCTGGCCGCCCGGCGGGCGCGGCCTTGCCAGGGCCGGGCGGCCTGGGCTATACCTGGATGGCATGGCCCCGCGCCGCGCGGGGGAGCAAATCAGTGGGGGGCGGGAGGAAGAGCATGGCCAAGGGCCAGGACGATGGACTCTTGCCGGGCCTGGTGGACACCCCCACCCGGCGCACCCTGCGCATACGCTACCTGCGCTCCGGGCTGGGCTGGCTGGAGGCCGACTTCAAGCCCAGCGCCCGCTTCACCAATCACGTGGGCAATGTGCAGGGGGGCATCCTGGGGGCCTTTCTGGACAACGTCATGGGCCAGTGCTGCCACGCCGCCGCCGGGCCGGAACAGGCGCTGACCACCACCGAGATGTCCCTGTACTTTTTAGCCCCGGCCCCCCTGGGCCGCCTGTTGGGCAAGGCCAGGGTGATAAAGCGGGGCCGCAGGCTGTTCTTCGTGGAGGGCGAGGTGCGGGACCTTCAGGGCAACCCCCTGGTCAGGGCGGTGGCCACCATGCTGGTGATGCGCCGGCCCCGCCCCGGGGTGGAGGGGCCGGTTCCGGGCGAGCCCGGGCCCACGCCGGCGGGCTAACCGGCCGCCTGGCTGATGAACCGCACCGCCCGCTCCTCGGACCAGTAGGCCCCGCCGCCGGCCATGAAGCCCACGTGGCCGCCGTGGGCCGGCGCCTCCAGGAAGAAGCACGCGCTGGCCTGGGCCTCGGCCCAGGGGAAGCAGCCTGGCCCCAAGAGGGGGTCGTCCAGGGCGTTGACCATAAGCGCCGGCAGGGCGATGCGGCCCAGCAGGGGCCGGCAACTGGCCTGGCAATAGTAGTCCTGGGCGTCGGCGAAGCCGTGGAGCGGGGCGGTGTAGCGGTCGTCGAACTGGCGGAAGTTCTTGATGCGGCCATAGCCCCGGTCGTCCATGGCCCCGGGCACCAGGTGCATCTTGGCCCTGATCTTGCCACGCAGCAGGCGCAGAAAGCGCCTGACGTAGAGGCGGTTCTGCGCCAGTTCCATGCGTTGGCCGCTGTCGGCCAGGTCGCAGGGCACCGAGAAGCCCACCCCGGCCTTGATCTGGGGCGGGGCCGTTGTCCCCAGCTCGCCCAGGTATTTCATGACCAGGTTGCCGCCCAGGCTGAAGCCGATCAGCGCCAGGGCCTCATAGCCCCGGGCCAGGCCCTCGGCCACGGCCACGGCCAGATCGCCGGTGGCGCCGCTGTGGTAAAAGGCCGGCCCGCGGTTGGGCCGGCCACCGCAACCCCGGCAGTTGTAGGCCAGGGCGTCCCAGCCGGCGGCATTGCAGGCCCGGGCCATGCCGCGCACATAGGCGCGCTCCGAATCGCCCTCCAGGCCGTGGCAGATGATGGCCAGGCGCCGCGAGCCCACCCGGGCCCAGTCCAGGTCCAGGAAGTCGCCGTCGGGGGTGTCCGGGCTGTGGCGCTCATAGGCCAGGGCCGGCACCCGGCGCAGCAGGGTGGGCAGGATGGTCTGCAAGTGCCCATGGCGCAGATGGGCCGGCGGCTGATAGCTGGAGGCGATGACGGGCATTGCGTGCATCCCTGGTTAGGGCCTGGCCGGTGGATTCGGTCCGGCTTGGCGGCTGGGGTCAATGATGACCCCTGGGGGCCGCCAAGGCAAGTGCCCCGGCGGGTTGTGCTATACTGCCTGACAGGCCGCCCGCGCAACCCCCGCATAGAGGTCTTCCTTGACCCTGCTGGATCTTACCAGAGAGCTTTTCACCTACCTGGTAGTGTTTCGTCAGCGGGCGGTGTCGGCCGCGCCCCCCAGCCTGGAGACGGTCAACGAGGAACTGGAGGCCATCTTTTTGGCCATGGAGGAGCAGGCCCGCGAGCACCCCCTGCTGGGCAAACCCTATCAGCAGGTGCGCTACGGGCTCGCGGTGCTCTGTGACGAGGTGCTGCTGACCTCGGCCTGGCCGCCGGCCCTGGACTGGGCCTTGGAGCCCCTGGAGCAGCGGCTCTACGGCAGCCGCCATGGAGGCACGCGCTTCTTTCAGTTGCTGGAGGAGCAGGCGGACGCCCCCCGCGACGTGCTGGCCATCTACTACCTGTGCCTGGGTCTGGGCTTCTGTGGCTGCCACGCCCCCGACGACCCTCGCCTGGACCAGATCAAGGCCGGCCTGCTGGCGCGCCTGCGCGCCCCCCTCAAGCCAACGCCAGAGCCCGTTGCCCCGCCGCCTCGCAAGCCCCTGGCGGCGGCCCCGGTGCCCGCCGCTGGGTCCGCGCCCCAGCCCGGACCTCTGCCCGAACCGGCGGCGCCGCCGCCGGTGCCAGCGCCGGCGCCCCAGGCCGAGCCAGCGCAGGTGCTGACGCCGCCAGGGGGTTCACCCGTGGCCCCGGCGCCCGAACCCCCGCCGCCGGCGTCCACCCAGGAACCCCCGGTTTCCACGAAACCCCCAGCGCGGCCCCCTATGCGCCCCGCCCCAGCGCCCCACCGGGCCGGGTGGAGTCGGCGGGCGGCGGCCCTGGCCCTGGGCGGCTTGGGCCTGGCCGGGGTGGTCTTGGGGCTGGCCCTGGGGACGTGGCGGGAAGTCCCGCCGCCGGGCACCGCCACCACGCGGCCATTGATTGAAACAGCCAAGGCGACGGCGTCCGCGCCGAGGGTAGCCGTAGACCAGCCGGCACCAGCCCTGTCTCCTCCGCCACCCGCGGAGCCGGCCAAGACCCCCGAGCCCGGGCCACCCGCGCCAGTGGTGGAGACAACCCAGGCCCCCGAGCCAGCCCCGCCGCCGGCGTTGGAGCCGGCCAAACCCCCAGAGCCCACCACACCCGCGCCAGTGGTGGAGACAGCCAAGGCCCCCGGGCCAGCCGCCCCACCCCCGCCCGTGGAGGCACCCCAGGTTCCCGCGCCCGCGCCCGCGCCAATGGCGGCTGAAGCGCCCAAGCCAGCCGAGTCCCCGCCTCCCCCGCCGCCGCCAGCGCCGGCCCCCCCCCAGGCCGAGCCCGGGGCCTATATCCTGCACGCCGGTCTCTACGTGGGGCCGATACAGTCGGGCCGCCTGGCCCAACGCCTTTCAAGCGCCGGCCTGCCCGCCTTTGTGCGCCAGGAGGTGCGCGGCGAGGGCAAGGTGCGCTACCTGGTGCTGGTGGGGCCGTATAAGGAAGAAGTCCAGGCCCAGCAGGCCTTGGAGAACATCGAGCGCCGTTTCGGCATCAAGCCCTTTTTCCTGGAGCCGCCGCCAACGCCAGCGGTTCCCTTGCGCGAACCGTCTGGCCCCAACGGGAGCCGGTAGGCCCGGCTGGGATGACAACCTCGCCCGGCCCGTCATCGGCGCCGGGGCACCCGGCCCCGCCGCCCCAAGGATGAAAAGCATGCCCCCCACGCCCGACGTATTGGAGATGACCAGGCAGCTCATAGGCCTGGACAGCGCCAACCCCCCTGGCCAAGAGGAGGCCTGCGCCCTGTACCTGGGCGGCCTGCTGGAGGGGGCCGGCTTCAAGGTCGAGCGCCTGCCCCTAGCCCCGGGCCGTCCCAACCTGCTGGCCCGCCTGCCCGGGGAAGGCTCGCGATTGCCCTTGTGCCTGTGCGGCCACCTGGACACGGTCCCCCTGGGCGCCGCCCCCTGGAGCCATGATCCCTTGGCCGCCGAGGTGATCGAAGGCCGTATATATGGCCGAGGCGCCAGCGATATGAAGAGCGGCCTGGCCGCCCTGGTGGCGGCGGCTATGCGTCTGGCCAAGCTGCCGGCCGGGCGCGGCGGCTTGCTGGTGCTGCTCACCTCCGACGAGGAGAACGGCTGCGGCGGCTCCCTGCTACTGGCCAGCCGGCCCGAGGTCCTGGGCCGGGTGGGGGCCTTGGTGGTGGCCGAGCCCACCGCCAATCAGCCCTGGCTGGGGCACAAGGGCGCCCTGTGGCTTCAGGCGGTCTTCAGCGGCAAGGCCGCCCACGGCTCCATGCCTGAAGAGGGCGACAACGCCATCCTCAAGGCCGCCCAGGCCGTGAACCGCCTGGCCGCCTGGCGGCCGGGGCTGGAGCATGCCCAACTGGGCCGCCCCACCCTCAACCTGGGCACCATCAGCGGCGGCACACGCATCAACATGGTGCCCGACCGGGCCAGCCTGGGCCTGGACCTGCGTACCCTGCCCGGCCAGGACCACCGCCAATTGCAGGCCCAGATGGCCGGGCTCCTAGGGCCGGAGGCGTCCATCGCGGTGCTCTCGGACATGCCGCCCTTGTGGACCCAGCCCGGCCACCCCTGGGTGCAAGAGGTCTTTGGCATCGTGGAAGAGATTGGCGGCCAGCGGCCCCTGCCCCAGGGCGGCCGTTACTTTACCGACGGCGGGGCGCTGCAAAAGGCCTGGGGCGGCGTGCCCACCCTGATCCTGGGGCCGGGCGAACCCACTCAGGCCCACCAGACCGACGAGTGGTGCCTGGTGGAGAACATCATCCAGGCCGAGGAGATATTCTTCCAGATCGCCCGGCGCTGGTGCGGGATATAAACCGCCCTGGGGTACAAGCCCTACTGGTGGGGGGAGACCAGCTCCAACCGCCGCAGGAACAGCGGCCCCAGCAGCATGCAGGCCCCGGCCAGGGCGATGCCCCAGCCGAAGGAGAGCCGCTCGCCCAAAAAGCCGATCAGGGCCGGCAGGGCGCCACCGCCCAGCAGGAAGGATAGGGGCACCGTCAGGGACACGGCGTTGGCCCGCGCCGCCGGCGGCCCGCCCAGGCGGCCCAGGGCCGCGAAGCCCGGCGGGAAGAAGCACACCGCCAGCATGGGCTGCAAGAAGAGCATCGCCACCAGCCAGCCCCCCTGGGCCAGGCCCAGGCCCAGGGTGAGGACCCCGCACAGGCCCAGCACCCAGGCCATGGCCGTGCGCGGCCCCAGGCGGTCGCTGGCCCAGCCAGCCAAAAAGGCCATGGCCACGCCGCTCAGGCGCGAAGCCGACACCAGTAGATCGGCCTTGTGGGGGCTGTAGCCATGCTGACTGACCAGGTATAGGGGCAGCATGTTGTAGATACCCAGGCTGGCCCCCAGGCCCAGGCTGAAGCAGAGCATCATGATCCAGAACCCCGGCAGCCCCAAGATGGCGCGCAGGCTTTTCAGGTCCGGTGCCTGGCCGGCCATCCCGCCGCCCCTGCCCCAACGCCAGAAGCTTAAGCCCCCGGCCAAGCTGGCCAGGCCCAGACCGGCGATCACCCCCCGCCAGGACATGACCTCCAACAGCCCCATGGCCAACAGGGGCGCCAGCACGAAGCCCAGGTTGGGGGCCAACTCGTGCACGGCCACGGCCCGGCCCCAGTGGTCGGGACGCACCAAGGAGGTCAGCGTGGCCAGACCCGAGGGCAGATACAGTCCGGCGGCCATCCCCACCACCAACAGGCCGGCGCCCAGGCCCCCCAGGCCGCCGGCCAGGGACAGGGCCAACAGCGCCCCGGCCATGCCCAGGGCCGAGAGGATGATGTTGCCCCGGTGGGTCAGGCGGGCGGCCACCAGGCCCGAGCCCAGGATGGAGATGAAGTAGCCCAGGCTCAACAGCAGGAACAGCGAGCCGGCCTGGGCGTGGCTCAGGTTAAGGGACTGCTCCACCCGGGGCATGAGCGGGGCCATCATCACCCGCGAGCAGAAGTTGAGGAAAAAAATGGCCGTGAGCAGCAGAAGCGCCCCGGGCATCCAGGTGTGGCTGGGGGGCGCGGTCGGGGCCGGTCTGCTCTGGCGCAAGGGTGGCCTTTCTTCCGTCGCCCCGGCGGGCGGCCTAGAGGTTAGCCGGCGGCATCGAGTTGGGGGCTGGGCCGCGGGCCACCCGGTCATTGGGGCACTCTGCTTCGGCGGCCAGGTGATATAATAAGGCCCGGCGGCCGCACGCGCCAGTGCTGGCCGGTTGTTTGTCGGCAGGAGCGCCCCATGAACCGCATCTTGATCGTGGCCCGCGAGCCGGAGGTGGTGGAGGCCGTGCGCCAGAGCTTCGGCGACCCCTACAGCCTGGAGGTGGCCAAGAGCCCCGACGGCCTGTGGAGCCTGGGCCGCCACCGCCGCTTCGATTATCTCTTCGTGGACCTGCGCCTGTTGGGCGCCGGCGCCCTGGTGGACGGCCGCCCGGACTTCGGCCCGGCCCTGCAAACCCTGCGCGACAACTTCCCCGGGGCCCACGTGGTGGTGATGTCGCCCCAGGAGATGATTCGCGAGGTGGTCAGCGCCGTGCGCTTTGGGGCCAGTGACTATCTGACCTACCCCATAGACCCCAGCGAGGTGCACCACGTCAAGGAGAGCATAGACCAGTCCCTGCGCATGCAGTCGGAGTTGCAGTACCTGCGCGACACCTTCTGGCAGGAGGACTCCCTGGAGCTGGTGCGCACCAACAGCCCCCTGATGCGCAAGGTCTTCGAGAAGGTGCGCTCCGTGGCCCCCACGCGCTCCACTGTGCTGTTGGTGGGCGAGACCGGCACCGGCAAGGGCGTGTTGGCTAAGCTGATCCACCGCCACTCCAACCGCAAGTCGCGGCCCTTTGTCAGCGTGCACTGCGGGGCCATCCCCGACACCCTGCTGGAAAGCGAGCTCTTCGGCCACGAGAAGGGGGCCTTCACCGGCGCCGTGCGGCGCAAGCTGGGCAAGTTCGAGATCGCCGACGGCGGCACCATTTTTTTGGACGAGGTGGGCACCATCACCGGGCCGGCCCAGATCAAGATGCTGCAGGTCTTGCAGGACCGCCTGATGCAGCGGGTGGGCGGCGAAAAAAGCATGGAGGTGGACGTGCGCATCATCGCCGCCACCAACTCCGACCTCATGCGCATGGTCAAGGAGAGCCGCTTTCGTCAGGACCTCTACTACCGTCTCAACGTCTTTCCCATCGAGATACCGGCCCTGCGCGAGCGGGCGGAGGACATCGAGCTGTTCGCCGAGCTTTTCCTGGAACGCATGAACAAGGCCTACGGCAAGAACATCCGTAACGTGCACCCCGACGTGCTGGAGGCCTTTGAGCAGTACTCCTGGCCGGGCAACATCCGCGAGATGGAGAACCTCATCGAGCGGGCCTACATCCTGGAAGCCAGCCCCATGCTCACCCCCGAGGGATTCCCCAGCGACCTGTTCTCCTTCGACGGCCGGGGGGAGCGCCGCGCCCCGGATTTGCGCCTGTCGCTGGCCGAGGCCCGCCGCCGGGCCGTGGAGCGCACCGAACGCGAGTACCTGCGCGAGCTGTTGGCCAGCAACAAGGGGCGCATCAACCTGAGCGCCCAGGGCGCGGGCATCACCACCCGCCAGCTCCACAAGCTGATGACCCGCTACCGCCTCAACAAGCAGGACTTCAAGTAAATCACGCTTTCCTTCCGGGGCTTGTTCCTGCCACAATACTAAACAAGCTGTCTCAAGCAGCAGTCGGTACCCCACGGAGAGGCCGGCCCTGGCCGTGGCCGGAATGAGGGATGGTGACATGCAAGCCAAGGACAAAGAGTACTTCAAGGCCCTGTACGAGGTGGCCAAGGTTATCAACGCCTCCCTGGACCCCAGCCAGATACTGGAGGAGATCGTCAAGGCCGTGGCCAAGACCATGAAGACCAAGGCCGCTTCCCTGCGCATATTGGGCGCCCGCCGCCAGCGCCTCTTGCTGGGGGCCTTTTGCGGGCTCTCGGAGGGCTACCTGCGCAAGGGACCGGTGAGGGTCAGCGAGAGCGGCATAGACCAGAAGGCCCTCCAGGGCCAGACCGTGTACCTGGCCGACGCCCAGAAGGACCCGGACTTCCAGTACAACGAGCGGGCCAAGCAGGAGGGCATCCGCTCGGTGCTGGTGGTGCCGCTCAAGGTGGGCAAGCAGGTCATCGGGGTGCTAAGGGTCTACACCGCCAAAAAGCGCGTCTTCGAGGAGCAGGAGATACTCTTCCTGGAGGCGGTGGCCAACCTGAGCGCCATCGCCCTGGAGAACGCCCGCCTGCACCAGGCGCTCAAGAAGGATTACGACCTCCTGGTGGCCCACGAATACCGCCTGGACGACAACTAAAATCCCCAGGTGCCGGCCGCCCCGCCGAGGCAGCGCCCCGGGGGCCGGCCAGGCTAGGAGATGACCATGGTTCGCATCGGCATTAACGGCTTCGGGCGTATCGGCCGCCAGGTCTTGAAGGCGGTCATGGACAAATACGCGGGCACCTTGCAGGTGGTGGCGGTCAACGACCTGGGCGACGTGCACACCAACGCCCACCTGTTCAAGTACGACACCAACTATGGCCGCTTCCAGGGCCAGGTTGAGTGCCGGGAGGACGGGTTCGTCATCAACGGCCAGGCGGTCAAGAGCTACAGCTATCGCGACCCCGCCCAGATACCCTGGGACGACGAGGGCGTGCAGATCGTGGTGGAGAGCACCGGCTTGTTCACCACCGGCCCCAAGGCGGCGGCCCACCTGGAGGCCGGGGCCAGGAAGGTCATCATCAGCGCCCCGGCCAAGGAGGTGGACCTGACCGTGGTGCTGGGGGTCAATGACCAGGACTACAGCCACGACAAGCACCATATCGTCAGCAACGCCTCCTGCACCACCAACTGCCTGGCCCCGCCGGCCGCGGTGATCCACCAGGCCTTTGAGATCGTCAAGGGCATGATGGTCACCGTGCACTCCTACACCAACGACCAACGCATCCTGGACCTACCTCACAAGGACCTGCGCCGGGCGCGGGCGGCGGCCATGAGCATCATCCCCACCACCACCGGCGCGGCCAAGGCCGTGGGGCTGGTCATCCCCAGCCTCAAGGGCCGGGTGGACGGCTACGCCCTGAGGGTGCCCACGCCCACGGTCTCGGTGGTGGACCTTACCGCCGTGCTCAAGAAGCCCACCAGCACCGAGGAGGTGCGGGCCAAGCTCAAGGAGGCGGCCCAGGGCCGGCTCAAGGGCGTCATGGCCTGCGAGGAGGAGCCCCTGGTCTCCATGGACTTCAAGGGCGACTCCCACAGTTCCATCGTGGACATGGAGTTCACCCAGGTGCAGCATGGCGACCTGCTCAAGCTGGTGACCTGGTACGACAACGAGTGGGGCTACTCCTGCCGGGTGGCGGACCTGGCCAACCTCATGGCCGGCAAGGGTTGTAGCCTTTAGGCGAGGCGCTCGCGCCGGGCTCGCGGCGGTGGCCCTGGCGGGGCCGCCGCCGTTTGTCTTGACCGCCGCCTGTGGTATATAACTCCCGGTGGGCGCAGGTGGGGCGGCGGTCATTTTTCTTGCCGCTGGAATACCCCTGGGCCGCCGGGAGGTGCCATGCTTCTTAGAATAACGGCCGCTTGTCTCTTGGGCCTGCTGCTTACCGCGGTTCCCCCCGCCCTTGCCGGCGAGGCCCCGGGCACCGTGGAGATCATCGTGGGCGAGCTGGAGAGCACCCCCCGGGGGCTGGTGCTGCGCGCCCAGGACGGCGAATACCGGGTCAAGGGCCTGGACATGTCCAAGGACGTGGGGCGCCAGGTGGAGGTGACCGGTGTCATCAGCGAGGAGGACCAGGCCCTGCCCCTGCTCAAGGCCCGGGGCTACAAGGTGTTGCGCTGAGCCCCTGGCCCCGTCCCACAAATATCCCACCATTAGGTATGAACATGCCTGCAACCTACCAATTTGTAGGCGCGTCCCAGGGGCCGCCGGCAGGCTGTTCACGCCACCCAGTCTATAATTACGTATAATCATTAGATTTAGCCGGTGCGGCCCAGTAAGGGTCTGGGGGGACGCATCATGGCGTAGGGGGCACGGTTTTTGCTCCCTCAGGGGCCATGGAAAGGGCACGGGCAGAACTCAGGCCGTGGGTGGGGCACTCGCCCCTGGTGCGCGAGGCCTTTCAGCTCATGGAAAAGGTGGCCCCCAGCCGCACGCCGGTGCTCCTCTTGGGCGAGACCGGCACCGGCAAATCCCTGGCGGCGCGCATCATCCATGATTTGAGCCCCCGCTCCGGCGGCCCCTTCCAGGAATTGCATTGCGGAGGCTGGTCCGAGGAGGAGTTGCAGGCCCAGTTGTTCGGCCAGGGCGCGCCTGGTCAGGGCGGCCAGGAGCCCGCCGGGCTTCTGGAGCAGGCCCACGGCGGCACCGTGTTCTTGCAGGGGGCCAACGCCCTGAGCCTGCCCTTGCAGGCGGGGCTCCTGCGCTTCATGCAAGAGGGCGAGGTGGAGCGTCCCTCGGACGGCCATACCCGTCGCGTGGATGTGCGGCTCATCGCCGCCAGCCCCCATGACCTGGCCCCGGCCGTGGACCGGGGCCTGTTCCGCGAGGACCTGTACTACCGCCTGGGGGTCTTCCCCATTCCCCTGCCCCCCCTGCGGGAGCGGGGCCAGGACCAGGCCCTGCTCCTGGACCATTTCCTGGAGCGCCTGGCCCGGCGCCGGGGCCGGCGCCTGGAGTTGAGCCCGGCGGCCCGGCGGGGGCTATTGGCCCACCACTGGCCCGGCAACCTGCTTGAGATGGCCAACCTATTGGAACGCTTGACACTGTTGGCCCCTGGCCCCCTGGTGGACCTGGCCGAGGTGGTGCCCTACCTGGCCGGAGTGCCGGGGCGCGGCCCGGCCGCCGCCGAGGAACATGCCCTGTCGCGCCTGGAAGAGATAGAGCGCCGGGAGGTGATGGCCGCCCTGGAGCGGCACAACTGGGTGCAGTCCCACGCCGCCCGCGACCTGGGCCTGACGCTGAGGCAAATCGGCTACCGCATCAAGAAGTTCGGCTTGGCCCCCACCATTGACCACCAGCGCCGCAGGGGTTCCCTGGCCTGAGCCAGGCCCCACGTCCCATCCCCCCCCACGGAAGACCCGCCAGGCAAGCTGGCCAGGCGCCGGCCAGGCCGCAGCTGACCAGCAAATAATGAGGCCAAGCAAAAAACGGTGGGCCAAATTTGAGCGCGGCCCGGGGCGGCTACCGGGGCCTTGCGGGATAATATCAATAAATAACTAAATAATTGTTGGCGCAAGCCTGCGGAGCCTGGGGCGCAGAAAATTTTTAGCCATGGGGGGTTGACAGCGCGCCCAAATATGGTATTCTGGTACCAGATTACAAAAAAGGAGCAACCAAGGTGTCCGCCCCCCTAAAGATATCCGAAGCCGCTTCCCTGGCCTTGCACGCCATGGTGCTGCTAGCCAGCCAGGGCGGGGGGCCCATGTCCACCAAGCAGATCAGCGGCCATCTCAAGGTCTCCGACCACCACCTCTCCAAGGTGATGCAGCGCCTGGGCCGCGCCGGGCTGGTGGATTCCACCCGTGGCCCCCGGGGCGGCTTCCGGCTGGCCCGCCGGGGCTCGGCCATCACCCTGCTGGAGATCTACGAGGCGGTGGAAGGTCCCTTGCGGGGCCGCGCCTGCCTGCTGGACCGGCCGGCCTGCCAGGGCGGCTGCGCCCTGGACGGCCTGGTGCACATCCTGGGCAGCGAGGTGCAGGCCTACCTGGCCCGCACCAAACTGGGCGACCTAGCCGCGGGCATGGCCCGGGGGTTGGGTCTAAATAGCGGCTAGACGGCTCTCCCAGGGGGAGCGCACAATTAATACATATCAATTCACCAGGCTAATAAGTCATTACCAACGAAGAGGAGGAGAGCGATGGAGATGTTCTGCTACCAGTGCGAGCAAACCGCCAAAGGCGCCGGCTGCAATATTCTGGGTGTGTGCGGCAAGCCCCCCGAGGTGGCGGCCCTGCAGGACGTGCTGACCTACGCCGTCATCGGCCTGGGCCAAGTGGCCCACGCCGCCCGCGCCAAGGGCATCAGCGACCCTGCGGTCAACCGCTTCACCGTGGAGGCCCTGTTCAGCACCCTGACCAACGTGGACTTCGACCCCGAGCGCTTCCCGCCCCTAATCAAGAAGGCCGCGAGCCTGCGCGAGGGGCTCAAGGCCAAGCTGGGTGGCGATGCTCCCAGCCAGGGGCCTGCCGGCTTCCAGCCCGCCGGCGACCTGGCCGGGCTCATCGCCCAGCATGAGGTCTTCGGCTTCAAGCCCGCGCCCGGCGCCGATGCCAACATCACCTCGCTCAAGCACATCGTGATCTTCGGCCTGCGCGGCGTGGCCGCCTACGCGGATCACGCCGCCATCCTGGGCCAGCAGGACGAGGCAGTCTACGCCTTTGTCCACAAGGCCCTGGCCGCCACCCAGGATGCCAGCCTGGGGCTGAACGACTGGGTGGGCCTGGCGCTGGCCACCGGCGAGACCAACATCAGGGCCATGGAGCTCTTGGACGCCGGCAACACCGGCACCTACGGCCACCCGGTGCCCACCGCCGTGCCCCTGGGCCACAAGAAGGGCAAGGCCCTGTTGGTCTCGGGCCACGACCTGCTGGACCTGGAGCAGATCCTCAAGCAAAGCGAGGGCAAGGGCATCTACGTCTACACCCACGGCGAGATGCTGCCCACCCACGGCTATCCGGGCCTGAAGAAGTACGCCCACTTCTTTGGCCACTACGGCACCGCCTGGCAGAACCAGCTCAAGGAGTTCCCCGAGTTCCCCGGCGCCATCGTCATGACCACCAACTGCATCCAGCGGCCCAAGGCCGACGTGGCCGGCAAGCTGTTCACCACCGGCCTGGTGGGCTGGCCCGGCGTGGCCCACATCGCCGGCACCGGCCAGGGCAAGGACTTCGGCCCGGCCATCAAGAAGGCCCTGGAGCTGCCCGGCTTCGCCGAGGACACCGACGCCGGCTCGGTGCTGGTGGGCTTTGGCCGCAACGCCGTGCTGGGCGTGGCCGACAAGGTGATCGAGGCGGTAAAGGGCGGGGCCATCAAGCACTTCTTCCTGGTGGCCGGCTGCGACGGCGCCAAGCCCGGCCGCAACTACTACACCGAGTTCGTCGAAAAGCTGCCCCAGGACACCGTGATCCTCACCCTGGCCTGCGGCAAGTTCCGCTTCTTCGACAAGCAGCTCGGCGACATCGGCGGCATCCCGCGCCTGCTGGACATCGGCCAGTGCAACGACGCCTACTCGGCGGTGCAGATCGCCGTGGCCCTGGCCGGGGCCTTCAACTGCGGGGTCAACGACCTGCCCCTGTCGCTGGTGCTCTCCTGGTACGAGCAGAAGGCCGTGGCCATCCTGCTGAGCCTTTTGCACCTGGGCATCAAGGACATCCGCCTGGGACCCAGCCTGCCGGCCTTCATCACCCCCGACGTGCTCAAGGTGCTGGTGGACAACTTCAACATCATGCCCATCACCACCCCCGAGGCCGACCTCAAGGCCATCCTGGGCTAACACTCGGCATGCCATAGGAAATTAGCCTCCAGCGGGGGCGCCCACGCGGGCGCCCCCGCGTTTTTGGCCCCAGTGGCGGCCAAGCGGCCCCGGCCTTTTGCTACAATGTAGACTCCAGGCGGGCACCGCCCGTTGCCGATAAGGAGACCGCCCATGCATCACGTACTGGCCAGCATCGAGTTCCAGATGAGCCTGTTGCTCTTCGTCTCCCTGGGAGGCTACCTGCTGGCCTCGCGCATCGGCCAGCCGGCGGTGGTGGGCATCATTCTGATGGGCCTGGCCATCGGACCCAGCGGGCTGGGTCTGGTAACCTACAGCGAGTTCGTGAAAAGCATCGCCCACCTGGGAGCCATCGTCCTGTTGTTCGTGGTGGGGTTGGAGTTTGAGATCAAGGACCTGACCAACTCCAAGTACGTGCTCATAGGGGTGGCCGGGGTGTTGGTGCCCCTGGCCGGGGGGTACTGGGTTGCGCAGTGGTTCGGCCACCAGGGGCAGTCGGCATGGTTGATCGGCGTGGCGCTGACCGCCACCAGCATCGCCATCACCGCCGACGCCCTGCGCGAGATGGGACGCCTGCAGACGGCGGCGGCCAAGGCCATCATCGGCGCGGCGGTGGCCGACGACGTGCTGGCCTTGATGGCACTGGGCATGGTGCGCCAGATGGCCGCGGGGGATTTGTCCCTGGGGCGTTCGGCCTGGCTATTGGTGCAGGCCCTGGCCTTCGTGGGGTTGGGGGCCTGGCTGGGGCTGAGGCTCATGGCCCCCCTGGCGGCGCGCCTGGACCGCACCGACCTGGCGGGCCGCTACCCGGAGGTGACTTTCATCTTCGCCATGATGCTGGCCTTTTTCTACGCCCTCCTGGCCGAGATGCTGGGTCTGTCGGCCATCGTGGGTTCCTTTCTGGCCGGGGTGGCCTTGTCGCAGATCAAGCCGGGTCATGGCAAGGGCTTTCGCGAGGGCGCTGAATACCTGCGGGTGATCTTCGCCTCGGTCTTCTTCGTTTCCCTGGGGGTGCTCACCGACTTGCAGGCCCTGACCTGGACGGTGGTGTGGTTCCTGCTGGCTCTGACCGCCGTCGGCACCCTGACCAAGGTGCTGGGCTGCGGGCTCCCGGCCCTTTCCCTGGGACTGGGCTCCCGGGAGGCCCTGGCTGTGGGCGTGGGCATGGTGCCCCGGGGCGAAGTGGCCATGATAGTGGCCCTGATAGGTCTGGATAACCGAGTGATCGGCCAGCCTGTCTACCTGGCTATCGTGGCCATGAGCCTTTTGACCACCATTTTTCCGCCCCTGGTGCTGAAGAATTGGATCTACCACCGCCAGGGCTGATGGCCCGCCGGCGGGTTGCCGCCAGTCCGGCTTAGACGCCCTACCCTGGCGTCAGTAATGCCGCCAGGCCCTTGACAGGGGCCGAGGCCAGGCTCTATTTTATAATTGTAGTGTTTTTATGGTATTACGCCTAAACTGCTAGGCGCCGCCCCCAGGGCGGCCCGGCCAGCGAGCAGGCCCTTGGCAGAGCCTTCGCCCCCCGAGAGCCCCCAGGCCCCTTCCTCGCGCCTGATCCTGGACGCCGTGGCCATCGGCGTCTTCGCGGTGGACACCGAAGGGAGCATCATCTATTTCAATCGCGCCGCCGAGCAGATCACCGGCATGACCGCGGCCCAGGCCCTGGGCCGCCCCTGCCGCGAGGTCTTTCAATCCACCCTCTGCGAGGACGACTGTCCGCTTAAACGGGTCATGCGCGGCGGCCAGGGCCAGCACAACCTGGACGCGGTGCTGATTCGCCAGGGCGGGCGCTCGGTGATGCCGGTGAAGGTCTCCCTGGCGCCGCTCAGGAACGCCCAGGGCCGGCTGATGGGGGGCGTGGAGACCATCCAGGGTTTCCACCTGGCCCAGATGCTGGACAAGAAGCAGGCCCGCTCCTACACCTGGGAGGACTTCATTGGCCAGTCGCCCCAGGTGCAGCGTATCTACGAGACGATCAAGGTGGTGGCCCCCTCCACGGCCACGGTGCTGATCGAGGGGCCCACCGGCACCGGCAAGGACCTCCTGGCTCACATCGTCCACAATTTGAGCCCGCGCCGGGCCAAACCCTTCATCAAGGTCAACTGCGCGGCTTTACCCGAGAACCTGCTGGAGTCGGAGATGTTCGGCTACCTGCGCGGGGCCTTCACCGGCGCTGGCCGCGACAAGCCCGGCCGCTTCCAACTGGCCGACGGCGGCACCCTGTTCTTGGATGAGATCAGCGAGATGCCGCTCAGCCTGCAGGCCAAGCTCCTCAGGGTGCTGGAGGACATGGAGTTCTACCCCCTGGGGGCGCGCAAGACCGTGCGCGTGGACGTGCGGGTGCTGGCCGCCTGCAACAAGCCTCTTGACCAGCAGGTGCAGGCGGGGCTCTTCCGCGAGGACCTGTACTACCGCCTCAATGTGATACGGCTCTACGTGCCCCCCCTGCGCGAGCGCCGCCAGGACATACCCCTGTTGATACGCCGCTTCATCCAACGCAAGAACGTGGAGCGCGGCACCTACATCTGCCGCTTCTCCCAGGACGTCCTGGATGTGCTCCTGAACTACGACTACCCCGGCAACGTGCGCGAGATGGAGAACATCCTGGAGCACGCCTGCCTGTTGTGCCGGGGCGACGTGATCCGCTGCGAGCACCTGCCCCGCGACCTGCGCCAGTTGCCCGGCGTCTGCCCAGCCCCGGCCGCCCCGGCCGCCCCGGCCGGCGATCTGGACAAGGCCCAGCTCCTGGCCACCTTGGAGGACCACCAATGGAGCCGGCACAAGGCGGCCCTGGCCCTGGGCATTGACCGCACCACCCTGTGGCGGCGCATGAAGCGCCTGGGCATCGCGGTCCCCTCCGACACGGCCTGACGGCCATGGCTATCTCTCGCGGCAACACCCTGGTTGCGCCCCGCAACGCGCTCTGCAACGCCGCTGCAACGGGACGTTTAGCAAAAGCGGCCTAGGCTTGCGTACTTGTGGCCAAGGAGGTCCGCTGGCGCCGCCGGCGTTGCAGGGATGATGCAACACCAGGCAAGGAGCCGGCCGGGCCTCTTCGCATAATACGCTGAAATACCAATAAAATTAAAAATAGAAGCCCTTGGCACGTCTTCTGCTCTTCTTTGGGGCAAAGGAAGGGTTGCATGACTGCCCCGGCCCAAAAATACAAGCCGGTCAAGATGACCCACCGCTTGTCCTTCAAGCTGACCGCGTCGGTCAGCCTGTCTCTGATCGTGCTGGTGGTGCTCCTGGCCAGCCTGGCCATCCGCACCCAGGAGCAGAACTCCATCAACAGCATGCTGCAAAGCGGCAACTGGTTCTCCGACACCGTCAAGCGCGCCACCCGCCACAGCATGCTCAAGGACCAGCGCGAGAGCGTGCACGCCATCATCGTGGCCATCGGCCAGCAGGAGGGCGTGGAGGCCATCCGGGTACTGAACAAGCGCGGCCGCATAATGTTCAGCAGCCGCGCCCCGGAGATCGGCGAGCTGGTGGACATGCAGGCCGAGGCCTGTTTCGCCTGTCACCAGAGCGACCGCCCCCTGGAGAGCCTGCCCCGCACCAAGCGCAGCCGCATCTTCACCACCAAGGGCAGCCAGGGTCAGCCCGGCCACCGCGTGGTGGGGGTCATCAACCCCATCTACACCGAGCCGGCCTGCTACACCGACCCCTGCCACGTGCATCCCCAGGACCAGACCGTGCTGGGGGTGCTGGACGTCTCCTTGAGCCTGGCCGCCGTGGACCGCGAGGTGGCCCAGTCGGCCCGCATGGTCGTCGCCTTCGCGGTCTTCCTCTTTATCGTCATCGGCGGGTTGGTAAGCTCCTTGACCTTCTTCTTTGTCAACCGTCCGCTCTCGGAGCTGTTGGAGGCCAGCCGCCAGATCGCCCAGGGCGACTACGAGCACGCCGTCTCTCCCCAGACCGACGACGAGATCGGCGTGCTGGCCGAATCCTTCGAGATCATGCGCACGGGCATCAAGGAAAAGGCCGAGGCCCTGGACCAGAGCCGCGCCCAGTTCCAGACCCTGTTCGAACAGGTCCCCTGCCATATCACCGTGCAGGACCGCGACTTTCGCCTGGTGGCCTTCAACAAGATGTTCGAGCGTCAGTTCGGCAGCCGGATGGGCGAGTACTGCTTCGTGGCCTACAAGGGGCGCGACGCCAAGTGCCCCACCTGCTCGGTGGAGGCCACCTTCCGGGATGGGCAGATGCACTCGGCCGAGGAGACGGTGGTGGGCCAGGACGGCCAGGCCATGCACATCCTCAACCTCACGGCGCCCATCACCGACAAGCAGGGCCACATCACGGCGGTCATGGAGATGGCCACCGACATAACCCCCATCCGCCGCCTGGAGACCGAGCTGCGCAAGTCCGAGGAGAAGTACCGCCTGTTCTTCAACAACGACCCCAACCCCATCCTGGTCTTCGACCGCGAGAGCCTGGAGATACTGGACGCCAACGACCGCGCCGCCGCCGAGTACCGCTGGCCCAAGGAGGAGCTGACCGGCCGCTCCTTCCTGACGCTGACCAACGGGGCCGACCAGGCGCGCGTGCGCCAGTTCCTGGAGCAGGGCGAGGCCTTCCTGCCCCGGGTGCACCAGGTGCGCAGCGACGGCCAGCCCTTCTTCGTCAACATACGCGCCTCCTACGGCGAGCACCTGGGCCGGCGGGCGGTCATCGCCACCACCGCCGACATAAGCAGCGTCATGGAGACCGAGCAGCAGCTCATCCAGGCCGCCAAGATGGCCACCCTGGGCGAGATGAGCGCCGGCGTGGCCCACGAGCTCAACCAGCCCCTGTCCATCATCTCCACGGCCGGCAACTACCTGGCCAAGCAGGCCCAGCGCAGCGAGGTGCCCGACCTGTTGATCCTGCGCCAGATATCCCAGGAGCTCCTTAGCCAGGTGGAACGGGCCACGCGCATCATCAACCACCTGCGCGAGTTCGGGCGCAAGGCCCGGGTGGAGCGGGGCAAGGTCAACCTCAACCAGCCCATCGAGGGCGTCTTCCACCTGCTGGGGCAGCAACTGGCCCTGCACGACATAGAGGTAATCCTGGAGCTGGACCCCGAGCTGCCCCCCATCTGGGGCGAGTCCAACCGCCTGGAGCAAATATTCATCAACCTGGTGCTCAACGCCCGCGACGCCATAGAGGAGCTGCGCGGCCAGGGCAATGCCTCGGCCGGGCAGATACGGGTGCGCTCCTGGGCCGAGGACGGGCGCGTCATGGTCAGCGTCTCCGACAACGGCGTGGGCATACCTCCGGAGCAGCGTGGCCGCATCTTCGAGCCCTTCTTCACCACCAAGGACGTGGGCAAGGGCACCGGCCTGGGGCTGTCCATCTCCTACGGCATCGTGCGCGACTACGGCGGAGTGATCGAGTTGGTCAGCGGCCCCGGCCAAGGCACTACCTTCCTGCTGGCCTTCCCGGTGGCCAGGGAGGAGGCGGCATGAATCCTAGCTGCCAAAGCAACTTCGACCGGCTCTTGTTGATAGACGACGAGCCGGGCATCCGCCGCATGATGTCCCTGGACTTAAGCGCCGACGGCTACCAGGTACGCACGGCGGCCGACGGCCAGAGCGGGCTCCTGGCCTTTGGGGCCGAGCGGCCGGACATCGTGCTCACCGACCTGAAGATGCCGGGCATGGACGGCATCGAGGTACTCAGGCGCATCAAGGCCCAGAGCCCCGAGACCGAGGTGATCGTCATCACCGGCCACGGCGATTTGGAGTTGGCCATTCAGTCCCTGCAACTGGGCGCATCCGACTTCATCACCAAGCCGGTGAGCGAGGCGGCCTTGAGCGTGGCGCTCAAGAGGGCCAAGGAGCATTTGCGCCTCAAGTCCGAGCTCAGGGCCCACACCCAGGACCTGGAACAGCGGGTGGCCGAGGTCACGGCCAAGGTGCTGGCCAGCGAGCGCCTGGCCGCCGTGGGCCAGAGTGTCAGTGCCCTGGTGCACTCGGTCAAGAACATTCTCTCGGGGCTCAAGGGCGGCAACTACCTGGTGCGCCAGGGGCTCAAGACCGACAAGCGCCACATCATCCAGCAGGGACTGGAGATGCTGGAGCGCAATGTAAACCGTGTCTCCAGCCTGTGCTACGACCTCTTGAGCTTTGGCAAGCCGCGCCAGCCGGAGTTGTGCCCCGTGGACCTTCGGGAGATCTGCGCCGACGCCGTGGAGTACATGTGGCCCGAGGCCGAGGCCCGGGAGGTGGACCTGGACCTGACCGAACGCCCACAAGCCCTGGTCTGCCAGGTGGACCGCAAGGCCATCCTGGACGCCGTTTTGAACCTGGTCAGCAACGCCATTGACGCGGCGGCCATGGTCAACGGCGGCCAGGTCAGGCTGACCGTGGAGGAGGGAGAGGAACACTTCGCCCTGGCCGTGAGCGACAACGGTCCGGGCCTGGACGAAGAGGCCCTGCGCAAGGTCTTTCAGGGCTTCTACAGCAGCAAGGGGGCCGCCGGCACCGGCCTGGGGCTGATGGTCTGTCAGAAGATCGCCCAGGAGCACGGCGGACGCGTGGAGTTGGACAATAGGCCGGGCGAAGGGGCCACCTTCCGGCTGATGGTGCCCCGCTGTGCTAGGCCGCCGGCCGCGCAAGTCAAGGCCAAGGAAATCTGGGACTGACCCGCCCGGCACTTACGCCGCGGCTGGAGAGAGGAGGGTGTTAGGCCATGATGGGCTACCAGAACGTGCTCTTCTGCACCGATTACTCCGAGGACGCCGAGATCGCCTTTGTGCACGCCGTGGACCTGGCCAGCCGCTACGGGGCCAGGCTGCACGTGCTGCACGTGTTGCACTCCACCCTGCGCTACACGCCCGACGAGACCAGCGAGCAGGCCCCGCCCGGCGAGGTGACCTACGCATCGCCAGAGGTCATCGCCAAGACCAAGCAGGAGCTGGTGAGCCGCTACCAGGGGCGCCTGGAGGGGGTCAAGGATGTGGCCTGGGTGGTCAAGACCGGCACGGCCTTCGTGGAGATACTACGCTACGCCCGCGAAAACCCCGTGGACATCATCGTCCTGGGTTCGGCCGGAACCAGCGCCCAGGAGCAAACCCACTACGGCAGCACCGTGGAGCAGGTTTCGCGGCGGGCGCCCTGCCACGTGATGGCCATCAGGAACCCCGAGCGCACCTACACCCTTTAGACGCACAGGAGGAACCAGACATGGCAAAGCGAGTTTTGGTGGTGGACGACGAGATGGACCTGCGCACCTTCATCTCCACGGTGCTGGAGAGTAGCGGATACAAGGCCGTGGTGGCCGAGAACGGCGAGCAAGGCATGGCCAAGGTGCGCGAGAAGAAGCCGGACATGATTACCCTGGACGTGATGATGCCCAAGGAGAGCGGGATCAAGATGTACCGCGACATCAAGACCAACCCCGAGTACCAGTCCATACCGGTGCTAATCATCTCGGGCCTGGCCAAGAAGACCTTCCTGCACTCCCAGAGGGTGCTGGACAGGTTCAAGAACCAGGTCGTGCCCGAACCCGACGGCTACATCGAGAAGCCGCCGGAGCCCGAGGAGCTGATCGGCGAGATCCGGCGCATCCTGGGCTAGGGGGGAGGGGACCATGTCCAGCCAAGAAAGCCTGGCGGCCGTGGAGCAGGCCATGACCCCGCACGAGCCTGGCCCGGCCGCGGAGCAGGCCTGGCCAGGGGCCGAGGCCTTGTCCCCCAACGGAGATTTTTTGCGCCAGGCCGAGCGGGACAGCGGCGTGGGCATCGGCGCCTGCTACGGTTGCAAGAAGTGTTCTAACGGCTGCCCGCTGACCTTCGCCATGGACCTGCACCCCTTTCAGGTGGTCCGCCTGGCCCAGTTGGGCCAGGTGGAGCGCTTGAGCCGCTGCCGCACCATTTGGGTCTGCTCGTCCTGCCAGACCTGCCTGACCCGCTGCCCCAACCAGGTGGACCTGCCGCGTTTCATGGACTGGCTAAAGGAGCGGGTGGCCAAGGGCGGCGGCAGTGTGGAGCAGGCGCGGACGCTTCTGTTCCACAGGCTCTTCCTTGATGAGGTCAAGGCCCGGGGCCGGGTCTTCGAGGGCTCGCTCATGACCCGCTACCTCCTCAAGACCGGCGGGGCCTTCGGCCCGGAGGCCATGGCCAACGCCCGCCTGGGTCTGGCCATGTTCAAGCGCGGACGCCTAAAGCTCCTGCCCGCCGGCATCAAGCAACGGCGCTGGCTCAAGGACCTGTTCAAGGCATAGGGAGGCCCGTCCATGACAGCGCTCGCCAAACCAAGCGGCCAGCCCGACGACCGGCGCCGGGTCGGCTATTACCCGGGGTGCTCCCTGGAGGCCACGGCCCGGGACTACGCCGAATCGGTGGCTGGGGCGGCTCAGCTTCTGGGCGTGGAGTTGAATGAGGTGCCGGACTGGAACTGCTGCGGGGCCACGGCGGCCCACAGCCTGGACCACCGGGCCACGCTGAACCTGGCGGCCCGCAACCTGGCCCTGGCCGCCAAATGCCCCTCGCCCCTGGTGGTGCCCTGCGCCCTGTGCTTCAACCGCCTGAAAAGCGCCCAGGCCGAGCTGGCCCGGGACACCAGCCAGGTCATCCCCGAGATAGCCGGCCTGGGCGGCGATTACGGGTCCGCGCAAGTCAAGGAGCTGAACAGCTTCCTTAGCGAGGACTGGGCCGTGGAAAAGGCGCGGCGACTGAAGCAACGCGACCTGACGGGTCTTAGGCCGGTCTGCTACTACGGCTGCCAGGGCCAGCGCCCGCCGGCGGTCACCGGTCACCCGGAGCCCGAGAACCCCATGGGTTTGGACCGTCTGCTCACGGCCCTGGGCGCGAGCGTGCGGGACTGGCCCTACAAGACCGACTGCTGCGGGGCCTCCCACGCCGTGCCCCGGCCCGACATCGTGCACACCCTGGTGGCGCGGCTCTACGAGCGCGCCCTGGCCGCCGGGGCCAACTGCCTGGTCACCGGCTGCCAGATGTGCCAGGCCAACCTGGACCTCTACCAGCAGGAGATAGCCAGGGAGATGGGGCGCGAGGTCTACCTGCCGGTCTTTTATTTTACCGAGCTGCTGGGCCTGGCCCTGGGGCACCCCCAGGCCGGCCGTTGGCTGGACCGGCATATGACCAGCCCACGGCCCTTGTTGGCCGCCGCCGGCCTGGCCCTTTAGACGGGAGGCGTTATGAGCGCGGAAGAGCAGCGGACACGGGGCGCGGCCACCTCGGGCGCGGTGTGCGTGGTGGGCGGGGGCATCGCCGGCATGCAGGCCGCCCTGGACCTGGCGGCCAGCGGCTTCATGGTGCACCTCTTGGAGGAGAACATCTCCATCGGCGGCATCATGGCCCAGTTGGACAAGACCTTTCCCACCAATGACTGCTCCACCTGCATGATCTCGCCCAAGCTGATTGAAGTGGCCAGCAACCCCAACATCCGCATACACACCCGCGCCACGGTCAGCCGGTTGGAGGGCGCGCCCGGCAACTTCACGCTTACGGTCAGCCAGGCCCCGCGCTACGTGGATGAAAAGACCTGCACCGGCTGTGGCGAGTGCGCCAAGGTCTGCCCGGTGGAGGTCCCGGCCAATTTCAACCTGGGCCTCAACCAGCGCAAGGCCGTGTACCGCCACTTCCCCCAGGCCATCCCCAGCGCCTTCGCCATAGACAAGCGCGGCACCAGCCCTTGCAAGGTGGCCTGCCCGGCCGGCATCAGCGTGCAGGGCTACGTGGCCCTGATCGCCCAGGGCCGGTTCAGGGAAGCCCTTGAATTGATCCGCCGGGAGAACCCCCTGCCGGCGGTCTGCGGCCGGGTCTGCACCCACCCCTGCGAGACGGCCTGCGCCCGGGGCAGCTTTGACGAGCCCATCGCCATCCGCGACCTCAAGCGCTTCGTGGCCGAATGGGAGATAGCGCAGAGGGCCATGGACCTGCCGGCCACTAAACCTACCACGGGGCAGAAGGTGGCCATCATCGGCTCCGGGCCAGCCGGGCTCTCGGCGGCCTACTACCTGGCCCTGGAGGGCATCGGCGCCACCATCTTCGAGGCGCTCGCCGTGACCGGCGGCATGCTGCGCGTGGGCATCCCCG
>JACRDC010000030.1 GCA_016218705.1 Desulfarculus sp.
CGGGGATGCCCACGCGCAGCATGCCGCCGGTCACGGCGAGCGCCTCGAAGATGGTGGCGCCGATGCCCTCCAGGGCCAGGTAGTAGGCCGCCGAGAGCCCGGCTGGCCCGGAGCCGATGATGGCCACCTTCTGCCCCGTGGCAGGTTTAGTGGCCGGCAGGTCCATGGCCCCCTGCGCTATCTCCCATTCGGCCACGAAGCGCTTGAGGTCGCGGATGGCGATGGGCTCGTCAAAGCTGCCCCGGGCGCAGGCCGTCTCGCAGGGGTGGGTGCAGACCCGGCCGCAGACCGCCGGCAGGGGGTTCTCCTGGCGGATCACCGCCAGGGCCTCGCGGTAGCGGCCAGCGGCGATGAGGTTGACATAGCCCTGCACGCTGATGCCGGCCGGGCAGGCCACCTTGCAGGGGCTCTGCCCCAGCTTGCCGATGGAGTAGGCCCCGGGGATGGCCTGGGCGTAGCGTTTGTAGGCCGCCCGCCGCCGCATCAAGCCGGCGTCATACTCGCTGTCAATGCCGATGGGGCAGACCTTGGCGCACTCGCCGCAGGCGGTGCATTTGGAGATGTCTATGAAGCGGGGATGCTGCACGACCTTGGCGGTGAAGTCGCCCGCCTCGCCTTGCAGGTCCAGAAGCTCGGCGTTGGTCAAAAGCTCTATGTTCAGGTGCCGGCCGACCTCGACCAGCTTGGGGGAGATGATTCACATCGCGCAGTCGTTGGTCGGGAAGGTCTTGTCCAACTGCGACATCAAGCCGCCGATGGCCGGGTCGCGCTCCAATAGGTACACGTAGTACCCGGAGTTGGCCAGGTCCAGGGCCGCCTGCATGCCCGCTATGCCCCCGCCCACGATCATCACCTTGCCCACTGGAATCGTGCCTGCCATGACCTTCATCCTTGTGCCCAGAGGTTGTTAACCGACCAGCCCTTTCAGGCGGGGCTCATTGCACGGCCTCCAGAATCTGGGGCAAGCGGCCCTCCCAGCCCAGGGGGGAGATCATCACCCCGCCGTAGCCGTGGGCCTTAATGCCCTCGATCAACTCAACCGCGATGGCCACACACTCGCGCACGCGGTCGGGAGCGCTTTTAAGGCGTTCGATGATCTGGCCGGGCATGTGCACGTGCTTGAGGTGCATGTCAATGGCCCGGGCCATGCCCACCGATTTTAAGAGCAGCACGTTGGGGATTATCTTGATGGGCCGGTCTTGCAGGTGCTTGACGAAGCCGGCCAGTTGGGCCAGGTCAAACACCGGCGGGGTGACGTAGAAGGTGGCGCCGGCCGCGATTTTCTTGTCCAGGGCCGCCAACTCCTGATTGACCGCGCCCAGGGCGCCGGTATTGAGAGTGGCGCCCACGGTGAAGCTGGGCGCGCCCTCCAACTCCACGCCGGACATGTCCCGGCCGCCAGCCAGCTTCTGAATCACCTCCAGAAGCTCGGTCAGCTCCAGGTCGTAGACCGGCCGGGCCTTGTGGTGATCGCCGTAGCTGGGCGCCTCGCCCTCCACGGCCATGACGTTTTTTATGCCCAGCGCGGACGCCGCCAGCAGGTCGGCCTGAAGGGCCAGGCGGTTGCGGTCGCGGCAGCAGGCCTGCAAGACCGTCTCGATGCCCTTGTCTTGCAGAAGCATGCAGCCGCCCAGCGAGCTGAGCTTCATCACCGCGTTGGCCATCTCGGGCACCACCACGGCGTCCACCAAGTTCTTGATGCGTTGTGCGCTACTCACAAAGGCCGAAACGTCCACGCCCTTGGGCGGCTCCAACTCGGCCAGGACCACGAACTCGCCGGAATCCAATTTTTCGCTAAGGCCCATGTCCACCCCCTAAGCTTGCACGTCTGGCGCCTCCGGCCTGCGGCCGGATGTGTCTCATCAATGGGGAATGCGCTAACGGCCAACCAACGGAAGACAAATCCGGCGGCGCCGGACCAGATCAGACCAAGCCCACGCAGACGCCGCCCACAGCGACCGGAGCCGGAATCACCTTGAAGCTGTCCAATGGTTGCAGGGAACGCGGGCCGCTCGGGAGCGCTGCCCGGTGGAGACGGATGAAGGCGGTCAACCCTCTTTTACCCATATGCGGATAGTACCTGTTGACCGGTGAAGTAAATCGCAGATTTGTTTCCTCTGGATTATGGCCAATGGGGGTTTCCATTGTCAAGCCAGTTTGTATCAAGCCATCCAAAAGAAGCGCCGCCTTGCCACCAACCCCAGCGTTGCGCTATTGTTTAGGCAGCAATTGGTTGAAATTGGGGGGCTGGACCTCGCACCGCCACCCAGGTCCGTCCCCACATGTTCACAAGAGGCGCGGCGAACGCGCCCCTTGCCTTGGCGACACGTCAAACAGGCCCGCGCGCGGCAAGCGGCCAGCAGCAGGAGCCAGCATGGCCAGCCAAGAACGGCATGAACGCTTCTTTGACCAGCAAGCCGAGACCATCCCCCAGGCCCAGCGGCTCCAGGCCCTGGAGCAGCGTTTTTTGGAGATCCTGCGCCTGGCCGCCGGGCGGTCGCGGGCCTACCGCGAAATCCATGCCCAGGCCGGCCTGGACCCACGGGCGGTGCGCGGCCTGGCCGACCTGGAGCACCTGCCCATATTGCGCATGGACGACCTTGTGCAACGCCAAAAAGCCGACCCGCCCTTTGGCGGCTTCGAGACCAGGCCGGCCCAAAGCTTTCACCGCATATATGTCAATCCCGGCTTCATCTGGCAGCCCGGCCAGACGCCCCTGACGGATACCTCCTGGGCCCAGGCCTTGTGCGGCGGCGGCATCCTGCCCGGCGACCGGGTGCTCAACACCTTCAGCTACCACCTATGGCCCTACGCCCACCTGTTGGACGAATCGGCCAAGATGATCGGCGCCCAGGTGGTGCCCGGCGGCGGGGGCAACGCCTTCATGCAGGTGCGCATCATGCGCAAGCTGGGCGTCAGGGCCTACCTGGGCACCCCCAGTTTCCTGATGACCCTGGCCCAGCGGGCCGAGGCCATGGGCCTGGACCCGGCCCAGGACCTGGGCCTGGAGGCGGCGGTGGTGGGGGCGGAGATGCTGCCCGAGTCCCTGCGCCAACGCCTGGAGCAGACCCTGGGCATAAGCGTGCGCCAGGCCTACGGCACGGTGTTCTTGGGCTGCCTGGGCTTTGAGTGCCGCGAGGCCCAGGGGCTGCACGTGCCCGAGGGCGCCCTGGTGGAGGTGGTGGACCCCCAGACCGGCCAGGCCCAGGCCCCGGGCAAGGCCGGCCTAGTGGTGGCCTCCTGCCTGGACCCCGCCTATCCCATGCTGCGCCTGGCCACCGGCGATCTGTCCATGTGGGCCACGGGCACCTGCCCCTGCGGCCGCACCGGCCCGCGCCTGCAACGCATCCTGGGGCGCATTGACCAGGCCGTGAAGGTGCGCGGCACCTTCGTGCACCCCTGGCAGATTGACGAGGTCTTCGCCCACCGGCCCGAGGTCTTCAAGTACCAGGCCACGGTGAGCCGCCGCCAGGACCAGGACTCGCTGACGGTGCTGGTGGAATTACATGAGGAGGGACAGGGTGGACCAGAGTTGAAACGCCGGCTGGACCAAGAACTGCGCGACTTCCTGGGCGTGCGCGGCGAAGTGGAGTTGGTGCCGCCGGGCACCATCCCCGATTTCCATGGCAAGATAGTGGACCGCCGCAACTGGGATTAGGAAAACCTGCCCCCCACCGAGGTGCCCATGGAGAAGATCAAGGTCGGCGGGTTGATGCAGAGCGACGGACGGGCGCTTTTGCGGGTGCTGTCGTCGCCCAACCTCATGGACTCGCCGGGGATCCTCCTGGCGGCCCTGGCCGCCGGGGGCATCAACGTGGAGCTCTTGGTGCAGGCCATTGACCAGGAGGAGAGCGCCAATTTCGTGCTGGTGGTGGCCCAGAAGGACCTGGAACACGCCTTGGTGGTGCTGGAGGGCGTGAAGGACGAGGTGGAGGCCAAGGGCATCGCCTACCTGCCCGAGGTGGCCGTGCTCAGCCTCTTCGGCCCCCACCTGCGCGAGAAGCCCAAGATACCGGGCATCATGTTCACCTCCCTGGCCTCGGCCGGGGTCTGCCCCCTGGCCATCAGCACCTCCATCTCCAGTGTCTCCTGCGTGGTGGAGAGCCGGCAATTGGGCCTGGCCGTGGAGGTGCTCTCCGAGCGCTTCGATCTGCCCTACAAGGCCCTGGTGCGCCCCAAGAACTGGTAGAGGGGGCCTTACGGCATAAAAAACAGCGCCCCGGCGACCGCGCCGGCCCCCGGGGCGCCATGGTGGTTGTTGCCAGGTTAGCGGTCGAACTCGCTGAGCACGTCCTTGTACCAGTCCTGCTTGTCCTTGAGTTGGCTCAAGAGCTGGTTCTTCTCCAGGGCCATGCCCGCCTGATGGGCGATGAAGTCCATCCACAGCAGGTCGTCCTGGTCGGGCTCGAACTCAAAGGGATAGTAGAGGCGCAAGGCCCCGGCCAGGTTCTCACCCACCCACACCGGCAGGCCGATAATGGCCTGCACGTTCTCGGCGGCGGCCTCCGACTTGTATTGCACGCGAGGGTCGTTGGCCACGCTGCTGATCACCACCGGCTGGCCGGTGTTGATCTCGCCCAGGCTCAGGCCCACCGACACCGGCCCCTTCTTTAGGTAAGCATCGCTCAGGCCCCAACTGGTGACGCTGCCCAGGGTCTTCTTGTCGCGGTCGGCCAGGAGCAGGGCGCAACCCAGGGCGTGGCCGTACTGGCCCGCCGTCCTTACCAGGGTCTGCAAGGCCTCCTTGAGGTTCAAGGAGGGCACGCGGTGAATCTCGGCGGCGCAGGCCTTCATGGAGGAGAAGTAGAAATTCTTCTTCAGCGCCAGCCCGGCCTGCACGGCATAGGCCTTGAGGTACTCCATCTCCTCGGGGGTGAGGTCCTTGGTCTGGGCGAAGTACAGGCGCAAGGAGCCAACCAGCACGCAGCCGGCGGACAGGGGCACGCCCACGATGCTCTTGATGCCCTCTTGGACGGCGGCCTCGCGGTATTGCACGTTGGGGTCCTGGCTGATGTCGCGCACCACCACCGGCGCCCGGTTGACGGTTTCGCCCAGGCTCTTCTTGGGGCTGATGGCGCCCTTGGCGCGGTAGGCGTCGCTCAGGCCGAAGCTGGCGGAGATCATTAGGTTTTCTTCGCTGGGGTCGAACAGCATCAGGCTGGCCCCACGGGCGCCGAAAAGGTTGGCCGCGTTGCGCGCCACGGCCTCCTCGGTCACCTGCTGGTTGAGTGAGCCGTGGATGTCGGCCAGCGCGTAGAGAAAGCGGTGGAAGAACTCCTGATTGGCCATAAGCTGGTTTCCTCCTTACTTTTGACAGCGTTCGGTCTGGAGAGTCCTTGCGGTTGGCTTATTAGCCAAGCAATGCACAACCGGGCCGCGAAGCAAAGATGACAACCTATGATGGTGCCCTAGGGTGTGGCGTGAGGCAGAGGATGAAGAATGCCAACTTGAGCACGCGCGGGAAGAACCGATTGCACCATGCCGTCAATTCCAGGATGCAACAGCCCTGGCCTGGTTTGCAAGGCCGGTCCCGCGCCCGCCGCTCCTCCTTTCGAGCTGGGCATGGCCCTTGGGGCCGCGGCCACCCGCCCACGCCAGCGGTCGCCCACTGATCATTTCTCCCCCGGCCGTGGCGGTCATCCCTCTGACCGCGCCCCCCCAACCCCTGGCCAAGCCCCGTCGCCCGGCCTCCGCGCCGTGCCTGAAAACCTACTTGGCCCCGGGTTTGGCCAAAAGAGACATGGCGTAGAGCGCCCTGGTCTTGCGGACGTTCTCGTTGGGCTTGGAGAAGCTCAAGGCATGGGTGGTGCAGCCGGCCACGCAGGCCGGCACTTGGCCCGCCTCGATGCGGTCGCGGCAGTAGTCGCACTTGATGATCTTGCCCGTGGTCTCGTCGAAATGGGGCACCTTCCAGGGGCAGGCCTGGATGCAGGCCCGGCAGCCCACGCACAGGTCCTTGTCCACGTAGACCAGGCCGTCCTCATCGCGCTTAATCATGGCCCCGTTGGGGCAGGCGGCCACGCACCAGGGCTCCTCGCAGTGGAAGCAGGGCATGAAGGCCGACACCACCTGGGGCTTGCCCGCCGAGGTAACCACCGGGCCGGCGCTTATCAGCACGCCCAGCTTGGCCCCCGCCGGCAACCGGTTCTTGATCTGGCAATGCACCTCGCAGGCCTTGCAACTGATGCACCTTTGCGGATCGAGCTTGATCATGTATTTGCTCATGGCATTTCCCGCGGCTGAAAAAGGCCTGTCTGGCCGGTGTCTGTGACGGCGCTGTCGGCCGGGCCTGCCCTACCTTGCACACCCCTGGCGGGGTTGGGTTGGCGCGGCCTGTTACGGGCAGCCGGCCTAGACCTTGCGCACCTCCACGAATTGCTCTTGCAGGGACAGACCGCCGCCGGCGCGGTCCCATTTTTCCAGCCCGCCCTCCATGAGCAGGTTGTCGGCCACGCCCTGGCCCTTGGCCCGGGACTCCACCGGCAACTCGCGGCCAAAGCCGTGCACCATGAAGACCGCCTCGGGGTGGATGAACTCGGTGAGCCTCACCTTGATCTTGCCCGAGTGGGCACCGCTGGCGATCACCACCCGGTCGCCGTCCTCGATGCCCATGCGCGAGGCCACGGCCTGGTTGAGCCACAATAGGTTCTCGGGCATCTGGGCGTGCAGGCGCGGGTTGTTGACGGTGTGCCCCTGGCTGTGCAGGCTGCAGCGGCCAATGGTCAGGCGGAAGAAGCCGTTGGGCGGCACCGGCTTGGCGGCGTAGGGACCCATGGAAGGGATGCCCTCGCGGCGCCACTTCTCGCTGGCCACCTCTATCTTGCCCGAGGGCGTGGCCAGCTTCAGGCCGGCCATGCCGGCGTACAGGGGCTGGTTGGCCAGTTCCACGAAGCCTTTTTCCTCAAAGGACTCGGGCCGGTAACCAGTGCCCTCCAGTTGATAGTTCCAGATGTCCTCGGGGGTCTGGTAGGCCAGGGCCTTGAGGCCCAGGCGCGCCGCCAGCCCGGACGCGATCTCCCAGTCAGCCTTGGTGTCGAAGCGCGGCTCCTGGCAGCGCTGGCGCACGAAAAAGCTGGGTTTGAGGCCCCGCTGCAGGGCCACGATGCTCTCGCGCTCCAGGTAGCTGGACAGAGGCAGGATGACGTCGGCCTGCCAGGCGGTGGCCGACCAACTGGAGGTCACACACACCAAGAGGTCCAGGTTGGCGAAGGCCTGTTGCAGCTTGCCGGGCTCGGGGTGGGCGCCCAGGGGGTCGTGCTGCCAGGCGATGTAGGCCTTGAGCGCATAGGGGTCGGCCGTCTCCATGGCCTGGTAGGCCAGGTGCAAGAGCCCAGGCCCTCCCTCGAACTGGGGGTACTTCCAGCCCACGCCGTCGGCGCGCTTCTCGTCCACGGCCAGGAACAGGTCGCTGAGCTTGTTCAGACCCTTGCGCCCCAGGTCCGCGGGGTCGGGCGCCAGGGCCAGGCCGCCCTTGGCCCCGATGGAGCCCAGCAGCGCGTTGATGAGGAAGGCCGAGCGGCTGACGTAAAAGGAATCGTTGTAGCGCGAGGTCATCCAGCCCGGGTGCCAGATCACCGCCGGCGCCGCGCTCGCCAGGTCCTCGGCCAGGGCCACGATCTCGGCGGCGGCGATGCCCGTCTCGGCCTCCACCGCCTCGGGGCTGTAGGGCTCCACCAGGTTAATCAGCTCGTCAAAGCCATGCACCCAGTCATGCACGAAGGCCTTATTGTAAAGCTCGCGCTTGATGAGCACGTGCATGATGGCCAGGTTGAGGGCGTAGTCGGTGCCGGGGCGGATCATCAAAAAGCGGTCGGCCTTGCCCGCCGTGACCGTGGCGCGCACGTCAATCACCGTGAGCTTGCAGCCGCCCTGCAGGCCGTCCATCAGGTCGTTGCACTCGCGCACGTCAATGGACTCGAAGACGTTGCGGGTCTGCAACACCACGTGCTTGGCGCTCTTGTAGTCGTAGGTCAGCCGCTCCTCGCCGAAGCCGAAAAGCGACAGGGCCGCGTGCTGCATGTTGACCGAGCAGGTGGAGTCGTTGCTGCAATAATTGGGGGAGCCCAGGCCGCGTATCAGGGCCTGAGTCAGGTCGGCGAAGGGACCGCCCCGGTCGGAGAGCAGGATGGCGCGTCCGCCGTGGGCCGAGCGCACGGCCTCCAGTTTCTGGGCCGCATAATCCAGGGCCTCGTCCCAGGTGGCCTTTTGCCACTTGCCCTCGCCGCGCTCGCCCTTGCGGATCATGGGGAACTGCGGCCGCTCGTCGTCACGCAGCATGGCGATGCCTGAGGCCCCGCGGGCGCACAGGGCGCCCCTGATGCCGGCGGCCTGCCGGTTGCCCTGGATGAACTGGCAGGCGCCGTTCTCCACATCCACCTGAATCGGGCAGCGCACTGAACACATGCCGCAGACGCTGTAGACGACCTTACCGGACATTACTTCCTCCCCAGCTTGTGCCGGACCCTATGGCAAAACTCTTGGGCATGTCCCCCCTCGCGGGGTCCGCCGCCTGGATCGTTGCCTAGGCGGCTCTTGCTTTTCCGGCCGGGCGCCGTGCGCCCCGGCGGGGGCGGCCCTTGATGGCTTCCTGATAACAACCTTAGGGCATAAGCTGCCTGCCGGCAGCCTCGGCCCATTTGAACACGGGCGTGGGGATGGCCCCCAGAATGAGAATGGCGGCCGCCAACACCCCGCCCCACAGGGCGCTGTCGGCCCGGGGCTGCACGAACTCACCCTCGGCCTCGCTGGTGTAGGCGTGCCGCACCAGGTTGAGATAGTAGTAGATGGAGATGGCCGTGTTGACCGCGGCCACGATCACCAGCCAGTCGTAACCCCGGTTCCAGGCCGCGGTGAGCAAGAAAAGCTTGCCCATGAACCCAGCTGTGGGCGGCAGGCCCACCAGGGAGAAGGCCGCCACCGCCAGCACGAAGGCCAGGAAGGGGGCGCGCTTGTACAGGCCGTTGAGATCGTCCAGTTGCAGGTTGCGGCCGTCGGTGGCCAGCCGGCAGACCACCCAGAAGCAGCAAAGGTTCATCAGCAGATAGACCAGGCTGTAGAAGCCCGCCGCGGCCAGGCCCTTGGAGGAGGCGGCCACCAGGCCCAGCATGACGTAGCCGGCGTGGGCCACGCTGGAGTAGCCCAGGATACGCTTGATGTCCTTCTGGGTCAGGGCGGCCAAGTTGCCGAAGGTCATGGAAGCCGCGCCCAGCACCGCCAGCACCGTGGTGATCTCCAGGCCGGGCTTGAGCATGGCCGCCAGGCGGATGAGTATCACCACCGCGCCCAGCTTGGGCAGGGTGGCGGCGTAGGCCGCCGTCTCGTTGCTGGTGCCGTCGTAGACGTCCGGGCACCAAAAATGGAAGGGGAACAGGGCCAGCTTGAAGAAGAAGCCCACCATGAACAGGCTCAGGCCTCCTATGGCCAGGGGCGCCTCGGCCCAGGACCAAGGCTTGCTGGTGAGCACCGCCAGGTAGCTGGAGTGCTGGGAGGCCAGGATGTAGGACAGGCCGAACAGGGCGATGGCCGTGGCCGCCGCGCCGAAGAGGATGTACTTGATGCCGGCCTCGGAGGCTCTGGGGTCCTTGCCCCGCAGGGGGATCAAGGCGTACAGGCTGTAGGAGGAAATCTCCAGGGCCAGGTAGATGGTGATGAGTTCCACCGAGCTGGCCAGGATCATCAGGCCCAGGGCGCTCAGGGACAACAGCATGAAATAGTCGGCGCGCTTGGAGGCCTCTAGGGTGGGCTGGTTGGAGGCGTTGAGGGCGGCGATGGCGAAACCCACGGCCACGGCCAGCTTGAAGAACTGGGACAGGCCGTCAATCTTGTAGGCGTCCCAGAACATCATGCCGCTGTCGCCCAGGCTGAAGGCCGCGGACACGGCCACGGCCACCGCCCCCAACGGCACCCAGGCGGTCTGGGCGGCCAGGCTGGCCCCGCCCGCGGCCTGCTCCTGCTGGGGCTTGGCCAGGGCCTGCAGGAACAGGACCAGGGTCATGGCCAGTTGCAAGAATTCCGGGATGAATAGAGCGCTATTAAAATTCACAGGAATTCTCCTCTACAAGCTCAGCGGGGCAGCTTATGGGCCTGGCCGGCGGCATTGGTTTCCAGGGCCAGGCTCAAGGGCGTCTCGGGCACGGTGGCGGTGACCGCCACGCCGCTACGGCTGCGGAACTCATCCAATACCCGGTTAAGGGTGGGGTCAATGGCCCGCAAGGTAAGACCAGGGGCCAGGCCCAGGTAGAAGACCAGGATGGCCAACGGCACGAAGTAGGCCCACTCCCTGGTGTTCAGGTCCTTCCATTCCTTGGCCTTGGTGGGCTCGCCCCAGGCCAGCTTCTGGCCCAAGCGCAGCATGTAGGCCGCGCCCAGCATCACGCCGGGAACGATGGCCGCGCCGATCCAGGGGTTGGACTTGAAGGCGCCGATGAGCACCAGAAGCTCGCCCACGAAGCTGTTGGTGCCCGGGAAGCCCAGGGAGGACAAGGCGAAGAGCCCGAAGAAGAACATATAGGCCGGCAGGTATTTGCCCAGGCCCAGGTTCTCGCTAATCTCGCGGCTGTGGCTGCGCTCGTAGATGGCGCCCACCAGCATAAACAGGCCGCCGGTGGTGATGCCGTGGTTGAGCATCACCATGAGCGCGCCCTCGAAGCCCCTGAGCGAGAACAGGAAGATGCCCAGGGTCACGAAGCCCATGTGGGCCACCGAGGAGTAGGCGATCAGCTTCTTCATGTCGCGCTGGCCCAGGGCCACGAAGCCGCCATACAGTATGGAAGCGATTGAGATGGCGATCATCATGGGCGCGAAGTACTGGCTGGCCTGGGGCGTCAGCGGCAGGCAGAAGCGCAGGAAACCGTAGGCCCCCATCTTGAGCAGCACCGAGGCCAGCAAGACCGAGCCGGCCGTGGGGGCCTCCACGTGGGCCGCCGGCAACCAGGTGTGGAAGGGGAACATGGGCACCTTGATGGCAAAGGCCAGGGCCATGGCCAGGAAGGCCCAGTACTGGAACTTGAAGGAGTAGGTCTTGGCCGAAAGCTCGGGGATGCTGAAGGTCCCGCCGGCCCAGTAGAAGGCCACCATGGCCACCAGAAGCAGCGTGGAGCCGGCCAGGGTGTACAAGAAGAACTTGAGCGAGGCGTAGCGCCGGTCAGGCCCGCCCCATACCGCGATCAAGAGGAACATGGGGACCAGCATGGCCTCCCAGAAGATGTAGAAGAGCACGAAGTCCAGCGCCAGAAAGACGCCGATGCAGGCCGAGGTCATCATCAGGAGGCTGAAGTGGAACTCCTTGACCCGCTTGCTGATGTAGGACCAGGAGCAGAGCACGCACAGAGGCAGCAAGAGCGCCGTCAGAAGCACCATCAAGAGGCTGATGCCGTCCATGCCCAGGTAGTAGGAAAGGCCCCAGTCCTTTACCCATTCGGCCCGTTCCACGAACTGGTAGCCCTGCTGGGTCATGTCGAAGTTGAACAAGGGCAGGCACAGGGCGGCCTCCACCAAACCCACCACCAAGGTGAAGAGCCTGATGGTTTTTTCTTCCTTGAGGAAGGGCAGCACCAGACAGCCGGCCACCGGGAAGAAGATCAGGAAGGATAATATGGGCCAAGTGCTCTGACTCATCGTGTCTCCGTCATGACTAGCGGTTGCTGTCCGTTGGCGCCTATCTGAGGAACCAGACCAGGCCGAAGATCAAAAGCCCCAGGATGGCCGCCGCCGCCAGGTAGTCCTGCAGGCGTCCGGTCTGGGCCAGGGTGGCGCCCTCGCCCACCCGCCGCACGTTGATGGCGGTGCCGTCCACCACGCCGTCAATGGCCGCCTTGTCGAACCAGGCGCTGCCGCCGGCGATCTTGAGCATGCCCTTCAGGCCCACGCGGGCGTAGAACTCGGTCCACCAGTTGTCCAGCTTCTCCAGGATGTAGCGGCAGATGACCATGAAGCCCTGGGCCACCAGGCGGTAGAAGTAATCGAAGTCCAGGTTGAGCTTGGCCTCGGGCTTGAGCTTGTGGCGCAAGAGGTAGAAGCCCAGGCCCGTGAAGCCCAAGAGGAGCAGCGATTGCAGCACGTGCCAGGAGGTGTAGGGCACGTACTCCACGGGGTGGGGCAAAAGCTTGTAGAGGAACTCGGGCTGGATACCGATGTAGAAGCACAGCAGCCCGCCCATGGCCATGGCGATGTACATGTTGCGGGGCACCGGATTAAGCGGCATGCCGGGGTCGGGCTTGCTGAACCAGGCGAAGTAGGGCAGCTTGATGCCCACCGAGAGGAAGGTACCCACCGCGGCGATCTCCATGCCCACCGCCAGCCAGGTGTGATGGGCCTCGGCCGCGCCGGTGATGGTCATCGTCTTGCTCACGAAGCCCGAGAACAAGGGGAAGCCGGAGATGCTCACGGCCGCGATCATGTACCAGAAGAAGGCCCAGGGCAGGCGCTTGAACAGGCCGCCCAGCTCGCTGAGCTTGGCGGTGCCGGCGGCGTAGAGCAGGGTGCCGGCGCCCATGAACAACAGGCCCTTGTAGAGGATGTGGGCATAGGCGTGGGCGCAGGCGCCGTCTATGGTCATGGCCGTGCCCACGCCGATGCCGGCCACCATGTACCCCACCTGGGAGACGATGTGATAGGCCAGGATGCGCCGGGCGTTGTTTTCGATGGTGGCGTAGAAGACGCCGTAGAGGGTCATCAGGGTGCCCATGATGCCCAGGATCTCGAAGCCCGAGAAGCCGCGCAAGAGCACGTAGACGGCCGTTTTGGTGGTGAAGGCGCTCATGAACACCGCGCCGGTGACCGTGGCCTCGGGATAGGCGTCGGGCAGCCAGGCGTGCAGGGGAATCACCGCGGCGTTGACGCAGAAGCCCAGCATGATGAGGATGTCGTAGAGATTGACCGCGTGGGGGTTGGCGGCCTCGAAGGCGAAGGTGCCCAGGGCCTTGTAGCGCAGCAATAGGCCGGCCAGCAGCAAGAGACCGCCCAGGGTGTGGAACAGGAAGTAGCGGATGCCCGCGTTCGTGGAGGCCGGCACCCGGCGCAGCCACACCAGGAAGGTGGAGGAGACGCTCATCAGCTCCCAGCAGATGAACAGCGTGACGTAGTCGCCGGCGAAGGTGCAGCCAAAGGCCCCGGCGATGTACATGCAGGCGGCCATGTGCTGCCACTTGTCGTCCACATGCAGGGCGTAGATGAAACCGATCACCGCCTGGATGGCGAACACGTGGGCGAAGACCAGGGAGAGCTGGTCCACCCGGCCCACGGTGAGCGTGAGCCCCAGGTATTGCAACTGGGTGTGCACGCCCTGCTGCATGGTCAGCACGCTAAGGACGGCCAACAGCGCCGCCACCGGCGGCACCCAACGCCCCAGCTTGCCCGGCAAGGCCCAGACCAAGAGGGCGCTGATAACGAAGAAGATGGTGGGGTGGACGAATTCGGTCACGGCGATGCCCTTTTCTAGGTTAAAGAGGCCCTAGCCCCGCTTTTCGTAGTAGTCCTCGTCCTTGCCCAGGAAGGTGTGGGCCGCTCCCTTGGCCAGCTTGCCCAGCACCACCGCCACGATCAGGCCAAACAGCGCCCAAAAACCGGGCAGCTTCTCAAGATCGAAGTGGGGGTGAGGCACCTGGATCAGCACATTCAAGAGCACCAGCACGCCCAGGCTGACAAACATCAGCTTCTTGAGCCCCTTGGCGCCTCCCTGCGGGGGCTGCGCCGGCTGGTCGTGGGTGTGTTCGGGTTCGTGCGACATGGCTTGCGCCCTCCCCTAGTGGCCCCTGAAGGCGGTGATGAACTGGAAGAAGGTCTCGGGGTAGAGCCCCAGGAACACGCTCATGGCGGCGGTGAAGCACAGGGGCACCACCATGGTCATGGGGGCCTCGGAGAATTTCTCGATGTCCACGCCCGGCGCCGGTTTCTCGAAGAAGGCCTTGTACACTATGGGCGTGAAGTAGGCCGCGTTGAGTATGGTGCTGGACAACAGGGCGATAAGGAAGATGTACTGGCCGCTGCTCACCGCGCCGTTGACCATGTACCATTTGCTGACGAACCCGCACACCGGCGGCACGCCGATCATGGACAGGGAGGCCACGGCGAAGGCCCCGAAGGTCCAGGGCATGCGCCGGCCCACCCCGTGCAGCAGGCTGATCTTCTTGTGGTGGGTGGCCACGTAGATGGCGCCAGCCGCGAAGAACAGGGTGATCTTGCTGAAGGCGTGGTGGGCGATGTGGGCCAGGCCGCCCTGGACGGCCAGGGGCGAGAGCAGGGCCACGCCCAGCACCACGTAGGAGAGCTGGCTGACCGTGGAGTAGGCCAGCCGGGCCTTGAGGTCGTCCTTGGTCAGCGCGATGCAGGAGGCCACCACGATGGTGACGGCGGCGAAGGCCGCCGTGGCCACGCCCAGGCCCAGGCTATCCATGAGGTTGACGCCGAAGCCCGACAAGAGCACCCGGCTGACCGAGAAGACGCCGGCCTTCACCACGGCCACGGCGTGCAACAGGGCCGAGACCGGGGTTGGGGCCACCATGGCCGAGGGCAGCCAGTTGTGCAGGGGCATGATGGCGGCCTTGGCCAGGCCGGCCACGTACAGGGCGTAGGTGATCTGCACCAGCAGAGGGTTGGCGTCGGCCGGGAACATACCCTTGACCATGTCGCCCAGGTGGAAGTCCAGGGTGCCGCAGAGCACGTAGGTCAGGATCATGGCCGGCAGAAGGAACAGCTTGGAGGTGCCCATGAGGTAGACCAGATACTTGCGCGCCCCGTGGTAGGCCTCCTCGTCCTGGTGGTGGGCCACCAGGGGGTAGGTAAAGACGGTGATGACCTCGTAGAAGAAGTAGAGGGTGAAGATGTTGCCGCTCATGGCCACGCCCACGGCGCCGAAGATGGCCACCGCGAAGCAGAAGTAGTAGCGGGTCTGGGCGTGCTCCTTGAGGGAGCGCATGTAGCCGATGTTGTAGAAAGTGGCCAGCATCCACAGGAAGGAGGCCACGATGGCGAAGATCAGCGTAAGGCCGTCCACCACCAGCTTGATGGTGATGCCCGGCAGAATGGTGAACAGCGTGTAGTGCAGGATATGGCCGTCCAGCACCGGCGGCACGAAGCTCAAGACGATGGCGAAGGTGATGGCCCCCGCCACTAGGGAGATGCCTTCGCGCACGTTGATGTTTTCGCGAAACAGCCAGATGGCCAGCGGGGCCAGACCCGTGATCAGGATAGGCCAGATGAGCGCGGTGGTTTCGATCATGGTTCTCTATCCCCGCAAGGTGGAAATCTTGGCACTGTCGGAGGTGCCGAAGCGCTTGAACACGACCAGGATGATGGCCAGCACCAAGGTGGCCTCGGCCGCCGCCAGACCCATGACCAAAAGCGTGCCCACCTGGCCCAGGGCGTCGGAGGCCGGGGTCAGCCGGGCGCTGGCCACCAGGGCCAGGCCGGCGCCGTTGAGCATCAGCTCCACCGAGATGAGCATGCCCACCAGGGTCTTGCGGATGGTGATGCCATACAGGCCCAGGGCCAGCAGCAATAGGGCCGCCAGGTGGAACAGCACCAGGGGGTTCATGGCAGGTATCACTTGCCCTTCCTCCTCTCGAAGCCCAGGACCACCGCGCCGGCCATGGCGGCCAGGAGCACCACCGAGATCAGCTCGAAGGCCAGCACGAAGGGGCCGGTCAGAAATTCGCCCAGTTGCGCCAGGGTGACCTCGGGCTTCAAGGCCAGGGCCGCGGGCGCCTTCTTGACGATGAGCGTGGCCATGATGATGGCCGGGGTGAGCGCCGCCAGCACCGCCAGCCCGGCCCGCATGCCGATCCACTCCAGCATGTTCTCGGCGCCGGCCTCGCCCTCGGGCGTCTTGGTGAGCATGATGGCGAAGAAGATCAGCACGCTCACCGCCCCCACGTAGATGAGTATCTGCATGAAGGCCAGGAAGGGCGCGTTCATCAACAGGAACATGCCCGCCACCCCGAAGAGGGTGAGGATCAGCCCCATCAGGGCCCGCACCAGGCTGGTGGACATCACCGCGGCCAGGCCGCCGGCGATTATCAGAAGCAGGTACAGGCCATAGCCCACGTAGGCCAGTTGTTGCTGCAAGGCTTCGCCCATGTGCTTAAGACTCCCTAGGCGGCCGCTTTGCCGCTATTGGTGCCGGCCCGCGACTTCAGGCGCGCCAACAGGTCGAACTCGAAATCCTGGCGGGCCCGGCCCACCAGGTAGGAATCCCGGGAGAAGGCCAGGGAGCCCACCGGGCAGCCCTGCACGCACAGACCGCAGAGGCTGCAGTAGTTGTAGTTGAGGTGAAAGCCGTCCAGCACCCGCTCGATCTTGTCCGGGGGCGGGGTCTTGCCGCCCGAGCGGGGCACCGCCACGTCCAGGCCCAAGAGGAGCCGGCGCCGCTGCTCGGGGTTGACCTCCTCGCCCACCATGTGGAACTTGAGGCTGATGCAGCCCGAGGGGCAGGTGTCTGCGCAGTAGCCGCACATGATGCAGCGGGGGGTCTGGGGGTCGTTGGCCAGGGGCACCAGGTCAATGTGGCCCCGGTAGGACCCCAGGTTGGTGACCTCCTTGCGCGGGAAGTGCACGGTGATCTGCGGCTTGCAGAACTCCACGGTGGTGATCTTGAGGCCTACGATGAGGCTCCACAGGCTCTTTATGGTCTGACCGATGGTTTTCATGGCTACTTCACCAGTTTCATGACCAGGGCGGTGGCGACCAGATTGGCCAGGCCCAGCGGTATGAGCCACTTCCAGCAGATGTTCAGGAGTTGGTCGAAGCGCACCCGGGGGAAGGTCCAGCGGAAGAACATCAGGATCAGCACCAGGAAGAAGACCTTGGCCAAAAACCACCAGATGCCGGGGGCGAAGGGACCGTCGTAGCCGCCCAGGAACAGGGCCGTGGCCACGGCGCAGACCACGATCATGTAGGAGTACTCGGCCAGGAAGAAGATGCCGAAGCCCATGCCCGAGTACTCGGTGTGGAAGCCGGCGGTCAACTCGCTCTCGGCCTCGGGCAGGTCGAAGGGCGCTCGGTTGGTCTCGGCCGTGGCCGAGATGAAGTAGATGACAAAGGCCAGGGGCTGCACGAACAGGTTCCAGGAGAGGATGCCCTTCTGCCCTTCCACGATGGTGGAGAGATTAAGCGAGCCCGCCTGGAAGGCGATGGCCAGCACCGACAGCAGCAAGGGGACCTCGTAGGCCACCGACTGGGCCACTGCCCGGGCCGCGCCCAGAAGGCCGTACTTGTTGTTGGAGCCCCAGCCGGCCAGGACCAGGGACAGGGCGTTGAGCCCCGAGAAGGCCAGGATCAGCAAAAGGCCCAGGTTCATCTCCATGCCGGTGGCGATGGGGCCGAAGGGTATGGGCAAAAAGCAGATGGCCACCGGCGCGAAGGAGATGAAGGGCGCCAGCCAGAACAAGAGGGCGTCGGCCCCCAGGGGCGTGACCAACTGCTTGCCCACCAGCTTCAGCGCGTCGGCCACGGGCTGCAACAGCCCCCTGGGCCCCACCTCGAAGGGGCCTGGGCGGAGCTGGATGAAGCCACACACTTTTCTTTCCATGTACACCATCACCAGGCCGTTGAGGCCCAGGAAGGCCAGGATGGCCACCAGGGCGGCCACGGTGTGTCCTAGGGGCGTGGCAAGCAGTTCGATGATCATCGGTCTATCTCCGGGATGACCAGGTCCAGGCTGCCCATGATGGAGATGGCGTCAGCCAAGAGCGTGCCCTGGGCCAGTTCCGCGAACACGTGCAGGTTGGAGAAGCTGGGCGAGCGCAGTTTGAGGCGATAGGGCTTGGCGGTGCCGTCGCTGAGGATGTAGACGCCGATCTTGCCCCGGGCGCCCTCCACCGCGAAGTAGACCTCGCCCTTTTCGGGGATGAAGCGCTCCGGCAGGTCGGGGCTGACATGAGGGCCAGCCGGCAGGGCGTCCAGGGCCTGCTCGATGATTCGCACGCTCTGGACCATCTCCGCCATGCGCACGTCGTAGCGGTCCATGGCGTCGCCGTTCTTGCCCACCGGCACATCGAACTCCAGTTGGTCGTAGACCGAGTAGGGTTCGAAACGCCGCGTGTCGTAGGCCACGCCGGAGCCCCTGAGCACCGGCCCGGTGGCCCCGTAGCGCCGGCACATCTCCACGGGCAGCACGCCGATATCCTCGCAGCGCCCCCTTAGGATCACGTTGCCCGTGACCAGGCCGTGGTATATGGGCAGCCGCGTCTTGAAGTGCTGCAAAAACTCGCGGGTCTCCTTGATGAAGTCGTCGTCAATGTCGGCCGAGACCCCGCCGAAGCGGTAGTAGCAGTAGGTCAGGCGCGCGCCGGTGACCCTCTGCAGGATGTCCATGATGCGCTCGCGGTCGGCGAAGGCGTAGAAGATGGGGGTGATGCCGCCCAGGTCCAGGATGTAGGCCCCCCACCACAAGAGGTGCGAGGAGATGCGGTTGAGCTCGCAGGTGATCGTCCGGATGTACTCGGCCCGGGGCGGCACCTTGATGCCCATGAGCTTTTCCACCGCGCCCACGTAGGCCCAGTTCCAGGCCAGGGCGTGCAGGTAGTCCACCCGCCCCATGTTGGGCAGGTACTGCAGGTAGGTCTTCACCTCGCCCATTTTTTCGTGCATGCGGTGGATGTAGCCCAGTACCGGCTCGGAGCGGCGGATGTACTCGCCGTCCATCTCCACCACCACCCGCAGCACGCCGTGGGTGGAGGGGTGCTGGGGCCCCAGGTTGAGGATGAGCGTGTCGCCCTCGCTCGTGGGGTCCGGGGTAAAGTGGGTGGTGTAGTAGTCACCCACCAGCTTGGACATGGCGTCATGCGGCATCGGCTAAACTTCCTCAACCGTCTCGTGGGGTGCGAGCTCGTATTGTTCGAAGTGTCTCTGGGCCATGCGGATGGCCAGATTGTGCCGGGAGCATTCGGGACAGACGCTCTGGTTGGGCGGTGGGACCTTTTCCTCGCCCAGGTTGGCCATGACCTGGCTCAGGCTGATGACCGGACCGAAGAACTTGCCGCAACTGGTGCACTTGTTGAGCGGGATGCGCGAGGCCTCCTGGCCGCGCACGATCACCCGGCGGAAGCCGTCCTCGTCCACGACCTGGATTTTGTTCACCGGGCAGATCTGGGCGCAAGCCCCGCAGCCGATGCACAGCTCCGAGGGACGGCCGAAGGCGGTGTCCACGTGGATCTCCACGCCGCGGCCGCTCAAGGTGAGCGTGCGTCCGCCCACCCGCTCGCAGACCCGGGCGCACAGGCCGCACATCACGCAGTCCTGGTTGGACTCCGGGAAACGCTTAAGGTTGGCGCCGTATTCGGCGGCCAGTTCCTGGAGCTTGACCGAGTCGGGACAGCGGGGGGCCAACAGCTCGATAAGAAGCCGGCGGCCATTGCGCAGGGCATCGGTGTCGGTCTGAATCTCGGCGTCGCGGCGCAGGGGATAGTTGCAGGAGGTCACCAGCTTGGTGCGGCGGCCCTCGGTCAACTCCACGGTGCACAGCCGGCACATGGCCGCCGCGTCCAGGGCGGGAACGTAGCACAGAGTCGGAATGTTCACGCCGTTGGCCCGCGCGACCTCCAGGATGGTCTGCCCCTCCTTGGCCGCGACCTCTTTTCCGTTAAGCACTATCTTCATCTTGACGTCCTTTTGGGGCCAAAAGGTGACTGCCGTTGGGCTCCCTACAAGATCCTGATGCTCTTGAACTTGCAGTTGCGGTAGCACTCCATGCACTTGATGCAAAGGCTCTGGTCAATGGCATGGGGCTTCTTCTTCTCGCCGGCGATGGCCTTGGCCGGGCACTTCATGCGGCACAGGCCGCAGCCGGTGCAGGCCTCGGCGTCAATCTCGTAGTGGAACAGCGGCTTGCACACGCCGGCCGGGCACTTCTTGTCGTAGATGTGGGCCTCGTACTCCTCGCGGAAGTACTTGATGGTGCTGAAGACCGGGTTGGCGGCCGAGGTGCCCAGGCCGCACAGCGAGAAGTTGTTGGTGAACTCACCGATCTCCTGCAGGGCCTCGATGTCGCCCTCGCGCCCCTGACCCTTGGTGATGCGGGTGAGGATTTCCACCATGCGGATGAGGCCCTCGCGGCAGGGGGTGCACTGGCCGCAGGACTCCTCCACCAGGAAGTTGATGAAATAGCGGGCCACCTCCACCATGCAGGTGTCCTCGTCCATGACAATCATGCCGCCGGAGCCCATCATGGAGCCGACCTCGGCCAGCTTGCCGAAGCCCACGTTGATGTCCAGGAACTTCTTGGGGATGGGGATGCAGCCGCCCGAGGGGCCGCCGGTCTGCACGGCCTTGAGCTCCTTCTTGTTGGGGATGCCGCCGCCGATGCCGTAGACGATCTCCCTGAGCGAGGTGCCCATGGGCACCTCCACCAAGCCGATGTTATAGACGTTGCCCGTGAGCGCGAAGACCTTGGTGCCCGTGGAGCGTTCGGTGCCGATGGACTTGTACCACTCGCCGCCCTTCTCCACGATCATGGGCACGTTGGCGAAGGTCTCCACGTTGTTCAAGTTGGAGGGGCTGTCGCGGAAGCCCTTTTCCACCGAGCGGATGTACTTGGGCCGGGGGCGCCCCACCTTGCCCTCCAGGGAGGACATCAGCGCGCTACTCTCGCCGCAGACAAAGGCGCCGGCGCCGGTGGAGATGGTGAGCTTGAAATCGAAGCCGGTGCCCAGGATGTTCTCGCCCAACAGGCCCAGCTCCTCGGCCTGGCGGATGGCGTTGGTCAGGGTGCGCACCGCCAGGGGGTACTCGGCCCGGCAGTAGACGTAGCCCCGGTGGGAGCCCAGGGCGTAGCCGGTCAGGGCCATGCCCTCCAGCACCCGGTGGGGGTCGCCCTCCAGCAGGGAGCGGTCCATGAAGGCCCCGGGGTCGCCCTCGTCGGCGTTGCAGATCACGTAGCGGGTGCCGGCCTGCTTGGCGCAGGACTCCCACTTGAGGCCGGTGGGGAAGCCGCCGCCGCCCCGGCCCCTGAGCTTGCTGATGGAGACCTCCTCGATCACCTGGGCCGGGCTCATCTCGGTCAGCGCCTTGGCCAGGGACTTGTAGGCGCCGTGCACCAGGGCGTCCTTGATCTCGAAGGGGTCTATCTTGCCGATGTTCTCCAGCACGATGCGGGTCTGCTTGGCGTAGTAGGGGATGTCGTGGGATTTGGCCACCGGCTCCTTGGCGTCGGCCGGCTTGTATTGCAGCCGCTTGATGACCTCGCCCTTCATCAGGGTCAGGTTGACGATCTCGGCGGCGTCGCTGCCCTTGACCCGCTGGTAGAACAGGTCCATGGGCTCGATGATGACCAGCGGCCCGCGCGAGCAGAAGCCATGGCAGCCGGTCTTCTTGAGCGAGGGGATGACCTTGCCCTCCCAGCCGGCCTCTTCCACGGCCGCCTTCAAGGCCTCGACCACCTCCACGCTGCCGGTGGCCTGGCAGCCGGTGCCGCAGCAGACGACGATCCGCGGAGCGTTGGGATCGCTGGCGGCCAGCAGCGCCTGGCGGTATTCCTCCAGGTCCCTGGGGCTGGAGATTTTTATGGTCGGGATGTTGTCTATGTTCGCTGGGCTAATGGCTTGGGCCATGACGTCTCTCCGCTACTGGGCGTTCAGACCATCCAGGAATTCGTTTACGGTTTTGATGTCGGCCTTGGGGTAGTACTTCTCGTCCATGACCACCACCGGCGCCACGGCGCAGGCTCCCACGCAGTTGACCGTCTCCAGGGTCAGGAGCATGTCCTCGCTGGTCTTGCCCGGCTCCATGCCCTTGCGCTCGCAGATGTGCTCCACCATGCGGTAGCTGCCCTTGAGGTGGCAGGCGGTGCCGGTGCAGACCTGCACGATGTGCTTGCCCTTGGGCTCCAGGCTGAAGGAGGCGTAGAAGGTGGCCACTTCGTATATCTTGGTCAGCGGCACGCCGATGGTTTGCGACAGGTACTTGAGCGCCGGCTCCGGCAGGAAGCGGTAGTTGTGCTGGATGGCCTGCATCATCATGATCATGGCCTCGCGGTTGCCGCCGAAGTCGTCGTTGATGATCCGGTCCAGGAGCATGTAGTCCACCTCGATCTCCTGGCAAATCACTTCGGTCCCGGACATTAATTCCTCCTTGCTCCAAAACCTCGCGGCCCAAAACCCCCGGCGACACCCGGCGGGAGCCAACAACGAAGCCGCCGCCCCCAAGGGGACGGCGCGCTACTTGCCAGCCGCCTCGGCCTGGGCCTCGTCCATCTCGTTGAAGCTCAGGCAGCCGGTGGTGCAGACCGTCACGCAGACCGGTTTGAGCCCCTGGTCAACGCGGTCCTTGCAGAAATCGCACTTGACGACCTTTTCGGTCTCGGCGTTCCACTGCACGGCCCCCCAGGGACAGGCCACCATGCAGGCCTTGCAGCCCACGCACAGCTCCGGGTCCACGCTGACGATGCCGTCGCCCTCGCGCTTCTGCATGGCCCCGGTGGGGCAGGCCGCCACGCAGACCGGGTTCTGGCAGTGGAAGCAGCCCAGGTAGACATAGGCCTCCCGGGGCACGCCGGCCACCTTGCGCTTGCTGAGCATGACGATCTGGCAAAGCCTGGGTCCCTCGGGCAACTGCTTGTTCTGCTTGCAGTAGATCTCGCAGCTCAAGCACCCGATGCAGCGGTCTTTGTCCTGGGTTATGTAGTACTTGCTCATCACTGGCTCCTTGTCGGATATGCCTTGCGGCGCGAGCGGACGCGTCGTGCCGCTTTTGTCTTTACGGGCTTGGCCCCGCCGCCCGCCCCTTAGGGCTTGCTGTCCACCAGTTGGTCCAGGGGAAGCAGGCTGTGCAGGGACTTGCGGCCCTGCTCCTTCACCAGGGGGTTGACCCCCAGGTCGTCGGGCAGGAGAAGGGGCTTGAGCTCCGGGTGGCCCTCGAAGACCACGCCGAAGAAGTCGTAGCACTCGCGCTCGTGCCAATTGGCCCCGCTGTACACCGAGACGATGGAGGGGGCCTTCTTGTCGTCCTGGGGCACCAGAAGCCGCAAGACCACCCGCTCGGAGCGGTCGTAGCGGTTCAGGTGGTAGACCAGCATGATGCCCTCGGTCACGTCCACCCCGGCGATGGACTCCAGAAAGTAGCCCTGGCCGAAAAGCAGCCGCGCCGCCGGCATCAGTTGGCCGGCCTCCAGGAAGAACGAGGCGTGGTGGCCGCTCTTGGCATAGTCGCCCCGGGCCTTGCACCAGGCCTCTATGTCACCCAACTGCGCCATGATGCGCGTTTCGTGCTCGGAGGTCATTAGCGCTTGTCCTCCACGGGCTCGGGCCACCAACGCTTGCCGGTGATCTTCTTTTGCAGCTCGAACAGGCCCTCCAGCAGGCCCTCGGGCCGGGGCGGGCAGCCGGGCACGTAGATGTCAACGGGGATGAGCTTGTCAACGCCCTCGATGATCCCGTACTGGCCCTCGAAGTAGAAGGGGCCGCCGGAGATGGCGCAGTTGCCCATGGCCATGACCCACCTTGGCGCGGGCATCTGCTCGTAGAGCCTGACCACGGCGGGGGCCATCTTCTTGGACACGGTGCCGGCCACGATCATCAGGTCCGACTGGCGGGGCGAGGGGCGAAAGACCTCGGCCCCGTACCGCGAGATGTCGAAGCGGGCCATGCTCACGGCCATCATCTCGATGGCGCAGCAGGCCAGGCCGAAGGTCATGGGCCAGATGGCCATGGACCGGCACAGGTCCACGATCTGCTGCACCGGCTTGATGTTTATCAAGGCCGGCTGGACGTCGTTGACCGCGGGTCTCAGAAATTGACTCTGCGGGGCCAAGTGAAGACTCCTTTGCGCCAGAAGTAGATCACGGCCAAGGCCAGTATGCCCAGGAAGACCACCAACTCCCAGAAGACGGCCCAGCCTTGGCTGCTGGGATACATGGCGGCCACGGGGAACAGGTAGAGTACGTCCACGTCGAAGGCCAGGAACAACAGGGCGTAGAAGTAGTAATTGATCCCGAAGTTGGTCCGGGCCGGACCGTAGGGGACCACGCCGCACTCGTAGGGCAGTCCCAGGTCGCCGCCCTTGGCCTTGGGGGCCAACAGCAGCGAGCCGATGAGGGGACCGGCGCCGAAGATCACGCCGGCCACCAGGAACAGCACCACGGCCAGATTGAGAATATCGAACTGCATATCCCTCCATGCCTTTACCCAGCCGAAGCCGCCCCTGCGCGGGGCCTGAACTGGGTTTTGCTGCTGTGGCTCCTGTGCAGGCGGCCCGGCCGCCGCTTGTGCAGCGGCTCACATCGCCATGCCCACTCGGATACTCTGAATACCAAAATCGGCACAAAATGGGGCAAGGTTTTAATGCACAAGCGCTGGAAAAGTGTCAGCATATTTTGCAAGTGCTTATTTTAACTTGTTTAATGCAACCGGTTTTCACCTGGCCGCCAGCGGCCCCAAAATCCCCGCTGTTTTGTGCAATAATTCTATTCATAAGTTGGCCCCGTAGGTTTTTCTATGGTTATCATATTGTTTTTATTTGCCTTATTTCCCACGAGCCAACCCATTGCACAAGCATCGCGATAGTGAATCCTATCACATTGTTGGGTATGCACAACGGCGCGGCCTGGATTTTTGCACAAAACCAGTTGTTATCACAAGCAATTTACTAGGAGGTTACGCCGGCTGGAATTAAGGATGAAAGGCTCGATCTCGCTGCCACGGCCGGACCAGCACGGGGGCCATGGCGGGGGCCATGATCCTATCGCAGCGTTTTTAATTACAATTGCCGTCGCGTCTTAATGCTATCGGCCCGACTGCGCCACGGGCGCCCAAATCATAGGCATGCCTACGCATGGCCGAGCCCAGATCCGCGCGCCCCCTGGCGGTGGTTCCCCCAAAGGCCTACAGGTGGGCGCGCACCCAGTCCACGATGCCCGCGGCGGGCATGGCCCCGGAAGTGCGGGCCTTCTCGCGGCCGCCGGCGAACAGCACCATGGTGGGGATGGACTGGATGCCCAGTCGGCCGGCCAGGCCCTGCTCCTGGTCGCTGTCGACCTTGGCCAGGCGCACCCGGGGATAAAGCTGGCCGGCGGCCTGCTCAAAGGCCGGGGCCATCGTGCGGCAGGGGCCGCACCAGGGCGCCCAGAAATCCACCAACAGCGGCAAGTCGCTCTTCTCCACCTGCCGGGTCAGGGCCTGGGCATCCAGGTTCAGGGGCTTGGCCTCCAGCAGGCGGGCGTGGCACTTGCCGCAGGTGGGTCCCTCGCCCAGGCGCTGGGCGGGCAGGCGGTTGACGGCCTGGCATTGGGGGCAGACCAAGTGCAGATCATTGGCCATGGTGGCTGTCTCGCGTTGGGGTGGCGGTGACGCGCCCCCGGCCCAGGCCGAGGCGCCGTTTCCTTGGCTAAATTAGTAAGCATCCCGGCTGGACATTGCCAGCTCGGCCCAGCCGCCATGGGCCGGAGAAGCCCCAGGCGGCCCTTGACAAGGAGGCCTCCCAGGGGCTATGTAGAATATATGTTCCGTAACTGAATTTATGTTCCAATACCCATGAGTGATCCGCCCCATGGAACAACCGCCCCCCACCCGGCGCCAGAGAGAGCAGGAGCGCCACCGCCGCGAGATACTGGAGGCCGCCGTGACGGTCTTCGCCGCCAAGGGCTTCCATGAGGCGGGCATGCAGGAAATGGCCCAGCAGGCCCAGTTCGGGGTGGGCACCCTGTACCGCCTCTTTCCCGGCGGCAAGGACGAGATATACCTGGCGCTCAAGCAGCGGGTGGTGGAGGCCTTCGAGCACCAACTACGCGAGGTCCTGGCCGGCCTGGGCGACCCCGTGGAGCAACTCCGGGGCTACATCCGGGCCAGCGCCCGGGTCTACGCCAGCCACCCCCGGGAGATGTCCCTGTACCTGCGCGAGACCGCCGGGGCGGGCTTTGACCTGAGCCTGGGGCTGCCCCCGGACCTGGCCGCGCGCTACCAGGCCTGCTCCGGCTGGGCGCGCCAGGCCCTGGAGCAGGGCATGGCCTCGGGCCGCCTGCGCCCCCTGGAGATCCAGGCGGCCCTGCTGTTTTTGCGCGCGGTGATAAACGGCTTCTTGATGCGCTGGCTGCAAGCGCCCCAGACCGCCTCCCTGGAGCAGACCGTGGCCCAGGTGGAGGAGGTCTTTTTGCACGGGGTGCTGGCCCCGGCCTAGCCTCCTCTGGGCGCTCACGCGCCCGGCGGGCCATCCATGGCCGCCGGGCAGCCTTCAGGCGGCTATTTTTGGGTCATCGGTTGTGAATCTTGTAACTAATTCGGCGCCCGCGCCACACCACACCTTGCAACCACAAAGGAGAAGCCAGGTGGCATACCAAGCCGAATACCTAAGCAAGCTAAGGACCGCGGCCGAGGCGGTCAAGGTGGTCCAGTCCGGCGACGTGGTGGACTACGGGTTCTTCAACGGCAAGCCCGTGGCCTGCGACCAGGCCCTGGCCGCCCGCGCCGGCGAGCTGACCGGCGTAAACATCTTCACCGCCGTCAGCCTGCCGCCGGTGCCCGCCGTGCTCATGGCCCCCCAGGCCTTCACCTACAACGACCTGCAGTACAGCCAACTCACCCGCATGGCCGCCAAGCAGAGCCCCAGGGTCTTTTACGTGCCCATCGTCTACCACATGGCCCCCCGCCTGCTGCGCGAGGGCGTGGGCTTCAAGCGCAACGTGGGCATCTTCCAGGTCTGCCCCATGGACAGCCACGGCTGGTTCAACCTGGGGCCGCAGAACTCCGAGGCCCGGGCGCGCATGAGCGCCGATGACGTGGTGATCGTGGAGGTTAACCAGAACCTGCCGGTATGCCTGGGCGGGGCCGAGGAGTCGGTGCACATCTCCCAGGTGGACATGGTGGTGGAGGCCCCGCCGGAGCAGCGGCCCTTCGGCGCCCCGCCCTCCCAGGCCTGCCCCGAGGAGACCCAGATCGCCCACAACCTCATGCCCTTCATCCAGGACGGCAGTTGCATCCAACTGGGCATCGGGGGGCTACCCGACCAGGTGGGCAGGCTCATCGCCCAGAGCGATCTCAAGGACCTGGGTGGCCACACCGAGATGTTCTGCGACGCCTACGTGGACATGATAGAGTCGGGGCGCATGAACGGCTCGCGCAAGGACTTCGACCGGGGCCGCGTGGCCTACACCTTCGCCATCGGCGGCCAGCGCACCTACGACTTCTTGCACCAGAACCCGGCCTGCGCCTCCTACCCCGTGGACTACACCAACGACCCCCGCGTCATCGCCCGCCACGACAACATGGTCAGCATCTGCAACGCCGTGCAGGTGGACCTCTACTCCCAGGTCAACGCCGAGTCCAACGGCCCGGCCCAGATATCGGGCAACGGCGGCATGTGGGACTTCGTGCTGGGCGCCCAGTGGTCCAAGGGCGGCAAGAGCTTCATCTGCCTTACCAGCACCCACACCGGCGCCCAGGGCCAGCGCCGCTCGCGCATCGTGCCCACCTTCGCGCCCGGCTCCATCGCCACCATCCCCCGCCAGATGGTGGACTACATCGTCACCGAATACGGCGCGGCGCGCATGCACGGCCTGCCCACCTGGGCGCGCGCCGAGGCCATCATCGGCCTGGCCCACCCCGATTACCGCGAGGAACTCATCGCCGCCGCCGCCAAGCAGGGCATCTGGCGCCAGAGCAACAAGCGGGGCTAGCTCCCCAGAAGCCGGCCCTCCGTCTTGCCCAAGCCCCCGCCCCCGGGCGGGGGCCTTATCATGTCAGGGCAAAAAAAGCCGAGGGGCCGTCAAGGCCCCCCGGCGTCGCGTCATACCCCTGAGGAGCGGGACGCACGGCAGGTTTTCGCCAGCCGAAGTGTTTGGGACGATCCAATACGGGCGGGATAAACCCCGCCCCTACATTAAGACAACGTTATAATTGCCTTTTCTTGATGTAGGGGCGGGGTTTATCCCCGCCCGGGTTTTGCCTTTTTGGTAATCATATCGAGATTGGTATCAAGACCCCGCCTGGTACTGGTCCCTGAGCGGCAGCACCAGCTCTTGCCATACCCGCTCAAAGCCGGTCTGGTCCGGCTCCGGCTTCAGGAGCATGGCCCGGTATATCTCCTCCTGCTCCGGCGAGTTCTGGTAGCCCAGCACCATGCGCAGGGCGCCGTTGCTATAGTCGCGCACCAGGAAATCAAATATCTGGTTGACCACGTCCTGGTCCTCGTTCAGGAGCTTGGCGTTCTCCAGGATGAGCTGGGCATAGGCGATGAGGGTGAACAGCTCACCCGCCGCCAGCATGTAGTCCACGTTGGCCGCCTGCTGGGCGCTGGGCGGGGCCTTTATTAGCAGTTCGCGGAACAGCTCGGCCTGCTGGCGGAAGACCTTGACGTTGGCCAGGTCCACGCCCTCATAGGCCAGGCGGTAGTCGGGGAACTTGATCTTGGACAGCCCGCCGGTGTACTGCCTGAAGAGATAGGCATCGTCGGCCGGGTCGTCGCGGGTGGGCAGGGGCGGATACTCCACGGGGCCGAAGAAATAGTTCTTCACGAACTTGATGATGAGCGCCATGTTGACGTGCTCGGTGCCCTCCAGCTTGGGCAGCATGCCGATGTCGCGGATGGCCATCTCGAAGTAGGTGTCCTGCTCGTAGCCCTTGGCGGCGATCACCTCGTGCAAGAGCGCGATGACCTTCTCGCCCTGGCTGGTGACCTTCATCTTGACGATGGGGTTGTAGAGCAGGTAGCGGCGGTCGCCGTCGCTGGCGGCGCGCAGGTAGTCGGCGGCGCGCAGGCCCACCAGGCGCATGGCCACCAGGCGGCAGTAGGCCTCGTTGAAAATCTTTTTCACGTGGGGGAAGTCGGTGACCTGGCGGCCGTAGAGGGTGCGCCGGGCGGCGTGGCCCATGGCCTCGTAAAAGGCGTGGGTGCAGATGCCCATGGAGGCGAAGCCCAGCTCGAACTTGCCCACGTTGATGGTGGATAGCGAGCTGTCCCAGGCCAGCTTGCCGCGGCTTAATATCTCGGCGTCGCTGATGGGGTAGTCGCGCAGGGCATAGTGGGCCACGTAGGCCTGGCGCACGCCCGAGGTGTCTATCTTCTTGACGCATTCGTAGTTGGGGTGGTCGGTCTTGACCACGAAGAAGACGTACTCGCCCGTGCCGGCGATCTTGCCGAAGGTGGAGACCAGGGCCGCGCAGTTGCCGTTGCCGATGTAGTACTTCTCGCCCCGGGCCAGATAGGTGCCGCCGGGCTGGGGGTGCAGGGTCATCTCGGTGGAGTAGATGTCGGCGCCGTGGGCCCGCTCCGATAGCCCGAAGGCAAAGACCCCGCCCTCCTGGAGGAGCTTGGCAGCCTCATGCTTCACCGCCTCGTTGTCGCCCATCCAGATGGGCCCCAGGCCCAGGATGGTCACCTGCCAGGCGTACCAGTAGCACAGGCCGTAAAAGGCCAGGAGCTCGTTGTACTCGGCCAGGCGCGACATGTCCCAGCGGGAGGTGGCCGGGCCGTAGCCCGCCGGGGTCAGCAGCTCGGCGAAGGGTTTTTCCTGGGCCAGGAAGTCCAGGAAGTCCTGGTACCAGACCATGGCCTGGTCGTCCTGTTTGATCTTCTTGAGGCCCTTGTTCTCGAAGAACTCCATGGTGCGGCGCATCACCCGGGTGGTGCGCTGGTCGTGATGCTGGCGGTCGTATCGCAGGGGATTGAACAGACGCATGGTATTGCCCTCGCCTGGCTAGGCCCCGGGGGCCGGCTGGAGGCGCGATGGCTAAACGTCTTGGCGGGTGGCCAATGATACCCCAGGCAGGCCGTCCGGGCAAAGCCCTCAACGCGATTCATGATAGCCCGGCGCCAGGGCCTGGGCCGGCGCGGGTGGGCCGTGCTATGCTGCCGGCCAGGACCTTGCCGGAGGCTTGCCATGTTCGCCGCGCCCCTCTTGGTGGCCGCCGCCCTGCTCCTGGGCGGCTTGTTGTGGGCCGAGGCCCAGGAGAAACCGCGGCCAGCCTTGGCCTGCAAGAGCGTCCTGTCGGGCCTCTTCGTGCTGGCGGCCTGGCTCTCGCCCCATCCCCTGCCCTCCTATTACCACCTGGTGCTGGCCGGCCTGGTGCTTGGTCTGCTGGGCGACGTCTGCCTGGCCCTGCCCGGCCAAGGCGCCTTCCGGGCGGGGCTCTTGGCCTTTTTGGCCGGGCACGTGCTGTACGTGCTGGCCTTTGCCGGGCTGGTGGCGTGGGGGCGCTGGTTGGGGCCGCACTTGGCAATACCGGCCCTGGCCGCGCTGGCGGTGTTCATGTGGCTAAGGCGGCGGGCGGGCTCGCTGCTCTTGCCGGTGTGCGCCTACATCCTGGTCATCAGCCTGATGCTGGCCGGGGCCTGGGCGGTATGGCGGCAGGGGGGCCTGCCCGCCGCTGGCGGTTGGGCCATATTCCTGGGGGCGCTCAGCTTCTACCTCTCGGACTTGCTGGTGGCTCGCGACCGCTTCGTTAATAGCCAGTTCGTCAACCGCCTGCTGGGCCTGCCCCTGTACTACGCCGGGCAGTTCGCGCTGGCCTTCTCGGTGGGCTGGGTGGCCTAGGTGTGTGTGGGAGATGGCCATCCATGGCTTTCTCCTCTTGGCGGGCCGTCCATGGCCCACCAAGGAGCCTGTCTGCGTATAACTCCGACAAGCTCCTAGGCCTGGGCCTGGTCCAGCACCTGGCGCACCGTGCCCAGCAGCTCCGGCATCTGGTAGGGCTTGGGCAGGAAGCCCGCGGCCCCGGCCCGCCTGACCTCGTCCTCCTGGCCGTTGATGGAATAGCCGGTGGAGATTATCACCGGCAGATCGGGGTCGAGCCGCCTGAGCTCATGCAGGCAGGCCCTGCCGCCCATGCCCGGCATGCCCAGGTCCATGATGACCAGGTCAATCTGGCGGCCGTGCAGCCGGCAGATATCCAGGGCCTCCTCGCCGCTCATGGCCGTCAGCACCCAATAGCCGAACTGCTGGAGCATCTCGCGGGCGATCTCCAACAGCGCCGGCTCGTCGTCCACCAACAGCACGGTCTCCTGGCCGCCGGGCAACTCCCGCGGCCCCGGCGGCCAGGGTTGCTCCTGCCCCGGCTCCCCGTCGGTGGCGGGCAGATAGACCTTGAAGATGGTGCCTTGACCAGGCTGGCTGTAGCAGGTGATGTGCCCCTGGTGGACCTTGACGATGCCGTAGACCGTGGAAAGGCCCAGGCCGGTGCCCTCGCCCAGGGCCTTGGTGGTGAAGAAGGGCTCGAAGATGCGCGGCAGCACCTCCCTGGGCACGCCGGTGCCGGTGTCCGATACCTTGAGCAGGGCGTAGTGGCCGGCCTTGACCCCCACCTGGCGGGCGCTGTACTGCTCGTCCAGGTACACATTGCAGGTCTCGAAGCGCAAGATGCCGCCCTGGGGCATGGCGTCCCGGGCGTTGTTGCCCAGGTTCATCAGCACCTGCTCGATCTGGGTGGGGTCGGCGTTGATGGGCCTCAAATCCGGCGACAGGCTGGTCTCGATGCCGATCATGCGCGGGATGGTGCGCTCCAGCACCCGCGCCACCTGGCGCACCTCCCGGTTGAGGTCCACGGCCTGCATGCGGGGCTCGGTGCGGCGGCTGAAGGTCAGCAGTTGGTTGACCAGCTCCGAGGCCCGGCGGCAGGCCTCCAGGATGCTATGCAGGTACTTCTCCTGCTCCTGGTCCAGGCCCGCGCGCAACAGCATCACCTGGGCATAGCCCGAGACCGCCTGAAGCATGTTGTTAAAGTCGTGGGATATGCCCCCGGCCAGGGTGCCCACCACCTCCATCCTCTGGGCGTGTTCCAACCGCTCCCGCAGCCTGGCCTGCTCGGCCTGGGCCTCCTTGCGCGCGGTGATGTCTATGCCGTGGCCCAGGAGCGCCGGCCGGCCCTTGAAGGAAATGCGGGTGGCCTGCATCTCCAGCCAGCGTTCCTGGCCGTCGGCGGTCAAGAAACGAAACTCGTAATGGTCTTCCCCCTTCTCGCCCGCCTCGGGGCCGCCACTCTTCTTGGACAACCTCTCGCGGTCGTCGGGGTGCACCAGGTCCCAGGCCCGGCGGCCGATGATCTGGTCCCGGCCATACCCCGTCTTCTCCAGCATCATGCGGTTGGCGAAGACGAAGCGCCCGTCCTGCACGATGGTTATCAGGGCCATGGCGTTCTCGGTGAGCGTGCGGTACTGCTCCTCCGACTCGCCCAGGCGGGCCATGACCTCATCCACCTGGCGCCGGCTCTGGTCCAGGCTGGCCACCATGCCGTTGAAGGCCCCCGCCACCTGGCCCAGCTCGTCCTGGCTGGCCTGGGGCACGGGCGCGAACCGCCCCTGGGAAACGTCGCGGGTGGCCTCGATGATCTGGCTCAGCGGCCGCTTGACCCGCCAGTGAAAGGCCGCCAGCAGGGTGGCCAGCACGGTCAGGAGCACCACCAGGGTGCCCAGGTACACGGTGCGCGCGGCCATGCGGCTGGGGGCCAGGTAGCTCTCCTGGCTGATGAGGCTGATTATGTTCCAACGCCAAAAGGGAAAGTAGCGCCGGTGCAGCCTGAAGCCCTGGCCCTGGGCCTGGGCCAGAATGATGTCGTCGCTTATCTGGCCCAGGTCCAGCTTGGGCACGGCCTGGCCCTGGTGCGGGCTGGAGAGCAGCACCTGGCCGTTCTGGTCCAGCACCAAGACCGCCAGGCTGGGGAACTGGTGGCTCAGCTCGCGTATCTCGGCCAGGGCGCCGCGCTTCATGGAGGCCAGCACCTCCTGGGAGTCCTCCAGGCGGCGGCTTAATATCTGGTCCAGCAGGTTGTCGCAGACGGTCAGCCCCATGCCCGAGGCCATCCTGAGCTGGCCGTCTATGTTCTCCTGCAAGTAGCCCAGCAGGGGCGGGGCCAGCAGTTGATTGGCCAAGAAGCCCACGGCCAGGCCCACCACCAGCACCGGCAAGGCGATGGCCCAGATGATCCGCTGGCGCCAGGAGGCGCGGCCCAGGGTCATGGCTGGCGCGTCCCCACCGGCGCCGGAGGCAGGATGGCCGGGGTAGTGCGCATGCGCGGCGGGTAGATGATCTCCTTCTGCCCCTTCTGCCACTGCACGATGAAGGGACTGTGCCCAATCTGGCGGCCCTGACGGTCCACCTTGAAGCGCCCCAGGATGGTCATGGAGTCCAGATCCAGGAGGTACTCGCGAATCTTCTCCTGATCCAGGGATTGGGTGTGGCGCACGGCGTTTTCCAGCAGGGTCAGGCTGGCGTAGGCCGAGGCGGCGTGATAGGAGGGAGCCAAGCCGGTCTGGGAGCAGAAGTCCTGGATAAACCTGCGGGTGCCGGGATAGGGCAGGCGCTCGTCGGACTCCCACTGCGAGGGTCCCATGACCCCCTCGGCCTGGTCCCCCACCCTTTCGCCGAAGTCGGGCATGGCCGGGGCCACGGCCATGGCCAGGGCCGGCGGCCGGTAGCCGGCCTGGCGCATCAGGTCCAGTAGCCGAAAGGCGTCGGGCGGATAGGAGCACAGCACCAGGCCCTGGGGCCGCACCTGGCGCAGTTGCTCCAGCAAGGCGGGCATCTCCTGGGCGGCGTCCTGGTAGCCTAACGTCAAGACGGCCCGCAGGCCCAGGCGCTCGGCCCACTCCCGGCAGCCCCGGGCGGCAGAGCGCGAGAAGGCGTCGCCGGCGTGAAGCACGGCCACGTCCTCGAACCCCTGCCGCGCCAGCAGGTCCATGAATCCGATGAAGTAGCGGTCGGCCGTGGCGTAGACCCCGAAGAGGTTGCGTTGGCCCCGCTGCCAGAGTTCCTCGCCCGAGGCGGTGGCCACGGTGACAAAGCCGCGGGGCTCGCTGGCCTCGCTGGAGGCCATGGTCAGCACGCTGCCGTAGGGCGCGGCCAGCAGATCAACCTTGTCCTGATCCAGCAGGCGGGCGTAGAGCTGGCGGGCCAGGCCGGGGTCGCTCTTGTCGTCGTGGAGCAGCAGGCGCACCCGCCGCCCCAATAGCCCCCCCCGCTGGTTGACCTGTCTTTCCCACAGGCGCATGGCGTGCTGCATCTGCAGGGAGGTGTCCTTGAAGCGGCCCTCCAGGGAGACGGTGCCGCCCACCAGCAGGGGCGGGGGCTCCTGGGCCTGGCTAGGGGCGGCGCCGGCCAGCAAGAGCGTCAACCAAAACAACCCCAACAACAGCCAGCCCAGATGGCTGGGCGCCGTCCTGGGCGGCCGGGGGCAGGGGCCGGGGCCGGGGATGGGGGCGCGGTGCTGCATGTCATGGCCTTGGGAGCGGGGCGTGGGCCTTTGGGTGACATCTATGCGTCTTGCCTGTCAGATTACATAATTCACAGACTAATTTCCACACTTTCCCGGCCCTGCCCCCGCCGCCGGCCACCGGGATTGCTATAATGGCTGGCGCTGGTCGCAAAGCATATAGTCCCCCGCCGCCCGGCCAGGAGCGGAAAGGAGCGCCTCATGGACCCCGTGGTATTCAGACTGCGCGTCTTCCTGGTGGTGATGCTGGCCGTCATGGTCACGGGCGCCGTGGCCGTGATGCAGGTGGAAAAGCTGTCGCCCCTGGACGCGCTGTATTACACCGTGGTCACCATCACCACCGTGGGTTACGGCGACATCCATCCCCAAACCCCCGCCGGCAAGATGCTGGCCATGCTGCTGATTCTGGGCGGGGTGGGCTGCTTCACCGGGCTGGTGGCCAACGGCACCGAGCTCTTGGTCAGCCGGCGGGCCAAAATGTTGCGCCAGCAAAAGCAGAACGTGGTCATCGGGGTGTTCTTCGCCGAGCTGGGCACCGACCTCTTGGCCCGCTGCGCGGGCCTGGACCCCAACCTGGAGCGTCTGCGGCCACGGCTGTTGGTCACCGGCCACTGGAAGGACCAGGACTTCGATCAGGCCCTGGCCGACCTGTCCGGAATGGGCTTGGGGCTCAACCTGGAAGGGTACGATTTGGGCCAATTGCGGGAGTTCCTGGCCGGCAAGAGCGACCTGATCCTGCGCCTGTTGGAGAACCCCAGCCTGCTGGAGCACGAGGCCTTCACTGACCTGTTGCGCTCGGTGTTCCACCTGCGCGACGAGCTGGCCCACCGCCGCGACCTCACGTTCCTGAGCCCGGCCGACCGCGCCCACCTCACCGGCGACATGCAGCGGGCCTACCTGCTCTTGGTGGGCCAATGGCTGCCCTACCTGCGCCACCTTAAGGAGGCCTACCCCTACCTGTTCTCCCTGGCGGTGCGCCTCAACCCCTTCCGCGAAAACGCCCACGCCGAGATAGATTGACCATCCTCGGCCTCAGCGCTGCAAGGCCGCTGGCCCCTGGCGCAGGAAGCTCTCGGCGTCTTGCCGGCCCAGGTCAAAGGCCTCCTGGATGGCCTGGGGGTTGGTGTAGTCCCACTTGGAGATGCCCACGGGACGCGAGGGCTGCAAATAGGTGACGCCTGGGTGGCCGGTCAACAGGCTGGGGGGATAGCGCCGGCTTAGCAGCACCAGAGTGGGCCCCTCCCCCGGCCGGATGGCCAAGAGCGGCACATTGTCCACCAGGCCGCCGTCCAGCACCACGCCGCCCTGGCGGTACATGGGGGGCACGATGGGCGGCGTGCAGGAGGAGGCCAGGATCAGTTCCGCCAGTTCCGGCGGCCCCGCGCAGTCGGCGGCCAGCACCAACTCGGGCCGGAAGCCCAGCCTGGCCGCGAAGCGGGGGTGCAGGGGCGCCCGCAAACGCTTTTCCAGGGCATAGGCCCCGAAGCCCAGGAGCACCCCGGCCACGGCCCCGGCCCAGCGCGGCGGCCTGGCCAGAAGCACCCGCACCTGGGGTCCCTGCCGCAGCCGCTCCCAGGCCGCCTGGTCGAATATTTTCAGGATGCCCCGGCGATAGATGCCCAGGTGGGGGAATACCGGCCCGCCCCGCCAGAGGTTGGCTGGGTAGCAGTTGCGGAGGTTGTGGCCCATGGCCTCCCGGGCGTAGGCCATGGCCTGCTCCAGGCGTCCGCTGAAGAGCACACAGGCGATGTAGGCGCCGGCGCTCACCCCCGCCACCACCCGGGGCCTTAGCCCCAGGGCCGGGGCCGCCACCTGCCAAAAGCCGGCCTGCCACACGCAGCGGTTGCCACCGCCGGCGAACACCACCGCGGGGTAAGGCCCCTGGCCAGTCATGATTGATCCCCCTCCAGGCATGCGTCTGTCCTGATTGTAGTCTGAACCATCCTCAAGGCAAGCGGCCCCGCCGGTCACGAAAGGCTATTTTTGGGGGGCCGCCGCATGATGGTCAAGCCACCGATAAGCCGGCCCAGCCCCGCGTCCCATGGCTAATATATTTAATTTTCACAGGGTTTTTATCCAAGCCCTCCAGCGTCCCGCCAGGGGCGCGCCCCGGAGGGGGCCAATTTTTGCTTGAAAAAAAATAACGCATTGATATTCTAGGGTTGACTCAGGTAAAGAAAAGGACTCGCTTCGATGAATATCTATGTCGGCAATCTTCCGTTCAGCACCACTGATAACGATCTTCGCGACCTCTTCAGCCAAGTTGGCGGCGTGATCTCCGCTCGGGTCATTACCGACCGCGAGACCGGCCGGTCCCGTGGCTTTGGCTTCGTGGAGATGGGCTCCAAGGACGAGGCCCAGGAGGCCATCCAGCGCTTCCACGGCTACAACATGGGCGGTCGCAACCTGACCGTCAACGAGGCCAAGCCCCGGCGGTAAGGCCTGTATGCCCGCTTGACCGCGTGGCAAAATAAACCCGGTAGGTTAGGGAACTTTTTCTCCGTTTTGTTCAGGAAGCCTGGGTCGCAGAGGGTCGGAGCCAACTCCGGCCCTCTTGCTTTGTGGGCCTGCCAGGTTGAGCAAGGTTTCCCCGGCCCGGACCAGGGGCATTGACGCCGCCCCAACCCGTGCCTTATGCTGGGGCGATCCCATCACCTCGGCTCCACTGCCCAACGAGGCCGCCCATGCCCGCATATTTCGCCTTGATGTTGCACTCCCACATGCCCTACTGCCGCAAGTCCGGGGTCTGGCCGGCCGGCGAGGAGTGGCTTTTCGAGGCCATGAACGAGACCTACATCCCCCTACTGTTGATGCTGCGCCGGCTTCTGTACTCGGGGATAAGGCCTCAGATCATGATCGGCGTGGCGCCGGTGCTGGCCGAGCAGTTGGCCGACCCCTATATGAAGGACCGCTTCAGCGAATACATGGAGGGCCTGATCTGGCGCGCCCGCCAGGACCTGGAGCGCCTCCAGGGCCACGACGCCCAGCAGAGGGCGGCGGCCTACTGGCTGGAGCTCTACGAGGAACACCACCGGGCCTTTTACCAGGACTTCCACCGCGACATCCTAGGCACCCTCAAATGGCTGCGCGACGAGGGCGTGGTGGAGCTCCTGACCTCGGCGGCCACCCACGGCTTTTTGCCGCTATTGGAGTGCGACTCCTCGCTCAAGGCCCAGGTGCGCCTGGGGGTGCGGACCTTTCGCCAGCACCTGGGCGGCGAGCCGGCCGGCTTCTGGCTGCCCGAGTGCGCCTACCGCCCGGCCCAATGGTCCGACCGCCTGGGGCGCGAGCGCCCGGCCGTGGACCATTGGCTGGCCCAGGAGGGGCTCAAGTATTTCTTCGTGGAGGACGTGGGCCTGACCAGGGCCCAGTGGCTGGAGGACGCCCAGCAGGGTGCGCCCAGCACCTTGCAGGGGTACCGCCTGCAATCGGGCCTGGCGGTTTTCGGCCGCGACCAGGCCACCGGACGGCAGGTCTGGTCGCCGGACCAGGGCTACCCCGGCGACCGGCGCTACCTGGAGTTTCACCAAAAGGACCCCCAGTCCGGCCTGCGCTACTGGCGGGTCAGCGGCGGCCCCCACAAGGAGGTCTACGACCCCACGGCGGCCCGCGAGGCGGTGGCGGAGCATGCCCGCCACTTCGTGGAGCTCCTGCGAGGCCGGCTGGCCCCGGCCCAGCAAGAGCTGGCCGCGCCGGTGGTGGTGGCGCCCTATGACTGCGAACTCTTCGGCCACTGGTGGCACGAGGGGCCCCTGTTCCTGGAGCTGGTCTACCGCGAGTTGGCCCGCCAGACCCTGGTGGAGCCCATCGGCCTGGGCCGCTACCTTCAGCGCCACGGCCAGGGACTGGTCTCCATCCGCATGCCGGCCAGCACCTGGGGGCTGAACAGCGACTTCACGGTCTGGCAGAACCCGGAGCACGGCTGGCTCTGGCCTTATCTCAACGCCACGTCCCGGGAGATGGAAGACCTCCTGGCCATGCTGGAGGCCCAGGGGCTGCCCCGGGACCGGCGGGGCGAGCGTATCCTAAGCCAACTGGGACGGGAGCTCTTGCTGATGCAGGGCAGCGACTGGCCCTTCCTGCTCTTCACCGCCCAGGCCAAGGAATACGCCAACCAGCGCTTCCACCACCACCACCAGCGCTTCCGCAGGCTGATGTGGGCGGCCCGCGACCTAAGCGACCACGCCCGCCTGGCCGAGCAGGACCTGGCCCAGATGGAGGACGTGGACTGCCCCTGGCCCGAGATGGACTACCGAATCTTCAAAAAAATATAGCCCCTCAACCGCCGAGGAACTGGCCCATGATTAAACTGAAGAGGGCCTACGAGCCGCCCACCGCCGATGACGGCGCCCGCTACCTGGTAGACCGCCTGTGGCCCCGGGGCCAGTCCAAGGCCAGTCTTGGGATCGAGGCCTGGCTCAAGGATTTATCGCCCAGCGCCGAGTTGCGCCGCTTTTTTTGCCACGACCCCGGGCTGTGGGACCAGTTCCAGGAGCGCTACCGCCAGGAGCTGGGCGACCCGGCCAAGGCCCCGGCCCTGGAGGCCCTGGCGCGACAGGCCCGCCAGGGCGCCGTGACCCTGATCTACGCGGCCAAGGACACCGAGCGCAACAACGCCCTGGTCCTGGCCCAGGAGCTGAAGGCCCGTCTGGGCCAGGGCCGATAAAGAAACCCGGCACGATCTGTGGTAGCCTTTCGGCGGCGGGGCGTCCGGCCCCGCGCCGCCTACTTTAATTTTGGTGAAGCCATGACCACGAAAAGAACCCTGATGGCCATGCTGATGCTCATCTGCCTGGCCGCCCCGGCCCGGGCCGACCTGGCCGCCGGCGTGGAGGCCTACAGCCGGGGCGACTTCGTGCTGGCCATGCGAGAACTAAAACCCCTGGCCCAGGCCGGCGGCGCCCAAGCCCAGGGGCTCGTTGGCAACATGTACTACGCCGGCCAGGGGGTGCCCCGCGACTACACCCAGGCCGCGTCCTGGTTTGCCAAGGCCGCTGGCCAAGGCCTGGCCACCGCCCAAGGCATCCTAGGGGTGATGTACGCCCAGGGCCAGGGGGTGCCCCAGGACCTGGCCCAGGCCCTGCACTGGTACCGCCTGGCCGCCGAGCAGGGCCTGGCCGAGGCCCAGTTCAGCCTGGGCGGCATGTTCGAGAAGGGCCAGGGTGTGCCCGCCGACCCCGCCCAGGCCGCCGAGTGGTACCGCAAGGCCGCGCTCCAAGACCTGGCCGACGCCCAGGTCAACCTGGGGGGCATGTATTTGCAGGGCCAAGGCCTGCCTCGGGATGTCAACGAGGCCCTCAAGTGGTTCCGCAAGGCCGCCGACCTGGGCGCCGCCGCCGCCCAGTACAACCTGGGGGTGATGTATCACCAGGGCCAGGGGGTCATCGTGGACCTGCCCGAGGCGGCGCGCTGGTTCGAAAAGGCCGCCCAGCAGGGCGACATCAAGGCCCAGTACGCCCTGGCCAACCTCTACTATCAGGGCGGCCCGGGGCTAGCCCAGAACCTCTTCGAGGCCCGCCGCTGGTTCACCCAGGCCGCCCAGTTGGGCCACGCCCAGGCCCAGTACAACCTGGGGGTGATGCACGCCAGCGGCCAAGGTATGCCCCCCAACCATGCCGAGGCGGCCAAGTGGTACCGCATGGCCGCCGAGCAGGGCCTGGCCGAGGCCCAGTACAACCTGGGAGTGGCCTACTACGGCGGCGCCGGCCTGGCCCAGAGCCACGCCCAGGCCGCGGCCTGGTTCCAGAAAGCCGCCGAACAGGGCTATCCCCTGGCCATGTTTTATCTGGGTGACATGTACGACAAGGGCCTGGGCCTGGCCCAGGACGACCGGCAGGCCTACCTGTGGCTGAGCCTGGCCGCGGCCCGGCTGACCGGCCCGGGCCAGCAAAAAACCCTAGCCCGGCTCAACGCCCTGTCGGGCAAGATTCCGCCCGAGCAACTCTGGCGCCTCCAGGAGCGGATCAGGCTGTGGCAGCCCAAGGAGCCTTAATACAAATTTAATGACAATCATACAGTATTGGGTTGTTGCCCCTTGATCCGGGCATCCTCTGGCCGGTGGCTTTGGTTTTCTGGCCGCCCAAGCCCCGTGTCCCGCTCTTAGCCCGGCCATTCCTAGGGCACCGGCAGGGGGCTGCTATGATCCAACACGGCAAGGAATACGGGATACCCGCGGCCCCTGCCCACGCCAGGGCGGAAAGTCCACCCCGCGCCGGCACCCGCATCGGCAAAGCCAGTATGGCCGGGCGGCTCTAGCGGGACACAAAAAGAAACCGCTTAGTTTTCCTTGGACCGCCTATACCGTAAGGGCTGTACCCAGAGGAAACCTGTCGAGAAAAC
>JACRDC010000031.1 GCA_016218705.1 Desulfarculus sp.
ATGCGCCTCTAAAAACCGCATCTTCCGAACCTCCTGCAACAGCTCTGTCCGCCTCATCGGGGCACCTCCATGGACCCCAACTCAAACCGGACAACTCATGTGCTACAAGTCCGGACAGTTTATGTGTCAGCTACACTGGCCTCTGACGGCCCTTGCCTTTGGGTGAGCGCCTGGGCTAGTATGTAGCCAATCTGAATCATTTGGGGTCATGGCGGCCCTTCCCGGACCTAGCGCCGGGGAGGGCCGTTTTTTTGTGGGGGCGGAGGATCAGAGAGTGAAGATTATGGGAAGGGTGACCAATTACTTTCCACGCCTTGAACAGACGCCGCCCTACCGCGGCCGGAGGTTTTCACCGCCCACATAGGCCGGCAGCCCAGAGGTAGCAAGCACTTTGGCAAGCCTGCCGGATGACATAGATACTATTTCACAATTGTTGCTAACTTTGGAGCCATTGACAATAATGTGAACAACGCTTTTTGATCGGCGCGTGCCCCCCTGGTACAACTGGGCAAATACAGGCCAAAATTAACCCGGGACCCCAGTTGGGCCTTGTCCGCGAGCGGCCAATCTTTTTGGAAAAATTGTGCCAATAGTCTTTTCTTTGCCAGGGCGTCCGCTGTATATTGGGTTGACGACCGCCAGGTGGAAGGCGGCCACCAACCACAATGGCGGGCAACAAGATTTGGTGGAGCCATGGGGAGGTCTGACCTTGCGATCCCTCTTGATAGTTGATGACTCACCCATCTCGCGCAAAATCATACGCAAGTTGTTGCCGCCCGGTCCCTTTGACATCCGCGAGGCGGGCAACGGCCTGGAATGCCTCAAGTTATACCAAGAGGCCCGGGCCGACTTGGTCCTCTTGGACCTGACCATGCCGGGCATGGACGGCTTCGAGACCCTGGCCCACCTCAAGCAGATGGACCCCCAGGCCCAGGTGGTGGTGGTCACGGCCGACATCCAATCCAGCAGCCAGGCCAAGGTCATGGAACTGGGGGCCCTGCAGCTCATCCCCAAGCCGCCCAAGGCCGAGGTCTTGCGGCAGGTCCTCGAGCGCTACTGCCCATGACCGACCTTAGCGAGGAGCGCCGCGACACCCTCCAGGAGATGATAAACATCGGCTTCGGCCGGTCCATGTCCTCCCTGGCCGACCTGTTGGGGGTGCGCATAGAGCTGAGCGTGCCCGATGTGCTGGTGATCCGCACCGAGGAAATACTGGACTACCTCATCAAGGTCATGGAGGGCGCCGAGGAGGTCAGCCTAGTCCAGCAGGGCTTTCGGGGGGAGTTCTTCGGCGAGGCGGTGCTGGCCCTGCCGGGCTTGGCCGGGCGCGAGCTGGTGGTGATGCTGGACGAGGACGCCGGCTTCCAACCGGCCCTGGAGATGGGCCAGTTAGAGATGGAGGCCCTCCTGGAGGTAGGCAACGTGGTGATCGGGGCCTGCCTGGGCCAGTTTGCCGATCTGTTGCAGACCAGCCTTTCCTTCAGCCCGCCCAGCGTGCTGATGGAGAACATTCACTCCGCCTACCTGCAGGAAGTGCTGCGCGCGCGCCCTGGCGACGCCCTGCTCATTCACACCAAGTTCAGGGTGGACCAGCGGGCGGTGATGGGCTACCTGCTGATTCTCCTGCCCGAGGACTGCTTGCATTGGCTGTACCGCGAGGTGGATATCTTCCTGGAAAGGATGCTGGGTTGAAGGGACAGCCGCCTGAAAAGCGAGATACCCCCGGGAGCCAAGAAACCGCGCCAGGTGACAGCCCCGCTCGACCCGATATGCCAGCCGGGGCACCCGGCGCGCCCTCCCCTGCCCCCGCAAGCTCCACCGGGAGCCAAGAAGCCACGCCAGGTGACGGCCCCACTCGACCCGATATGCCTGCCGGGATACCCGGCGGCCCCTTTCCACGGGAGCGGTGCCTGGCCTACGAGCAGATACTGGACGCCCTGACCCAGGGGCTCATCGTGTTGGACCGGGACCTGAGGGTGCTGTTGTGGAACCGCTGGATGGAGCAGCACAGCCGCTTGGAGCGCGGCCAGGTGCTGGGCCGGGTCGTCACCGAGATATATCCAGAGCTGGTCAAGAAGGGCTTTGTGTGGAAGGTGGAGAGCGTGTTCAAGCTGGGCAATTACGCCTTCTTCTCCCAGCGCCTGCACCGCTTCCTATTTCCGTTCCCGGCGGCCAACTACCTGCAAAACCGTTATGAATTCATGCAGCAGAACGCGGTGCTGGCACCCTTGCGCGGGCCGGAGGGCCGGGTGGACCACGTGTGCGTCTCCATCATGGACCACACCGACACCGTGATGTACCAGGAGCGCCTGGAGGAGTCCACCAAGCGCCTGGAGCAGATGAGCCAGACCGACCACCTGACCCAGGTGGCCAACCGGCGGCATTTGTTCGACCGCCTGTCCCAGGAGCTGAACCGGGTGCGGCGCAACCGCCAGGCCCTGTCCCTGGCCATCCTGGACGTGGACCATTTCAAGAAGGTCAACGACACCTATGGCCACCTGTGCGGCGACCAGGTGCTGGTGCAGTTGGCGGGCATGCTCAAGGCCAGCCTGCGGACCTATGACCTGGTGGGGCGCTACGGCGGGGAGGAGTTCTGCCTGGTGTTGCCCAACACCAACCTGCAGGACGCCGTGGCCCTGGTGGAGCGCCTGCGCTGCCAGGTCTCGGAGACCGAGTTCCAGTTCGGCCGCCTGCGGCTGCGCATCACCATCAGCGCCGGGGTCACCTGCAGCCAGGACCAACCCCCGGAGGTGCGGGCCGACACCCTGCTCAGCCAGGCCGACGAGGCCCTGTACCGTGCCAAGACCAGCGGCCGCAACCAGACCGAGCTGGCGGTCTGCCACCTGGAGTGATCTTTATATCTCTAGCTCCAGGTTGGTCATGTCGCCCTCCTGGAAGCCCATGCTGTTGAAGAATTTCAGCATCTTCCAGTCGCGCCGCTTCACGAAGGTATAGATGGTGTCCACGCCCGATTGCTTCAGGCTCTTGGCCATTTCACTGAACAGCACCTTGGCGAGGCCCTTTCTCTGGTAAGCCGGGTCCACGCCGATGGTGTCAATCCAGCCGATGTTTTCGGGAACGCCATATTCCCAGCGGCTGGCCCCGCCGATGATGAAGCCCACCACCTGGCCATCCGATTCTGCCACCAACCAGGAAATCTGCGAGCGCTTCTGCACCAGGTCGAGCTTCATCTCCCAGTATTCGGGGCGCGGTTTACCCAAGACCTGGTTGTCTATCTCGATGATCCTGGCCAGGTCATGGGGGGCCATGGGGCGCACGACGGATGAAGTGGGAGAGTCGTCACTCATAAGGCCCTCCTTGGCTGGATGACTTCGGCTGGCCGCCCCCGGACAAGCCGTGGCGAGCGCGCTGCTTTTGCCCTTCTATTAAAATGGTAGCCTGGCGCTGATCGGCCAGTCAAGGAGGGCCTGGGGTTCCCCAAGGCGCGGCGGTCTGGAGACGGGCACTCAGTCCAGCAGGCCCAGATGTCCGGCCAAGCGCTCCAGGTCGCTGAAGATGGCCTGGGCCTGGGCCAATTGCTCCGGTGGCAGGGTGGTGCACAGGGCGTAGCAGGTGGCCCCAGCGGCGGTGGCGGCGGCGATGCCGGCCGGGGCGTTCTCCACCACCAGGCATTGCCGGGGGTCCTGGGCCAGGGCAAAAGCCGCTGCCAGGTAGGGGTCTGGATGGGGCTTGTGCCGGGTCACGTCCTCGGCGCTGATGACCAGGCTGAAGCCTTGGCGAATCTCGCCGGGCAGACAGCGCTCCACCAGGGAGCGGCGGGAGCTGGTCACCAGGGCCGCCGGCACGCAAGCCCGCTTGAGTCCGGCCAATACCCGCCGCACCCCCGGATAGGGGCGCACCCTCCCGGCGTGGCGCTCCAGGTAGAGGCTGGCCTGCTGGTCCAAGAGCCGGGCCATGCCGGCCGAGGCCCGCTCGGGCTCCAGGGGTCCCAGGCCCTGGGCGGCGCCATGCTCCTCCAGGAAGCGCCGCAACACGTCCACCCCCAGGGCGCCCTCGTTCTCCAGGATGAAGGACAGGGGCACCCGGACCCCCTGCCCGGCCAGCACCTCCTGCCAGGCTAAAGCGTGCTGGCCCATGGAGTCCAGGATCACGCCGTCCATGTCGAAGAGCACCGCGGCGAAGGGCATCATGGCTTGACCACCACCCGGTTGCGGCCGTCCTTCTTGGCCTGGTACAGGGCCTCGTCGGCGCGGCTGATGAGCTTGTCTATGCTTTCGCCGTCGTGGTAGGGGGTCACGCCCAGGGAGACCGTGATGCCCAGGCCCGGGGCCATGTCGCCGAAGCTGAAGTCCTGGATGCCCTGGCGCACCCGCTCCATGGCCTTGGCGGCGTTTTCCAGGGTGGTATCCACCAAGACCAGCAAAAACTCCTCGCCCCCGAAGCGGGCCACGAAGTCCACCTCGCGGATGGCTTCCTTGGTCAGATGGGCGAACTTTTGCAGCACCAAGTCGCCCACGTTGTGGCCGAAGTGGTCGTTGATCCGCTTGAAGTGGTCCAGGTCGGCGTAGCAGACCACGAAGGAGTACTTGCCCCGCTCGGCCAGGTTCTTCTGATATTTGAGTATCTCAAGGATGTGCCGCCGGTTGAAGGCCCCGGTCAGCTCGTCGGTGATGGCCTGCTGCTTGATGGTCATGAGAGCGGCGCTCAATTCCTTGTTCTGGCTGGACACCCGGCGCCGCAGCTCGCTAAGATCGGAGCCCGATAGCGAAAACCCGCCCAGGGTTAAGGCGAAGCCCGCCCAACGCACCATCTCGGCCTTAAGGTCAATCACCTGGGGATGGTAGTGCAACAGCAGCATGATGACCATGCCGTAGCAGGTCAGGGCCATGGCGGTGATGAAGAGGAACCCGGCCAGCTTGAGCCTAAAGGCCGCGAAGATCATCACCGTGAGGTAGACCATGAGGAACACGGCCCGCAGTTGGTCCAGAAAGTAGATGGAGGTGAAGGTGATCGCCGTGGCGATGACGATCTGGGGTATGGTCAGGGAGGGGTCGGGAAAGCGCAGGTTGTAGCCGCCCAGAATCAGCAGGGGTGTGACCATGGCCCCCCCCAAGATGCAGCTTATCAACACGATAAACTGGGTGTCGTTGCCCCGGAAGAACCCCAGCAGGTGGCTGGCCAGCAACAGGTGGGCAAAGATCACGGCCCCGGCCAGGGCCAGCAGGCTGCGCCTGAGGCGCAGGCGTTGCTTGGCCCGCTCGTCGAAAACCTCGGCCATGTGCGGTCCTCCCGGCCTAACCTTGTGATGACTCATGTTGCCAGCTAAAATTTCCCATCGGCCGCTTGCGGCCCCGCCCCCGCGCACAGTCCGGCCCGGGCCAGGGCGCAGGCCTGGGGCAGGCAGCCCTCACCGGCCGGCAGGTCCTGGGGCCGCGCCTGGGCCGGCAGGGCGGCCATGGCCCGGCCGGCCCGCAAAACCCGCCCTTGCCAGCGCTCCAATTGCTCTGGAGTTAAGCTTACCTCCACTAGCCGCGCCCCGCTCGGGGCAAGATAGCACAAAAAGGCGCGGGGTGGTGGTCCCTGGGCAGCTTGGCCCCGCCATAGGGCCAGGCTGTAGATGGCCATCTGGGCAAGGTATTTCTCGGGCTTGATCTCGGGGGTCACCTTATAGTCCACCAGCAGGGCCGGCCCCTGGAGCGGGCGTACCAACAGGTCGAATTCGCCGATCAGTTCCACGTCCGGCCCGCCATGCTCCCCTGGCAGCAGCAGGCAGAAGCCCTGCTCGCGGGCCAGTTGGCCCGGACCCGCGCCGGCCAGCAGCCCGGGCAGGCCGCAGTCCCACCAGCCGGCGGCCAGGCGATGCGCCTGCGCGGCCAGCTCTTTTGCCAGGTCCAGTCCGGCCAGGGCGCGCTCCAGGCCAGCCGGTCCCTGGGCCAGATCGGTGATCTCCAACAGCCGGTGCACGGCGCTGCCCAGGGCAGCGGCCCCGGGATCGCCCCGCCCTGCCCCGCCGCCCTGGCCGGCGGGGGCCAGCCAGGCGGTGTCCAGGCCCAGGCGCCGGGTGAGGAAATGGCGCCGGGGGCAGGCCAGCCAGTCCTCCAAACCGCTGACCGATTCGCTCACCAGGGCCAGGGCCGGCGGCTGGGGCCGCAGGCAGTGCTCAATTATCTCCCGGGCCTGCCGGTCCTGGGGGCCTGGCCCCGCCTCGGCGGCGGCCGGCAAGGGCGGCGCCGCCGGGGCGGCCCCAGGGTCAAGGTCCAGGGCTTGCGCGGAGATGACCTGGGCCAGGGGGTCGGGCAGCACGTGTTGCCGCGCCCAACGGCCCCAGTAGCCCTGGTCCTTGTCGGGGGCGCCGTGCAGGCAGAAGACCAGGCGCTCCCTGGCCCGGGTCACGGCCACGTAGAACAGGCGGGCGGCCTCGGCCTCCTCCACGGCCCGCTGGCGGGCCAGCAAGGCCTGGGACAGGGCCGTGGGCCGGGCCGGGCCGCCCAGGGGGTCCGGGGCCTTCTGGCCCATGACCCCGCCCGGCCCCAGCAGCGGGGCGGCATGCCGGGGCCTGAAGGCCAGGTCCGCCAGGGCCACCACCTGGAATTCCAGCCCCTTGGCCTGATGGATGGTCATCAGGCGCACCACCGGGGCCTCCTCGCCCATCAGCGCGGCCTGGGCGTCCTCCGGGGGCTGGTCCACCATTTCCTGCAAGCGCCGGACGAAGTCGGCCACCCCCGCCCCGGACAGGCGGGGGTCGCGGGCCAGTTCGATGAGTTTGCGCAGGTTGGCCGCCCGCTGCTCGCCACCCCAGGTGCCCAGCCAGACAGGCAAAAGGTCCGTGGACTCCACCAGGCATTCAAGCAATTGCGCCGGCTGCCGCCGGCGGGCCAGGGGGCGCAGGCCCTCCAGCCAGTCCTGGGCGGTCCGCCAGCGGGCCTGCTGCCCGGCGCCCAGCCAGGGGGGCAGGTCCGCGCCCTGGGCCAGGGCCTGGGGCAGGCTGATGTAATCGTAACCGGCGGGGTGGCACAGGCAGAACAGGGCCTCGTCGCTCAGCCCCACCAGGGGCGAGCGCAATAGCCCCGCCAGGGCCAGGCCATCCTGGGGGTCCAGGAGCGCACGCAGGGCCAGGAGCAGGTCCCCCACTTCCTGGCACTGGTAAAAGCCCCGGCCGCCCACGGTGTAGTAGTCCAGGCCGGCGGCGCGCAGGGCGCGTTCATAGAGCGCCACCTGGGTAAGGCGCCGGAACAGAATGACTATCTCTCCCGGGTCCCGGCCCTGGGCCAGAAGGCCCCGTAGGTGGCTGGCCAGGGCCTGGGCCTCCAGTTGCCGCCAGGCGGCCAGGCTGGTGTGCTCGCCGCCCAGGGCGCGGCAGTCCAGCACCTCCAGGGCCGGACCGGCCAGGTCCGCTCGTTGCCCTCCCTCCACCTGCTGGTCGCCGCCGCCGAAGTCCACGTATGCCCCAGGGGCGGGCCCTGCATGGTCCTTCTGGGCAAAGACCTGGGGAAACAAGCGGTTGAAGAAGGCGATCAGCTCGGGCCGCGAGCGATAATTCTCATCCAGGAAGGCCACTTGGCCAGCCCCGGCCCCGAAGCGTTCCATGGCCTGGCTGAAGACGCTGACATCCGCCCCCCGGAAGGCGTAGATGGACTGCTTGCGGTCGCCCACCAGCAGCACCAGGGGGCCGGCGGGGGCTGGCCGGGCGCTGGTGTCAGGCCCCGGCCCCTCCAGGCCGGCCAGCAGATAGACCATGCGCCCTTGCACGGGGTTGACGTCCTGGAACTCGTCCACCAGCAAGGCCCGCCAGCGCCCCCGTAACTCGGCCAGCACCGGCGGGTGGTCCCGCAACAGCTTGAGCGCCAACAGCAGCAGGTGGTCAAAGGACAGCGCCGCCCGCCGGCGTAGTTCCTCCTCCAGGCTGGCCTCCACCTGGGCGGCCAGGTCCAGGAGGTCCTGGCAAAAGGCCGCCGCCGCCGGCACCGCCGCCAGGGCGCTCAGTTCCTGGTGCAGGGCCTGGGCCTGGTCTTTTAGTTCCTTGGCCTTGCCCCACGGGCCACCCAGGATGCGTCCCAATTGCTCCAGGGCCGCCGGGCCGCCCGGATTTTCTTCAAGCGATTTATGGGCAAAATGCCAAAACTCCGCCAGTTCTTTAATCTTATTTCCATAGCCTGCCTTGGCGTTGAACTCCCCGGAGGCCAGGCCGGACCGCAAAATGCCCACCACCTGGCCCAGCTCGGCCAAGGCCTGGGGCACCCGCTCCAGGGCCTGGGCATGGGCCTGGGCCGTGGCCTGGCGGGCCTGGGCCGCGTCCACCCCCTGGGTGGCCAACTCGGCCTGCGCCCGGGCCAAAAGCTCGGCCAGCGACCCCCGCCCCTGCAAGGGGTGGACCCGCAGCAGCCGGGCCAGCCGCTCGTCCTGGCCTTGCAGCCTGGCCCGCAAAAGCCCCAGGATCACCTCCTGTTTTAAGGCCTCGAACTCCCGGGCCTCCAGCACCGCGAACTCGGGATCCAGGCCTAGGTGGTTGCCCATCTCCCGCAAGAGCGCCGCGCAAAAGCTATGGATGGTGCTGATGGGCGCCCACTCCACCCGGGGCAGCAGCCCTGCCCAGTCCGGCCCGGGCGCGCCGGCCCGGGCGCGCTGGGCCACCTCCCTCATCACCCGCTGGCGCATCTCCTGGGCGGCCTTGTCGGTGAAGGTGATGGCCACGATCTGCTCGGGTTTTAGGGGAGCCCGGCCCGGGGCGCCGGCCAAAAGCCCCAGGTAGGTGGCCACCAGACAGGTGGTCTTGCCCGCCCCGGCCCCGGCGCTGACGCAGAAGTTCTGGGCCAGTTGCGCGATTTGCTCACGCATCGCCGGCCTCCCAGGGGTCGTCGTCCAGGCCCACCGTGGGCCGCGCCCGGCAGACCAGCGCATAGGGGCAGTATTGACAATGCTCGCGGCTGGGCCGGGGGGCCAGGTCTCCCTGGCTCAGGTTGGTCCACAGGCCTTGCACATGGTTGTACAGGTTGGGCTGGCCGGCCTGGGCCTGGGCCTGGCGGGTGGCCGGGTCGCGGGCCAGCAGGGCGTCACCCGGTGACAGGTCACGGGTGTAACACCTTTTTTCACCCGGCAGACGGGTGTTGACCAGCCGGGCCGACAACACCTGGCCAGGCCCGGCGAACAGCTCCGCCGCCCCGGCCAGGTAAATGGGTATTTGCAGGCTGCCCTCCAGGGGCGGGTCGCCCGGCGGCGCATTTTTACCCGGCAAGGGTGGATAGGCGGCCTGGCGCGGAATGGCCGGCTGGCTGGTGTGCTTGTAGTCGGTGAGGCGCAGGCGCCCCGGCCCCTGGTCCAGGCGGTCCAGCCGCCCCACCAGGGTGAGCGGCGCTCCGCCATCCACGGCCAGGGTCAGGCCCTCCCGCCCCTGGCCGTCCAACACGGCCTCCACGGCCAGGGGCCGCAGGCCCTCCAGCTCCCGCCACTCGGCCTCCACCACCTGGCCCAGGCTGGCCAGGAGGGCCTGGCGCCGGGCCAGCCAGACCAGGTCATGACCAAAGACGCCCTGGCCGCGCAGGTCCTCCCGGGCCTGGTCCAGACAGCGGGTCAGGCGCTCCCGCCGGGCCGGCCCGTCCCAGGCCGGATCGAACTCGCCGGGGGCGAAGAACAGGGCCAGGGCGTGGTGCACCCACTGGCCCTCGGAGCGGCGCTCGATGTCCCAGCCGGGCTGGCCCTCCTCGGCCAGGCCAAGCAGGCGGCTGAAATACCAGGACAAGGGGCAGGCGGCGTAGGTCTCCAGGGACGAGGGCGACAGGCGGCGGGCTTCGGGCCGGGCCAGTCTATCGCGCAAAAGCTCCAGGGCCGGGCCGGCCAAGAGCCTCCCGGCAAAGGCGCCGGAGGCGGCCAGGCGCGCCGGGCCGGCCAGCAGGTCCAGGGCGGCCCGCTCCTGTTCCACCCGTGCCCGCGCCGCGATGTCTTGCCAACGCCGGGCCTGCTCCGGTTCGCTAAGCAGGCGCTCCAGCAGGGCGCTGGCCAGGCCGGCCTGCTCCGGGGGCGCGCCAGGGCGCAAGAGGGCGCCGGCCAGGCCGCCCCACAGGGCCAGGGGCTCGCGGGCCTCGGCCAGGGGCGGCAACTGGCCGAATACCCCGCCGGCCGGAGAGGGTAGGTCCTGGCCCCGCAACCTGGCCAGATCGCTCAGCACAAAGGCCGGGGCCTGGGGCCGGCCCGTGGCGTCGGAGGCGGCTGAGGTCAACCAAGCCCCCTCCCGGGCCGAGGAGAGCAACAACACCAGGCGCAGCACCTGGCCGCCGTACTCCTCTTCCTCGGTGCGCCACACCGGCAGGCCGGCCCGGCGCCCCAGGTCCAGGCGCTCCTGCCGCGACAGCAGATGCTGGGCTGGCCGCCGGGGGAACTCAGCCTGGCTCAGGCCGCCCATGAGCAGGGTATGGGGCCTGAGGCCCTGGGCATCCTCCAGGCGCAGCACGGCCACGCCACCGGCCTGGCCCTGCCCCGCGCCCACCTCGGCCCGGGCCAGCACCTCCCGCCACAGGGCCAGGCAGCGCCCGGGACTCAAGGGCTCCGCGCCGCCAACCTGGTCCGCCGCCTGCTCCAGGGCCTGCCGGGCCTGCTTGAGCCCCTGCCAGGCGGCCAGGTCGGCCACGGCCACTTCCTGGGGCCAAGGGCAGGCAGCGCCGCCCTGCCCCGCCGCCCCAGCCAGGCCAGGGGGGGCCAGGCGCATGAGGACCTGGCCCACGGCCCGGGCATAACCCCCCAGGGCCTGGGGCTCCTCCAGGCCCAGGCCAGCCAGGCCGGCTTGCAGGCCCTGGCAGGCCCGGGCCAAAAGCTCCAGCGCCGCGCCCTCCCGGCCCGGCCAGCGTTGGGCGGCCCGGCGCAACCAAGCCGCCGCCGGGGTCTCGCGGCCATCCACGTAGCCCGCCCGGGCCAACAGGCGCCCCGCACCTGGCGGCACCGCCTGCCCCGGCCCCAGGAGCCAGGCCGCCAGGGGAGCGGCCAGGTAGGGCGATTCCCAGACCTGGGCCAACTCCGGGCGGGTGTAGCCGCTTAGCGGCAGGGCCAAAAGGCCCAGCAGGGCCTGGGCCAGGGGATGGGCGGCCAGGGGTTGGCCCCGCCGGAAGCTCAGAGGCAGGCCCAGGCGGCCAGCAACGTCGGCGGCCAGGGGGCCGTAGAGGGCAAGATCAGGGAAAACCAGGGCGATGTGGTGGGCGGGCACCCCTGCCTCCACCAGGTCCAGGGCGCGGCGCGCCAGGGCCTCCACCTCGGCGTAGCGGCCAGGCAGGCGCCGCAGTTCCAGGGCCGGGCTGGGCTGCTCTGGCCCAGCTTGGGAGGGGTCCAGTACCCGGGCGGCCAATTCGGCCAGGGGGCCGGACCGGGGCGGCCGCCATACCACCTCTATATCACCCCCGTGGCCGGACTCCAGGGCCTGGGCCGTGGCCGCCAGGAGGCCGTACACCCCCCAAGGGTCTGCGCGGGGCTCCAACAGGGCGAAGCAGACCCGCACCGGCATTAGGCGGGCCAGACCTCCCAGCAGGCGCACCTCCAGGGGGCGCAGCCACAGGGCCTGGCGCACCTCCAGGCCGGACCAGCCCTCCAGCAGGGGGGGCAGTTGGCCCTTGGTCAGCCAGGCCTCCAGCCCGGCCAGGCAATCGGCCTGGTCGGCCAGGCCCAGGCTGTCCAGCCGCTCCTGGTACTGGGCCAGCAATTGGGCCAGGGCACTAAGCCGCTCCGAGGCCCGGGCCGAGGCCAACCCCAGCAACTGCTGGGAATCGAAACCCGCGGCCTTGACCTGCACCAACAGCCGCCACAGGCCATGGGGTAGGCGCCGGCCCTGGCGCAGGCCCGCGAACAGGCCCTGGCCCGGCGCCTCCTGGCGCAATATCTGGTGCAACAAGAGGGGGCCGGCCAGCTCAGCCAGGGGACGCCGGCCCACCAGGGGGGGCATCTGGCTAAATAGGCGCTCGAATATGCCGTGGCGCCCCTGGAAGGTGAAGAGCCGGCCAGCCAGGTGGAGGCCGCCGGAGGAGGCGGCCAACTCCCGCTGGCGCTGTTCCAGGGCCAGGCGGGAGGGCCATATCTCGGCCCAGGCCGCGTCAGGGCTCACTTGATCTTGCGGGCCAGGTCCAGCACCGTGTCCACGTAGGCCTGGCTGTGGTTGTAGGTGTAGACCACCTGGTACTGCCCCTGGCGGTCCAGGCCGGGCCGCCAGCCGTGGGCGGCCAGGTAGTTGGCCACGCTGGCGATGGCGTCCGCCGTGTGGTTGAGGTCCACGCGGCCGTCCTGGTTGCCGTCGGCGCCCCACTGGAGCAGGCTGGTGGGCATGAACTGGGGCATGCCCAAGGCCCCGGCCGGCGAGCCCTTGATGCCCAGCGGCGACAGGCCCTGCTGCTTGGCTATCTTGATGAGGCCCAGCAGCTCGCCCCGGGCCCAGGCCGCCCGCTTGGCGAAGCGCTCCTGGCACTGGGGGCTCTTGAGGTAGGCCAGTTGCCTCTTGGGCCAGACCTGGGCCAGGCGGCGCAGGGCCAGGGGCGTGTCCAGCACCGCCTGGGAGGCCAGCACCCCCACCACCGGCCACTTGCCGGTGAAGGTGCCCAGGCCCGACTCGATATAGAGGATGGCCACCACCACCTCGGGCGGCACCCCGCTTTTGCCCTGGGCCGCCGCCAGGGCCGGCGCCTGTTGCTGGGCGAACCGCCGGCAGCGGGCCACGCTCTCGGGCAGCAGGAACTGGCGGTAGTCCCGGGGGCGCTCCTTGCGCGAGAGCATATTGGCCAGAAGCTTGGCCTCGAAGTGCACCCCCGGGCCGCCCAGCAGGGTCTCGGCCTGGCTGGCGCTCTGGCCTTGCGAAACCAGGTAGGCCTTGAGCGGGGCCAATACCGGGTCCAGGGCGGCCAGGGCCGGGACCGGCGCCGCCAGGAGCAGACAGGCCAGGAACAGGAGGCAGGCCAGGCGCGGGGCTAGGAGCGGGGCTAGGCCCTGGGCGGGGTTTCTGCTAATCTTGCTGGCAAGCAGGTATTTGAGCATGGAGGCCCCTTGAGCGACATGATCAGGTTCCCCGGCCCGCCGGCCAAGGATGACCATGTTATCTGCGACAGCCCCTACCGCCTGCGCTGGGGGGACTGGCGCACCATCAACATCATCCAGGTGCACGTGCACCCAGCGGCCATCTACGAGGACCAGCGCCAGGAGGACCTGGCCCAGGGGCGCGACCCCGGCGGGCACATGCCCCCCCACTTCGTGCTGGACAGCGGCATGCAGGCCACGGCCCAGGCCATCCTGCGCCATCGCCAGGACGAGACGGCCCTGGAGGAGGTCTCCTACCTGGCCGCCCTGATGGAGGCCCTGGTCAACACCCCCTGCGCCATCCTGCGCACCGACCTGATAAGGCGCGTGTACCAGGAGGTGGATAGCTTGTCCAACCGCCTGGGCCTGCGCTGGCGGGGGCGCGCCGGCCACTTCATGCTGCCGCTGAATGAGGACGCCCTCACCCCCCGGGGCTTTGAGCAGCGGGTGGCCCCCCTGGACAACCTACAGGAATTCTTCCGCGCCCTCAAGGAGATCGGCGCGGCGCGCCACCAGGCCCTGGCCAAGAGCTATGTCATCTATTATCCCCGGCACCGGGGGCTTTAGGCCGGCCCGCGCGGTGCCGCGCCACAAAAAGCCTTCAAACCCTGTAGATACCATTTTTGTTGATATTTTAATTGAAGTGCCGGCTGGCATGATCTCTGGCTAGAAGCTCCGCCAACGGGGCTGGGCCAGCAGGAGCGGATCAGCCTGGGGATCGCCCGGCACCCCCAATAGCCAGGCCACCGCCCCCTTCTCCAGGGTGCCCAATTGGCCGGCCAGGCCCAAGAGCCGCGCCGCCCGGCTGGTGGCCGCCGCGAAGACCGTCTGCGGCCGCAACCCTGCCTCAAGCCAGCAGGCCATCTCCTTGAACAGCGCCGCCCCGTGCTCCAGGCCGTAGGAGCCGGCGTCGGAGCCCAGCACCAAGTCCACGCCCAGGCCCTCGGCCAGGCGCAGGGCCTGCATCTGGCCCTTTAGTATGTTGGCCAGGAGTTGGCGCTCCTCGGGGGTGTGGCGCCCCTCGGGGTCTTGGGCGTGGGCCTGCACCGCCGCGCAGGTGGGCAGCCAACTCACGCGGCGGGCGGCCATCTCCCGCAGCAGGGGGCGCTCCAAAAAGAAGCCATGCTCAATGGAGCGCACCCCGGCCTCCAGGCACATGCGCACCGCCTCGGCGCCGGAGGCGTGGGCCGCCACCATGAGGCCGGACTCCTCGGCGGCCCGCACGGCGGCCTCCACCTCCGGCAGGCTAAGGGCCGGGCTGTGCAGCACCTGGCCGGGGTTGTCGAAGTCCAACAACCCCGAGGCGAAGACCTTCACCACTCCGCACTGGTCCAGGGCGCGCTGCCAGGCGGCCTGGCTGAATTGCTCCGGCCCGGCCAGGCCCTGGGCCAGCCAGGAGCGCCCCGGGCCTTCAGGCCCCAGGCCCGGCCCCGAGGCGATGACCCAGGGCGGGGCCTGTCCGGGCCGGGTGCGGGGTATGGGCAATTGGGGGCGGTGCCCCAGGTCGCGCACCGCCCCTAGGCCGGCGGCCAGGCTGGCCTCCAGGTTGCTCTCCAGGGTGCCACCCAGATGCAGATGCACATGGGCGTCCAGGGGCGCCGGCGCCAGCCACAGCCCGGGCAGGGCCTGGCGCCGGGCGCCGGAATCCAGGGCCTGGCGGCCCAGGGCCAGAATGCGCCCCTGCCCCACCAGCACCGCCGGCTCGCTCGGGGGCTGGGCTGGGCCGTTTTGGCCCGCCAGGCCAGCTAGGCCCTCGGCCAGCAGGCACAGGGGCTTGTCGCCTTGCACCTGGCTGGACGGCATGGGGGGCAGTGAACTCTCCACCGGGCACACCTTCCCGCCGGCTGGCGGCTGGCCTAAGAAAGCCGGCTAGGCTGACAAGCGCTTCACCAGGGCGGCGAACTGCTGGCCATAGCGCTGGCATTCGTCCAAGACCCGTTGGTCCGGAGCGCCGATGGCCAAGGGGCCGAAATGGCCGCCCTTGCGCAGGCCCTGCACCACCATGCCGTGGATGAGCATGCCGGCCAGCATGGCCAGGATGGTGGGCTCGCCGCCGCCGCCGATGCCGCCGGTGCTGGCAAAGGCCCCGGCGGCCTTGCCCGTCAGCTCGCCCTTGCCGAACAAGGGGATGGACTCGTCCAGGAACTTCTTGACCTCGGCGGCCATGTTGCCGAAGTAGCACGGCGAACCCAAGAGGACCCCGTCGGCGGCCCGCAGGTCGTCCAGGGTGGTTTCGCCGACTTTTTTGAGCGCCACCTGGCAGCCGGCCTCTTGCACGGCCTGGGACAGGGCCTCGGCCATCTTGCGGGTGTTGCCGCCGTGGCTGAAGTAGGCGATCAGGACTTTGGGCATGCAGTAGTCTCCTCTGGTCGGAAGGTTCTCATGCAATCATTGTAAAGGAGCCCACCCCTCCACGGGAAGGGCCAGTGACTCCAAGCGGCGGATAATGCCAGAATGGCTACTTGCCGCGCGGGCTCATCAGCAGCCGCTCGCCGTCCAGACTCAGGTCATAGTCCTTGGCCAGGCGGCGGGAGGCCTCGTTGTCCTTGAGCTTGAGGCCGTCCGGCCCCACCCCGGCCTCGCGGCGGGCCAGGGAGCGCAGGAACCAGACCGCGATGCCCAGCACCGCGGCGATGGTGGCCAAGAAGGTGTAGAGCGAGGCCTGGTCGGCAAAGAGGGAACCCTCCGAGGGGCTGGGGTTGGGGTCCCAGGCAGGGGTGAGGCCCGTGACGATCTGCTGCCAATAGCCGCTGAAGTAGGCGATGACCACCAGCAGCAGCGCCAGGCCGGCCAGTACCAGGGGACGGTAGCGGGTCCACTGGTTGCTGTCCTGGCGCCACTTGTAATACAGGGCCAGCATGGCCTTGCGGTCCTGCTCCGGGCAGCCCTGGAAACATATCTCGATGGCCTTTTTGTGGCGGATGCCCTCCAGCAGGGCGGCGGCCTCCAGGCCCTGGTGGTGTTCCTCGCCGATCTTGATGTAGCAGTCCTGCAATTCACCCCCCTATATGGGCTGCCCAGACCTCACGGGCGTGGCTCATCGGCCTCGCCGGATTCCGTGGCCACCTCGATGAGCGACTGGGCCTCCTGGCCGGCCAAGAGCTCCTGCTCCACCATGGCTGGAGACGGCAGGGAGCTGGAGTCGGAGACCTTGATGGCCCCGTCCACCACTCCGCCGGGCTCGATGGACAGCGAGCGGCAGGTCACGTCGCCGTGCACCCAGCCCTGGGGCTTGACGATGACCCGGTTGCCCACGATGTTGCCCTCGATGCCGCCCTCCACCACCAGCACGTCCTGGCTGAAGACGTCGCCGCGAATGAAGGTGCCCCCCGAGAGTATGGTCAGGCTGTTGGCCGACACCTATCTGCCTCCAATCTGGAGCTGCACGTGGCCGATGGCCTGATCATTGCGCAGCACCACCAGGCGCACGCCCTCGGGCCGGCCCTGGGCCAGGCCCCGGAAGGGCTCGGCGGACATGTCTATCAGGCTGCCGGCCAGGGGCACCCGCCGGCCCTGGCCATCCAGGGCCAGGGCCAGTCCGGCCTCGGTGGCGGTGATGTTGCTCTTGACGTCCATCACTTCCAGGCGCTCGTCCGGCGAGGCCAGCACCGTCTCGCCGTTGTGATAGACCAGCTTGTGCCCGGCCCGGCGCAGCACCAGGTAGTCCAGTTGGGCCGGGGCCACCTCCACCTGCATCAGGCCCAGGCGGCGGCCCAGTTGGCTGGCCGTCACCTGATAGCACTCCAGGCCCTCTTGGCCCTGGCACAGTGAATACTGTTTTTGCAACTCCCGGCCGCTATTGATGGTGTGCCCACGGTCCTCGCCCAGGTTGGCCTGGCCCGGTGGCTGATACCCCTTGAAGTCCACCTTGATGTGCGACTGGTCGCGCAGGTTGCTCATGACATCGCGCAGCACGATGCGGTCACCCCTGACCACCCGGATACGCTCGCCGTCGGCCACCATCTGGCGCCGGCCCTCCACGTCCAGGACGAAGTAGAACAGGGTGGAGCGCACCATGGTGCTGGGATGGCGCTGGGCCGGGTCCACCTTGATCTCCACCCGGCCGATGTTCTGGTTGTCCTTGCGCACCAGGATGCCGGCGGGCTTGGTGATGGTCAGGGTCTGGCCCAGGTCGTTGACCGAGCCCAGGCCCTCGATGTCGCAGCTCAGGCCGCGCTCATAGTTGGCCTGGATGTGCTGCACGGTCAGGCGGTCGCCCGGAGCCACCGTAAGGTGGGAGCCCTTGGCCACGGCCACGGGCTGGAAGTCGTTGACCTTGACCACCAGGAACTTGAACTCCGGGGCCGGCAGATTGGAGGGCGGGGTCTCGGGCACGATGCCCAACTGTTCCATGAAGGCGTTTATCACCAGGTTGTGGTGGCGAATCTTCATGGCCACGTTGGGTAGGCTCTTGCTGGACTCCACCCCGAAGGCCGGGATGTGGCAGCGGGTGAGGGCATAGAAGGTGGCGCTGAGGCGCTGTTCCTTGTGCTTGGAGCCGGCCTCGGACGTGCGGTGGTTGTTGAAGTGCAGGTGATACTTGGGGTCCTCGATGCGGGCGTTGACCTTGGGCAGGATGCCCTCGGCCATGCCCTTGAGGTCCAGCAGGCGGCCGTCGGGGGTCTTGTAGACATCGCTGTCGGCGATGAGCGACTGGCCGTAGCGCATGGGGTTGGCCAGGGGGCCTTCCCAGGTGGGGCGGTAATAACCGCTGCCGTCGTGCAGGTTCAGCAGCATGTCGCTCTCGGCCATGAGGGCCTTGAGCACCTCCACGATCTGCTTGTGCCGCCGGGCGGTGACCGGGTCGCCGAACTGGCGGTTCATGTCGCCGTCGGCCCCGCGGTTGTTCTGCATGATGGACAGGAAGTTGGCCCGGGGCACCACGATGAGGTTGCCCTGGGCCAGGGCGATGTCGGCGTAGAGGTCGGCCGAGAGAAAGCCCCCGGGCTCGTCGCCCTGGATGCCGCCAATGAGCATAAGGGTCTTGCCGCCCCGGGCGCCGTAGACGCGGTAGACGTTGAGCTCGTTGGGGGTGCCGGCGAAATAGACCTGGTGTTGGCGTCCCGGGCGGGCCGGCTCGGCGGCCAGGGCCGCCGGCGCGGCCAGGAACAGGGCCCACAGGGCCAGCCAGGCCGGCAGGTGACCATACCAAGGCTGGTATGCTCTGGCTTGTCTCTGGCTGTGCAGGTTGGTAGGCACCCCGCCCCTTTCCCCTATTGGGAGCGGGAAGAGCCCTTGGCCAGGGTCACGGGCAGGGCCTTGACCATGACCAGGTTCCCTTGCCGGGAATAGATTATGAACTCCAGGGTCTCGAATTTTTTGTCGTCCAGGGAGGCCACCCGGGCCAGCACCCGGCGGTAGCGCTGCACCGAGAACGGCGTGCCCCGGTGGTAGTTCTGGGGCCGGCCCAGGGCGTTGAGGCGCATGGGCGGCCAGGCCTCGAACCACTGCCTGCCCTGGCGCTGGCCCTTGACCACCAGGGCGATGTAGCCCATGGCCGGGTCGCGGGGCTCGCGCTCGTTGATGAGGTCAAAGGAAACCACCAACTCGCCGCCCTCCACCCGTTGCTCCACGTTCTTGATGGACAGACGGTCGGAACTCTGGGGCTCGTCGGCCTGGGCGGCGGCCTCGCCGGCCTCGGACTCCTTGTCGGGGTCTTCCTTGGGCGGCGGGGGCTGGGCGGCCTTGCCCTTGGCCTTGCCGGGCAGGGCGGCGGCCCGCTCCTCGGCGGCCTGCTGGCTGAGTATGTCGCGGGTCTCCTGCTCCTGCACCAGGGATTCCAGACGTTCGGCCCGTAGCATCAACAGGCGGGTGTCGTCGGCCACCTCGGCCAGGTGCAACTGCTGGCGGTAGAGCAGATAGGAGTTGCCGCCCACGCCGGCCACCATCACCAAGAGCACCAGCACCACAAGGTAGAGCCAGCCGCTGGACATGCTAAGCGAGCGCACCGGGCCGGACTTGCGCACCAAGAGGACATCGAAGCCGCGCTTGCTCACGCCCTACCCCGCACTCAGGACCGCCCGCCGCGTCCGGCCAGGGCGGCGCGCCCCCCGGGCAGGGCCTCCCAGCGCTCGGAGACTATCTTCCAGTGCCCGCTTTTAAGCACCAGATCCAGGTGCTTGCGCCCCACGTCCCTGTGCCAGTCGGAGCGGTAGTGCTGCACGAAGACCACCTTGGCCTTGGTGCCCAGGATGGTCACCCGCACGTCGCGGGCCTCCACGCCGATGACCTTGTAGACCTTGCTCAGGTGGGTCTTGTGGGCCTGCCAGGCCTGGCGGTTCATGCCGTCGCTGTTGAACTCGGGCGCGTAGTAGCCGATGTACTCGCCCATGTTCTTGCCCTGCCAGGCCTTGACCCACCCGGCCACCATGGCCCGCACCTGCTCCTCGGGGGTGGCGGCGGGGGGCTTGGGCGGGGCGGCGGCCGGCTTGGCCGCGGGCTCGGGCTTGGGGGCCACTTCGGGCTTGGCCGGGGCCTTGGCCACCGGGGCGGGCTGGGCCGCGGCCACCTGCACCGGCGCCGGCTTGGGCGGCGGGGCCCAGGAGGCCAACAGCCGGGCCTGGGCGGCGTCGTCCACCACCCAGTGCGACGAGAGCAGACGGGCCTTGGTGGGGTCGGCCCCGCGCAGGTAGAAGCGCCGGCTGACCTGCAACTCGGCGCGGTTGGGTCCGCTGATGCGCTGCTCGGCCACCACCACCCACTGGTCGCCCAGGCCGAAGAGGGCCATGCCTTGGGTCTGCACGCGGGGCTTGGGGTCCTGGGTGCCCCAGCCGGCCAGGCGCGCGGCCAGCTCGTCCAGTTCCTGCTGCTGGGATTGCTTCACGGCCCTGCCGGTCTTGAGCGCCAGGCTGTAACCCACGGCGGCCTCGGCCTCCTCCAGGGCGGCCAGCGATATTTTCTCCAGGTACTGGCAGGCCTTGACCCGCTCGTTCACCTCCGGCAGGCGCAGGCGGTCCACCACCACCACCGGGGTGTGGTGCTCCTTGATGGTGGAGGCCACCACGGCCAGCTCGTCGTTGCGCAACACCACGCAGCCGTTGCTGGAGCGGGGCTTGAGCACCTTGTCGGTGCCGTGGATGAAAATGCCGTTGCCGTCGCGCCTCTCGAACTGGTCAAAGGGGTTGGGGTAGTTGAGGTGGATGGCCCGGTCGCCGAAGATGGTGATCTTGTTGTCCTCGTAGCGGTGGGTGGTGAAGTAGATGCCCTCTGGCGTGCGCTCGTCGCCCTCGTTCTTCTTGCTGCCCTCCTGCATGCCCGTGGCGCAGGTGTACTCGTAGTCCAGGGACATCTCGCCCAGGTAGCGCAGCACCACCAGGCGCTGCCGGGCCTTGTCCACCACCAATAGCCGGTTCTCGGGCACCTTGCCCTGGTAGCAATAGACCAGTTCATGGGCCTGGGAGGCCGGGGCCTTGGACTCGGCCACCGGCACGGGGACTTCCTTGGGCGCGGCGGGGGGATCGGGAGGCCGAGGCGCGGGCATGTCGGCCGCCGGCGTCAGGGTGGCCACGGCGGCGGGTGCCGGCGAGGTGGGACTGGCGTTGGCCGGGGCTGTTTCGGCCAGGGCGGCGGGGGCGTTCTTGCCCGCCCGGTCGCTGCTTTTGGCCACGTGGACCACCCAGGCCGCGCCCAGGCCAGCGGTTAGCAACAGGGCAATCAGGGCTAAAAGCAAGCCCCGGCGCCAGCCTCCCCCGCCGCTGGTCTTGCGCGGCTTGAATAGAGAACGCCCATTTTTGATTGGTGCGTAATCCGCGCCCATGCAAGACTCCACTACCGAGGTCCATAGCACGCAGGCGGTCCAACCACAAGATATTTCTCGCGAGAGCCTGCCCCAAGCAGGTCCGCCCCCGGCGCCGGCGCCATGGCCCGCGCCGCCGTGTTGGAGCCATAATAGCAAGAAAACCCTGACCAAGCCACAATACAGTTCGTATGTGAAAGGGAAGAAGGCAAAGGGCGGCGCCAGGGCCGCTGGCCCCACGGCATAGATACTCAAGGGTCTACTCACGCGCCTGCCGTGATCTTAAGCTTGCTGTTCAGCAAAAACCAGCGCGGGAAGGTCGGAGCCTTCCCAGGGGGCCCGGGAGTTCGGGCTGAGCCGCCGCGCGCTCCGCCAATGGCGGGCCGTGAGGTTTGGGAGCAATACCAAGTTGCGATCAAACGAATAGTTGGTCGCAACTTGGCATGCGGGCCATGGACGGCCCGCCGGGCGCGTAAGCGCCTGGGAGGCTGGGCAAAAACCGGGGGGCCCACAAAGCGCTAGCTTTGTGGGGTGGAGTCACGCTTTTGCCCGGCCGATCAACAATCAAAGCCATTGATGGCTTTGATTGCATATTGGTATAAGGCCCGGCCCCGTGGGTTGGCTTACCTGGGCCTTGCCTTGGCCTTCCTGACCTGCCATCGCCCGCATCACCAAAAATCCATACAAGACGGCGAATATCCGCCACGGTCGCGGCCGCGCCAGTGTCCGCGCCGGCTGAAGATGGCCAAGCCCCGCCCCCCGGCGGGGGGGCCAGCCGGCTAACCGTTAGCCCCACATCATCTTTATCCGTTCCATGCCTTTCCATCCGGGTGGCGCTGACCTGGCCGCGCCTGGGTTTGAGCCATGCTTCTCGGATGGCGCCAAGCCCCACGGAGACTCAAGCCCGCCGGCCTGGCCACCTCCCGTCCTCCTCTTTCTTCCCGCCATTTGCCTGGGGAGCCAAAAAAATATTTGACAGGTTCTCGGGGGGCATGCTAAAAATTGGCACACTGAATGAAAGTTCATTCAGAATCAAAGCCGCCAAGGGCCGAGGGTTGTGCTCTGGCAGGTTAATGAATGATAAATCATTCATGCCGAGGGCGCTCTCGAGGACGCCCCGCCAAGGAGGATCTACATGTCCCACCCCATCAAGAAAGTGGGCGTGATCGGCGCCGGGGTCATGGGCGCCACCATCGCCGCGCACATGGCCAACGTGGGCCTGACCACCGTGCTTCTGGACATCGTCCCCCCCAAGATGCCCCCCGACCTGGCCAAGAAGGGTGTGAAGGAAGATTCCAAGGCCTTCCGCAACTTCTTCAGCCAGAACGGGCTCACCGGGGCGCTCAAGTCCCGGCCCGCCTCCTTCTACATTCCCGAGGACGCCGAGCTCATCACCACCGGCAACCTGGAGGACGACTTCAACCTCCTGGCCGACTGCGACTGGATCGTGGAGGTGGTCATCGAGCTCTTGAACGTCAAGAAGGACCTCCTGGCCCGCATCGAGAAGGTGCGTAAACCCGGGGCCATGGTCACCACCAACACCAGCGGCATCTCGGTGGCGGCCATGAGCGAGCATCTGGGCGACGACTTCCAGCAGCACTTCTTCGGCACCCACTTCTTCAATCCGCCCCGCTACATGAAGCTCTTCGAGATCATCCCCGGGCCCAAGACCAAGCCCGAGTTGATCGAGAGCATGGCCCTGTTCGCCGAGAAGACCCTGGGCAAGGGCGTGGTCTACGCCAAGGACACCCCCAATTTCATCGCCAACCGCGTGGGCACCTTCAACCTGGGCTACCTCAACATCCTCATGGAGGAGTTGGACCTGTCCATCGAGGAAGTGGACGCGCTCACCGGCACGGTGATCGGCCACCCGCGCATGGCCTCCTACAAGCTGGCCGACCTGGTGGGCCTGGACACCCTGGGCCACGTGGCGGCCAACGTCTACGAGAACACCCCCAACGACGAGCGCCGCGTCGCCTTCCAGCCCCCGGCCTGGTTCAAGGCCATGATCGAGAAGGGCTGGCTGGGCAACAAGACCAAGGGCGGCTTCTACAAAAAGGTCAAGGACGAAAACGGCAAGAAGAAGACCCTGGTCTTGGACTACAAGACCATGGAGTACCGCGAGCCCAAGAAGGCCAAGTTCGCCTCCCTGGAGGCGGCCAAGCAGATGCCCGACCTGCAGGGCAAGCTCAAGACCCTGTTCTACGGCAAGGACAAGGCCGCGGCGTTCAACTTCAAGTCCTCCAGCGAGGGCCTGCTCTACGCCGCCAACCGCATCCCCGAGATCAGCGACGACATCGTCAACATTGACAACGCCATGCGCTGGGGCTTCAACTGGGAGGTCGGCCCCTTCGAGGGCTGGGACCTGCTGGGCCTGAAGAAGTCGGCGGCCAAGATGCAGGAGGCGGGCTACACCCTGCCGGCCTGGGTGGCCGAGATGATCGCCGCTGGCCACGAGTCCTTCTATAAGGAAGAGGCCGGCGTCCGCTACTACTACGACATCCCCAGCAAGTCCTACAAGCCGGTGCAGGTCAGCCCGGACATCATCCTGCTGCCTGGCCTCAAGGCCCAGAACAAGCTGGTGGCCGGCAACAAGGGCGCCTCCCTGATTGACCTGGGCGACGGCGTGGCCTGCCTGGAGTTCCACAGCAAGATGAACTCCCTGGGCGAGGACATCATCAGCATGGTGGAGAAGTCCGCCGCCATCGTCAGCCAGCAGTTCGACGGCCTGGTCATCGCCAACCACGGCCAGAACTTCAGCGTGGGCGCCAACCTGATGATGGTGCTGTTTACCGCCCAGGAAGAAGAGTGGGACGACCTGGACTGGGCCATCAAGAAGTTCCAGGACTCCTTCATGAAGCTCAAGTACCTGGACAAGCCGGTGGTGGCGGCGCCCCATCAGATGGCGCTCGGCGGCGGCTGCGAGATCTGCCTGGCCTCCGACAAGGTAGTGGCCGCGGCCGAGACCTACATGGGCCTGGTGGAGGTCGGCGTTGGCGTGATCCCGGCCGGCGGCGGCACCAAGGAGCTTCTGATCCGCAACACCAGCGAGCGCCTGTTCGAGGTGGCCAAGGGCGGGCTCTATCCCAAGCAGATACCGCTGCTGCCCTTCGTGGCCCGCGCCTTCGAGACCATCGCCATGGCCAAGGTGGCCACCAGCGCCAAGGAAGCCATCAAGATGGGCATCCTGCGCCCTAGCGATCATGTCAGCGTCAACGCCGACTACCGCATCAAGAAAGCCAAGGACACCGTGCTGGCCCTTAACCTGGAGGGCTACACCGCGCCCCGGCCGCTGAACAAGATTCGGGTCATGGGCCGCGACGCCATGGGCGTGTTCAAGTACGCCCTGTACAACATGCACAAGGCCGGATTCATCACCGACCACGACCTGGTGGTGGCGGCCAAGGTGGCCGAGGTGCTCACCGGCGGCAACGTGCTGCCCGAGACCGAGGTCACGGAGCAGCACCTGCTGGACCTGGAGCGCGAGGCCTTCCTGAGCCTGTGCGGCACCAAGGGCACCCAGGCGCGCATGGCCCACATGCTCAAGACCGGCAAGCCTTTACGCAACTAATAAAAGGCTTGCTTTAGATACGAAACGAACAGGAGAGGGGGATAATGATGGAAAAACGTCGTGCGGGCGCCGTTAAGGTTAACCCCTCTCCTGTTCAACATATTTCAGTCTTGGTCAGTTAGGAGGATTCCCATGAGAGAAGCCGTCATCGTTGCGGCCGCGCGTACCGCCGTGGGGCGGGCCCCCAAGGGCGCCCTGCGCCAGACCCGGCCGGAGTACATGGGCGTCACGGTGCTCAAAGAGGTCATCAAGCGCACCCCCGGTTTGGACCCCAAAGAGATTGACGACGTGGTCATTGGCTGCACCTTCCCCGAGGCCGAGCAGGGCCTGAACATCGGCCGGGTGATCGTGCAGAAGGCGGGCCTGCCCGACGATGTCTCGGGCATGACGCTCAACCGTTTCTGCTCCTCGGGCCTCAACGCCATCGCCATGGCCTGCGAGCGCATCATGTGCGGCATGGCCGAGGTGATGGTGGCCGGCGGCATCGAGTCCATGAGCCTGATCCCCATGGGCGGCAACATGATGAACGTGGACCCCGAGCTGGGCATGAACACCCCCTGGGCCTACGAGGGCATGGGCATGACCGCCGAGAACGTGGCCAAGGATTTCAACATCAGCCGCGCCGACCAGGACGCCCTGGGCGTGCGCTCCAATGATCTGGCCCTCAAGGCCATCAAGGAGGGCCGCTTCAAGGACGAAATCGTGCCCCTGACCGTGGTCAAGCAGCGCCCCTCCAAGAAGAAGAAGGGCTACTTCGAGCAGTACGAGGAGGTCTTTGACACCGACGAGGGCCCCCGCCCCGGCACCACCCTGGAGACCCTGGGCAAGCTCAAGCCCGCCTTCATGAAGGTCGGCTCGGTCACGGCGGGCAACTCCTCGCAGATGAGCGACGGCGCCGCCCTGGTGATGTGCATGAGCAAGGAGAGGGCTTTAGCCCTGGGGCTCAAGCCGCTCTTGACCTACCGCTCCTTTGCCGTGGCCGGCGTGGACCCCCGCTACATGGGCATCGGCCCGGTCAAGGCCATCCCCAAGGCGCTCAAGCTGGCGGGCATCGGCCTGGACAAGCTGGACCTCATCGAGCTCAACGAGGCCTTCGCCTCCCAGGCCCTGTACTGCATGCGCGAGCTGGGCATCAACCCGGAGATCGTCAACGTCAACGGCGGGGCCATCGCCCTGGGCCACCCCCTGGGCTGCACCGGCGGCAAGCTGACCACCCAGTTGGCCTACGAGATGAACCGCCGCGGCTCGCGTTTTGGTCTGGTTTCCATGTGCATCGGTTTCGGCATGGGCGCCGCCGGTATCTTCGAGCGCGAAGAATACTAACAACGGCGGATTGATATAGGTTTTCTTCAAGGTTTAGATTAAGGGAGATTACCATGGCTGACGTGAACATCCCCAAGGGTGGCGCCTTCCTTCTGGAGCCCGGCAAGCTGGAGGCCTGCTTCACCCCCGAGGACATGAGCGATGAGCACCGCATGATCCTGCAGACCACCAAGGACTTCGTGGTCAACGAGATTCATCCGCTCACCGACAAGATCGAGGACAAGGACGAGGCCACCGCCAAAAGCGTGCTGGCCCAGGCCGGCGAGCTGGGCCTGCTGGGCACCGATGTGCCCGAGGAGTTCGGCGGCATGGGCCTGGACAAGATGACCACCTGCGTCATCACCGACGCCATGGGCATGGCCGGCTCCTTCGCGGTGTCCTTCGGCGCCCACACCGGCATCGGCACTCTGCCCATCGTGTACTTCGGCAGCCAGGCCCAGAAAGAGAAATACCTGCCCGACCTGGCCAGCGGCCAGAAATTCGCGGCCTACGGTCTGACCGAGGCCGGCGCCGGCAGTGACGCCGTGGGCGGCTGCCGCACCAAGGCCGTGCTCAGCCCCGACGGCAAGCACTGGATCATCAACGGCGAGAAGATGTTCATCACCAACGGCGGTTGGGCCGACACCATCATCGTCTTCGCCAAGATTGACGGCGTGGACTTCTCGGCCTTCATCGTCGAGCGCGGCTTCCCCGGCGTCTCCAGTGGCGCCGAGGAGAAGAAGATGGGCATCAAGGGCTCCAGCACCACCACCATCATCCTCGAGGATGCCCAGGTGCCGGTGGAGAACCTGCTTTACGAGCGCGGCAAGGGCCACATCATCGCGCTGAACGTGCTGAACATCGGCCGCTACAAGCTGGGCGCCGCCGCGGTGGGCGGGGCCAAGGGCGCGGTCAAGATGGCCACCTCCTTTGCCAAGGGCCGCGTGCAGTTCGGCCAGTCCATCGCCGAGTTTGGGGCCATCCAGGAGAAGCTGGCCCGCATGGCCACCCAGTGCTACATCGGCGAGTCGGCCATCTACCGCACCGTGGGCCTGATTGACGCCGCCCTGCACGGCGCCGACCACTCCGCCCCCGATTACGGCGACAAGGCCTCGGCGGCCATCCGTCAGTACGCAATCGAGTGCGCCATTGACAAGGTGCTGGGCTCCGAGGTGCTGGACTTCGTGGTGGACGAGAACGTGCAGGTGCATGGCGGCTACGGCTACTGCGCCGAGTACCCGGCCGAGCGCTGCTACCGCGACGCCCGCATCAACCGCATCTTCGAGGGCACCAACGAGGTCAACCGCCTGTTGATCCCCGGCGAGATCATGAAACGGGCCATGAGCGGCAAGCTGCCCCTGATGGCCGCCGGCCAGAAGCTCCTGGGCGAGATCATGGACTATTCGCCGCTCAGCGTGGAGCTGCCCGACGAGCCCCTGGCCCTGCAAACACACATGGTGGAGATGTGCAAGAAGGCCGTGATCTTCGTGGCCGGCGTGGCCGTGCAGAAGCTGATGCAGAAGCTGGCCAAGGAGCAGGAAGTGCTCATGCGCCTGGCCGACATGATTATCCAGGTCTTCGCCATGGAGTCGGGCCTGTTGCGGGCCAAGAAGGCCGTGGCCAGCCTGGGTGCCGCCAAGGCCCAGATCTACATTGACATGGTCGAGGCCTACGTGGACGAGATGATCCCCATGATAGACATGTGGGCCAAGCAGGCCCTGGCCTACGTGGAGGACGGCGACACCCTGCGCACCCAGTTGGTGGGCATCCGCAAGCTGTTGAAGTACACGCCGCTTAACCAGATCGCCCTCAACAAGCGCATCGCGGCCAAGGTCATTGACAAGGGCGGCTACCCCCTGGACATCTAGGAACCTGCCCGCGGGGCGCCGGGTTTACCAAGCGCCCAGAGAAAAACCGAGGCCCGCTGGACTACCTCCCTGTCCGGCGGGCCTTGGTTTTGTAGTGCCCTGCCCCGTCGGACCGCGCCGCCATTTGCTGAAACACATCCCCAGACGCCCACCGCTTGGCCGCTTATACCAATATGCAATCAAAGCCATCCATGGCTTTGATTGCTGATCGGCCGGGCAAAAACATGGTTTTGCCCGGCCTCCCGGACGCTTTCGCGCCCGGCGGGCCATTCCCCGGGGTCCCCAAGCAAACGCAGTTTGCTTGGGGTGGATCCATGGCCCGCATACCAAGTTGCGATTAAACTACTCGTTAGATCGCAACTTGGTATTAGTTGTGCGCCAGCCAGGAATGTCACAAACTGCTGGGACTTGCCATAAACATCTTGCTCAGTAGCAGGTTATTAAATAATGTACTTCCATCGGCGTCGCATCAAGACACCGAAGCAAATTCATGGGTATTCAAACCACTGGGGGGAAACATGGAAGCCGAAAAATCCTGGGGCAACGTGGTGCGCGTCTGGTGGGCCTATGCCTGGCGGTCCTTCTTGATGATGATCGTGGCCTTCATCATCCACCTAGTGCTGAACCTGATAATAGTGATTGTTGGCAATAGCTTCGAGCTACCGCCCAGGTTAGTGACGGGCTTCGATTTCCTGGTAAAGTGTGCGGTCTTTCTGAGCCTGTCCATCGTGCCCATGCGGCTCATCATGGGTAAGGACTTCGGGCACTTTAGGCTGGTGATGCTCACCAAGGAGCCACCTGCTCCCGTAGCCGGCCAGGCCAGCCCGACCCCGCAAGCCTAGCCAGGTGAGGCGCGCCGGGCTAACGCCAAGCGCCCCCCTAAAAAGGCCCGCCGGACTACCTCCCTGTCCGGCGGGCCTTGGTTTTTATGGCCCCCCGACCCCGCCGGCCCGCGCCGCCATTTGCTGAAACACATCCCCAGACGCCCACCGCTTGGCCGCTTAGGCTGATGCCCAACATGGCCGCCAGCGGGAGGGCAAAAATGCCGGACGAGAGCGCACAGATTGTAATAGGATGCCGTTGGGTCAGCGAACCGGGCGACTGCAAGGTATGCAACGCCCTGGACGGCAAGGAGTACTACTACCACCCCAAGGAGGGGCAGCTATCCCTGGACGACATGCCCAAGCGCCGGCCCCACCCCAACTGCCGCTGCCACACAGAGCCCATCTACGGCAGGGACGAGATATTGGAGCAAATGCGCAAGAGGGATGTAAAATTGGACGAATGGGGCCAGGAAATACCCGAGACTATTGAGGAGAAAAGAGAGCGGTGGAAGAGGGAGTACCCGTCATTGAATGCGGCCTGCCCAAAAATGTTCAAAGACAGCGAGGAAATTCTTGGGCTATATTTTTATAGCGATGGACGCGGGCTTGCAGACGGTCCTGTTTATGGCCGATTTTGCGGGCGCAAATGGACTGGAGGTGAAAGAAATGAAGGGTATGATGATGAGATAGATGCTTTTGATGGAATAGACCAAGCATGCAAACTCCATGATAAAGCATACAATGAGGCCGGTAATTCCGCCGATCAAGAGGAGATGGAATACCTTGCCAACAAAAAACTGGTTGAACGTTTAAACAAGCAAAGGTTAGCGATGATAATAATGATGGAACCTGGAAAACTGATAAGGAAAAAGAATATGCGGCTAACTACCGCTCCAAAGCAATTTTCCTTTTCAAAGCCAAGATATTAGAGTATGAAACAAGAAATCAAAGACCGTGAGCAAAGATCAACTACCTCTGGGGCCAGCATGTTAACCGTCAACAAAAAAAAAGCCGTCATCCTGGTCATCGTGGTGACTTTCTTGGTGGTGGTCACCTCTTGTGCTTCTCGCAACCACGGAATGTATTATCAGAAATCGCCCGAGATAACATTTGCCTCATTTTCACCAACAGGGCAAACCTTTGCTGCTGTGTTTTCATGGGAACATATTAATGGGATCATATTATTTTCCCACAATGGAATAGCCCTAAAATGGCTATGTAAAAACACAAAGAAAAAATATTTTAGCGAGCCGAAATTTTCTCCAGACGGCACCAAAATTGCTTATGTATCAGGCGAAGAATATAAATACACCAGCATATATATTATGGATAAGGATGGTGGTAATATTAGGCGTTTGACCGACTCCTCCAATCAAGATCATACACCCGCATTTTCAGCCGATGGCCGTCAAGTTTTCTTTTCTCGCCGTCCACCCTCCGATGAACGGATATCCCCCCGTTCTGATGTATGGTGCGTGGACTTGGAATCACGGAAAGAAAAGCGTATTACCAATTACTCCTTCGCTCGCTTCTATTCCCTGGCGGTTTTGCCGGATGACAAACACATTCTAATCAGCGGGTTTATTAAGCCACAGTTCCAACATTTATTATGGAAGGTAAACATTGATCATCCAGAAATTATTTCCACGCTCATTCCAGACCTCACCCCTTTCGCGGGACAACCAGCCACGAGGTTTTTAGATAAATATGAGCCTTCCATTGCCGTGCCCTTCAAGGGCATATCCAAGGATGGCCGCTTCATAGTTTTCCCCTGGTCAAACCCCGAACCTAACGGTGGCTATGCAAATCCCCAAGCATATGTAACCGATATGACCAACATGAAAACTACCATGTTGCCCAGCCAAGACTATAGCAAATCCGTTCCTATTGCCATTTCACCCGATGGCCGGCTTATTCTCATCAACAAATACCCACGTCCGACTCCGCCTTTTGGCCCCATTTATCCTAATTCTATCTTATACATGGTCAACCGCGATGGCAGCGGCCTGCGCAACCTCAACTTGGACTTCACGGCCATTTGGCCCGAGGTGCTCGAGGCTAAAAGAATTCACGAGCGTGGCTGATAGCCATTTCTTAGTAGCATTCGGAGGAAACCGTAATGACACCACTGGCCAGACGCATCGCTGATCAGTTAATCACCCTGGCCAAAGTCTTGGTCGCCGCCCGCCAGGCACACGTCACCAAGGTGCGCGAGCCCCAGGCCATCGTGGAGTTGGCCGTGGCCGCCCCGGCGGCCTTCAAGCTGGTGGTGGCCCTGTTGCCCGATCTGGCCGCCTGCCCGACCTGAAAAGCCGCCAGCCGCTCTTGCGCGCGGCCTTGGACAGGGCCATGCCCACCCTGCTGGCGGACAGCGCCCGGGCCTACCACGATCTCTTGGTGACGGTGGTGATGGAGGAGACGGCGGTCTTGGGCGAGATACTGACCATGCACGGCCTGTTGGGACCCATGGAGCGCCTGGCCCTCAGCCGCGAGCAGGCCGCCAAGGTTGTGGGTCAGGGCCTGGCTGACCAGGACTTCCCCGCCTGGCTGCAAAAAATCCTACGGCGTCTTTAGGGGCCATCTGCTCTCCTGGCGCTGCCTGGCCACCCGCGACAACACCCCCGACCCCGCGCTCATGGAGGCGGCCTGCCGCCAGGTGGCCCAGGCCTGGGCCCGGCAATTGGGCGTCATCGCCCGCACCTGCCTGCACCAGGCCCTGGACCGCGCACGCCGCCAGGTCATGCAGGCGGCCTAGCCCCCCTTCCCCAACGGCAGGGGCGAGCCAGCATGCGCCGGCCTGCCCTTGTCAAACAATCACCTCAGGCGCTGGATGCCTACTGGCGGGTCTGCATGCCCTGCAAGACCAGGTTGGCCGCCTGCTGCACCTGGGCCTGGGCCTGGGCCGGCCCCATGACCTGTATCCACACATTGACCCCGCTCAAAAAGAAATTGTAGGCCACGAACTGCTGCTGGTTCATCTGGGGGTTCTGCATGGTCACGGCCACCAGTTCGGCCTGGCGGCCGCCCACGTTTATCTGGCGCTGATCGGTGATGCGGCCGCCCATTTGGGGGATCATGGCCAGGAACTGCTGCTTCTGGGCGGCCAGGGCCTGGGCCTGGGCCACGGACATGATGCTCACCTGGGCCCCCAGGCTGGGCATGCCGAAGCTGTAGGTGGCGGCCATGGGGGCCACCTCCTGGAGGCTGAGCCGGAACTGACCCAGCACGTCGTTCAGGCTCTGCGGAGTGCCGCCGCTGGCCGGGGGTGTCTGCTGGTGGCCACCCTGGGGCTGCTGCTGATAACCGCCTTGTTGCTGGGGCTGGTTGCCCTGCTGTTGCGGCTGATATACCGGCTGCTGTTGGGTCTGGTTGCCGCCATAGGGCGAGGGCGCGTTCATGTCCGGGTAGGGCGAGGAGGGCATGGGCAACTGCTGCTGCTGGCCATAGGGGCTCTGGAAGGAGCCCTGGGCCGCCTGGGCGGGGGGCGCCAGGGCCAGGGCGCAGATCAACAGCGCCGTCAGGGCGAAAGGCATGCGCAACGACATCGCGGTCACTCCGGCAATGGAAAGGGTCGCGGCCTGGGGCCAGGTTGTGTTTTCAGTCTAACTCCCTGGTCTTGTCCGGGCCAGTTGGATATTATCATGGCCAGTGCCCCTGACCATTTTTGCGCTGTCCGCCCGGGCGCGCCAACCAGCCGGGAGCAGACATGTCCTCCAGCCAACACAGCATCATTTGGCCGCTGCCCATCAGGTCCTGCCGTCTGCTGGCCGCCCTGGCCCTGCTGCTGGGCGCCCTCGCTTCGGCCGCCCAGGCCCAGGGCCGCCCAGCCCAATCCCGCCAGGTCTGGCCCCTGTTCTACGCCGAGGCCCAGGGCGGCAAGCAGTTTGGCGAGGCCCGGCCCATGCAGGTCAGGGTGGAGGACTCCGGGGGGCAAGGCGTGCGCCTGGGCTTCTTCGAGTCCGAATTCTTCGGCACCGGCTCCCAATGGCGGGCCGCCGGCTGGATGGCCGCCGTGGTGGCCGCCCTGGAGAGCCGGGAGCCCCTGGCCCACTGGCGCATCTCCTACGACGTGCCCGGCCTGATTGACGGCCCCTCGGCGGGCATGCTCATGACCGTCAGCACCCTCTCGGCCATGCTGGGCCACCAGATGCGCCCGGATGTCAGCATGACCGGCACCATCAACCCCGACGGCTCCATCGGTCCGGTGAGCGGCATCTACCACAAGCTGGCCGGGGCCAAGGCCAAGGGGCTCAAGAAGATACTCATCCCCGCCGGCCTGGGCCAAGAGGAACAGAAGGACGGCAGCGTCAAGGACCTCGGGCAGCGCGGCCGCGAACTGGGCTTGGAGGTGAAGGAGGTCAACGACCTGGAGGGAGCCTACCAGGAGTTCACCGGCCGTTCCTTAAGCCAGGTGCCCGACGACGGCCGCGCCCTGGCCATGCCCGCCCGGGCCCAGGAGGCCCTGGCCCTTTCCTACGCCCGCTGGGAGGCCAAGCTCAAGGACGCCCTGGAGCGCATGCGCCAAAGTGCCGCCCAAGTGCCCGCCCAGTTCCACCCCAAGCTGGACCTGGCCTGGAAAAACGCCCAGACCATGGCCACCCGGGCCGCCCAGGCCAAGCAGGCCGGCAACCTCTGCCTGGCCATGCCGCTCATGTTCCTGGCCGCCGTCTCCGCCGACACCGGCACCCACCTTAGCTACCTCTACGTGGCCCAAGCGCGCGGCGGCGACCAGGACATGATGCGGGTCTTCAAGGGCTATCTCATCAAGCAGGACTTCCTGGACAGCTTCCTGCGCAAGCTCAACGGCCAAAAGATCAAGAACCTCAACGACCTCATGGCCGTGAGCGAGGGCTACGCCTACTACAACGCCGCCCTGGGCACCATCCTGACCACCCAGGAGATGTTGAACAACCTCAAGCAGCTCACCCAGAAGGCCCCCCTGATACAGGTGGTTGAGGCCATCACCATCTACGAGGCCCTGGCCCGCAACATGTTCCACTTCGTGGACGACCTGCTGCTCATGGGCATGGGGCACCCGGGGCGCTCGGTCAAGGACACCCAGACCCTGGTGGAGTGGGCCCGCGGCATGCACTTGGCGGCCGGCGCCAACCTGGGCTACATAGACAAGGCCATAATCGAGCCCGCCGCCCAGGAGGCCCACGCCGACGCCGAGGCGCTCAAGCTCAAGCTGTTGTCCCAGGACTACCAGTACCAGCAGGCCAACCTGTGCTACCGGGCGGTGCCGGTGCTCCTCAAGCGGGTGGAGCCCGGCCCCAACCAGGCCGCCGCCGTGCTGGGCGGGGCCATCTCATCCTTCGCGCTCTCGGGCCTGGTGGTGGCCAAGTACTACTGCCTGGGCGCCCAGCCCGACAGCACCGGCCGGGTCAGCGCCATCAAGCGGCCCCAGGCCCTCAAGGCAATGCTGGAGAGTAGCCGGCGCCGCCTGCGCCAGACCATCCTGACCGTGCAGTACCAGGGCTACGACCCCATCATGCCCATGTTCCACTACCTGGCCGGCGAGGGCTCCAACGCCCAATCCCAGGACCCCAACGACGTGATAACCAGCCTGGCCGAGTACTGGTCCGGCTCCACCATGGGCCGCCTGATGCTCAACCTGAGCAACTAGACGCCCCCTCGCCGCCAGCCCGGTAGATGCCCAATCCCTAGGGCGGGCTCTCCGGGCCTGATTATGCATCCTCCGCGACGCGCGGCCTTGGCTGGTTTGGTGGGGCGTGGTATGCATATGGCCTGATAGCGTGGCCGCGTTACACAACCCAGGGAGGCGTCATGGACCAGAACGTGCATTGGTTCTATCAGAAGCGGGCCGAGAGCGTCATCGAGTCGCTGAAGGCCAACCGCATGAACGGTGTTTATGTTGACGACCCGTCCCAGGTGGCGGCCACGGTGATGTCCTATATCCCCGAAGGCTCCACGGTGGCCATGGGCGGCTCGGTGACCATGATGGAGACCGGGGTGGTGGAGGCCCTGCGTCAGGGGCCGGTGCGGCTCATAGACCGCTACCAGCCGGGCCTCAGCCCGGCGGAGACCATGGCCCGCCTCAAGCAGGGGCTCACGGCCGACGTTTTCGTCTCGGGCGTCAACGCCGTGACCGAGGAGGGCGAGTTGGTCTTCGTGGACGCCACCTGCAATCGCGTGGCGCCCATTCTCTTCGGCCCTGACAAGGTCATCCTGGTGGCCGGCTGCAACAAGATCGTGCCCAACCTGGCCTACGCCCAGGAGCGCATCCGCCACTTCACGGCCCCCACCAACGCCCGCCGCATCGGCCGCAAGACGCCCTGCGCGGTCAGTGGTCACTGCGAGGACTGCTCCAGCCCGGAGCGCATCTGCAACGCCACGGTGGTGATCCACAAGCAGGCCAAGCCCGAGCGCCTGACAGTGGTGCTGGTGGGCGCCGGCCTGGGCTATTGATGCGCCAGGAGCAGCGTTATAGCCTGGGCCAACGGCTCCTGTTCTGGCTGTCCACCAATCTGGCCGGCCGGCTGCTGGGACTATTGATGCGCACCTGCCGGGTGGAGATATTGAGCCCCCGGGAAGAGCAGCTCTACCTGAAGGAGGGGCACCCGGCCATCGCCGCCACCTGGCACCGGGGGGCCATCTTCTTCCTGTACTTCTTCGGCCACCTGCGGCCGGCCATCATGGTCAGCCGCAGCAAGGACGGCGAGTTTCTGGCGCGTTTCATCGAGCATTACGGCGGGGTGCCGGTGCGGGGCTCATCGTCCAAGGGCGGGGGCTTGGCGCTGAAGACCATGGTGGACATGGTCAAAAGCGGTCAGGTGCGCTTCGCGGCCACGGTGGCCGACGGCCCCCGGGGCCCCCGCTATCAGGCCAAGCCGGGCATGGTCCTCCTGGCCATGCAGACCGGCCTGCCGCTGTTGCCCATCATGTGGTCGGCCGACCGGGCCTGGGTGCTCAAGAAGACCTGGGACCACACCATAATTCCCAAGCCCTTCGCCAAGGTCAAGCTCGCCTGCGGCCGCGAGCTCTTCTACCCCCAGCACCTGGACAAGGCCGGCCTGGAGGCAGCGCGCCAGGAGCTGGAGCGGGAGCTCAACCGGCTCAAGGATGAGTTGGACGGGCTCTGCGGCTTTCAGGAGCCGGCTTGATAGCCAGCGGCCGGGAAATTCCTGCCGTCGCGCGGGCGTCGGGTCTGGATCAATCCTGCCGCCCGGGGGCGCCGCCCGGCCGGGGCCTTGGAGGGCTATGACAGTTAATATACCAATATAATTTAAAATATTAGCTTGACCCTTCGGCGCGCCAAGAGATGGCACGCCAATTGCTGGGATATGGGGCGAGCCCCCGACCGCGGGAAGGTCCACCCGGGCCAGGGGCTCAAGCCAGGACGCAAGGACGCGTCTTTCCCCTAGCACGTCGCCAGGGACGGTGACGCCCGGTGTCCCCCCGCCCCGCGGAGTCGGAGGCGGGGGGTGCCGCCCTGCCCGCGTGGCCGCAACCCTCCTTAGCCCGGCATTTTCCCCTGGCCTTACGCGTAAGTTGTGCTACTCTATATTTGTCTTCGCGACCTACCTAACTCCCATGGATGGCTCGTCTGACCCCAATGGACGGGGTGGGAGACCAGCAATGCAAATCGGTTCCTTGTTTGGGAGCTTCGGCTCCACCAACACCTATGAGGACAGGCAGACCTTCGGCGCCCAGGTGGTCGGCGGCACCCTTAACCTCATCAACAACGACGATGACGACGGCCTGGACTACAGTGGCGTCACCGACAAAAAGACCTTCGGCGCCGCCGTGGTGACCAAGACCCTGGGCTTCATGAACAAGAAAAAGACCGGTGGCCTGGGCGGCTCCAACAGCCTCTTCCAGCTCAACCAGAACGTGCTGGGCGCCCATTACGCCAACAAGGGCAACATATTCAACACCACGGCCTAACAAGGCCAGACCTCAGCAGGCCCCCCCGCCCCCGGAGAGCCCCGGGGGCGTGTTTTTTTCTGGCCGGCCAGAAGCCGCCGTTTACACTCCCGGCCCCTGTCTTCTTGCCTGACTCCCAAGGCCTGTTGTAACATCACTCACCACCCTAGGAGATCGGCATCCCCATGGCCGCGGATATCTTGAGCGACAGCCAACTAGAACAGCGCTACGCCTGCCAGTGGGAGGCGGACAAGGTGCTGTTCAGGGAGGGCGAGGACAGCCAGGACCTGTACATCCTGGTCTCCGGCAGCCTGGAGGTGCTCAAGGGTGAGCAGAGGATTGACCTCATCAATGAGCCGGGCAGCATCTTCGGCGAGATGTCCTGGCTGTTGGGTTCCCGGCGCACGGCCACGGTCAAGGCCAAGGAGCCCACCCACCTATTGTGCGTGCCCCGGGACGAGGTGGAGTCGTTCCTGCAAGATCATCCCCTGGTCGCCCAGCGGATCAGCCGCCATTTGGCCAAGCGCCTGGACCAGACCACCCGGGTGGTCTTCGGTCTCAAGGAGCTCTGCGACCACCTGCCCGACGCCGTCATCCTGAGCGACGCCCAGGGGCGGATAATCGCCTTCAACGCCGCCGCCGGCCAGGTCTACGGCCGCGACTGGAGCCAGATGCAGGGCCGGCCCGTGGAGGAGGTCTACCAGGAACCCGAGGAATACCGCCACCTGGAGGAGCAGGTGCGCGGCGCCAGCGTGGCCCGCGAGCGGGTGCTCAAGATCAAGCACCCCACCCGGGGCCAGCGCCTTATCTCCATCAGCATGACCTGCCTCATGGACCAGGAGCGCCAAGTGCAGGGGCTCATCTCCCTGGGCCGCGACGTCACCAAGCTGGAGCGCATCCGCCGCCTTAACCGCTGGCTATTGCCCACCCTGGCCCTGGTGGCCTGCCTGGGCCTGGGGGCCCATTGGGTGCTGCCCCAGGTCTGGCCAGCCTCGGCGCCCATCAGCCGGGACGCCAAGCTGCTCCAGGGTCAGATAGCCAAGGATTATTTATTGTTGTCCACATTGCTCAAGGGCAGCTTGAATCAAGAACAAGCCGGCGAGGCCGCGGCCCGCATGGAGCAGTTCCTGGCCGCCCAGGACGGCGGCCAGGGGTTGTACAGCGGCGTGATCCTGCTGGACGCCGACAAGAAGGTGCTGGCCGCCATCTCCCGCCAACCCCAGGAACGCCCGGCGCCCCAGCCCGGCAGCACCTATGCCAACCTGCACTTCGAGGGACCGGAGAACTCCCTGCACAAGGTAGTGGTGCTCTACCGCACCAGCCCCAAGCACCCCGGCGGCCTGCGCTCCCTGGAGGTGGCCCTGGAATTGCGTGACCAGGGCCGTGGCCAGGGATGGCTCCTGCTGCCCATCGACATGGACTACCTCAAGGAACGCTACGGCATGGAAGAGCAGGCCCTGTCCGCCTTGCACTTCGACCGGCGCTGAACCAGGAGAACCCCGTGACACCGCCGGGACGCCCACCCCGCGGCCGCAAGCAGGATAAACCCCCGCTGCAGCGCCGCCGTCAGCCCAAGGAGGAATCTGGCCCCCGCTTCAACCCCCGGGTCAGCCGGCGGCTGTTGCCGGTGCTCTCGGCCATCGGGGTGCCCGAGGCCGCGCCCTTCGTGCCCGACCCCTTCCAGGTGCAGGCGGTGGAGACCCTGGCCCAACAGGACGTGGTGGTCAGCGCCCCCACGGGCAGCGGCAAGACCTGGATCGCCGAGCAGGCCATCGCCCGCGCCCTGGCCAGCGGCAAGAGGGCCTGGTACGCCAGCCCGCTCAAGGCGCTCTCCAACTCCAAGTACGCCGAGTTCGGCCAGATATTCGGACAGGAGCGCGTGGGCATCCTCACCGGCGACCGCAAGGAGAACCTCCAAGCCGACCTACTCGTGGGCACTACCGAGATACTGCGCAACCAGCTCTACGACGCCATGTACCGGGGCGAGGACCTGGATGCCGGCCTGGTGGTGTTGGACGAGGCCCACTTCCTGGGCGACCCCGAACGCGGGGTGGTCTGGGAGGAGGTCATCATCTATCTGCCGCCCCGGGTGCGCCTCTTGTTGCTCTCGGCCACCGTGGAGAACGCCGACCAGATCGCCCGCTGGCTGCACTTCGTGCGCGACGAGCCCTGCGCCACCATCCACAGCGATCAAAGGCCAGTGCCCCTCTATCCCCTGTTCCTGGCCGGCGACGGCGAGATACTGCCCTTGAAGGCCAGCCGGGGCGGGCTCTACCCCAGGGTGGCGCATCTGCTGGAGCAGGACAGCCGGGTCAGGCGCCCCCTGGCGCACCAGCCGCCCTTTGGCCAGATTCTCATGGCCCTGGAAGAGGCCGACCTACTGCCGGCCATCTTCTTCCTCAAGTCCCGGGCCGACTGCGACGCCGCCCTGGTCTACACCGCCAGCGCCCGTCTGACCGTGCAGCCCCGGCAGCGGCGGCAACTGACCGCCCTATTGGACGATTTCCTGGCCCGCTACCCCTTCCTGCAGAGCCACCCCCAACTTACGGCCCTGCGCACCCTGCACGTGGCCGCCCACCACGCCGGCCACCTGCCCCACTGGAAGCTCTTGGTGGAGCGGCTGATGCAGCACGGCCTCTTGAAGGCCATTTTCAGCACCTCCACCGTGGCCGCTGGCGTCAACTTCCCGGCGCGCACGGTGGTCATCACCCAGTCCGACCGCTTCAACGGCCGCGACTTCGTGGACCTGACCGCCACCGATCTGCTGCAAATGACCGGCCGCGCCGGCCGCCGGGGCATGGACAAGATCGGCTTCGCCCTGGTGGTGCCCGGCCCCTATCAGAACGTGCCCCTGGTGGCCAGCCTGCTGGGCAGTAGTCCCGACCCCATCGAGAGCCAGCTTTCCATCAACTTCTCCATGGTGCTCAACCTGCTGCTTTCGCAGCGGCCGGCCGAGGTCAAGCAACTCCTGGGCTACAGCCTGGCCACCTTCCAGCGCCTGGAGCGCGCCGACGGCAAGCACACCCAGGCTGGCCCGCAGCAGCTTTTAAAGGCCCTGGCCCTTGAGTTGGCCGGCTCGGCCTGCCCCGGCCCCGAGGAGGCGGTCATCCGCCGCAAGCGCCGCCGGCAACTGGAGAACCTGCGCCGGCGCTTGCAGCAGGAGATGCAGGCCATCAGCGAGCGCCGGGGCCTGTGGGCGGCCCTGGTGCGGGGCCGCGTGTTCATGGACATGTTCGGCTCGCCGGCCGCCGTGCTGCGGCGCGAGGGCGAGGGCGAGCAGGCGGGGGTGCTGGCCGTGAGCCTGATCCCCGACCGCCGCCTGCAAAAGGGCCGGCCGCGCCTGGATTTCGTGCCCCTGGACGAGGTGGCCGGGGTCTTTCAAGAGGTGTTGGACCTGCCCCACGCCGGGGGCGGGCGGGTGCTGGCCCAGGCGGTGCTGGACCAGTTGCCCGAAAAGCCTCGGCCCTTGGCCGCGCCCGAACTGGACAGCCTGGGCAAGGACGAACGCCAGGAGGCCGAGGCCCGCCTGGTCAGCGTGGAGGAGGAGCTGTCCGGCCTGGCCTGCCTGCAATGCCCCCTGTACGAGGCCTGCCAAGACCCCAAGGCCGCCCTGCAAGACCTCTTGAATCAGGCCGAGGCGGCGTTGAGCCGGGTGCAGGAGGAGAGCCACGCCTTCTGGTACGACTTCGTGCGCCACCTGGAGTTTCTGCGCGCCGAGGGCTTTGCCGACCCCCAGGGCCGGCTCACCCCCGATGGCCGCTGGGCCAGCAACCTGCGCCTGGACCAGCCCATCCTCATCGCCGAGGCCATACGCCAGGAGGCCATGCCCCAGGATGACCCGGTGCTCCTGGCGGCCATGCTGGCCCTGTTCGTGGACGACCGCGAGCGCGAGTCAGAGTCGCGCTACCTGAGCCAGCGCCTCAGCGACGGTTTCGTGCGCCTGCGCCGCAGCCTGGACCCCATGCTGGAGCGCCTGCGCCAGTGGGGCTTCGAGACGCCCATCATGCCCATGCCCGCCGCCAGCGCCATCTTCGCCTGGGGACTGGGCAGTGAGTTCGGCGACGTGGTGGTGCTCTACGGCGGCGGCGAGGGCGATTTGGCCAACCTGATCTACCGCACCGCCGACAACCTGCGCCAGGTAGCCAGCCTGCACGACACCCACCCCAAGCTGGCGGCCTGTGCCCGCGAGGCCGTGGATTTGATGCTCAGGCCGCCGGTGGTGGTGCCGACGTAGGGCGAAGACGGGAGCGGTTGGGGAAAGGAGAAAGCAGGAAAAAGCCCAGCATGCGCCGCTACCTGGCCGCCCACTTGGACAACCGCATCGAGCCCCCACCATCGCCCAGCACATTCCAAGGCCGCGTGATGCCAGGCCACGCCGGGGGCCGGTAGGCGCCAGGCGCGCCGCTCTTGTTTGCACAAACACCCGTCTGAATATGCTATATTGCGGCGAAGCAAAAACCACACGCCAAGGGGGGAACCATGAGCGCCGACAGCAATCTCAATTTTCAATTGCAGTTCGTCAACCAGGCCCGGGAGTCCTTCAGCGTCTTCGCGGTGGACATCTTCGTGAACAACTGCCAGTGGATATCCGGTGAGCAGCCCAAGGTGGGGCAGGTGTTCAAGACCGGCGACTCGGCCCTGTGGGGCGTGGCCGCCACAATTCCCAACGCCACCGCCAGCGGCGAGGTGCGGCTCAAGGGCTCGAGCGGCTCCACCATCGGCGTCCAGTTCAATAACCTCTACAACGGCATCGCCACGGTCCAGGTGGAGCTTTCCAAGGGCATCAGCTACAGCATCCAGTCGTCATCCACGGGCGCGCAGGCCTATGCCAAGGCTATCGTGACTTCGGGGAGTTGAGGCGGGGGAAGAGGGAAGAGGTTGGGGAAGGGGCGAGGCGGAAGGCGTGGAGTTAATGCTCGGGCTGGCGGTGGTAGTGCCGAGGTAGGGGTGTAGTATGACTGTATGAAATGGGAGCAATAGTCCATACCTTGGAATGCGGACCTACCTATTAAGCCAAAATACCATGGTAGGTCGGGAAGAGAGTAGTTTGCCTCCTTTTGTCGTTGTTATTTTTGTTATTAATGTTGCTATATTAGCTCACAATAAATAGAGGGAGAGGAAAGGGTGAAAGTATTCATCAGTTGGTCTGGTGAGCTAAGTCGCGTAGCAGCAGAAAAGTTTAATTTATGGATATCATCTGCATTTAACACAGAATACGCTGAATTTATAATCTCGACAACTGCGTTACATCCTGGTGACCGTTGGCGAATCTTCCTTGATCGTCAATTATCAGAATCTGATGTTGCTATCATTTTTCTGACCCGAGAGAGCAGAAAAGCACCATGGGTACTTTTCGAAGCCGGTGCTGTCGGTAAATCAGTAGGTTCCAGAATATTCCCTATCCTCGTGGATATTAGTTTTTCTGAAGTTCCAAACCCATTTGAACCATTCCAATCCATTGAGCTACTTAATGGATTAAAAATGTGGGAGCTGGCATTGCAGATAAGAATGATGGTGTACAAAGAACATGGTTTTAAAGTGCCAGAGTTGGAATTAAAGAAATCGTTTGATCAGTGGTATGAAGGATATCGAAAAGAAATCCAGAAGGTAATTGGGCGTAGCTTTTATGACGGTGAATGGTCCACGGTAGGTGATGGATTAGTTGTAGGTCAAATTGCTAGATCTCCATTTGTGGCAAGAAGCCTATTTAGAGTTGCGACTCATCGCTTAGATTTTATCGCACAGAATCACTACTATATTACAGTTGATTGTGAAGAAGAACATCTAGAGTTAATAAGGAAATTCCTGCGCAATAAGCACAGGTCGGTCAACATATTAGCCATGGATCCAACCAACAGACCAGCAGTAAGGGCTTGGAGCGAACTGATGGCCTCGCCGCATTTTTCGCAAGATCTAAATAGGGCTGTTAGTTCTTTGCATAGATGGAAACAAATTTCTCTAAAGGAAAAGTGGCCCGGCACCCTTTCAATTAAGTTGACTGGTTTAATAGCTACTAGCCAGAGCTTTTATGACGGTGATCGTCAGCATGGTGGACTGGTAATGGTACCTCAAGTCAATAAGCCATCAAATTTTGACCGTCCAGCGATCGTAATAACAAGGAAACAGCATCGTGTAGCATTTGACTCCTACTGGACTTCTTATTTCGAGCGGCTCAGACGTGCTAAGGATATTGAGTAAGCAACCATCGAAGCCACTTCGCTGGCAGGATATGGCCCTGCCCTTGACTTAAGGAGTGCTAGGCGCAAGTGCTCGGACAACTTGTTGTCCCGTTGTCGAAGGCACAAGCGGTTCCCCTCCCCAACCTCACCTAACCGCTTGCCGCTGCGGGGCCCCGACAACAAGTTGTCGGAGTCACCCAAAGGCATGAAATACGGCAACCCACCAGCCTCCCCCTTCCCCAACGATTTTATCCCCCATCCCCCCCGCCAAAATCAAGCCCCATCGCGCACCCCTCCCCCGCACGTCCCACCCCTCCCCCTCCCCGCCCTTGCGGCCAGCCCTGTTTCGCCCTATATTCCAGGTAACTTTGGAGGGCTCATCATGGACCGCGCCAGCGAACCCCAGGGCTTTGACTACGTGGGCATGTGCATCCGGCCGCCCAGCGAGGCCGACAGCATCCTCATCCAGGCCACCCTGGGCTGCTCCCACCACAAGTGCACCTTCTGCGGCTCCTACGGCGACAAGCGCTTCGCCATCAAGCCCCGGGCCACCCTGGAGCAGGACCTCGCCTTTGCCCAGAAGTACTGCCGCCGCCAGGACCGGCTCTTTGTCATGGACGGCGACGCCATGATAATGCCCATGCGCGACTGGGAGTGGCTGTTGGGGCAGATCAAGGAGCGCCTGCCCTGGGTGCGCCGGGTGGGCACCTATGCCAACGCCAAGGGAGTCTCGCTGAAAAGCGACGAGGACCTGCGCCGGCTCAAGGAACTGGGCCTGGGCATCGCCTACTACGGCGTGGAGAGCGGCCACGCCCAGGTGCTGAAAGACATCTGCAAAGGCTCCACGCCCGAGAAGCTCATCGCCCAGGGCCGGCGCCTCAAGGCGGCGGGCATCAAGCTGTCGGTGACGGTGCTCCTGGGCATCGGCGGCAGCGAGCGCAGCCTGGAGCACGCCCGCGCCACGGGCGAGCTGCTCTCGGCCATGGACCCGGACTTCGTGGGGGCGCTAACCCTGATGCTCATTCCGGGCACCCCCCTGGGCGACCAGGCCCGGGCCGGGGCCTTCCACCTGCTGGACACCCTGGGCATGCTGCGCGAGCTGCGCGAAATGATCGCCAGCACCCACCTAAGCGGCGGGCTGTTCTACGCCAACCACGCCAGCAACTACCTGCCCATCAAGGCCCGCCTGCCCCATGACCAGGCGCGCACCCTGGCCCTTATTGACGCGGCCCTGGGCGGCCAGGTGCAGCTCAGGCCGGAGTGGATGCGGGCGCTCTAGCCGCGAGCCGCGGCGGGCATGGACGGGCCGGTTGAGGTCGCCGGGCTGGCGAAGGCCGGCGGCTCCCGCGATTGAGCCTTTCCCACCCCTGGCGGGATGGGCGGGGTTTATCCCCGCCCGTGCCTTGGCCTTTCTTTCAATTGCTTCCTACCTGCCTTGCTGGCGGCGGACAGCTAATCCAGGTCCACGGCCACGCCGCAGTGATGGCAGCGGGGCGCCCCCCGGGTCAGGTCCTGGCCACAACCGGGGCAGCGGTAGCGGGCCTCCTCCTCGGTGGCCCAGGCCTCGTCGCCCACCTGGGCGCGGCGGGGCACGCTGCGCATGATGACCTTCTTGCCGATGGCCATGGGGAAGCCCTGGATGAGCTGGCAGGGCCAGTCCGGGCACTGGTGGCAGCCGGCCAAGCCCCGGCCCTGGGCGCAGGCCCGGATGGCGCAGTTGGAGCAAAAGCCCCAGGTCTGGCCCGAGAGGCAGCCGCCGCAGCTAATCATCTCTGGCGTGATGTCCTGGCTGCCCGGCAGCTTGCCCTGGTACACCCCTGCCAGGATGCTTTTCAGCTTGTCGTTGCCGTCGCGGGTGGCCTTGTACACCGCGCAGACCCCGCAGTAGAGCCCGCAGGGGGCCAACAGGTCCTGGTTTAATGCCATGGCGACCGTCCTCCTTATTTGGTTTGGTCAGGTCAACCCGTTCTCCATAGCTTCATAGTAGCTATATTGTAACCACAAGCCAATAAAAATAATTGCACCTGCACCCATTAAGCGCTCATAGACCGCAGCGCGCGGCTGCGACTGCCCGCCGGCTTTAAAATCTTATTTTTGCTTATTTTATTAAAAAACCGGACGTCTGGGGCCGCCCAGGACGGCCAGCGGGCTAGGCGGCGTTGTCCGGCGGGAAGAGCCTGGCCACGGCCTGGCGCACCTCCTCCAGCCAGGCGGCCCTTTGTTTGGCGCTGCTGGTCACCACCACGCCGAACATGCGCCGCTCCAGGCGCCGCACCCCGCACAGTTCGCAGACGCAGTGGCGCCAGATGCGCTCCAGGGGGTCGCCAAAGACCTCCTGCTCGCGGCGGGCCTCGGTGTTGGAGGTGTTGAGGACCAGGGCCGTATCAACCCGCAACAGCCCCTGGGGCACGCCCTCGCCCGAGTCACCCTCCAGGAATTCGTAGGCCACGCCAGGGCGCAGCACCCGGTCCAGCCAGCCGGTGAGGATGGCCGGCGGCATGCCCCACCAGTTGGGATGCACCACGACCAGGCCCTGGGCCATGGCCAATTCCTGGCAATGGGTCTCGATAGACGAGGGCAGCGAGGCCTGGCGGGCTATCTCACCCGCCGGCAGCAAGGGGTCGAAGCCCTCGGCGTACAGGTCATGGAAATTGACCCGGTGCCCAAGGGCTAGTAGCGCCTGGTGGGCGGCCTTGGCCAGGGCCGCGTTGAAGCTCTTGGGGTCGGGGTGGGCCAGTATCAGGGAGACCAGCATGGTGACTGCTAGTTGGCCGGCGCGGCTGGCGCGGCCGGGGCCATCTCTGGTTTGGGCTGCTCCGGCTTGGCCTGCTCCGGCTGGCCCAAGAGACCGGGCAGCAGGTGCTTGCTAGCCAGTTGGCGCAGGTCCTGGGCGTTGATCTGCACCACCCGCCAGTAGCCGTCCTTGGCCCGCTGCATGCCCAGGCGCAGGCGGTCGCTGGTGCGCGGGTCGCTGAGCACCACCAGGGCCACGTCGCGGTTGGTGGTGACGTTGGCCGCCAGGACCAGGGTCCAGGAACTGGGCAGGTTCTCGCGCTGGGGGTCGGCGATGACCCGCGACACCCTCTCGCGCACCTGCTCGATGATGGGACCCATGAAGGCCCCCAGCAGTTGGCGCACCACGTCGCGCTGTCCGCCCTGGTCCTGGTTGGGCAGCACCAGGGCCAGGATGTCGTCTTTCTGGGAGCTGAGTATCTGGGACACGTCCACGTAGGCCAGGAACAGGCGGGCGTCGTGCTGATGGATTGATTTGCCGATCTGGTACAGAGCCCAGTGGGGGCTGCGCAGGAACACGTAGGTGGCCCCGAAGCCGGCCCCGCCCAGGGCCACCAAGAGCAGGATCAAGAGCAGGCGGCGCAAGGCTCACTCCTTCTTGAGCGGCGAGGATGTCTGCTCGGCCGGGGGCAGGCCCTCCTGGCCGAAGAGTATCTGCCCCACCACCCGGTCGGCCACGTCGGCGGTCTCCAACAGTTCCTCGATCTTCTCCAGCATCTCCAGGCGCAGCTCGTGCTCGGCGTGGCCAAAGGCGTCGGCCCAGCCGCCCGAGTCCAGGAATTGCTTGAATTGCTTCAGGTCGTCGAGTTTGAGCATGAGGCAGTATAGGCAGCCCACGGGCGGCTGTCAACGCGCCGGCTGCCTGCCGACGGATGAAATAACTGGTAACCGGTTATGTGGCATCCTAACAGCCGTGCTGGTTACTATGCAGAGGGCCTTCCCCGCCCGAGATGAGCCAATATTTTAGCCAAGCACTTCTCCCTGTCGCGCTCAATCTGGTGTTGCCAGAGCCTGATCACCTTCCAGCCAGCACGGCGGAGCTTATTAAAATTGCGCTGGTCACGTTGTCTATTTTTTTTGATTTTCTCTTGCCAGAACGGCGACAGATTGTGTTCCCATAATGGAAACCGGAAACCATGCCAAAAGTCTCCGTCTATAAAAACGGCGAGCTTGGCCTTGGGAAAAACGATGTCAGGCCGCCCTGGCAGGTCTTTGGCGTGTTTTAGAAATCTAAGGCCCAGGAGGTAGAGCCCAGACCTAATTTTCATTTCCAGATCGGTATCTTTGGTGCGCACCCTTGACATACAATAGCTGCGCTGGTCGGGAGTGAGGTTGTCAGCCACTTGTTGCGGCCCGCTCCTTAAACCGTACATCATCGGGGTGACGCTCCGCGACGACTTCCATTAGCTCTCCCCAACTGCTCCGAGCTTCTGAAATTAGCGATTGCCAATCCCTTACCGTAATATTGTCATTGAGGAGGGAATATATTAATGCTTCAGCTACCCGGTGCTTTGCAACATTGTCTGCCACAACCAGTCCAGAAATATTATTAATCCCTAAGTCAGTATTGGCCCTAATATCTGTTGCTGCCGTGAGCACATATCGCTGACACCGTTGAAGATGGTCTACATCTAACGTCAAGCCAGGCCGCATAAATTCGACTATCAGCAACTGTGAGTCAGACCTAAGTGCCAAATCAATTCTTCCATTGTAGGGTTCGGCCAAGAGTCCTGAATCATTAGCGGCTTTTTTTAAAAGATGTGCAACGGCTACCTCTTTTCGATAAGTTTGCCACCTAGGATGCAATAGATATGGTTTGGCTGCGAGGTAGTCTCGTAATGAATTTTCAAGCATTCTATCGTTAATATATTTCTCCAGTAAGCTAAATTCTTTCTGCTTCAAGTCAACCATTTCTAGTAGGCTAAGGGCAGACAAAATATCTCCTTCAAGCATAAGGCTTATCAGTTCTGCCGGATTTAGCACTTCTGCTTGGTCTAGCTTTTCTAATAGAACGCGCAGTCTCCCTTGATCCCAAGATTTTAGCAGTGCCTGCCCAAGGTCAATAAATTGATCTTCTGCCAACTCGTCCACTGCTGCGAGCTTGCGGAGAACCTTTTTCGCGGTACTCTTCTCTACTGGCTGAAGTCTATTTAGCCACTGATCAAAGCCACCGACCTTTCCGTCCAGAACTGCTTCTCTTTGGGCAGATCTACGGTTCTTCCAAAGTGTTAATAATTCCTTAATCTTATTCTGGCCCCATTCCAGCAGGGGCGCGGCCTCAGTCAGTTCCCAGTTGATTCTTTGCCGTTCCGGTGCAATTATGTCTTGAGCTAGACCGTCGATGTAGTCAGCCTTAACTTGACCCACAAGATATTCTTGGCCCACCTGTCCGAATAAACCACCTGTCAGGTTGAACATAAATGGAGACTGGGCCAACTTACCATTAGCGAAGATAGATATACCCCTGAAGGCTTCCTCCTTGATTGTCTCGTTTCGAAAGGCAATCCTCCATGAGACTGCTTGGCCATCGCTAAGGCTTTCTACGCCCCAACCATTGGTTACAACCAAACCTTCGGGCCTCTCTTGGACCGTGTATTCCTCAGGAAAAACGAAAGCGGCGTTTTCTAAATAATCGTCACGCGGCAGGTCTTCCCCGTTAATAGTGATCTTGAAGTCGCTCGAAGTTTGCGCCAGCAAGAACCGTCGAGCCATGCTCTTCGCAAATTGATCCTTGTTGGGCCTCCGTGAACCAACCAACTCTCGAAGGATTACCGTCGTACCGTGTTCAGCCTTGGTCGCTTCATCAGGACCAGAAGCTTCTATTACAGGGACTTCTCTACGTTCACCACGGTATTCCTCCGCTCTAAGATCATCAAGGTCCATTTGGAAAACGGTTTTTTCGCCAGTTTCCTTGCTAATAGTTAGAATGTCTATGCTTTTAGCTATCCCGAAACCGGCGAATTTGCCTATTCCCTTCCTGCCAAGTACAGGTCGCTCCTTACCTAATGTCCTCTCGGTTGGTGTTCCGCCACGCCTGCAATAGCCGACATTAAGAAACCGGCGCTGGCATTCCTCGAAGGTCATTCCTATGCCATTATCCTTTATGATATAAGTGGCCCCTGTATCCATGCTGTCAGGTAACGTCACTTCAACAAGTTCCGCATCCGCGTCCCACGAATTGGAGATCAACTCGGCTATGGCCGCCACCGGACTCTGGTACATTTGTATGCCAAGGTGGTCAATAATTCGCCCATGAAAATTGAGATATAGTTTTCTATCTGGTGCGGACAACACTTCACCCTCCTAAATGCTTAATTACTTGTGCCGCCTGCCGTTGGACGAACTCGGGAGGCAGCGCGTTGCCGATCATTTCCGCAGCCGAATACTTCCCTCTGCGCAAGCTAAACTTATATGTCATCGGGAACCCCTGAAGCAGGGCAGCCTCACGCAAGGTTATGCAGCGATCTTGGTCTGGGTGAAGAAAACGCCCCTTGGAAGGGTTGGCGCAGCCGCCCGTGATGGTGGGGGCTACATCATTCCAGCTCATGCGTCCGTAAACATCATAAAAACCTTTGCACCGTTTATGGCAGTCCAACTGGTGGTCCTTTCCAAGGGAGCTTCGGCTGCCACCGTCCTTGGGGATGGCGCGTATCAGCGCAACCACCTTTGCAGTGCGGGTCTCCGGCAGATCATGAAGTGAATCTCCGCTATTCCCAGCTTCTGGCAAAAACCCAATGGTCTCTCTTACCGTATAGCGGTATGGAATAGGTTGCGCCAAAGAAATAGGTTTGCTGTCACCCGCCAACACGATCAGCCTGCGCCGGCGCTGTGGCACCCCGAATGCAGCGGCATCCAATACATCCGTACTAATGTAATAGCCCAAACACTGCAGCTTCTCCGCAAAAACGAAGAATCGGCTGTCTCTGGCCAGGGCGGGCACGTTTTCCATCATGATCGCCCGGGGCCTAAACTCCACCACAAAGTCAAGAAACCGAAAAAGCAGTTCATTACGGTCATCTTCAACGGATATTGAACGCCAACGGGTCCTAAGCGAGGAAAAACCTTGGCACGGCGGGCAACCGGCTAATAGGTGGAGTTCTCCTCGCCTCAGCCCTAGTGCGCGTCTGACCTTCCGGGGGTCAAGGCCTCTGATGTCTTCCTGCCACAATTGTACTTCAGGGTGGTTGGCCGAATAGGTTTCAGCAGCGAGATCATCAAGCTCCACCGCACCCACCACCCTGAAACCTGCCCGCTTGAGTCCGAGGGTCAAGCCCCCTGCCCCGCTAAACAGGTCAATGGCATTAAATCCCTGTTGGTTACTTGGCTTCATGATGCGCCTCAAAGCTTTGCGCTGTGAGAGATATACCACAGATAAAGCGCGCCAGATGAAGATTTGAAGTCTTGCCGCCCACCTGAGCCAGAGGCTGGCCCACCAGCGCCCTACAGCCGCTCCAGGGCCAAGTGCCCCCCGCCCTCATTCCCCCGCCCCCACCGTCACCTCCAGGCCGTACACCTCCGCCGCCTCCAGGCCCAGATGCCCCCGCAGGTCGCCCTGGTTGAGGGCCAGCTCCAGGCGCTGCTGGGAGTTGAACAGGGCCAGCGGCACGCCGGACGGGGCCTGGCCATAGGCGGCGCTGAGGCCGCGCACCTCTAGCCCGGCCAGGCGCACCAGGGCCGGACGCCCAGCCAGGAAGGCCTCCACTTGGGCACGCCCCAGGTTGGTCAACAGGTTGCCGAAGCAATCGGCCCCCAGCACCTGACCCACCAGCTCCGGGCCACGCGCATAGGGCCGGGGCCAGTCCAATAGCACGGGGCCGGTGAGGGGCGGACCCAGGCGGGCCGGGTCCAGGCCGGTGGCCAGGCGGGCGGCCACGGGCGCGAAGACGTCGCGGCCATGAAAGGTCTGGCTCACCGGCTGGCGGAAATAGGCCGGCTCGGTCAATTCCCAGCCCTGGGTCTGGGGGTCGGCCAGCCAGACCGGCGTGAACAGGCCGTTGTCCGGCCCCACCCAGAACTGCCCCAGGGCCTTTAGCGCCAGGCCCCGCCGGCTGGTGCCCACGCCCGGGTCCACCACGGCCAGGTGCACCGTCCCCGCCGGAAAGACCCCCAAGGCCGCCTCCAGGGCCAAGGCCCCGGCGCGCACGTCCTGGGCGGCGATGCCGTGCTCCAGGTCCACCAGGCGGGCGCTGGGGCAGAGGCTCAAGATCACGCCCTTCATCAGCCCCACGAAAAGGCCGGGGCCGAAGTCGCTGGTCAGGGTGATGATGGGGCCGGGGGGCTGGTCCATGGGCGGTCTCAGGCCGGGGCCAGAAGCAGGGGCAGGATGTCGCCGGCCCGGCCCAGGAGCGACACGTCCACCTGCCCGGTGTTGGGCGTGGCCTCCAGGTTCACCTCGACCACAAAGGCGCCGGCGCGCTTGGCGGTGCACGCCAGGGAGGCCGCCGGCTGCACCACCGCCGAGGTGCCGATGACCAGCATCACCTGGCAGGCCTCGGCGGCTTGCCAGGCCCGCTCCAAGAGATCGTGGTCCAGGTTTTCGCCGAACCAGACCACGCCGGGGCGCAATAGCCCGCCACAGGCGCCGCAGCGGGGCAGGTCCGGCAGGTCCAGGCGGCGGTCCTCGCGCTCATCGCCGCAGCCCAGGCAGCGCAGGCGCCACAGGCTGCCGTGGATCTCCAGGGGGGCGCGGCTGCCGGCCAGGCTGTGCAGGCCGTCCACGTTCTGGGTGATGAGGGTGAACTCGGCCAGGCGCCGCTCCAGCTCGGCCAGGGCCAGGTGGGCCGGGTTGGGCTGGCAGCGGCTGATGAGTTCCCGCCGCCACTGGTACCAACGCCAGACCAGGACCGGGTCGCGGCCAAAGGCCTGGGGCGTGGCCAAGTCCTCGGGGCGATGGTTCTCCCACAGGCCGCCCGGCCCCCGGAAGGTGGGCACCCCCGATTCGGCCGAGACGCCGGCCCCGCACAGCGCCGCCACCCGCCTGGCCTGGGCCAGGCGGGCGCGCGCCCTCTCCAGATCGTCAGGCATGGGCTTGGCGGTTTTAGAACTCCACCATGATGGGCTGGCCCATCTCGGAGAACTTGAATTTGCTGAAGACCGAGGCCCCGCTGATGTCCAGGATGCGGAAGTCATCCGGTCCCAGGGCCTTCTGGAGGTCCTCGCACAGCTCGCCGTAGCGCTCCTCGGCCAGGGCCAGGGGCACCTCCATGAGGATGACGCGCGAGACGCCGCTACCCTTGAGCCGCCGCACCAGGGTGGGGTGGGTGGAGGACTTGTAGGTGGACAGGGCCAGCATGGCCCCCGCGCCGTAAATGACCACGAAGCACCGCATAGTCACCCCCTTGCTTGGGCCGACCGGGCAAGAGGCCGCGCCAAAAGCTCGATGATTTTCCCGCCCGGGCCACGCCGCCAGCCTTCCGCCATCAATGCCCAGGCTCGTATAGACGATAGAGCCCCGGCTGGCCGCCTGTCAAGGGCCGGCAAATGAACAGGCGCCCGCCGCGGGGCGGGCGCCTGGCCTGGGACGGGGGAGGCTAGCTGACGGCGCTGTCGGTCTTGGCGGCCTTCTTCTCGGGCTTGGCCTCGGTCTTCACCTTTTCCTTGCCCTCGGCCGGGGCTTCGTGGCCGCCGCTATCGGCCTGCTTCTGGGTGGAGGAGTTCTTGCCGGCGTAGTCGGTCACGTACCAACCCGAGCCCTTGAGCTGGAAGGCGCCCAGGCTCATCATCTTGTGCACCTTGCCGCCGCAATGGGGGCACTTGCTCAGGGGCGGGTCGGAGAATTTTTGCAGGGCCTCGCAGACCTCATGGCATTTGGCGCATTCGTACTCGTAGATCGGCATGGCGTAAACTCCTCCTGCTATCAGCACCAAGCCCGGCCGCCGTTGCATGCGGCCTGGGCGTCGTATAGTTCCAAGACTCTATCCAGGTGGGGCAATCTCACCGGCTTGAGGATATCCTTCGATAGGCCGTGCACCAGGGCCTCCTCGCGCCGCCGCTCATGCTCGCTGGCCTCGAACAGGTGCTGGAAACGGCCGAAGCGCACCACGTGCACCAGTTCGTGGGCCATCACGTAGACCAGCAGCGGCAATAAAAGCTCGCTCTGGCCCTCCCGTTGCACGGCGCCCAGCAGGTTGTGGTCCTGCAGGCAGATGCGGTAGAAGTCCTTGCTCCGCCACTCCCGCGCCAGGGGGGGCCGCCGCAGCCTCAAGACCTGGGCCAGGGCCTGGCGGCTCACCTCGGGGGGTGTCAGTTGGGCGCGGGTGCGCACCTCGTAGGGATATCGCCGCCAGGAAGAGGCGGAGAGGTGATAATAATCGCTCACCCGCTCCTCGGCCACTTCCAGGGCCTGGCCCACCACGGCCATCTCGCCAGCCGCGAACCTTCGTCTGCCGGCCATGCAGCGCTCCCCAGTAAGTCGAATTGAATATAATCCCGCGCCGGGGGGGGTGCAAGAGCGGGAGGAGAAAATTTTCGGGTGCTGGCCATAGGTTGACAAGCTGGGGGCCGCCGGGGAGAATACGGCCAACCCATGCCGGGTGTGCCCTTCGCCTTCTATCCCGGGAGTTGAGTTGGCCATGATGTTCCCCCGCGCTGGCCGCCGGCAGGCCGGTTGTACCTTTGTGAATATTGGCCGCGCCCTCTGGGCGCTGGCTTTGCTCATGGTGTGCGCCCTTGGCCAGGCGGCCTGGGCCGCGCCGGAGCTATTGCCCGGCCGCTATCAGTTGCCGGGCCAGCCGGTCTTCTGCGAGCTGCGCCCCGCGGGCGAGGGCGCCTGGCAACTTACCTTGTGGCAGGGCGGCCCCCAGGTCCCCGCGCCTGGCGGCCTGGCCCTGAGCGCCCGCCTGCTGGCCGAGAACGGCGGACCCACCCTGGCCGAGGGCGCGCGCACGGCAGGCGGCCCGCGCCTGGCCGGCGCCTGGCAGGCCCTGCCCTGGTCCTGCTGCCCGGGCCAGGGCCGCCTGGAGATCGAAATCCTGGCCGCCGACTCCCTGGCCTTCCGGCTCTTCACTCCCAGCCTGGACCAAGCCCCCTGGCCGGTGCTGGCCGAGCAGGTCTGGCGCCGGGTGGCCGACCTGCCCCAGCCCGACCGGGGCCTGATGCTGGCCGGCGGCTGGCGCCTGGCCTTGTGGTACACCGACCTCTTGCCCCAGGCCATCCCGGCCGACCCCCAGGAGGGCCTGCTAACCTTGAGCCCCCAGGGCGGCGGTGCCCAGGGCGCCTGGCAAGGCCAAGCCGGCCAAGTCCGGCTGGAACCCGCCGCCCAGGGCGCCCTTTTCACCTACAGCGATAGCCAGGCCCGTTTCGAGATCAAGGCCGACCTGCGCCCCCTGGCCCAGGGCCTGGCCTATGAGGGCCATTTTCTCTCCACTCTGGGCGAGGGCCGCTTGTTGCTCACCCGCCTGGGCCTGCCCGCCCAGCCGCCGGGCAATCCCCTGGCCGGCCAGGGCGAGCTGAGCGGCCTGTGGGTGGACCGCCGCACGGGCAGCGACTTCGTGCTCATCAAAGGCGGCGCCCAGGCCCTGGAGTTCACCGCCTATGGCGGCGACCGGGAGCGCCCCCGCTACCTGAGCCAGGGCCAGGCCCGGGCCGTGGCCCCTGGCCTGCTGGAAGGCACGGCCCAGGACCAGAAGGGCCAGTGCTGCGGCAACCAGGCCCGCTTGAGCTTCAAGGTGCTCTCGCCCGAGCGCATTCAGGCGCGGGCCTTGTGGTGGCCCCAGGACCGCCCCGACCCCGGCACCCCCCTGGAGGAGCCCTACCTGCTGGAACGGGCGCGGCCGGCCAGCCTAACCCCCGCCGAGGACAACGGCGACCAGTGGCCAGAGGTCTTCACGCCCCAGCCCGGGCTTTTGGCCCCTGGCGCCGGGGCGGTTCGCGTGCGCTTCAACTGGCAGCCCAGCGCCCCCGGCCAGGTGGCCACTTTGTTCTGCCAGGGCGGTCACGGCCAGGAGCTGGACCTTTTCATGGACGCCCAGGGCCGTCTGGCCGGCCGCCTGGCCACGGCGGGTGGCCTGGTAAGCGCCCAATCCCAGGCCCCGGTCAGCCCCAACCAGCCACACGAGGCCTGGCTGTTCTACCGGGCCGGTGGTCAGTTGCGCCTGGTGCTGGACGGCCGGGAGGTGGCCTCCACGCCCCTGCCCCAGCCCTGGAACGGCTCGCGCTCGCCCTACCTGGTGGGGGCCAGCCGCTGGCCCCTACGCGACTTTGAGGGGTCCATTGAAAACGTGGACCTGTGGCAGGAGCCGCCCGACCCGGCGGCGCCCGGCCCGCCCACGCTCACCCTGAAGCTCTCGGAGCCGCCGGAAGAACCCACCCCGGTCCCGGCCTCGGTCCAGGGGACCGCCACGGCCCCCCTGCTGCGTCTGTACAACCCCCGCCTGCTGCGCCACGCCTACGCCGTGGGCCAGGAACAGGCCCAGGACCTGCATGCCCAGGGCTATGCCTCGCAAGGTCCGGTTGGCCGCCTGTGGCTGGAGCCCCAGCCCGGCGGCCTGGAGCTGTGGGCCTTCCGCCACCGTGAGCAGGGCCACACCTTGTTGCAGACCCAGGACTCGGCCCCGCCGGGATTTGAGCCCCTGGGCCGCCTGGGCTATGTCCTGGGACAGGCGCGAGGTCCCAGCCAAGCTCTCCATCAGTTGGAAGGCGGCTTTGACGACTCCTTGCGCGGGCGGAAGATTACCGACCTGCTCTACACCAGCCGTGGCGACCTGCTGCCCCGGCTCCAGGAGCAGGGCTACGGCCCCCCGCGCCTAATCTGCCATCTGGCGCCCGAGCCCGAGCCCACGCTGTCCGCGCCCCTGACCTACACCTGGCAAGGGGCCTGGGGCGGCGACGGCTGGGGGCGCTTCTTCATCCTGACCCAGGGCCAGGATCTCTTGCTCTACTGGTACTACGGCGAGTCCAGCGGCCCCCGCTACCTGGGCCGCCTGCGCATGAACCCCGAGGGCCAGGCCGCCCAAGGCCTGGCCGTGGGCCAGCCCGGACCCATGGCCACCTACTACCGCCTGGAACTGGCCTTTGACCTCCAGGCACCCCAGGGTCCGCGCCTGCGGCTCAAATCCTGGCGCCTGGCCGCTCCCCTGGACGACGGCCGCCTGGTCAGCTTCGTCAAGCCCCAGCTTACCGAAAGCCTGCTGGTCAAGACCGGCCAGACCGTCCCAGACGAGGAGACGGCCACGCTGGAGCGCTTCATGGCCGGCGCGGCCAGCGACCCCCAGGCCCAGTACCAGGCGGCCCTGGAGCAGGCGCGGGGCCAGGACCGCCTGCTGGAGCGCTAGGCATGCGCCAGTCCACGAACAGAAAGGCAACGGCGTGAACGCCAAGGAACAGATACGTGAGCAACTGCTGGCGCGCTGGCGGGAGCTATGGCCCCAGGAACCCGGCCCGCCCCGGCCCCCGGTCTTCGCCGGGCACAACCGGGCCGCCGAGCGCCTGCGCCGCCAGGTGGAGTACGTCAAGGCCCGCACCATCCTGGTGTTGCCCGACCCGGTGCTCTTGCAGGTGCGCATCAACGCCCTGCAGGACGGCAAGACGCTCATCGCCGCCACCCCGGGCCTGAAGCAGGGGCTGGTGCGCCTCAACCCCCAGGACGTGGCCCTGCATTTGCGCAGCCGGATGTTGCGCGGCGGCTCCCTGACCCAGGCCGGCGGTCAGGCGCTGCGCCTGCCCCAATCCCGCCTGGGGCGCATTGACCTGGTGGTGGCGCCGGTGGTGGCCGTGGACCAGGCAGGCGTGCTGCTTGGCGATGGACGAGGCCTGGCTGACCTGCTCTGCGCCCTGCTGTGGCGCCTGGGGGCCTTGGGGCCGGCCACGCCGCTGGCGGTGCTGGCCGCCCCGGAGATGGTGGTTGACGAACTGCCCCACGAGCCCTGGGACCAGCGGGCCAGCCTGGTGGTCACCCCGGAGGAGGCGCGGCGCCACCCGCCGGAGCCGCCCAGCCTGGCCGGGCTCAAGGACCTGCCGCCCCGCCTGGCCGGCCTGCCCCTGGTGCAGGCCCTGCTGGGCATGCCCGCCAAGGAACAGGCCAGAGGCTGACACCGGCGCCAGCCCAGCAAGGAAATAAGGCGCAAAAACGCACGGGCGGAAGCAACCCCCGCCCCTACATCGAGAAAAGGCAATTATAGCGTTGCCTTAATGTAGGGGCGGGGTTTATCCCCACCCGTGTGTCACATCGTCAAAGCTAATGAGGCACTCGACCGCCAGTCGCGCTTCATACCAAGTTGCGATCAAACGAGTAGTTTGATCGCAACTTGGTATGCGGGCCATGGATGGCCCGCCGGGCGCGAAAGCGCCCGGGAGGCCGGGCAAAACCACGTTTTTGCCCGGCCGATCAGCAATCAAAGCCAGGGATGGCTTTGATTGCATATTGGTATCAGTCCTTCTTCAGCAGATTGGAGGCCCCCTTCTGGGTCAGCTCCCACCAGGGGGTGTCACCCGGCGCGGCGGGCTTGGCCGGCGGCGCGGCGGCCGGGCGCGTCTGGGGGGGCGGGGGGGTGGGCCGGGCCTGGGGCGGCTGGGCCGTGGGCCGGGCCTGGGGCGGCTGGGCCGGGTTGACGGTCTGCACCGCCGCTGGGGCCGCCGCCGGGGCTGACTGGGCCGGGGCCGAGGCTGGCCGGGCGGCGGGTTGGGGCCGGCTGCCCAGCCGGGGCAAGAGGGCCGCGAAGGTGTCTTGCAGGTCGGGCTGGTACTCCAGGCGTTTGCCTACCTGGGCCAGGGGCACGCTCTCGCGCAGGCCGGTGAGCCCCAGGTTGTCGTCCAGCAAGAACAGCACCGCCTCCTCGCCGGCCAGGCGCAGGGCGTAGTGGTTCTTGAAGGTGACCCGCGAGGCGGTATGGCCGGTGCCCACCTGGGTCTGCTTGGTTTCCAGATAGATTCCCTCTTGCACCTGGTTCATGAAAAACTCCGGGATGAGGTTTCGCGCCCCGGCGAGGGGCTGGGCGAGGCGCTGAGCAGGCGCCGCCAGTTCTGGGGCAGGCCCTGGGCGGCGCCGAACCTGGCGCCCACCCTGAAGGGCCACTCCTGGCCGTCATCGTCGCGGTTGGTCCAGCGCACCTGGGCCAGCAGGCGCCAGGTGCCCCCGCTGGGCGCGGTGATGGCCACCTCCAGGGGAAAGTCCTGGGGCGACTCCAGGCAGCGGTTGAGGTGGAAGCCATCCAGGGCCAGGCTGGGCAGGGCCAGGCAGCAGCCGTCCTCCGAGAGGTTGACCACCCGGGCCGGTTGGGTCTTGGTCAAGCCAGCGCCGCCCTCGCCGTCCAGCACCAGGATGCTGGCCTCCAAGCGCTGCTCCAGGCGCTCGCGGCTGCGCCTCTTGAGTATCCCGCTCAACCACCGCAGGTTAGTGGCCATGACCACCCGCCTAGCCAGATTGTCCATGCAAGTTGTAGCGCTACTTATTTCACTCTATACTTTCCAAAAAAAATTCACAATACACCTTGGCAAATCCATGACCCGGGAGCGCCCATGACCGCCTTGAGCTCAGCCGCCGCCCTGAAGGTCCTGTTCGCGGCCAGTGAGATAGCCCCCTTTGCCAAGACCGGCGGCCTGGGCGACGTGGCCGGCAGCCTGCCCCCGGCCTTGGCCCGCCTGGGCCTGGAGGTGCTGTTGGTCATGCCCTTGCACCGTCAGGTGGACCGCCAGGCCCACGGCCTGACCAACAGCGGCCTGACGCTCGGGGTGCCGGCTGGCGGGCGGTCTTACCCGGCCACGGTCTGGGAGGGGCGCCTGCCGGGATGCCGCGTGTTTTTCCTGGAGAACCAGGAGCTCTTCGACCGGCCGGCGCTCTACGGCCTGCCAGGGGGCGACTTCGCCGACAACCCCCTGCGTTTCACGTGGTTCTGCCGGGGGGCGATCGAACTGGCCCGGGCCTTGGATTACAAAGCCCGGGTGGTGCACGCCCACGACTGGCAGACCGCGCTCCTGCCGGCCATGCTCTCCACCGGCGCCTGGGACCCGGGTCCGCTGGCCGGGGCGGTCACGGTGCTGACCATCCACAACCTGGCCTACCAGGGCATCTACCCCCGCCCCGCCTTTGGCCTCACCGGCCTACCGGCCTGGCTGGACTCGCCCCGGGGCTCGGAGTTCTGGGGCAACACCTCCCTGCTCAAGGCCGGCCTGGTCACGGCCCGCGCCCTGACCACGGTCAGCCCCACCTATGCCCAGGAGATACAGACCCCCGATGGCGGCCACGGCCTGGAGGGCGTGCTGCTGGAGCGCCGGGCCGACCTGCACGGCATCTTGAACGGCGCCGACTATGGCCAATGGTCGCCCGAGGCCGACCCCCTCCTGCCCGCGGTCTTTTCCGCCGGCGACCTGGCGGGCAAACAGACCTGCCGCCGCGCCCTGCTGGAGACCCTGGGCCTGGAGCCCGCCGGCCCCCAGACCACGGTGCTAGGCTCCGTGGGCCGCCTGGCCTATCAAAAGGGCGTGGACCTCTTGCCCGCCGCCCTGCCCCGCCTGCTCTTGGACGATGTGCGCATCTGCCTTCTGGGCTCGGGCGAGGCCCAGTATGAAGAGCCCCTGAAGCGCCTGGCCGCCGCCTACCCGGGGCGGCTGGGCCTCAAGCTCACTTTCAGCGAGGACCTGGCCCATCTCATCACCGCCGGCTGCCACGCCCTGATGATGCCCAGCCGTTACGAGCCTTGCGGCCTCAACCAGATCTACGCCCTGCGTTACGGTACCGCGCCGGTGGTGCGGGCCACCGGTGGGCTCAAGGACACGGTGCTGCCCTTTGACCCGCTCACGGGCCAGGGCACGGGCTTTGTCTTCGATCATTTCTCGCCGGGCGAGCTGACCTGCGCCCTGCGCGAGGCCCTGTGGACCAAGGCGCGTCCCGGCCTGTGGGACCGCCTGATGCAAAACGCCATGGCCCAGGACTTCTCCTGGCAAAGGAGCGCCCAGGCCTACGCCAGCCTCTACGCCAGCCTACTGGGGACCGTTTAAAGGCAAGTATCAGGAAACATCTCAACTATCTATAATGGCATGCCAATAAACCTAATACCAGTTTAGCGCCAACCCATGGCTTTTAGCAAAAAGCCGAGACGCGGGCGGGGGCAACCCCCGCCCGTTTTGGTTCATCAAAAGCCATCCCTCGGTTATTAAATTGGACTCAGGCGTCCATGGCCTGCATCTGGCCCTGTACCAGGCTCAACATCTCCCGGGCCTCGGGGAAGTCGGGGCGCAGGTCCAGGGCCCTGGCCAGGGACTTGTGGGCCGAGGCCAGGTCTTGGCCCTGGTAGTAGGCGCGGCTGAGGTTGTAGTAGAGGTTCTCGTTATTGGGGGCCAGCCTGAGGGCGCGCTGGTAGTTGGCCACGGCCTCCTTGATCTTGCCCTGCTGGCGGAAGGCGATGCCCAGGCGGTTGTAGAGGTGGATGTCCTGGGGCCGGGCCGCCAGGGCCTGCTGGAAGGCCTCCTCGGCGTCGGCGTTGAGCCCGGCGCGCATGCAGGCCTCGCCCACCTTCTGGGCCACCTCGGCGTACTGGTCGCGGGCCTCGCGCATGGCCGCGCGAAAGACCTGCTGGGCCTCCTCCGGGCGGCCCGACTCCGCCAGGATCTGGCCCAACTCGATCTGGCGGTCCACGTTCTTGGGGCTGATGCGCACCGCCGCCTGCAGGTGGGACAGGGCCTCGTCCTTGTCGTCCAAGAGCCGGCACAGGGTGGCCAGGGCCTCGTGGGCCTTTACGTACTTGGGCGAGAGCTTCACCGCCGCCTGGTAGCATTCCTTGGCCTTTTGCAGGTCTCCCTGGGCCTGGTGCCATTGGCCCATGGCCAAGAGGGTGCGCGGGCTCTTGGGGTTCTCGGCCAGGGCCGCGCGGAAGCACTGCTGGGCCTCGTCGAACTGGCGGTGTTGCAGATAGACCAGCCCCAGGGACAGTTGGGTGTCAATGGCCGTGGGCGCCGAGCGCCTCTCCAGCACCTCGGCGATCTTGTCGTGCAGCATCTGGGCGGTGAAGGGCTTGAGGATGTAGGCGTCCACCGCGCCCTCGCCGGCGGCGGCCACCTCGGCCTCCTTCATCTCCTCCGAGACCATCAGGAAGGGAACGCGCGCCAGCTTGTCGTCCTCGCGCACGGCCTTGAGCAGGCTTAAGCCCCCCATGCGGGGCATGGCCCAGTCGCTGATGACCAAGTCCACCAGGTTGCCGCGCAGCTTTTGCAGGGCCACGTCGCCGTCGTCGGCCTCCAGGATGTGCTTGAAGCCCATGAGGCGCAGCATCTCGCGCAAGGTGCGCCGCATCTTGCGGATGTCGTCCACCACCAATACGGTGAGGTTGGGGTCCATGACGGCCATGTGCAACATCTCCGCGCCGGGCCGCGTCCGGCGTGCAGCGATCAGTGCCCAACCTTGTGGCTCAAGGCCGATGGAAGCCCTGGCGCCGCCTCCCCTCCCCTGGCGCCAGACTACCGCATGCCGGCCAAGGGGTCAATTTTCACATGGGTGATTTACCCTGGCCGGGACCCGTGGCCTCAGGGCTGGCGGCCCTCCTGGTCGCGCTGGGCAAAGACCCGCCTGGCGGCCTGCATGGCGTTGAGGCTGGCCGGGAAGCCGGCGTACACGGCCATCTGCATGATGACCTCCACCACCTCCTGGCGGGAGAGCCCCACGTTGAGGGCGGCGCCCACGTGCCACTCCAATTGGGGGATTGCGTGTCCCAGGGCGGTCAGCGCCGCCAGGGTGGCGATCTCCCGCGACTTGAGGTCCAGCCCCGGCCGGCTCAGGATGTCGCCAAAGGCAAACTCCACGGCGTGGCGGGCCAGGTCGGGGGCGATGTCCTCCAGGCCGTTCTGCAAGTACTCCCACCCCTGGGGGTCCAAACGGCCCAGGGTGGCCAGGCCGCGCTGAAAGCGTTCGTCGTCCATGTGCTTGCTCCTAGTGCTACAGGTCCCGCGCGCAGGAGATACGAGTTGGGGAAAAGGTAAAGCGCCCTGCGGCGCTGATCGTGGCCTGGCAGGCCTGGCCAACGGCCCGCGTAAATTCATCGCCAACTGCCCAAAGGGAGTGCCGCCGGGCCATCCTCAGGGTTTTTCGCCGGGCATTTTCAGATCGCGCGCTGGCCAAGGCCCTGCCCTGCCCGAGCCGCCCTTTCACTTTCCCTGATTCTTTTCCGGGTGCCCGCCGCTCACTCTCGAGGCGGGGCCGTCCTGGCCGGGGCCGGCGGGCGGCCCTCCGCTGGGCCGGTAGCCAGCCAGGTCCAGGCACACGCCAGCGTAGCCCAGGGCCAGCAGCGCGGCCAGCAGGCGGCCGCGCAGGGGCTGGGAGGCGGCCCGGGGCAGGACATCCGGCTCCAGCTCCAGGCGAGCCAGGGGGAAGTGGTCGCGCACCCGCACCTGCCGCCCGGGCAGCAGGGCGCGCACCGCCTGCTCGGCCTGGCCGATACGCTCCAGCGCCGGGGCGCTCAGGCGGGTGCCGGTCGGCACCCGGGTGGCCAGGCAGGCACCCGAGGGCACCTGGGCGGTGACGAGCCCCAGGGCCTGGCTCAGGCGGCGCACCGCGGCCTTGTCCAGGCCGGCCCGGGCCAGGGGGCTGTAAACCCCCAGTTCCTTGACCGCCCGGCTGCCGGGGCGAAAGTCCTGGGCGTCATCCACCTGGCTGCCCTCCACCACGCTGGCCAGGCCCCACTGCCGGGCCAACTGGGTAAGCAAGGTCAGACGCAGGCGCTTGCAGTAATAACAGCGCTGGCTATCGTTGGCCACGATGTCCGGGTCATTGATCTCACCGGCCTGAAGTTCCACCAGCTCGGCGCCCAGGTGGGCGGCCAACTGGCGGGCGCGGTCCGCCTCCCAGGGGGGAGTAAGGGGACCCAGGCAGATGGCCGCCTTCACCCCCTGCCCCAGGGCCTGGGTGGCGGCGGCCAGCAAAAGACTGGAGTCGGCGCCGCCCGAAAAGGCCACCACCAGGGGCGCCAGGCCCCTGATGTCCTCCAGCAGGGCCTGCCAGGTGTCTCGCAGGTCAGGGGGGATGTCGGCCGAGGGGGGCACGGCCTATTCCAGGACTTTGTGCCCCGCGGCGGCCAGGGCCTGGCTCATGGGGCCCAGGTCGGTCTTTTCCAGGCGGAAGCAGTAGATGCGCCGGTTGGCCTCCGACGACAACAGGGCCACGCTTATCACCTCGCCGCCGTGGTCGCGGATGATGGCGTGCACCTCCTCCAGGGCGTCCGGACCTGAGCGCAGGGCCACGTCCAGGCGCGAACTATCGCTCAAGAGGCCCAGCAGGGCCACCAGCACCCTGAGCACGTCGGAGAGGGTGATGATGCCCACCAGCTTGCCGTGCTCCGTGACCAACAGGCCGGTGAGCTTGTGGTTGTGCAGCAGGCGGGCGGCCTGGTAGATCATCTCCTCGGCGTCCACGGTCAGGGGGTCCAGGGCCATGAGGTCCTTGACCGTAACCTCGGATAGCAGCGAGGGAAACCAGGCCGAACGCAGCTCGTTGTCTGTCACCAGCCCCTTGAGCTGGCCGTTCTCCACCACCGGCAGGTGGCGTATGCCGTGCTCGCGCATCAGGTGCAAGGCTTTGTCCACGCTGACGTTGGGCGTGACGGTGACCGGGTTGGGGCTCATGTGGTTCTTGACCTTCACGGCGTCGCTCCAGATTGACGTGCTAGTACATATTTTAGGCCATAGCAGATTTTGGGCGCCAGGGGAACTTTTTTGGGGCCGGCCCGGGCCGCGCCAGATATGTTTTGACCCGCTGGTCAGATTTATAGCCACCCGGCCCAAAAAGTCAATGGCTTCGGGCCAGTGACCTTGAGCACTAGCACGGGCCATTCCAAGCCCTCCAGCCTGGCCATGGCCCTTGACAAATTTGGTGAAAATAACGTATCCTTAGCCTCGGTAGACCGCCCCGGCCGCGCGGTATTTTCTGGCTAGCCGCGTGGTTTCAGTGCACCTAATCCCCCGCGGAGGGCTTCCATGACCCCCAAATTCATCTTCGTCACCGGTGGCGTGCTCTCCAGCCTGGGCAAGGGCCTGGCCGCCGCCAGTATCGGCGCCCTCTTGGAGGCCCGGGGGCTCTCGGTGGTCTTGCAGAAGCTGGACCCCTACGTCAACGTGGACCCCGGCACCATGAACCCCTTCCAGCACGGCGAGGTCTTCGTCACCGACGACGGCGCCGAGACCGACCTGGACCTGGGGCACTACGAGCGCTTCACCCACGCCAAGATCAGCCAGCGCTGCAACCACACCACCGGCTCCATCTACAACAGCGTCATCACCAAGGAGCGCCGGGGCGACTATCTGGGCGGCACCGTGCAGATCATCCCCCACGTCACCGACGAGATCAAGCGCTCGGTGCTGGGGGCGGTCAACGGCACCGACATCTGCATCGTGGAGATCGGCGGCACCGTGGGCGACATCGAGGGCCTGCCCTTCCTGGAGGCCATCCGCCAGTTCCGCAACGACGTGGGCAAGGAGAACGTCCTCTACATCCACTTGACCCTGGTGCCCTACATCCGCACCGCCGGCGAGCTCAAGACCAAGCCCACCCAGCACTCGGTCAGCGAGCTCAGGCGCGTGGGCATCCAGCCCGACATCCTGCTCTGCCGCACCGAGATACCGCTCTCCAAGGGTCTCAAGGACAAGATCGCGCTCTTCTGCAACGTTGAGTCCGAGGCGGTCATCACCGCCGTTGATGTTGACCATATCTATGAAGTACCGCTCAAGTTCCATGAGCAGGGCCTGGACGAGCAGATATGCCGCAAGCTGGGCATCTGGACCCGCCAGCCCCACCTGACCAACTGGGAGGACCTGGTCTACCGCCTCAAGAACCCGGCCCACGAGGTGACCATCGCCATGGTGGGCAAGTACGTTGACCTCAAGGAGTCGTACAAGAGCCTCAACGAGGCCCTGTGCCACGGCGGGGTGGCCAACAACTGCCGGGTGAACATCAAGTACGTGGACTCCGAGCAGGTGGAGCGCCAGGGCCTGGCCGAGTTGGAGGGCGTGGACGGCATCCTGGTGCCCGGTGGCTTTGGCGCCCGCGGCGTGGAGGGCAAGATCAAGGCCGTGGCCCTGGCCCGGCAGCAAAAGATCCCCTACTTCGGCATCTGCTACGGCATGCACATGGCGGTGGTGGAGTTCGCCCGCCACGTGCTGGGCTGGAAGGAGGCCCACACCTCGGAGATTGACCCCAACAGCCCCTACCCGGTCATCTACCTCATGCGCGAGTGGTTCGACTACCGCTCCCAAAAGATCGAGCGCCGCGACGAGGGCTCGGAGCTGGGCGGCACCATGCGCCTGGGCGCCTATCCCTGCCACCTGGTGGAGGGCACCCTGGCGGCCAAGGCCTACAAGACCGAGGATATCAGCGAGCGCCACCGCCACCGCTACGAGTTCAACAACGCCTTCCGCGCCGACCTGGAGGCCAAGGGCTTGGTGGTCAGCGGCCTAAGCCCCGACGGCGAGCTGGTGGAGATCGTGGAACTCAAGGATCACCCCTGGTTCCTGGGCTGCCAGTTCCACCCCGAGTTCAAGAGCAAGCCCATGGCGGCCCACCCCCTGTTCCGGGAGTACATCCGGGCGGCGCTCAGGTATCATCACGAGAAGCAGGGGTAGGCGGAGCAGGCCGGCTAAGCGGATTTATCAGGAATAGGTGTCATTGCGAGGAGCATCCCGGAAGGGGTGCGACGCGGCAATCCTCCGCTTCGTTTCTCGCTTACCCAGCCTTGCCACCCAAAGAACGAAGCGGAAGATTGCTTCACTACGTTCGCAATGACAGCCAGTACTGATATAAGATGCGCTTCAGCATTGCCTGGCCGCCAGAACGTCGCCCCCATATCCGTGGAGCAGGTTCGTGGGAAAAAACCAGAGCCATAGCCTCGCCCCCGCCGCCAGCCTCACCCTCCAGGGCCGCCCCTTCGGCCGCCAGCAGTTCTTCGTCATCGCCGGGCCTTGCGTCATCGAGAGCGAGGAACTGACGCTGGCCATCGCCCGCGAACTGGCGGCCATCAGCCAGCGCCTGGATTTGCCCCTGATCTTCAAGGCCTCCTACGACAAGGCCAACCGCACCAGCCTGGATAGCTTCCGGGGGCCGGGCATCGTGGAGGGCCTAAGCATACTGGCCCGGGTGGGCCAGGAGACCGGCCTGCCGCTCATCAGCGACATCCACACCCCGGCCCAGGCGGCGGCTGCCGCCGAGGTTTTAAGCGTGTTGCAGATACCGGCCTTTCTCTGCCGCCAGACCGACCTGCTGGTGGCCGCCGCCCAGACCGGCAAGGTCATCAATATCAAGAAAGGCCAGTTCGTGGCCCCGGCCGACATGGGCCAAGCCGTGGCCAAGGTGCGCGCCACGGGCAACCAACAGATCTGGCTCACCGAGCGTGGTAGCTGCTTTGGCTATAACAACCTGGTGGTGGACATGCGCGGCATCGCCATCATGCAGGGCCTGGGCTGCCCGGTGGTCTTCGACGCCACCCACAGCGTGCAACTGCCCGGTGGGCTGGGTCAGGTGAGCGGCGGCGACCGCCGCTTCATCGCGCCCCTGGCCCGGGCCGCCGTGGCCGCCGGGGCGGACGCGGTCTTCCTGGAGGTGCACCCCGACCCGGACAAGGCCCTGTGCGACGGCCCCAACAGCCTGCCCCTGGGCCAGTTGGAGGGGCTGTTGAAGATGCTGCAAGCCCTGTACGCCCTGGTGCGCCAGCAAGGATAAGCACATGCACAACCCCTCCATCATGCAGCGGGCCGCGCGGATTAAGCTTCTGGTGCTGGACGTGGACGGCGTGCTCACCGACGGCCGCGTGGTCTATGACGACCAGGGCCGCGAGATCAAGTTCTTCGACGTGCGCGACGGCCACGGGCTCAAGCTCCTGCAACGGGGCGGCGTGGAGGTGGCCTGGCTGTCGGGCCGGGGGTCAGAGGCCAACCGGGTGCGCGCCAAGGAATTGGGCGTGGAGCGGCTCATCGAGAAGTGCCTGGTCAAGCTGCCGGCCCTGCGAGAGCTCATGGCCTCCTGCCAGGTCATGCCAGAGCAGGTGGCCTACATGGGCGACGACCTGATTGACCTGCCGGCCATGGCCGCCGTGGGCCTGGCCCTGGCGCCAGCCGACGCCCAGCCCCAGGCCCGGGCCGTGGCCCACTGGGTCTGCCGGGCGCCCGGCGGCCGGGGGGCGGTGCGCGAGGCCTGCGAGCTGATATTAAGGGCCAACGGCGCCTGGAAAGAAGTCACGGAGCGCTATTTGTAAGGACCAATAGCCCGCGCCGCTGACCCTCGGGGCGCGGCCCCCACTGGAGAGCGCGCAAGAAACCGCTGGACATCCCCGGCTTTACAGCCATGACTGTAAGTAATATCAAGGCTATGGCACACAGTTCCCCCGCCGGCCGGCCTCCCTGGCCGCGCCTGTATGCAAGAATTTTGCCTTTACCCGCAAGCCCGCGCCGGATATACTCTTAACGCGGGCGGGCCTGGGCAGGCCACCCGGCGGCGATCAGGGGCCACACCGGCCCGCCGCGCGGCCAAGGGGCCGCGGTGAGCTAAGGAGGACCCTGGGGTTAAGTGAACAGATTTCGTCTGATATTGCTGGCCGCCTTCCTGGCGGTCATAGCCGGGACCATCCTGGCCTACTGGCTCAACCCCCCGGCCAAGCTGCCGGTGGTGGAAGACCCCGGCCAGGCCCAGTTGGAGGGCGACGGCAAGCCCCGGGTGCGGGGCCTGACCTACACCCACGTACAGGACGGCGTGCGCAAGTGGTCCCTGGCCGCCAGGGGCGCCAAATACGACGAGGATACTGGCATAGTCACCCTCTTCAAGCCCGAGGTGGTCTTCTTCCAGGAAAAGGGCGGGGAGATCACCATCCGGGGCAAGGTGGGGCAGTACGACCAGAAGAACCAGGTAGTGCACCTCAAGGAAGAGGTGATGGCCCGCACCAAGGACGGCAAATACATGGAAACCGACCAGATCACCTACTCGGAGATCGAGCAGGTGGCGGACACCAACTCCTGGGTCACGGTGGCCGGTCCTGGGTTCAAGGTCGTGGGCAAGGGCATGCTGGTGGTGGTTCCCCAGAGCAAGGTAACCTTCAAGAGCCAGGTTGACTCCATCTTCATCCCCCAGGGCACGGGTCCGCCGCCGGGGGCCACGATGGACGAGCCTGCCGATTCTCCAGCGGGAGGAAAACCATGAGCCGCAAGCCGATCCTGCTCCTGGCGCTGCTGCTGACCCTGTGCGGGCCGGCGGCGTCCCTGGCCTTCAACGCCCCCATGAAAAGCGACCAGCCCATCCACGTGGTGGCCGACCGCCTGGAGGTGGACAACAAGGCCCAGGTGGCCAACTTCATCGGCGCGGTCAAGGCGGTGCAGGGCGACGTGACCATGACCAGCGACAGCCTGGAGGTCTACTACGACCGCGACGCCCAGGAGCAGCCGGCCCAGCCGGCGGCCAAGCCGGCCGCGGCCCAGGCCCCGGCCCCTGGCCAACCCGCCGAGAGCGGCGAGCAGGGACTCATGGACGGCGGAGGCAAGGTGCGCAAGGTGGTGGCCATCGGCCACGTCAAGATCGTGCAGCAGGACCGCATCGCCGTGGGCCAGCGCGCCACCTACTGGGCCGGCGGCCGCAAGATACTCCTGGAGGGCCAGTCCACGGTCTGGCGGGGCAAGAACCAGGTCTCCGGCGAGCAGATCACGGTGTTCCTGGATGAGGACCGCTCCATCGTGCACGGCACGCCGGGCAAGCGCGTGGCCGTGACCATCGTGCCCGAGCAGGGAGGCAAGTAGCACCCTTGGCCCGCCTGGACCTGGAAAACCTGGTTAAGATCTACGGCGGCCGCCGGGTGGTGGACAACGTCTCCCTGTCGGTCAACGACTGCGAGATCGTGGGCCTGTTGGGACCCAACGGCGCCGGCAAAACCACCAGTTTCTACATGACCGTGGGGCTCATCCGCCCCGACCAGGGCCGCGTGCTCCTGGACGGCGACGAGATCACCAGCCTGCCCATGTACAAACGCGCCCGACGGGGCATCAGCTATCTGCCCCAGGAGCCCAGCATCTTCCGCAAGCTCAGCGTGGAGGAGAACATCCGGGCCATCCTGGAGACCCTGAGCCTGGGCCAGGACGAGGAGACGGCGCGCCTGGACAGGCTCCTGGACGAACTCAAGGTGGCCCACCTGCGCCACAACCCGGCCTACTCCCTCTCCGGCGGCGAGCGGCGCCGGGTGGAGATCACCCGCCTGTTGGTCACCGAGCCGGTCTTCATCCTTTTGGACGAGCCCTTCGCCGGCATTGACCCCCTGGCCGTGGCCGACCTGCAGAACATCATCCGCCAGCTTAAAGACCGTGGCATCGGCATCATCATCTCCGACCACAACGTGCGCGAGACGCTCACGGTCTGCGACCGGGCCTACATCCTCAACGAAGGCACCCTGCTGGAGGAAGGCGACCCCGAGACCCTGGCCAACAGCGAGAAGGCCCGGCGCATCTACCTGGGCGAAAGGTTCAGGTTGTAGCCATGGGTCTGGAGATCAAGCAAAGCCTCAAGCTCAGCCAGCAACTGGTGATGACCCCCCAGTTGCAGCAGGCCATCAAGCTCTTGCAGCTCTCGCGCCTGGAGTTGGTGGAGACCATCAACCAGGAGATGCTGGAGAACCCCCTCCTGGAGGAGGCCGACGAGATCTCCAACGAGGCCGAGCTGGCGGCCGTCACCGGCGAGCCCAACGAGCCCCCCCCGGAGATGGAGGCCCTGACCGGCCCCAGCGAGTCCACCGATTACGCCACCGGCGAGGTGCCCGAGGCAGGCGACATGGTGGCCGACCTGGAGGAGGTCCAGGTGGCCGAGCACGTCAAGGAGGACTTCGACTGGGAGAACTACCTGGGCGAGTACTCCTCGGCCCCGGCGTCTTCCGAGGGCGGCATGGCCGAGGACCGCGAGGCCCCCTCCTTCGACAGCGTGCTCACCCGCTCGCCCTCCCTTCGCGACCACCTCTTGTGGCAACTGCGCATGTCGCCGCTCAGCGAGGCCCAGATGGAGATCGGGGCGGCCATCATCAATAACCTGAACGAGGACGGCTATCTTCAGTCCAGCCTGGAAGACCTGGCCCAGGGCCGCGGCGCCACGGTGGCCCAGGTGGAAAAGGTGCTCAAGATCATCCAGCAGTTCGACCCCCTGGGGGTGGGCGCCCGCGACCTCAAGGAATGCCTCTTGATCCAGGCCACCGAGCTCTACCCCGGCCACGACCTGGTCTTCGACATCCTGGAGAACCACCTGCCCGACCTGGAGAAGCGCAACTACCAGGTCATCGCCAAGCGCCTGTCGGTGAGCCTGGACGAGGTGGCCGAGGCCCTGGATGTGATCCGCCGCCTGGACCCCAAGCCCGGCCGCACGGTCAGCGAGGACGAGCCCCAGTACATCACCCCCGACATCTACGTCTACAAGGTGGACGGCGAGTTCGTCATCGTGCTCAACGAGGACGGCCTGCCCAAGCTTAGGGTCAACAGCTTCTACAAGGACGCCCTGGGCAGCGGCGGCTCGGCCGAGGCCAAGGAGTACGTGCAGTCCAAGTTGCGCAGCGCGGTGTGGCTCATCCGCTCCATCCACCAGCGCCAGCGCACCATCTACAAAGTCACCGAGAGCATCGTCAAGTTCCAGCGCGACTTCTTCGACAAGGGCATCGCCCACTTGAAACCCCTGGTGCTCAGGGACGTGGCCGAGGACGTGGGCATGCACGAGTCCACCATCAGCCGGGTTACCACCAACAAGTACATGCACACCCCCCAGGGCGTCTTCGAGTTGAAGTTCTTCTTCAACTCGGGCATCAACCGCGTGCAGGGCGGGGCCGTGGCCTCCGAGGCGGTCAAGGACCGCATACGGCATATCGTGGCCGCCGAGGACCCCGCCCACCCCCTGTCCGACCAGACCATCGGCGAGATGCTCCAGAGGGAGAACATAGACATCGCCCGGCGCACCGTGGCCAAATACAGGGAAATGCTGGGCATACTTCCTTCCAGCCGCCGGCGGCAGATACTTAGGCCCCGGGGCAAGCCTGCCTAGTGAAATTGGCCGTTGACAAGGCCGGCCACGGGCGATATGGACTACCTTTGCGCCGGGCCAACAGCCAGTCCTCCAGCGCGCGCTCGACCACAAGGAGAATTGCTTGATGCAGATACAGGTCACCTTCCGCCATGTGGACCCCTCGGAGGCCCTCAAGGAGTATGCCCGCGAAAAGGTGGGCAAGGTGCAGAAATACCTGGACGGCCCCATCGAGGCCCAGATCACCCTGGGCGTTGAAAAGCACCGTCACGACGCCGACGTGGTCATCTACGCCTCGGGCTTCAAGATCCACGGCCAGGAGACCACCGGCGACCTGTACAGCGCCATTGACATGGTCATGGACAAGCTTGAAAAGCAGGTCAAGCGCTACCGCGACAAGCTCAAGAACGTCAACCGCGAGCACAACAAGGGCCGCGAGGTGGCCTTCAAGGTTGACGTCATGGAGGCCGAGAGCCTCAGCGACGAACAGCCGCGCATCATCAAGACCAAGAGTTTGACCGCCAAACCCATGGACGCCGACGAGGCGGCCATGCAGTTGGACCTCTCCCGGGACGACTTCCTGGTGTTCATAAACTCGCGCACCGAGTCGTTGAACGTCATCTACCGGCGAGCCGACGGCAACTTCGGCCTGATCGAACCCCAATAGCCGTCTAAATTCAGGGGACCGCAGGCCATGAAACTCACCGATATCCTGAGCCCAGAGCGCATAATCCCCGACCTGCAGGCCCGCGGCAAGCGCGCGGTGATGATGGAGCTGTGCCAGGCCCTGTGCCGCGAGCGGCCGGACCTGGACCCCGAGCGCCTGATGGAGGTGCTCCTGGAGCGCGAGCGCCTGGGCTCCACGGGCATCGGCGACGGCATCGCCATCCCCCACGGCAAGCTGCCCCAACTGGCCGAGCTGCAACTGGCCTTTGGCCGCTCCCAGGCCGGGGTGGACTTCGATTCCCTGGACGGCAAGCCGGCCCATCTCTTCTTCCTGGTGGTGGCCCCCGAGAATTCGGCCGGGGTGCACCTCAAGGCCTTGGCCCGCATCTCCCGCCTGCTCAAAAGCCACGCCGTGCGCAAGGACCTGATGCAGGCCAGGGACGCCCAGGAGATGTTCCAGATCATCCAGTCCCAGGACGAGGAGTTCTGACGCCCTTGCCCACGACCACCCAGCGCGGCAACGCCCGCTTCGTGGTGCTGACCGGCCTGTCGGGCTCCGGCAAGTCCACCGCCCTCAAGGCCCTGGAGGACCTGGGCTTCTACGCGGTGGACAACCTGCCGGTGGAACTGCTGCCAGCCTTCGTCAACCTTCCGCTGGAGTACGTGGGCGAGCCCTTCAAGGCCGCCCTGGTCATGGACGTGCGCGCCCCGCGCTTCGTGGAGGCATTTCCGCGCATCTTCCAGGAGCTTTCGGAACGGGGCTTCGAGCTGGAGATACTCTTCCTGGAGGCCGGCGACGAGGCGCTCATGCGCCGCTTTTCCCAGACCCGGCGCCAGCACCCCCTGGCCGACGAGGGGGGCAACCTGCAAGAAGGGATCAAGCGCGAGCGCCGGCTGTTGGAGCCCTTCCGCCGCCGCGCCACCCAGATCGTGGACACCTCGCGTTTCACGGTGCACGAACTGCGGCAAGAGGTCACCCGGCTCTACAGCCGCCTGGCCCCGCCGGCGGCCATGCAGGTCAATTTCATTACCTTCGGCTTCAAGTACGGCCTGCCGCCCGAGTCCGACCTGGTCATGGACGTGCGCTTTCTGGCCAATCCCTACTTCGTGGATGAGCTACGCAGCCTTGACGGCCGCGATCCAGCGGTGGTAGATTACGTGTTCAAGCAGGAAAACACCGGGGCATTTCTTAGCAGGTTCAAGGAGTTGCTGGCCTACCTCCTGCCGCTGTACCACCAGGAGGGCAAGAGCCAGCTTACCGTGAGCGTGGGCTGCACCGGCGGCAAGCACCGGTCGGTGTCGGTGGTGGAGTGGCTGGCCAGGGAACTGGCCGGCCCGGGCTACCGCCTGACCGTGCGCCACCGGGACATCAGCCTGGGCTAGTCCCCACGGGGGGCCAGGCCTCCACCACAATGGCCTTGGGTCCGGCGGCGGGGCCGGACGGCAAAAGCGACAGGGGGTAGCACTTGATCGGTCTGGTGGTCATAACCCATGCCCGTCTGGGGCGCGAGCTGGTCAACGCCGCCGAGTTCATCCTGGGCAAGATCGAGCAGGTGGAGACCGTCTCGGTGGAGTCCAATCTGGAGGTGGACCAACTGCGCCGCTCCCTGACCAGCGCCCTGGCCAAGGTGGACAAGGGCGACGGCGTGCTGATCCTCACCGACATGTTCGGTGGCACGCCCAACAACATCTCCCTGGCCTTCCTGGCCGAGGGCAAGGTGGAAGTGGTCACCGGGGTCAACCTGCCCATGATCATCAAGGCCGCCACCTCCCGCCAGGGTAAAACCCTGGCCGACCTGGCGCGCATGGTCTGCGACGCCGGGCGGGGGGCCATCTCGGTGGCCGGAGAAATTCTCTCGTCTTGACAGGATGTTTATCCACAGCCTGTCAGCGGGCCATGGATGGCCCGCCCAAAAGCGCCGGCGCGAAGCGCCCAGCTTTTGGGGAGAGTTTGCCGAATTCACTTGGGCAAACTCGCAATGAAAAAGTCCATGGACGGACTGTTTCATAATCCCGCCCAAGAGCCGCGGCCTCCCCGGGGGCCACGCCTGCTCATTACCCAGCTTAAGCACCAGCACCTGGACCAGGTGATGGCCATCGAGCGGGCCTGCTTCAGCAGCCCCTGGGAGCGCCGCATCTTCGAGGCCGAGGTGGTCTTTCCCCAGGCCCTGTGCCTGGCGGCCCTGGCCCTGCCCCAGGGCCTCCTGGTGGGCTATCTGATCATGTGGCTGGTGGTGGACGAGGCCCAGATCCAGAACATCGCCGTGCACCCGGCCTATCGCGGCCAGGGCGTGGGCAAGGCCCTGCTGCGCCAGGGGCTTTTGGAGGCCCGCCTCCGGGGGGGCACCTGGGCCAGCCTGGAGGTGCGCCCCAGCAACCTGGCCGCACGGCGGCTCTACGCCTCCCTGGGCTTCGCCGAGATGGGCCGCCGGCCCGCCTATTACCAACCCGAGGGCGAGGACGCCCTGCTGCTCAACGCCGATCTGGCCTGGCTGGACGGCCCGGGGGGTGAAAATCCTTGACCCCGCCAGCCCGCCGGGCTTACATTATGGTATAGACAACCTGTTGTAATGCAAGAGGTTCACTAGCCATTACCAACTGCCGCCTTGACGGGTCGTCCGGCCTGGTCCAGCGGCTTTTAACGCTTTTACGAGCTTTCATGCCCCCGGTCCTGGGCCAGGGGCAAGGTTCAAAAGCCCCCGGGGCACAGGAGGATTTCCCATGGCGGTCAAGGTCGGCATCAATGGTTTCGGCCGCATCGGCAGGCTGGCGGCCCGCATCCTGGGCAGCGGTCACAAGGACCTGGAACTGGTGGCCATGAACAGCCGCGCCGATTCCTTTCAATTGGCCCACCTGCTCAAATACGATTCCGTGCACCGCACCTATGCCGGCAGCGTGGAGCATGACCAGGACTCCCTGACCATCGAGGGGCGCCGGGTGCGGATCACCCGCCTGAGCAACCCAGCCGACATCCCCTGGAAGGACCTGGGCGTGGACATCGTGCTGGAGACCACCGGCAAGTTCACCAAGCGCGAGGGCAGCCAGGGCCACCTGGAGGCCGGGGCCAAGAAGGTGGCCATCGGCGCCCCCGGCAAGGGGGTGGACGGCACCTTTGTCATGGGCGTCAACCACCTGGACTACGACGGCGCCAAGCACCACATCGTCAGTAACGCCTCCTGCACCACCAACTGCCTGGCGCCGGTGGCCAAGGTGCTGGAGGACAGCTTCGGCTTCGAGCACGGCCTCATGACCACCATCCACTCCTACACCATGAGCCAGCGCATCCTGGATGGCTCCCACAAGGACATTCGCCGGGCGCGCGCCGCGGCCATGTCCATCATCCCCACCACCACCGGCGCCGCCCGGGCCGTCACCGAGGTGATCCCCTCGCTCAAGGGCAAGCTGGACGGCATGGCCATCCGGGTGCCCACGCCCAACGTCTCGGTGGTGGACCTGGTCTGCCGCCTGGCCAAGGACGTCACCGCCCAGGAGGTCAACGCCGCCCTCAAGGAGGCCAGCCAGGGGCCCATGAAGGGCGCCCTGGAGGTCACCGACGTGCCCCTGGTCTCGGTGGACTATACCAGTAGCCCCTTCTCCTCGGTGGTGGACGCGCCGCTGACCCAGGTCATGGGCGGCCGCATGGTCAAGATTTTGTCCTGGTACGACAATGAGATGGGCTTTACCCACCGCCTGATAGACCTGGCCGCCCACATGGCGGGCAAGCTGTAGGCCACCAGCCGCCAAGGCCTGGGACTAAACTTGAACCGTTGCTTGAACTTATATCGTAACATGCTGGCCCGATGGATGTTTTTTGGGGCCGCTCCGATGACCGGGGGTAACTCATGAAGTTCATAAACGAGGTTGACCTGCGCCACAAACGGGTATTCATCCGCGTGGATTTCAACGTGCCCTTGGACGCGGACCTGAACATCACCGACGACAACCGCATCCGCGCGGCCCTGCCCACCATCAACTTCGCCCTGGACGAGGGCGCCAAGGTCATCGTGGCCTCGCACATGGGCCGGCCCAAGGGCAAGGTGGTGGACAAGCTCTCCATGGCCCCGGTGGCCCGGCGCCTGGCGCGGCTGCTGCGCAAGGAGGACCATGAGGTCAAGCTGGCCCCGGACTGCGTGGGCAAGGCCGTGACCAAGATGGTCAAGGCGCTTAGGCCCGGCGAGGTGCTGGTGCTGGAAAACCTGCGCTTCCACCCCGGCGAGACCTTGAACGACGAGGCCTTCAGCAAGGAGCTGGCCGGCCTCTGCGACATCTACGTCAACGACGCCTTTGCCGTGGCCCACCGCGAGAACGCCTCGGTGGTGGGCATCGTGCAGCATGCGCCCTTGAGCGTGGCCGGCTTCACCATGAAGAAGGAGCTGGACTACTTCCGCCGCGCCCTCTTGGACCCGGCCCGGCCCCTGGCCGCCGTGGTGGGCGGGGCCAAGGCCATGACCAAGCTGCCGGCCCTGGAGAACCTGCTGGACCACGCCGACAAGATCATCATCGGCGGGGCCATGGCCAACACCTTCCTGATGAGCGTGGGCTACGACGTGGGCAAGAGCCTCTACGAGGAAGAGTTGGTGCCGGTGGCCAACGTACTCTTGCGCAACGCCAAGCGCCACGGGGTCAAGGTCTTCATCCCCGTGGACTGCGTGGTGGCCGAGCGCATGGACCCCAAGGCCGAGACCAAGCTGGTCACCGTGCAGGACGTGCCCAAGGACTGGATGATAATGGACATCGGCCCGGCCACCAGCCTCTTGTACCGCGAGGCCCTGCGCGACTGCAAGACCATCATCTGGAACGGCCCCATGGGCGCCTTTGAGATGGATGCCTTCAGCCGGGGCACCTACAACATGGTCAGCACCCTGGCCCAGAGCTACGCCCTGACCATCATCGGCGGCGGCGACACCGACGTGGCCATCCACAACGCCGGCGAGACCGACAACATCAGCTACATCTCCACCGGCGGCGGCGCCTTCCTGGCCTTGCTCACCGGCGAGACCCTGCCGGCCGTGGAGGCCCTGGGCGGCATCACCGGCCTGGAGGGGCACACACGGCAGGGGTAAAGACCAAGGGCATAGAGGGTAACACCTCGCGCGCTACCGTGGGAAATGTTGTTGGGGGGGCAATGACAGAAAACGGGAAAGGCAAGCCAACCGGGTTCGAGAAGATACAGGGGTTCTTTTCCAGGATAGAGCCAACTGTTAAGGCCCTGGGGCTGGTGGGAGTGATTTTCAGCATATTTTTTGGGTTCAACACCATACACGATCAACTGGCCAGTGACAGCCGCAAGCACACCTTGGAAATATTGAACAAGGTGTCGGACCACGAGTTCTTGAACGCCTATGTCAGGCTGCATAATCTTTGCGGCAAAGTCAAGGAAGTAGAGGCGAGGAACAAGAAACTAACGCATCATGTCCTTGGCGACTTCTATCCCCAGGCTACTGAATCCCATTGGCCGGCGTTGATACTATACGACGTGAACAAAGTAATCAGCAGTTATAGCTATATAGCCTTGCTCCTGGAAAATGGCTTTGTGCAAAAAGACCTGATCCCCGTGGTAGACAAAAGGATAAATATTGATTTTTACAATATCTACAATGAATTGCAGTGTATCACCCGTTACATCCCCGGATGGGACGAAAACCCGCAACTTAAGTTCCTTGCGCTTAGGTATGAATGTAAGGACAAATTGACCAAGCATGACACCAAAACGGGGGGGCAGCAATGAACCGCAAGGGTTTGGAAGCACGAACCGGTTTTTTTCTTTTCTTCCTGATTATTTTGTTTTTGGCAGCCCACCTGCCGGCATTGGCCGCCCCGGGGGGCAACATCGTCGAGCGCTTCAATATAGGAAGCAAGGGCGTTGCCATAACGTCAGCCAACAAGGATGTGACCCTTGTGGTTACCAAGGGCATCGTTAGCCCTTCCAGCGGCACCAAGGCCTCCACCTCCGGCGCCAAAAAATTCGATCCCAACGCCGTTCTCACCAAGGCGGAAATCAGGAAATACGCCGAGTTGTATGGTCTGACCGACGCGAACCAGTTCAACTGGAAAATGGCCTTGCAGGAAGGTGACTTCGCCTATTTTGAGGGGCAAAGATGGCCTGCCTGGCGTGTTGTGGTCGAGTTCGCGGCCAAGAAGATGGTCCTCGATGCCGCCAACGAGGCCAGGGCCACCATACCCACCAAGGGCGACTGGGCGGCCTACGCCGAGAGATTCATGGACAAGTTGCCGGTGGATCAAATCAGACAAGGCAAGTTGGATTAACTACCGTCCGGGCAATGGCGCCCCATCCTGTCCAACCCAACCTAACAAGGTGTAGGTGCTGAACATGGCGCGACGCAAGCTCATCGCCGGCAACTGGAAGATGCACAAGACCGTGGCCGAGTCCGTGGGCCTGGCCGGGCAGGTGGCCACGGAGCTGAAAAATCGCCAGGTGGACGTGCTGGTGGCGCCCACGGCCCTGGCCCTGGCGGCGGTGGCCAGCCGCCTGGCCGGCACCCCCGTCATGGTGGCGGCCCAAAACCTCTTCTGGGAGGACCACGGCGCCTACACCGGCGAGGTCGGCGGCCCGCTAATCCGGGCCGCCGGGGCCAGCCACGTCATCATCGGCCACTCCGAACGGCGCCAGTTCTTCGGCGAGAGCGAGAAGACCGCCGGCCTGCGGGTGGCCGCCGCCCTGGCCGCCGGCCTGGTGCCCATCCTGTGCGTGGGCGAGGCCCTGGCCGAGCGGGAAAAGGACCAGACCGAGGGTGTGCTGGAGAGCCAACTGGCCGGCGCCCTGGCCGGAATGGGCGCCGCGGGTCTGGGCGGGCTGATCGTGGCCTATGAGCCGGTGTGGGCCATCGGCACCGGGCTAAACGCCAGCCCCGAACAGGCCAACCAGGCGCACGCCTTCATAAGGTCTTGGCTTGCCTACCGGTTTGACAAAAAAGTTGCAAAGGCCACCAGAATCCTGTATGGAGGGAGTGTCAAGCCGGCCAACGCGGCCGGCCTTTTGACTCAGAGCGAGGTGGACGGCGCCCTGGTGGGCGGGGCCTCCTTGAACGTCCATGATTTCCTGGGCATCATCGAGGCCATTTAATCAACCGATTCAAGGCTATAACATGACCACTGTCGTAATCATCATCCACGTGCTGGCCTGTGTGGCCCTGGTGCTGGTGGTGTTGTTGCAAGCCGGCAAGGGTGCCTCCATGGGCGCGGCCTTTGGCGGCTCCTCGCAGACCGTTTTCGGCAGCGCTGGCGCCACCACCTTCCTGGCCAAGATGACCACGATGGTGGCCCTGGTGTTCATGCTCACCTCCCTGGGCCTGGCCGTGTTCTCGGGCAAGGGCGCCCCGCCCTCGGTCATGGACGGGGCCCCGGCCCAGACGGCCCCCGCGACCGAGCAGGCCGCGCCCGCGCCGGCCACGGAGGCCAAGTAGTCAACAACCTGCCGTCGTGGTGGAATTGGTAGACACGCCGTCTTGAGGGGGCGGTGGGGAGACCCGTGCCGGTTCAAATCCGGCCGACGGCACCAAAAATAACTCAACCTGCTGATCTTACTTCGATAGCTTGAAGCATCGCGCCCAGAGACCGGCCATGTGTACAAACTGCGGGTACACAATGGAGTCTGGTCATGGGCGCGAGCGTTTCATACCAAGTTGCGATCAAACGAATAGTTTGATCGCAACTTGGTATGCGGGCCATGGACGGCCCGCCGGGCGCGTAAGCGCCCGGGAGGCCGGGCAAAATCACGCTTTTGCCCGGCCGATCAGCAATCAAAGCCATTGATGGCTTTGATTGCATATTGGTATCAAGGGCACCGTCCCACCTGTTTATCAACCGTCATGTCTATTACCTCCGGGTGGCCGTCCCCCTAGACCCGCGCCCGCGCCTGGGGCGGCCAGAGCTGCGCTTGAATCGGCCCCGGTTCACTGGACACGAGTTTGTCATCAGGCGGCCAACCTGGTCAAGTAGGCCTGCCTGTATTCCAGAGGGCTCATGTAGCCCAGTCTTTCGAGGCGCCAGGAGCGGTTGTAGGACTCGACGAAGCGGGC